>CAVUTB010000009.1:0-409506 GCA_963744315.1 uncultured Acidobacteriota bacterium
ATCGAGCAAATGGCCAAGCGCCTGCTGTGGCTGGGGTCGTCGCAACGCGACATCAGAGGCTTCCCCCGGTCGGCAAGGCGAGTAGCTGGCTTCCAACTCTTTCGTGTCCAGCAAGGACTGGAGCCCAACGACTGGAAGCCGATGGCCAGCATAGGCGCGGGTGTCCAGGAGATTCGAATCCACACCGAGACGGAACATAGGGTCTGCTACGTCGCCCGGTTCCTCGAGGGCATCTACATCTGCACGCCTTCGAGAAACGCACCAAGAAGACCTCTCCTTCCGACATCGAGCTGGCGCGAAAACGCTATCGGAGTTGCTGGAGCATCGGAGGAAGGAAGGCCATGGAAAGGGCTAAGAGCAAGGTCACGCGCTCGAGCGGTAACGTTTTCAGGGATCTGGGATTCCGACACGAAGAGGCAGAGCACCTGGCCATTCGCTCGGAACTCATGATCAAGATCGAGAAGCTGCTGAAGGCCCGTGGCCTCACGCAGTCCGAAGCAGCCAGAATCATGCGCGTGTCTCAGCCGCGCGTCAGCGACCTTCTTCGCGGGAGGCTCGACCTGTTCAGCACCGATGCCTTGATCGACATGCTTGCCAGGCTGGGCGTCAGCGTCCGGCTCGCGTTTGCCTCGTCGAAATCGCGGAAAGTCGCCGAACACCAGGGATAAGCTGCGAGCGTCCAATATGCTCGGCCTCGTCTGCTTCATCCCCTTGTTCGCCAGCCCCGCGCCCCGAGCATCAGGCATCCGGTCAGGTCTTCTTGATGACGCGGCAGGGATTTCCGGCCGCCACGACTCCTGCCGGTACGTCCCGCACCACCACGCTGCCAGCACCGACAACAGCCTCCTCACCGATCGTGACGCCAGGGCACACGACAACGCCGCCGCCAAGCCATGCCCGCGAGCCTATCGTGATTGGCCGAGCAAGCTCGGGCCCGCAACTCTCAAGGCCGCCTTACGCGGATGGTCGGCCGTTAACAGCTGGACCATCGGCCCGAGCTGCACCTGATGACCGAGTGTGATTCGCCCAGGGTCGAGGAACACTGCTCCGAAGTTGACGAAGACATCATCACCAAAGACGATGTTGGATCCGTAGTCGCAGTAGAAAGGTGGCTCGATCGACGAGCGTGAGCCTATGCCACCGAGCAACTCGCTGAGCACTCTAGCGCGCAGGGAGTAGTCCGCTGGGTCACTCCGGTTGAGCTCAGCCCACAACCGCCTGGCCCGCACCCGCGCTGCCACAAGCTCCGAGTCGCTCGCCAGGTACAACTCGCCACGGAGCATCTTGTCCCACTCGCGCTCAGTCACATGCAACCTGTGCTCTGCCGCTCACTCTTTGGTCTGGCGAACACCGGGGAATAAGCTGCGAAGCTCCAATACGCTTGGCTTCGTCTGCTTCATCCCCTTGTTCTGCGGCACCGTCTTCAAGTGGACACTCGATTCTGCAGCAGAAGGAGTTCCGTTGAGTTGAGATAGCGCTTCGGAATCAAGGCGACATCCTCCCCTTCATCCTCAACAACAAAGGCGCCAGGGAGCGTTCTAACGACGACGCCTCCAGACCACTTGATGAGAGAGGAGCCACGCGCGTTGGACATGCGCAAGCCCTCCTCGAGCACCTCAACGACGACTGGCTCCTGCAACCACGCGTACCGCCATTGGTAGGCCCCCGCGAGAGCTCGCACTGACCGGTAGGCTGAGAGACCACGCAAAGCACGCGCCGAAGGCCACTAGCGCCGCTGGTACGTATACCGAAATCAGGAGAAGCGCAACGGCTGCGGCGCCGAGCGGATACGGTGCCTGTTGGCGTGCGTCAAGACGTTGGCGGCTGCGGATAAGCTCGCGCAAGTCGTCCGGCGTCGCCTGGAATTCCGCCATCAATCGGCCTTGCCGCTCAGCCTAGCCCCGCGCATCTCCGCCTGTCCGCAGAACACCGGGGATAAGCTGCGAGCGTCCAATATGCTCAACGCTCGTCTGCTTCATCCCCTTGTTCGGCGGCGCCGTCTTCCCAGAAGGGGCGACGGGAGGGTTACTCCGAATCCACATCGGGGAGCTCGACACTGAACGCGTGACGCAACCGCCAGGAGTCGCCCTCGCGGACGAACAGATCGGCAAAAGCCGTTCTCGCAACAACGACATTGCCCGGGGCGATTTCGACCCTAGCCCGCTGCACACCCGAGAGAACGGCCACATCGCCAAGGTGGCGACAGCGGATGTCTTCGCCACCGACCTCGAGAATCCGATAGGGCATCGAGGCGATCGCCCGGAGGAAGTAATAGCGAGCCTGGTCGGGCTTGCCCGGCGAGGAGAGGATGAAATCCGCAGCCAGCTCTCCCTCTAGGGCTGAGGCGTCCCGCGCCATGATTGCAGAAGATGCGCTGTTCGGCCGCCCGGACCTTGCCTTCATCGGTCGCGCTACCAGTGGGGGCCATGACCATGGCGATGAATAGTACAACGTGCATCTACTCTAGCCGGGCTCCTCTTGTCGGTTGGGCACGCCCACCGTCCGCCGAACACCGAGTTCAGCGGCGAGGCTCCATGGGGAAGAACGGCCTCGTCGGCTGCAACTCATGGTTCGACGGCCTTCTCGACTCTTTCGCTAACAATGTGGCTAGCGCCGATCTTCCACCGGCCGTCCTCGTGCACAAACACGTCGACCCAGCTCATATGCCAGGTCTCGGACTTGCCGCCGGCATCGGTTCCCGAGACGACGTTGCGATAGCTCAAGACGGCGAGGTGCCCGAAGAGCTGCAACACAACGTTCTCGTACCTGGCAGCGGCCACCGTCTCAGACCTTCGGACCCTATCGCGGATATACGCATCCCTCTCGGACGCCTCCCATCTGCTTCACGAAACGTGAAGCCTCGAGCGAGGATCCGATTGAACAGGGCGGCATCCTTGGTCTGCATGGCGCGAGGCCAGCTGACCTTGACCTCCAAGATCGCCTCGGCTTCTCGACGATCAGCTTCCCGATTGCTAGTAATTAGGCTGTAGCTGCTGAGGTCCACTCCGGGAGCACCGCCGCTCATTGCGGATCGTCAACTGCTCATGGTGTGCGGCCTGCTCCCCTTCACTGCCTGCCGCCTGAAGGCTCACGACCAGGATCATGCTGGCGATCAATGCGACTCTCTCCTTCCACCCTGCAGGTCCGTCGAACACCGGGGATAAGCTGCGAAGCTCCATCGCTCGCAGGCTTCGTCTGCTTCATCCCCTTGTTGGGCAGCCCCGTCGATTCTCGACGACTCTGCAATAGCGCACGCAAGCCGAACTGGCGCAGGTGATGGTCGGTGTGCTTGTAAGCCCACCGGTGCCAGTCGGCCACAGACATCGTGCCGAAGAACCCGTGGACGGGCTCAAGAGTATTCGGCTTGGCCGACGCGATGCCCTCGAGCCCTGCGACAGCCCTCACGATCTTGTGCGAACACCGACGGCTGAGTGCCACCAGCCTTCGGGTCGTGCATGGGATTGGTGCGCCAGCCGCGTGGCCACCGAAATGGGGACCAAAGCGCCAAGGCCTTCACCACCGGGTGTCCTCGACCAAGGACGGGCTCCTTGCGTGGGCGCGTGCGAAGAACCATGCCAGTGGCGTCGCCAAGGTGGCAGAGCATCTCGTGCGGCGTCAGAGTGCCCCAGCGACGAGGACTATCTGCCTGGAGTCCACGCAGCCTCGCGATGAGCGACTGAAGCACCGCTCGATCGCCCACTGTCTTCACCGCAATGCCGGGAACGGTGCCTTCGATCGCCCCAGCACGGTCAGTCGAACACTGGAGTTAAGCTGCGAAGCTCCGAAGTTGACCACGCTTCGTCAGCTTCAACTACTTTGTTGTGCGGCATAGTGACTCCTGCGTAGGATCGCCAGTTCTGTGTAGCGACTTCAGCTCGCTTCACGAAATGCAAGGCAGATAGCGCAAGACACGGCCGGATCGATCGTGAGCGTCGTTCCATGGTAAAGGCGAATACGAAGTCGGATCAGCCACGTTACAAGCCACGGCATGAAGCATCGAAGACGCTCTACGGTCCAGCGCAAACGCGCAGCAAAGAGCACGCCCGCTCGTCTCGGCCAATTGGTCACCGCCGCAGAAGGCGATGCGCCGAGTTCGGCGCATCCATGCCCGCGCGTCGGAAACTCGAGCAGCGACAGTCACACTTCGTGGCATAGCCGAGTTGATCCGGCGAGGCCTTCACTCGAGAGGAACGCCAGGAAATCGGGACCTCGGCCGACTAGCGCCCCTGCTGGTCGAGCTCGAGTCGGACCCGAAGACAGCCGGACGATCGCCTCCGCCAGTAGCTTCATCTCTGCGCTCATCGATTGGTATCGCACTCTGCGGAGGTCCGCACAACACCGGGGATAAGCTGCGAAGCTCCAATACGCTACGGCTTCGTCTGCTTCATCCCCTTGTTCGGCGGCGCCGTCCGCATTCCTCGGAGGCTTCCGCAGTGCCTGCGCGAATCTAGACGCGCCTGCAGCGCGCTGCTGCCGCAGTCATTCCAACACAAGCTCCAGCAACCGAGCACCTGGAACGGGATGCGACGATCGGGCGCGACTTCCAGAAACCCAGACCCAGATAGAGACGCTGAGCCTGAACCATGGCCGGCAGCGATGTCTAGGAGGATGCGCTGTAGCCGGCCTTGCGAGCCCGGCGATGAAGCTCTCCACTACCGACGGCCACAACCGGATCCCCTGAAGCCATCCCTCACGAGAAGGTCGCTTCAACTCGCCGACGCCTTCCGCCACTGATGAGCGCCTCGCACCGTCCAGCCTCGCCTCGGACGCGTGCCACGCGGGCACCAGCGGCAGACTAGTCACGCTGGCAGCTGCCCAACAGGGTCGAAGTCCTGAAACGATAGATCTAGGCCAACCGACCGCGTACTCGCTGAAGACGCTGCACCTCGGCGATGACCGCATCGCGTCGCCCTGGACATGCTCACGTCCCTCCGCAACGTCCGCCGAACACCGGGGATAAGCTGCGAAGCTCCATGTATGCCAGGCTTCGTCTGCTTCATCCCCTTGTTGGGACGGCCGCCCGTCCTCGCAATTTTAGTTCACAGTTCCCGTCCGTGTGCCCTGCAATCCTCGCGAGCGAAGCGATTCGCAGTAGAGACTGACGAAGACGAACTCGTAGCGCGGTGCGTCAGCGACAGCCTCGTCGCTTTCATAGAGCTCACCTGAGACGCTGAGTCAATGGAATGCATGCCCTGATCTTCCATGTGGGCAGATGTAATGCAAGTGTGATACGCTACTTCGACACCGCTTGTTACGCCATTGAGCTTGCCAGACATGATGAGACGAACCCGACCGTAGGTATCGACGGAGCATGGATCCACCGCGGCATGACAAGGGACTTCCTCAACGATGCGCCATCTGTCGTGTCCATATCCTGAACGCAGGTGCTGGTCGGCGCTTAGAGGCAGCGGACTCCTTGACAAGGTATACGAATGGAAGCGAGCACGCGCTCCTGTTGGTTCCTGAGGCAACGTCTACCGCCCAGGACGACTGGAGTTGCACAGATCTGCATGCGCGCGACGGTCAGCTGAGCCACAGCCAACTGGCGATCAGCAGCCTCGCTCGAACGATACCCATGCTACTCCTCGCGCGCTAACCCGAAAGGTCTGTCCAACACCGGGGATAAGCTGCGAGCGTCCAATATGCTCAACGCTCGTCTGCTTCATCCCCTTGTTCGACGCCGCCGTCGCGCCACCGCCATCCGTCTGCATGTCTAGGCGCCTGAGTCATCGATGACCCCCTGACAAGCATACTTGACAGGCTGGCGCTACCCCGCCTACATTGTGTCAAGCATACCTGACACCATCGTCAGGCGATCCCGGCGAGGAGGCCCCATGAGGCGCAACCTGCTCGACGTCCTGCTCCCGATGGTCCTGTACGCGGCCATCCTGATTCCGTCCTGCCAGTTCCTGAAGACCCATCCGGACTCGCCGTGGCGAGTGCCGGTGGCGGTCGCTCCCGTGGTGCCCATTGCGTTCATCGTGCTGACCAGCGTCAGGCGCGTACGCTCAGATGGACGAGCTGGCCCAGCGGAAGTACCTCGAGGCCGGAGCGTTCGCCTACCCGGCGATGATCGTGCTGAGCATCACGTACGGCTTCCTGCAGAACGTCGGCTTGCCCGCGGTGAACTGGATGTACGTGGGTGTCTCGATGTTCCTGCTCTTCGGACTGGGCCAGCTGCTCGCCTGGTTCCGGTACCGGTGAAGTCGCGGATCAGGGACCTTCGGGCAGAGCGCAACTGGTCTCAGGGCGAACTGGCCCGCCGCCTGGGCGTCTCGCGCCAGACGGTGAACGCCATAGAGAACGAGAAGTACGACCCCAGTCTGCCGCTGGCCTTCAAGATGTCGCGCGTGTTCCGTCTGCCGATCGAGAAGATCTTCCAGGATCCGGACGGGTAGTGCCGGAGATCGCCCACGCGTCAAGGCGTCCAACACTGGGGATAAGCTGCGAAGCTCCAATAGGCTCAGGCTTCGTCTGCTTCATCCCCTTGTTCGACGGCATCGTGATTCCGCCTATTGCCTGAACGCACTCTGACAGCATGAGTAGCCTACTCGCATGGGCCAGCGGATGGGCAAAAGGACGGGCGCCTCAGCCGCGCTAGCCAGCTTGAGGAGGTCGTCGGCACTCTCTGAGCTATCCAGACCCCAAAGCAATTCGTTGGGCAGCCTCTCGAGCCTGCCGCACACTTCGTTCGGAAGCGGACCCTGACCGGGCACCAGTCGCAATAGGGCTGTCGAGCTGCTGCCCGTCCTCTCGTCATGACCTAGTCGCTCGAGCACGCAAGGTCGGAGCCCAACACGGAGTTCACCTGCGAGGGGCGGCGTTCGAGGCGGCGCCCCTCGTCAGGTGCAACTCCTTGTTGGGCAGCTCGATCATTGGTGGCGCCGAATCGCCGCACGCGACAAGCCCGTCATGCCAACTCGGGCGGTGGGTCTTGGGCGGGGTTGAAGCGCTTGAACCGGCCGAAGCCTGCAGATCCGGGATCGGGGCCACCGGACTCCATCAGAACCGCAACCCAGGGCCGAGAATCGCGACGAAGACGAGCGCTGTCGTTGCGGCAAAGGCAATCCAGCCGAGGGATCGGTCGATCGCGAGCGGGACACCACTCGCCGCAGGGTAGCCTGGCTCTCGGAGCAGTTCCGTCATCCACGCGAGCGCCGAGACACCACCGAACGACGCCGCGGCCGCGGAGATCAGGACCAGCAGCGGACTCACAGGATTGAGTGCCCCCGCAGCGACATAGAGCACACCGCCCGCGAGATACGGAACTAGACACAGCGTTCGTGCCCGCTGGAGGCGGTCTGGCCCGTCGCCCACCAGCGGATTCAGTGTTCGCAGGCCGAGGACGATCGCCCCCCAGTAGCCTGCCCCGCCCAGTATCGCGAGTATCGCGCGATATAGCCAGAGCGGTTCAAGGTCCGCTACAAGGTGCGCCCAATCCCCAACATTCGCCACCCCCGAGAATAGCCAATAGCCGGTCCCCTGGAGAAGGTTGAGTGTCATGAACAGCCAGAGAAAGTACCGCCGGGAGGTAAGACGCGCCTCCTGCCTGCGCAGCAGGAGCCACGCCGTGGCCCCAGCCAACAGGTTTGCCAGCGTTCCGGCGGCCGTGACCAAGGAATTCGCCAGAAGACCCCGGCCCTCAGCGGCACACTCTGCATGGACTGCGGAGAGTGCCGTGAGCCGCCCTCCGACCGCGATGCACGTGCCCCCGTGACCGAGGCCTTCGTGGATCACGTTCGCGAGTGCGTACGCGACGATCGCGATCGCCACGAGCGTCATGCGGTCGATGGCACGATCACTCGCTTGCGTCATCGGCATCCTCTCCGGTCGAGACTGTTCAAACGGCGGTTCTCAACGCCTACGCTCGGCCCCAGCAGGTCTGCCCAACACAGAGTTCAGCTGCGAGGCTCCATCATGCTCAGGCTTCGTCAGCTTCAACTCTTTGTTCTGCGGCCTCTCGCACTATGCTGCACTGCCCCACTGGCGGCCATGGCCGTTCAGCCTCCTGAACGGCTATCCCAAACAACGCCGCGACTATTACCGCCAAGACGAAAATGAGAACGCCTGACCAGCCAGGCAAGCGACTCAGAACCCCGCCCTCGAGGGCATCATGAAGCATGCCGACGCCGGCGCAGCCCACGAGAACCAACGCGACCCCAAGCGTCGGTCCAACGACGGGCACACGATCGAATTCCGGCCGAGCAGTACGGAGGAGAGCGAGGCTAGCTGGCGTCGCAATGAAGTGCATCAGGAATAGTGCTCCTAGCGAAGGCTGGAGTTCCGAGGCAACCGTCCACAAGACTCCGAGGTAGGAGCTGCGCAGGTGCGACGATCGCGGCAGCGATGAGCCTGCGCCATGGAGTCACGCGTCGCTCACCTGTGCCTCGCTATCATAGGCGAGCCTGGCGCCGCTTGGCTCTCGCCGAACACCGGGGATAAAGCCGCGAAGCGTCATTATGCTCAACGCTCGTCTGCTTCATCCCCTTGTTCGGCGCGCCCGCGCACACCAATGATTCGCGCTCCGATGCTCGCGGGCACTCTGACAAATCGCGATCGAGCGCCTTGAACCAGCCGTTACGAGTCGGACTGTAACGTAGAGCGGCCTCATCGCCATGACACGCCTCGAACGTTTCCGATGGGTGAGCCGATACGAAGATCAAGCGCTCCGCGAAATGACACCCAGCTTGTCCCCAAACTTAACACGGAGCCCTTGGCCAAAGCGCTGCGCCGGCTGCACGATAGACGGCGCGGAGCTTGTTCTCCAGCGCAGGCATTGCCCACGAACTCGTGAACGCTACCGTATCCTTGACGACAAACCTGTGCTCGGCTGGCCTTCGCGAACCCCGACGCCTAGAGTCACCGCTCCAACTCGTGCCAAGTCCAGGCAGCGGAAGCCACAGAGTGCTCGACCACGGCTTCGACTAGGGCGAATACCGCGCCGCCCATCGGGCCGACTCGCTGCCGTGCAACAGACAGTGGGCCTTGGATGGAAGCTCCAGAACGAGGCGACAGCCGCCGAATCGGCCTCCAGGATGCGCGTCACGCCCTGGATCTCTTCGAGCCGCTCGGCCCAGCTTAGCAAACGGAAGGCCCCGCCTCCATCAAGAATCCGCCGAACACAGGGGATAAGCTGCGAAGCTTCATTATGCTCAGGCTCCGTCCTGCTTCTACACCCCCTTGTTCGACGGCGCCTGCGCCTATTACAAGTACCACGAATCCGACACTCGTAAGACTTATGCATCGATCCCCAGAACGTGTACGGATCGCTGGACGAACCCTCCCATCTACTAGCAGGTCGTGTAGCGTCGCCTCGACTTTGCCGACCGCTAAGCCGGCCAAAGGACTCCGACGGGCGCAGCACACCAAGTCGGGCCCGGGTATGAAATACAGGCACGCGCTGGCCCGGCTGGCTCGCCGTCAAGTCTGCCACGATAGGACGGCCTCCAGTAGGACCATATCAAGCGGTTCAGCACGGGAGCGCTCGAACGCCGGCGGGCACCAATCACAAGAGGTCGACCATGCGGTTACGGTTAAGGCCCGGAGGTCGTCAACAACCGAAGGTCGAACTCACTCTCGACAGGGCCGGAACGCCATCTCGTGTGGCGGCAGTCGCCGCATGCGGCGTCGAGCACCCGCGCCGTTCCCGAACAGAGGAGCTCATTCGGAACGAACGCCACATTGCGCTGCAGACCGCGATACCGAGACCATTGAGGCTGAGCATCCGCAGTGCGGCTCGGCGAGCGGGCCAAGGCGGTCCGGGGTGACCGAGCAGTAAGCCAGGACTACTAGACTGGCAGACAGCTAAGACAATCGACCCGACACGTACCCAGGCCGCCAGGTGCGCGCCGTATTGCCTCAGGAACTCAGTCACCAAAAGCTCCTACACTGTAATTAACAGCCTCCAGTGGACTCGCCGCTGTCTGTGCGAACACCGGGATAAGCTGCGAAGCTCCAATACGCTTCACCGGCTTCGTCTGCTTCATCCCCTTGTTGGACCGCGCCGTCATTCCCCCGAGTCACCGTCAGCCTGGCTTGTTGCCAGGCCTCGTGTAAAGCCTGGATGTGCCTCGCCCCAAGCCAGGGCAGCCCGCCATGCCTCTCGGAGACGGTCGTCATGCTCCCAGCCCGCGAACAGAGGGCGGAACTCTGCATCCTCCAGAACGTGCTCCAAGAAGCCGGTCTCGATGGCCGTGCGGACCTCGGTGTCGCTCTCAAGATAGAGCCGCGTGACAGCCGACGCCGCGTCGCGAAGGACTGGAGTGGTGTCCGCAAGGCGAGAGAGGTGCTGGAACCAGCTGACCAGGGTCCGCGCCGCCTGATAGCGACTGAACGCAAGCCCGTCCTCCGGATTCAGGCGAAGACACTCCAGCAGGTACTTCTGGATGAGCCGACAGGTTTCCTGCTGCCCAAGAGGCGGCTGAATGCGCTCGTAGGCCTCGCCAGTCAGGCGATACAGGAGTGCCAGCGACCTTGAGGTCATCGGCGCCTTGGCACCACTCGACAACGAGTTCTCTCGCAATGGGAGCTTCCCTGTCGAGAGCGGCTTGCACCGCCGTCGCAACCTCGCTCATTCCACCTCAAGTCGGTCCAACACCGGGGATAAGCTGCGAAGCTCCAATAGCTTGCCAGGCTTCGTCTGCTTCATCCCCTTGTTCGGCGGCCTCCGTCGCCCTCGCTACCCGATGCGTCTCGCCACTGAGGCCCGCCTCCACAACATGGCAACGGCGGGCCGATCAGGAGGTGCCAGAAGCCTGCCTCGAATATGTCCGCGATGCGAATGCCGCGGTCCGACCAGCCACTGCGCAAGAGCCGAGACCGACGTCATGCCGTTGAACTCGCGATGTCAGAGCTGCAAAGCGACGCTGACCGAAGGACCATGCACACCACTCGAATCACACTCCGGCGAAGAGCCCGGCTGAGACAGTCCCGCCCTGCGAGCCTCGAAGCCGGCGAGTGCCCGAGCGACACGCGAGAATGACCCCAGTGACATCGATAGCTGCTCAGTGTGTAGGTCCACGTAGACCCCTGCAGCGACGTGGGCCACCGAGACAGCTCCAGACCAGGCCGATGCCGTTGCCGTTCTCAGCACAACCGGTCGGGACGCCACTCGCGGTGACCAGCCACCGAACGCGTACGCGAACAGGACGCCAGCGGCGGCGAGGACCGACAGGGTGCCGCCTGGCTGGGTGAGTACCTGAGGATAGAGGGCAACCCGAACAACGATCATGACCACACTGATAGCGATCAGCGTGAGGAAGCCGACTCGGATCACGCCAATCGCACTCCACCGCCGTTCCCGCCAAGGTCCGCCCAACACCGGGGATAAGCTGCGAAGCTCCAATATGCTTGGCTTCGTCTGCTTCATCCCCTTGTTCGCGGCGCCGTCGCTCTTACTAGCCCTCGTCGCTCTTGCGCCGGTGACGCCGGACCTGCGGGGCTGCCGTCAGGCAATCCTCGCATAGCAGTCACGACCCTCGATCGAAAAGGCAGTCTCGGTGGCAACTAATCTGACGGCTACAGCGCGCATCGGAATGCCAAAGCGGAATCATCTCATCCGGCACAGCATCTGCTGCGGCCGTCGGCATTTAGAGCGACGCGCTTTCAGTCGCGCCCGCTGCTTGATGGACTGCATCCGGACTCTCTGGAGAGTCCGAGAGATGTGCGTCAGCGATGATGCTCTACGCAGATGCGAACGCAATCGTCGCGGATATCACCGTTGGCCCGGCTATCAGCCTGGTAACGTCTGCCTGACGCCCGATTGCAGAAGGCGCAGAAAGCGGCAGCCTTGGGCCCTGCTTGGACGGCTATCTCTTTGCGAGGACCGAACATCGCTTAGTAGGCCAGCCGCTACTTAGCCGCGCTCCCCTTCAGACGTCCGCACAACACCGGGGATAAGCTGCGAGCGTCCAAGATGCTCAACGCTCGTCTGCTTCATCCCCTTGTTGGGCGGCGGCGCGGATTTTCTCGCCGGGCTGCTGCCCCACCTCGCCCTGACTGCTTGCGCAGCTTGTCTGGCGCGGTGAGGACGTAGGCCACAGACAGCAAGTTCTTGACCGCCCGCCAGTCCAGACGCGGAGAGTCCAACCGTAGCCCAACCCAACCCTTTGGTCCGACGTACGGCGGAACGAAGTATCGCTCCGGATCTTCCCCAACAAGCTGACTTTGCTCGCCCGGCGGAGCCTTGCACAACAACGCGATACGTCCGTCGCCATGATGATCGTAGGCGTAGTACGCGAAGATTTTTTGCCTGACCTTGAATGCGAGGTGCTGGGCGCCGGCGCGCTCGGCCATTGCCTCTGGCAAGCCCTGGCACAACGCAACCAGGCGCCTACGCCTACCCGTCACGTCCGGCGACTTGTCCGGCCTTTCCGTCGCCATCACGCCCTCCAGAACGTCCGCCCAACACCGGGGATAAGCTGCGAGCGTCCAATACGCTCAACGCTCGTCTGCTTCATCCCCTTGTTCGGCGGCTCGTCGCACTCGCCTCCAACGTGGGCCAGCCATCTCACTCGGCGATTTCCGCGAGTCTTGCCTTTACCAGCTTGCGAACAAGTGTGGCTGGCAACGGATCGCGCGCCGAGAACCGGATGGTCCCGGGGCTCGTGTCGTACTCCGACAACTCTGTCCGTAGTGTCGCAACGGTGGTGCCGCTCATGGGATGAAAAGAGCAGTGGTTCGCCGCGGCGCGGAAACCAGCGATGAGCTTCCCGTTCAGCCGGAACGCGGGCATGCCGTAGCTGATACATTCCTCCGCCTTGGGTGCCACCGCCAGGATCGCTCGGCGCACCTTCTGTAGGGCGGCCCGACTCCGGCGTCCTGACCAGCCAGATACTCGTCGATCGTACGTGGTCTCTTCGCCACAACCCTTAGCCGGCTTTCGCCGGTCAGCTCCTAATTGTCCGCCGAACACCGGGATAAGCTGCGAAGCTCCATTATGCTCAGGCTTCGTCTGCTTCATCCCCTTGTTGTGCGGCATCGTCTTCTAGAGATCGTCCGGGGTCAGTCCCGTTCGCTTCGCGATTCGAGCCAGCATGCGCGGACCAACCTCTTCGCCGTCATGAAAGGCAAAGACGAAGTCAGGCCACCCTGGCCGCGATAGGGTGCGATAGCGACCCTGACTGACGCTTGATCGCCCAGCCGATACGTAGCAGCGCCGCGAGAACTTGCTGGGCTCGGCTGCTGGGCCAGTTGGCCATGTCGTGCGTAGCTGCTCCAGGACCTGGGTGCCACCTTCAGCCTGCTCAAGCCGAGAGGCTAGACGCGGAGCGCGAGGGCCTGCACTTTGCCTTGCGTTCGTCTGGCGGGGCTCCATAGGCCGGAACGCCGGGCAAATCGGACACGTCGGCAATAGCGTCGCTGCCTCGCGCTCGAACTCAACCGGGATGGTCAGAGTCGCCTTCGTCAGGATTCTAGCCGGCTTCGTGGCACACCCGGGAGTTCGCACAACTACCGCGGATAAGCTGCGAAGCCCATGAGAAGCCGCGAAACATTGTTCGCCAGCAATGCGTCACCAGGGTTGTTGTAACGATCGGAACTGAAGACTTCGGACCGGTGAGAGCGCCACATTTCGCGAGACCAGGCCGGAGCTCGTTGCCTGCGGCTTGTCGTCTGAATTCTATGACCTGACTTCGGCCTCGCCCCTCGCTCACGCCAGCATCTCTGCTCGGACTCATTGGGATCGCGAGCAAGTAGATACCAATCTGGGGTACAAGTGTCCGACAACGAATGCTTACGCCGCTGTCGTTGGCCGCTCCGTCGTCGGAGCTTTGGGCATCTGGCGGATCCACCACGGTCCGCCGAACACAAGTTGAAGCTCCGAAGCTACATTATGCTCGGCTTCGTAGCATCTGTCAACTCTTTGTTGGGCGGCCCGCTAGTTCGTAACGATCTTCCAGTAGGGTCCTTCTTGATGATCTGCCATCGCGGAACTCGAGAAGATCTACGCCACGAACGCGGACGCTCTCACCCGTCTTCGTGGTACCCGTCAAGGAGCCACGTGGAACACTGCCGAGGTTACCCGTGACCAGTGGCGATCGTCGCCGTAGTGGACGTCCGGAATGCCGGTGAAGCGCGCTCGCGAGGCCCTCCCGTACCGCCGCCTTGCCCACGTAGCGCCGTCCTTCAGGCTCCGTGCCACGGGGCATGCAGAACTCGCAGTCATCTGCGAAGAACCCCATGATTGCGTCCAGATCGTGAGCGTTGAAAGCCGCCAGGAAGCCTTTTCGCGTTACAGTTATGACGGGGGTATCGAGCTTCGGCGACTGCAGGTTGCGCCAAGCCGTCTATCGCTAGCAAGACAACCGCGAGAATAGTCCCAGTCAGAGTCCGCAAGGCGGCATCCGTTACCTCCCTCCGCTATGGTCCGTCCAACACTGGAGTTAAGCTGCGAAGCTCCAATCTCCCAGGCTTCGTCAGCTTCAACTCCTTGTTGGGCGGCCTCGCTCGACCTTCGGCTACTCCGACTATCTCGTGCGGACCCGGGCAGAGCCGCCGGCCTTAGCGGTCTCGGCCTGGAGGTCTAATCGTTGTTCCAGATCACGCGAGCGATTCTCCAGCGTCCATCCTCCTGCCGAACAACATTGATGAACTTGCCCGAGAGATGGATCTTGGTTCCATCGGATGCAGTTGATTCGCCGGAGAACGTACCGCGAACAAAACCCCACTCACCGAGCACCTGAGCCTCGTCAACCGTGCCGGTGCAACGCCATCGCCCCTTCTGCCAGTCTGCCTTCTGCCAGGTGCGGACAGCGTCTTTGCCTACAACGGGCTTGGCGCCCGGCATAAGAAACACGATATCTGACGTGAATAGGTTCATCTTCGCGTCGAGGTCCTGGGCCGCCTCGGCGGCACACCATTTCTCGATTGGAAGTTGTCGTATCGCAGCCTCCGCCTGCGCTGTCGCCGCGCGCGGAAGGGCGACTAGAAACAGGAGGACGACAGCGCTTAGGGCTGCAACACTGTAGTGCCTTGTCATTGGACCCCCTTGATTCAAGTCCGACTCGGTCCGCCCAACACCGGGGATAAGCTGCGAAGCTCCGAAGTCAACCACGCTTCGTCTGCTTCATCCCCTTGTTGGGCCGCCCACGGCCTACTCGGATTCCTCACGATACCCACCGCCGTCCATCGCGACCTGCCGTGGCAGCGGCCGACGAGACCATCCGAACGCAGCCAAGGACTCTAGGCTGGCTGACCTGACGCGCGCCCAACCCGCGCCGCCGAGAGGTTCTGGGGCGGAGCACGTCCGCTCAATCTCAGACAATGCCGTCAGCGCGGCATCGACGGCGGCGAGAGCAGTGCGCCGCGCGGCCGTGCCAGACCGGCCGTAGTTCCCGAGCCAGACCTCCGACCAGTGGTCGAACTCACTAACCATTTCGTGCACCGCGCAGAACGGAGCATACGCCTGCTCTTGCTCAGCCGGCTCGGCAGCCAGCGCGCGAAGCACTGCTCGTAACTGCCTCTCGACGTCAGCTAGCGGAAGCGCTTCACCGCTCGTCATCATTCCTACCGGCGCAGTACCCTGCTTCAGGTCGGCCCAACACTGGGTTAAGCGGCGGAGCTCCATCGCTCGCGCCGGCTTCGTCCGCTTCAACCCATTGTTCGACGGCGAGGCTACCACGGTCGCTCCCGCAACCAGCGGTCGTACAGCCTCAGCTCGGCTCGTAGCGCCGCGAGGTTGGGAAGCCGCTTCCAATAGTCGCCGAAGCGACCCCACGAATACGAATGCCACCGACCGCTGTAGCCGTGCCGTCGCAGCACACGGGTGCTGACAGCGCGCCAGCGTTTCTCGTTCCGCGCAGGGGAGATGCCACCTCGTAGCGCTTTCGAGAGTCGTCGCGGCCACAGGGTGACACTAGCGTGGTACCGCAGACGCGTGTCGCCCCACCCAACAGTGTGGACCTTGTAAACCACCGTGCCGCCGAGGCCCTCGGCCCGTAGAGGAATGCGAGCTTCGAAACCCGACGCTCCGACCTGCCAGGGAGTGCCCAAGGCTTGGAACATGTCCAGGAAGCCACGGAGCAAGTCGAACTCGCGCTCGCGAGCAGCTGGCCGACGGCTTCGGACCGGGGCGCGTCGACGCGTCCGTTGGTCAGGCATCAGGTCACTTCAGAGATGACGTCGGCGTCCGTCGAACACCGGGGATAAGCTGCGAAGCTCCGTCGCTTGCGCCGGCTTCGTCTGCTTCATCCCCTTGTTCGGCGGCCTCGCGATTCCCAATACGCCGATGCCTCCGCTGGAGGCTGACCGAAGTAGTCTGCCGATCGCCGAGCAACCTGTGCCAGAAACTGGACGACGATTGCCAGCTGCCAGTTCCGTCCAGTCCCCCTACGCGTGCCAGCCACCACTGGCTAGCGTTGTCGGGCAGTCGGCTGTAGGTCGTGAACTCCAAGACATCGTTGGGTCCACACGGGTCGTCTGGGCGCTCGAGGCCGCGGATCATGTAGGCGGGCAAGAACTCTCGGTAGGCCTCCGGCGTTAGCAGGGGTAGAGAGTCGTGATGAGCATCGATATCGTCTGCGGGGATCTCTGGCCACTGTCGCTCGGCAAAGCTAGCTGAGACGTCCTGACACTCCTCACACGCATGCGCGATGATGGCGGCAGGAGACAACGGAAGCCCTGGAGGGAACAGGGCTCGGATCGCCTCGACGAGTTCCGCTTCAGTCACGCTAGTCTCCGGACCCGTCACTGGTCCGCCGAACACTGGGGATAAGCTGCGAAGCTCCAATACGCTTGGCTTCGTCTGCTTCATCCCCTTGTTGTGCGGCTTCGTGATCGCACTACCATAGCGTGGCCTTCGCTGTCGGCTCGAGGTGCCCAGCATCGTCGGCCCCAAGCGTACACACTCACCTATCTTGGGTGAATCGGCCTGTGCTCCTCAGGCTGTGCCTCGAGCTCGTCCGACAAGCTTGGATGAGAAGACCGGCTGTGCTTTAGCCAAAGAAGCACGGCGATAACTAGACCGCCCAGCAGGCTGAGCCAAGCCAGAGGGTAGAACATCGGCTCAAGGAACCCCAGAACGAATGCCGCCAGACCTAGCGCGAATACGAGCGCGCTCATCGTTCCGACGACGGTTCGCCGTACCGTTATCGCGCCCATGTACGCGTGCCTTGAAGGGCTAGGGTAGCACGCCCGTTAGTCGGGCCCTCGTCGACCTCGCCACTGTCCGCACAACACAGAGTTAAGCTGCGAAGCTCCATTATGCTCGGCTTCGTCAGCTTCAACTCTTTGTTGTGCGGCGCCGCGATTCTACGGAGGCGACGATTACGGAGCACCCATGCTGCGGCGGAGTGCCGCCTCCACGGTTGCCTCGCGTACCGCGAATACCACGCGCGTGACGATCGCCTGGCCCCCCAGTTCCTGCTGCACGGTGCGGACCGCAATGTCAGCCGCTCGTTGAACAGGAAACCGATAGGCTCCGCAGCTGATCGCCGGAAACGCTATCGACTCGAGCCGGTGCGCCACCGCGATCTGCATGCAGGTTCGGTAGCACGACGCCAAGAGTTCATCCTCGCCCTTGGAACCACCATCCCATACCGGACCCACAGCATGGATGACGTGGCGTGCAGGAAGGCGATACGCTGCCGTCAGCTTCGCCGAGCCGGTGGGACACGGTCCTACCTTCCGGCATTCCGCCTGCAATTCGGGGCCTGCCGCGCGATGAATGGCGCCATCAACACCGCCACCACCGGATAGCGCACGGTTTGCCGCGTTGACGATCGCATCAACCGCCAACGTTGTGATGTCCACGTTCAGGACTTCGATAGTGCCCATGACGCAACTACGTCCGCCCAACACTGGGGATAAGCTGCGAGCGTCCAATATGCTCAACGCTCGTCTGCTTCATCCCCTTGTTCGGCGGCACGGATACCTACGAACTGGCCGCCACGGAGCTGCTATCCGAGTCGCGCTTCCAGAGGAGCAGGGTCAGCCAAACCGCAAATGCGCGACCCCAACCGGGCATCTGGTCCGGAAGGTCGACGCGAGCTCGACGGCTGAACCAAGCCTCTGGTGCAACGGACCCGACCCGGACTCCATCGGCAAACAGCCCGAACTCACGACGCCAAACCGAGAGACGCTTCAGGACGTAGGTGCGCTCCTCAACGGAGAGCGTGAACTCTTGCCTGAACGCACTTCCCTTGATTGCGGTCGCGCGCTCGCCGCTTGGACCGCTAAGGACGAACGGCCCGAGCAGAGCCCTGCCGGGCGACTTTGTACGGCTGGCCGCCTACTGTAACCGACCCTCGCTCACGCCACGACGAGAGGCCTACCTCGCCCCAGGGCATACCGACGGAGTCTCGGAGCGTGAAGTCCCATGAGAACCAGTGCTTCGGAACGAGGGTCATCATCTCTGTCGGCCCTCCGCCGGTCGAGCGACTGTAGCCTCGAGTGTCCACCGAACACTGGGGATAAGCTGCGAAGCTCCAATATGCTTGGCTTCGTCTGCTTCATCCCCTTGTTGGACGGCTTCGTGATTCCGAGTCGCCCCAAGCTAGCTCTTGGCTCTCACGCATACGCACCAGTCCTCGAACAGACCGTGCTGGATGGTGTTCTCGACCGCTCGTCGGAGGGTCAGCGACGAACTGGCTGCACCACTCAGCTTCTTCTCGTCGACCATGTACACCTGAACAATGTGGTCGTCGGAGGAATGAATAGGCCACCAGGGTCCATGGCTTAACGTCGGCCTTTGCATCCGGCACCTTAACATTCAAAATCGTCTTACCTTTGACCACCGATGCGAACGCCTCGTATTGCTCAGGATCACCCGCGTCCTCTTGAAACGAGATGGAGTAGCGGAAGTCATCGAGACGACTGACGGCGAAGTTCGCGGGCTTGGCCTCGGGCGCCTCGTCGAGACGCAGGCAGCGCCACGTCCCCAGAATCGTTGAATCAACAGGGACAGTCGCCTTCGCGTCAACAGGGAAGTCGAAAAAGCACGCCTGACATTGCAGGCCGAGGAACAGGCTGAAAACCGCGACCTTGAGCTCGTTGTTCACAGGCCTCCTCGACCACGCAACAGTCCGTCCAACACAGAGTTAAGCTGCGAAGCTCCATTATGCTCGGCTTCGTCAGCTTCAACTCTTTGTTCGGCTGCACCGCGATTCTCCAACCACGCCGGGGCGACTTGGGTTGCCCTGCCTGATGACCACAGGTGTCGAGCGGCCCAAGGATGGCGGTGTCAGGAGGCGGAGTGCCCGGCACCTTGAGCTTCTTGAGGCTCTGCCCAGGGCAGTGGACCAGAACGCCTCGCCAGTACTGTTTCGTGTGCACTGCCTTGACTGCGTTGCTTGGAGAGACGAACTGCAGGTTAAGTGCTCCGGAGGCTTCCAGGACTTGAACACCTGAAGTCGACAGGAGGTCGCGAAGGCGTCGGGCCTGCGCGCGGAGTTGCTGATCGCGTTCGAACTCTGGTTCTCGAGGATCTGGGGCCAGGAAGGTGTCGCCCGCGACATAGCAGGGAAAGACGAAGACGACCGCTGGCTTTGATACGGATGTGGCCTTTGAGGGAGCGCCCATACAGCCGTCGAGCGACTGGGCTAAGCCGGGGCGAGCGAGGCACAAGTTGGCGAAGACCAATGCAGAGGCTAGCGGCCTAGCAGTTGATTCCGTCAGCCGCCCACGCCACCCTCCTGAGTCAGCCGAACACCGGGGATAAGCTGCGAGCGTCCAATATGCTCAACGCTCGTCTGCTTCATCCCCTTGTTCGGCCGCACCGCGAACCTAGAACCTGCGATACCACTGGTACCAGGCGCCGCCCAAGGAGCTGTAGACATCCTCACCCACGACTGGAGGCCTGCCCGTCGGACTGTACCCAGGCCACAGCTGTCGACGACTCCGCATTCTGTCGTGATCATGCGCACGACGCCATGCGGCAAAGCCTCCGCTTCGCGCAGCCAGAACAAACCCACTCGAACGGCGGGCCTAAGTGAGCCAGACGCAATTCTGGGAGACGCCGTAACGTAGTCGTTGAGCAGCGACCGGCTCAGCATGAAGCGCAGCCAGAAGGCGGCGCCGCTCGATACGAAGGCCAAGCACATGAGCAGACGACTGGCTCCGCAACGAGCCTGCGAACGCGCCTGTGCTCGTGCGCACGCCGCGTGACGGCAACGTGCAGGATTACGCGAAAGACCCAAAGGACAAGGACTGCAGCGCCACCCCAGACGAGAGCGATAGCTCGGGGAAAAACGGCAGGCCAGCATCACTACCGAACAGAACCAGATAGAGCACCCAGGCGACGCCTGTCGTCAAGGTCACAGCCGCGACGACACATTCAAGCACACGCAATGCAGCTTGTGCACCTACTCAAGTCGGCCGAACACAGAGTTAAGCTGCGAAGCTCCATTATGCTCGGCTTCGTCAGCTTCAACTCTTTGTTGGACGGCCGCTCTCCGCTCCCTCGCAGACCTATGCAGCATCCTTGGGTGGCGAACCTTCGACGATCCACTCTCCGTGATCGACGAGGTCTTGTACTGCCAAACTGGCCGCTTCGCGGACTGCGTTAGCATTCGTGAGCCCCGCTTGGTAGATCACAGCAGGGCACACATACTTGCACGCCACGGGTTTCCCGTTTGGCCAGCCCCTTCCACCACGCCCTGCAATAGAGCTCGATCGAGGTCCTCAGCCTCTACCGTGCGAACTTCCGCCGGCCACTCGTAAGTGCATGTCAACGAGAACTCGTCCGCTGGCCAGGCTTGGAGAGTGACACCACAGAATGCCTCGCGATTCTTCCTCCGGATGAACCGGCCCTCGCCACGGGCAGCCCGGACACACCTGAGGACTGCGCCGCAGCGCACGGCATCCGGCTGAAACAGCGAAACAGTTCGCCCAGTTCAGCCAGCGTCCAGTACCGCTTCTATGCCCATCTTCACACTCTAGGTCCGTCCAACACAGAGTTAAGCTGCGAAGCTCCATTATGCTCGGGCTTCGTCAGCTTCAACTCTTTGTTCGGCAGCACTCGTGTCTCTCCCCTCTTTAGTGTTGCGCTAGGGGACGGCGGCTAGCGTTACGAGTCTGCTAAAGTGGGCGCCACCGGGCCAGTAGTCGTGCCTTGGGCTGTCTTCACCTGATCGCCATCGACGATCGTAAGACACCGCTCTCCGAAGTGCAGCGATGTGGAGCACACGTCCGTTAGCGTGTACGCAGTCCAGATCGTGATGTCGCCGTCGTCCAAGACATGCTGGGAGAGAGTCCGGGAACCATGCCTTGCGATGAATGCTTCTTAGCACTCTCGTCTTCTTGCCATATCCTTTCCGCACGCAGCAAATAGTCTAGCGATGGCCCACATAGAAGCGGCTTGAGGGCCGAGCTCCCGAGAAACCCCTGATAAGCTGATCCAGTTGACCGCATGGAAAAAAACACGATGGGGTCCGGAGCAGTGTATGTAGACTGCGCCAACGTCTGCCAGGACCTCTCACGTAGTGTGCGAACTCTTAGGGAAACAGGTTACGCCCTCGCTTGATCAAAAGGCAAGCAGGTCTGCCGAACACTGGAGTCAAGCTGCGAAGCTCCATCATGCTCGGCTTCGTCAGCTTCAACTCCTTGTTAGGCGGCTCCGACTTCATACTCGCTCTGGACTAGGCCGCTCGGATAGGACCGCGTCGCGACGTGACGCAGTGGGATGTCCTTCGGCACGATCCCGAACAACGGAATGCCCTCGCCAATGAGCACCGGGACGCGCGTGATGACCAGACGATCGACAAGGCCGGCCCGGAGGAAGCGTTGAATCGTGATGCCACCGTCTACGTAGAGGTGCTGCACCCCACGAGCAGTGAGGTCGAAACGATGTCTGCCGGCGAGCCCCCCATTTGCTCAACGACGCCTCCGCGGGAAACCGCGACGACACGTCGACTTGCTGGCTGCTCAGGACTACAACCAGCTTCTTGCCGTATGGCCACGCGTCGAACCCCAGAACGATCTCAAACGTCTTCCGGCCGATGACGATGGTGTCGACGGATGCAATGAACTGGTCGTAGCCGCGAGGCTCAGCATCGTGCGGTAGCCAATCGAGATCGCCATTCAGCCGAGCGATAAAGCCATCCACGCTCGCCCCTACAAAGACCGATGCCTTCATCCCGCGCTCCCGCCACAAGTCCGCAACACTTAGTATGCGGACTGGATAATCGGATAAACGAATGCCAGAGGCAAGGGAGTCGGCGTGGTGGGCGACAAAGTACTGACAGGACTGGGCTCGCGATTGTCTTGCTCGTCGTGCAGGAAAATATCCTTGTCGGGATAGTTGGATAAACGAACGGGGTCATTCCGGGGTGTCCAGGGGGGCTGCGGACGCCGCGGCCGCCGCGGTTCAGGACGTGGGTGTAGATCATGGTCGTGGCGACGTCGCTGTGGCCGAGCAGCTCCTGGATGGTGCGGATGTCGTAGCCGGCTCTCGAGGAGGTGGGTCGCGAAGGAGTGGCGCAGGGTGTGGCAGGTCGCGGGCTTCGCGAGCCCGGCCGCGCGCACGGCGGCGGCGAAGCGCGCTGCAGCGACGGACTCGTGGAGGTGGTGGCGGCGCCTCTGCGCCGGTCGCGGGGTCGGCGTAGATGCGGTCGCGCCGGGAACACCCATTGCCAGGCCCATTCGCGCGGCGCGCTCGGGTACTTGCGGTCGAGCGCGTCGGGCAGCGCGACGTAGCCAGCGTGCCTGCGAGATCGTCGGCGGTGCTGGGCGCTGGACGCGCTCGAGGTGCTGCGCGCAGGATCGGCGCAGCCGGCGCGGGAGCACCGTCACCCGGTCCTTGCGTCCCTTGCCGTCGCGCACGATGATCTCGCCGCGGGCGAAGTCGACGTCCTTGACCCGCAGGCGGCAGCACTCGAGCAGCCGCAGGCCGCTGCCGTACATGAGCGACGCACATGAGCCCGGCGCGCCGCGCATGTCCCGCCAGGACCGCCTGGACCTCCCGCGCGCGAAGGACGAGCGGGAGCGCGGATCGGCCGCTTGGCGCGCGCCATGTCCTCGAGGCCGGCGATCGGGCGGCCGAGCACGTCGCGGTACAGGAACGATCAGGGCGCTGAAGGCCTGGTTCTGGGTGCAGGCGCTGACGTGGCCGGATCGCGAGGTGCGCGAGGTAGCGCGCGACTTCGGGCGCTCCCATCGTTCCGGGTGGCGGCCGCCGTGAAGCGGACGAAGCGGCGGATCCAGCCAAGGTAGGCCTTCTCCGTGCGTGGGCTGTAGTGGCGGCCGGCGGACGCACGCGATCGAGAACGCGTATCGGGGAAGCTCTCCGCTCGGCAGCAGAACGCCACAGGAATGCACCTCCCGCCGCGTGAGGCGGGCCGTCGCGCGGCGAGCCGAGCGGGACGGGATCGGCCGATGGCTGCCGGTCAGGCTGAGAGGTGCACGCGTGCCGGAACAGGTTCGTCATCCATGGACACCTCGCGGACCCGACGGAGAGCGGCTGAAGCGTAGCGACGGGCGGTGCAGGACAGGTCCGCGGGATCCTTGGCATTGGATCGTCAGGGCCGGGGCCGTGGCCTACACTGGTCTCATGCTCCCCCGTCGCACGCTGTTGGGCCATCGCTCTCGCTCGCGGCTGCGCTTCGCGGGCTCCTGCGGCGAGCGACTCCAGCACGAACGGGCCGGCGTTCGTGAACGTGCGCGTCGCCTACGTCTCGCGGCTGCCGGCCGGGTGTCCCGACATCGGCAACATCTGTTACCCGGGATGCGCGCACCACAATGCGCCCGCGGGGCTGCAGGCCGTGGTGCCGCTCTGGGGCGCGGACACGCTGCGGCTCGCCGAGGCCGCGCCGGGCCGCTACGAGGGCGTCCTGCTGCAGGTGCCGACGAACACGCCGCTGCGGCTCTACGGACGCGACATCGGGGCCTGCTGGTCGACGCGTGCAACTTCCCGCCCGTGCTCGAGGACATCTCGCTCAACGGGACGAAGCTCACGAAAGTCGTCCGGGACGGGCTGCCCGCGCGGCGTGACGGCCGCGCTCGAGTTCAGCGTGGAGCGGAGCGGGAGTACTCGCCCTACTCCTTGACCCAGGTCGGCACGCGGCCCGGGGTCCAGGGCGCGCCCGCCTTCTCCATCGCGGCCTCGAGCGCGGCGAGATCCGTCTCGACGAGCGTCCGCAGCGTGGCGAGCTGCTTCTCGAAGGCGTCCGCGGCGTCGGCGTAGGCCTTGCGGCTGGTTCCCGTCGGCGCGACGGTGGCCGACCACTGGGTGCCGACGATCGCGTCCACGCGGTCGGCGGTCGACATCGGCGTCGGCTCGTTGCGCGACGCGAGCACGCGGTCGCCGCGCAGGCCGATCAGCAGTCGTCGAGCGCGCGCTCGATGCGGCGGGCCTCGGTGCCGAGCGCCGGCGCGGCGGCCGGGGTGTCGTCGAGCGCCTTCTTCGCCGCCTTCAGGCGGGTCTGCGCCTCCTCGGCGGCCTCGACCGCGCCGAGCACGGCGCGCTGCAGGCGCGCCGTCTTGCGCTGGAACGCGAGCAGCGCCGCGCCGTCCGGCGCCGTCAGCGTCTGGAGGCCGAGCGGCTCGACGTCGAAGGTCTGCGGCTCGCCGAGCGGCGCTGATCGCGCCGTCGACCCGCTTCGCGAAGCTCACGCGTGTACTGGCCGGGCACGACGAGCGGGCCCGCGGGCGGATCGAAGAACGGGTTGTCCGTCGGGGGGCGGCGTCAGCGGGTGCGGGTTGGCGGGCGGGAAGCGCAGGTCCCAGGCGACGCGGTGGATGCCGGCCTTCACGGGGCCGGTCAGCCGGCGCACGACGTTGCCCTCCGCGTCGTCGACGGTGAGGACGATCGCCGGGTCCTCCTCGCGCTCCTCGGCGCGCAGCTCCTCGCGCGTCGGGTAGGCGATCTCCGCCGCCCTTCTTCTCGGCCTCCTTCTCGGCGTCCTGGCGCTGCTTCTTGCGCGTCTTGAGCTCGTCCTTCAGGTAGTAGGTGAAGACGGCGCCGAACGGCGGGTTGGGCGCGGTGAAGAACGCCTCGCCCAGGAACGCCTTGCCGCGCAGGCCGAGCGGCGTGCGCGGCGATGTACAGCCAGCGCCGTCTTGCACCGGGAAGAGCGCGCGCCTCGCTGCTCGAGCGTCGCTCGGCGTCGCGACCGCGCAGCGGCGTGTAGTCGTCGAGGACGTAGAAGCCGCGGCCGAAGGTGCCGACCACGAGGTCGTTCTCGCGCTTCTGGATCGCCAGGTCGCGCACGGCGATCGTCGGCAGGCCGCCCTTGAGCCGGATCCACTTCTTGCCGCCGTCGAGGGTGAAGAACAGGCCGAACTCGGTGCCGGCGAAGAGCAGGTTCGGGTCGACGTGGTCCTCGGCGATCGGCCAGACCGTGCCGCGCGCCGGCAGGTCGCCGGCGATCGAGGTCCAGGTCTTGCCGCGGTCGGCGCTCTTGCAGCAGGTAGGGCTTGAAGTCGCCGATCTTGTGGTTGTCGAAGGCGGCGTAGACGGTGTCGGCGTCGTGCTGCGAGGCGACGAGGTCGCGCGACGTAGGTGCTGCTCCGGCACGCCGGGGAACTTCTCGATCTTGCGCCAGTTCTGCGCCGCCGTCCTCGGTGACCTGGACCAGGCCGTCGTCGGTGCCGACGTAGAGCAGCCCCTCCTTCTTGCGGCGACTCGGCGAGCGCGACGATGTTGCCGTAGAACGAGGTCGAGGCGTGCTTGGCGACCGCGTCCGACGCCCCAGACCTTGCCCATGACCGGCAGCTTGTTGCGGTCGAGCTGGCGCGTGAGGTCGCGGCTGACCGGCTTCCAGGAGTCGCCGCGGTCGTCGCTGCGGAAGAGCGCTGTTGGCGGCGAAGTAGAGCCGCGTGTGGCGAGTGCGGGCTGATGATGAGCGGCGAGTCCCAGTTCCAGCGCAGCGGCGGCTCGCCCGGCGCCGGCTGCGGCTGGATGTCGACGCGTCTCGCCGGTCGCCGGTCGAAGCGCACGAGCACGCCGTACTGCGACTCGGCGTAGACGATGTTCGGGTCCTCGGGTCGACGCTGCAGCTGGAAGCCGTCGCCGCCCAGGGTGACGAACCAGTCGGCGTTGGTGATGCCGTGCGCGCTGCGGGTGCGCGACGGGCCGCCGAGCGTGAAGTTGTCCTGCGTGCCGCCGTAGACGTTGTAGAACGGGCCGCGCGTCGTCGACGGCGACGTCGTAGAACTGGGTGATCGGCAGGTTGGCGATGAACTGCCAGGTGGCGCCGCGGTCGAAGCTCTCGTAGAGGCCGCCGTCGCAGCCGACGCAGGTAGTGGTCGGTGTCGTCGGGGTCGATCCAGATCGCGTGGTTGTCGACGTGCTTGTAGCTGCTCGCCGAGCGTTGCGCAAGGTCTTGCCGCCGTCGTCGGAGACCTGGATGAAGACGTCCATCGAGTAGACGCGGTCGGCGTTCTTGCGGGTCGACGACAGATCTCGCTGTAGTACTGCGGCCTGGCCGGTCGTAGTCGCTGCGCTTCTCCCAGGTCTCGCCGCGGTCGGTGCGAGCGGAAGATGCCGCCCGTCTTGTCGCGCCGCCTCGACGATGGCGTAGACGATGTCGGGGTCGGCCGGCGCGATGGCGAGGCCGATGCGGCCCATCTCCTCCTTCGGGCAGGCCGCTCGTGAGCTTGCGTCCAGGTCTTGCCGCCGTCGGTCGACTTGTGGAGCGCCGACTCGGGGCCGCCGTTGATGAGCGTCCAGACGTGGCGGCGGCGCTGGTAGGCGGCGGCGAGCAGCACGTCGGGATTGCGCGGGTCGAGGACGACGTCGGTGACGCCGGTGTTCTCGCTGATCGTCGAGGACCGCGTTCCAGGTCTTGCCGCCGTCGGTCGTCTTGTAGAGGCCGCGGTCGCCGCCGGGCGCCCAGAGCGGCCCCTGCGCCGCGACGTAGACGACGTTCGGAGTCGCGCGGGTCGATGACGATCTTGCCGATGTGCTCGGAGTTCTTGAGGCCGACGTTCTTCCACGATCTTGCCGCCGTCGATCGACTTGTAGACGCCGTCGCCGTAGCCGACGCTGCGCTGGCTGTTGTTCTCGCCGGTGCCGACCCAGACGACGTTCGGGTTCGTTCGGGTCGAGCGCGACGCAGCCGATGGAGTAGCGAGCCCTCGTCGTCGAAGACGGGCGTCCAGGTGGTGCCGGCGTTGGTCGGTCTTCCAGACGCCGCCGGAGGCGACGGCGACGTACCAGCGCTGCTGGTCGGTCGGGTCGACGGCGAGGTCGGCGATGCGGCCGGAGGTGAGGGCCGGGCCGATCCCGCGGAGCGTCAGGCCGGACCAGCGTCGGCCGACCAGGGGACCTTGGGCTTGTCGTCCTCTTTCTTGTCCTTGTCGTCCTTGTCGTCCTTGTTGCTCTTGTCGCTGGCTTCGGCCTTCGGCTCGGGCTTGGCTTCGCCCTTCGTTCGGGCTTGCTTCGCCCTTGCTTCGGGCTTGGCTTCGGGCCTGGGCGTCGGCTTCGCTTCGGGCTTGGCTTCCTGCAGCGCCGCCGTGGCGAGAGTGGTTGCGAGCGACAGGACGAGTGCAGTGGCGATCCAGTTCTTCACGTTCGCTCCATAGGATGAAGACGGCACGGTGATTCTCCCCGCGCCCCGGACGACGCGCAATCCGAGCCGCGTTCCGTCTTCGAGCCGGCATCTGCCGTTCGGCGACTCGTTCTGGAACGAGTAACCGAAGGTAACGAGTCGGCCACCGACAACTCGCCCCGGGGCGAGTCAGCTCAAGTAGTCACTCGTCGGTCAACCACGAGTCCCCGCGGAGACGATGCCACGCTTCGACGGCTGAGAGCCACGGGTAGCGGGGACTCGCTGCCGAGGGCCCACGGTGCCGTCGTGCCGTCGGGGGTGGGTCGAGCACGAGTCCCCGCGGAGACGATGGCCACGGCTTCGAACGGCAGAGAGTCATGGCGCTCGTTCGGCTCGCGGTAAACTCGCGGCACATGGACCGGCCTGTGCTCACGCGCCGCCTCGCGGGCTTCGGCACCTCGATCTTCGCGGAGATGACGGCGCTCGCCCGCAAGCACGACGCCATCAATCTCGGCCAGGGCTTCCCGAACTTCGACGGGCCCGAGTTCGTGAAGCAGGCGGCGATCGAGGCGACGCGCGCGGGCCACAACCAGTACTCGCCGATGCCGGGCCTGCCGGCGCTGCAGCAGGCGGTCGCGGACCACCAGCGCCGCTTCTACGGCCTCTCGTACGACCCGGCGAGCGAGATCACGATCCACGCGGGCGCGACCGAGGCGCTCTGCGCCACGATCGGCGCGCTGCTCGACGCGGGCGACGAGGCGATCGTGTTCGAGCCCTTCTACGACGCCTACCTGCCGGGGATCGCGCTCGCGCAGGCCGAGGCGCGCGTGGTGCCGCTCGCGGCTCCGGACTTCCGCCTCGACCGCGCGGCGCTCGAGCGCGCGATCACGCCCCGCACGCGGCTGCTGCTGCTCAACTCGCCCGGCAACCCGGCGTGCCGCGTCTTCACGCGCGCGGAGCTCTCCGAGATCGCGGCGCTCTGCGTCAGGCACGACCTCGTGGTCGTCACCGACGAGGTGTACGAGCACATCGTCTACGAGGGCGAGCACGTCCCGCTCGCCACGCTGCCCGGGATGCGCGAGCGCACGGTCACGATCTCGTCGGGAGGCAAGACCTTCAGCCTGACGGGGTGGAAGATCGGCTGGGCCTGCGCCGCGCCGCCGCTCACCGCGGCGGTGCGCGCCGTGCACCAGTTCGTCACCTTCGCGGTCGCGACACCGTTCCAGCACGCGATCGCGGCCGGGCTCGCAGCGCCGGACGCGTACTACCGCGAGCTGCGCGACGACTACCGCAGCCGCCGCGACCGCCTCTGCGACGGGCTCGAGGCCGCCGGCTTCGGCGTACGGCGGCCCGAGGGCACCTACTTCGCGCTCGCCGACGTGCGGCCGCTCGGCTTCGAGGACGGGCGCGAGTTCTGCCTGTCGCTCGTCGAGAGAGTCGGCGTGGCGGCGATCCCCGTGAGCGCCTTCGCCGCGGAGGGGCGGCTGCCGCCACCTGGTGCGCTTCGCCTTCTGCAAGGACGACGCGACGCTCGACGAAGGGCTGCGGCGGCTCGCGCGGCTCAAGGGCTCCTGACCCTGGACACGCTCGTCCTCGTCGTCGCTCGTCCTCGTCGCGCTCGCCGATGCTCGGCTGAACGACATCGCTCCGTGGCAACTGCGCTGAGCGGCAGCAGAACATGCTGATCGGGCAGACGCTGCGGCTCTCGTTCGCCGGCTTCCTCGCCGACGCCCTGCGTGCCGGCGCTCGTGGGGCTCGGCATCGTCTGGCTCCTGATTTGGCTCGCGGTGCGCGGCCGCTGGGCGAGCGACCGTGAGGCGCCCGCAGGTCGAGACGCCGCCGTTCGACGCGTGGCAGACGGCGAAAGGGCCTCGCGATCCTAGGCGCTGCTCGTGCTCGGCTTCCTGTTCGCACCGAGTGCCGCGCGAGGTGCTGGCGCTCGGCGGTGCGGCGCTCCTGCTGATGAGCCGGCGGCATGGCCTCGCGTGACCTGATCGGGCTTGTGGACTGGCACCTGCTGGTGCTGTTCATCGGCCTCTTCGTAGGTGAACCACGCCGATGGCCGAGGCTCGGCCTGCACGGCGCGCGCGAGCGGCTCGCTGCGCGCCGTGGGTGTCGACCTCGCCGACGTGCGGTTCCTGTTCCCCATCACCGTCGTGCTGTCGAACCTCGTCTCGAACGTGCCAGCGGTGATGCTTGCGTCGGCAACACGCCACTCGTTCCGGGACGAGTTCAAGCGGTCGTGACGCTCGCCGGCGAACCTGCTCATCTCGTCCATCGAGCCTACAGGTTCAGCACCGGCCGGATCGGCCCGGGCGGCGCGTCGCCTTCATAGAGGACGCATTCGAGGAAGAGGCCCGAAGGCGGGGCGGTGAGCGTCGCCGGAACGTCGGACGGCTCGCGCAGGAAACGCTCGGCGTCCGCGGGCTGTGAGGCCGCCGCGGCCGACTTCCGCCAGCACGCCGACCATGCGCCGCACCATCTTCCAGAGGAAGTGCGAGCCGAGCACGCGCACGAGCAGCAGCTCCCCCTCCTCGACGACCTGCACGCGCTCGATCTTGACGCGCGCGTCGCGCTCCGAAGCACCGCCCCGCGCGTCGGAGTAGGAGGCGAAGTCGTGCATCCCCTCGAACACGCGCGCGGTCGCCGCGAGCGCGGCGACGTCGAGCGCGTCCTTGATCCACCACACGAACGGCTTGCCGAAGGCCGTGCGGCGGCGCGAGATCTGGTAGAGGTAGGCGCGGGCGACCGCCGAGTGGCGCGCGTGGAACTGGCGCGTCACCTTCTGGACGCGCAGCAGGACGATGTCGGCCGGCAGCTCGTCGTTGAGCGCCCGCCGCAGCGTCTCGGGCGGCAGCCGGGTCTCGAGGTCGAGGTGGGCCACCTGCTGCAGCGCGTGGACGCCGGCGTCGGTGCGCCCCGCGCCGTAGCTCTCGAAGTCGGTGCGCTTGGCGACCGCGCGCACGGCCTCGTGCAGCGCCCCCTGCACCGTGCGCGCGTTCTTCTGGATCTGCCAGCCGGAGTAGCGCGTGCCGACGTACTCGAGGTCGAGCCGGAACCGTGCCATCGCCCGTAAGCCTACCGCATTGGCCGCGGAGCCACGGAACGGCCGCTGACGAGGGCCCACGCCAGCCGCGAGCTCGGCGAGGGATCGCACGGGCCGCGGCGGGCGTCTGCTATTCTCGGAGCAGGTGCGACTCCGCGTCCTGTCCTACAACATCCACCGCGCGATCGGCGTCGACCGCCGCTTCCGCCCCGAGCGCGTCGCCTCGATCATCGAGTACTACAACCCCGACATCGCGATGCTCCAGGAGGTCGACGAGGGCGCGCCGCGCTCGCGCGAGCTGGACCTCGCGCGCGAGCTGGCGAAGGCGCTCGGCTTCGAGCACTTCGCGATCGGCCACAACGTGCGGCTGCGCAAGGGGCGCTACGGCAACGCCACGCTCAGCCGCTGGCCGATCCGGCGCGAGCGCAACATCGACCTCACGATCGGCTTCATGCGCCGGCGCGGCTGCCAGCACACGCGGATCGCGATCAAGACGCCGTCGGGCGCCACGCGCAGGCTCGAGGTCTTCAACCTGCACCTCGGGCTCTCCGCGCGCGAGCGCGAGCGGCAGGTCTCGCTGCTGGTGCGCTCGAAGGAGTTCGCGGCGCTGCCGTTCGGCGTCGCGACGCTCGTGGCGGGCGACACCAACGACTGGCGCTCGCTGCTGCGGCCGCTCTTCGTCGAGATGCTGGGCTTCCGCTCGGCGACCGGCGGCAACGACGCGCGCGAGCGCGCGGTCGCCACCTTCCCCTCGTTCTTCCCGCAGGGCGCCCTCGACCGCGTCTACTACCGCGGGCCGCTCCGGCTCGTGGCCGCGCGCCAGTGCCGGCTCGCGCTGTCGCGCGTGGCGAGCGACCACCTGCCGGTGATCGTGGACTTCGACCTGCCATGACCCGGCTGGCGCGGCACCCGGCACGCCGGGCGCTAGCGGTGCGGCGCGCTCACCCAGCCCTGGCGGAACGCCAGCGACGTCGCCTCCAGCTTGGAGTGGACCTCGAGCTTCTCGAGGATGTTGTGGACGTGGTTGCGGACCGTGGCGAGGCTGATCCCGAGCTGGCGCGCGATCTCCTTGTTCGGCAGGCCCAGGGCGACCGAGCGCAGGATCTCCTTCTCGCGCACGGTGAGCGGCGGCGCGTCGCTCGAGGCGTGCTGTGGCTCGGTCGGGGCGATTCGCGGGCCGCCGCTCGGCGCGACCGGCTCCGTCCTCTCCGCGCCGAGCTGCTCGAGCGCGCGCGCGAGGCGGGCGGCGCGGTCGATCGGCTGCAGGACGTGGACGAGCGTGTAGGCATCCGGGCGCTCGCCCGGCACCTTGAGCACCGTGACGTGGACGGGCTGCTCCGCCTTCGGCGCGCCGGAGCCGAGCAGGAGCTCGAACGGACGCACGGACTCGCCCTTGCGCGACATCGAGAGTACTGCGCAGTTCTCGTGGCAGAAGCGGTTTCCGAAGACGTCGCGGCCGCCCACGACGTCGTAGCAGCGCCGGCCCATCACCTGTCGGCCGCCTCGGCCGAGGAGCAGCTCGGCGGCGTGATTCCAGAAGACGACGTGGCCGGTGGCGTCGGTGGCGAGCGCCGGCGCGTCGCTCTGCGACAGCACGTCGAGCACGTCGCGCTCCTGCTCGTCGCTCCACTTGCGGCTTTCGACCAGCTGGCCGTTCATGCTGCCTCCGTTCATCCACTGGCTGAGCAACGCCCATGCCGAAGCCCCCTCGTTCGGGCTCCCTCCGGCGCCTCGTCGCGCAAAGCCTTGAGGCACCGTACAAACGGACTACTCCGGCCTTTCGGCACGAAGCCCGGTGCCGCTCAGGCCGGCTCGAAGCGGCGCGAAAATCGCGCCCCAGGCCCTGCAGCTCGAGGACGAGGCGCAGGAACTGCGCGCCACGCGTTTGCGCTACGAGGGATCGCCCGCGACAAAACCGGCGTCCAAGGGTGCGAGGTGATGCTCATGAGCCACGCGGGACGTCGGGGAACCACCTTCGTCGTGTCGCTCGTCCTTCACGCCGGTCTGGCGCTCTCGGTCGTGGCGCTGCCGCTCTTCCTTGCGGAGGCGCATGCCGAGCCAGGGCCGAGTCATAACCGTCCTGCCGACCGCTCGCGCTCGCGCCTCCTCCGCCGCCGCCTGCACCGTCCGGGTCGACGCGCCCGTCGGCGCAACCAGACGCAGAAGCCCGCTCGAGACCGCGTTCGTCGCGCCGCCCATCGCAGACCGAGCTCGTGCCCGAGGACGCAGGCACTCTTCGGAATCGAAGACGTCGTTGGCGACAGCGACGGCGTCGTCGGCGGAGTCCCGGACGGTGTCGGGTCCGTGATCGGCGACCTTCCGACGAGCGCGCCGCCTCCGCCGCCGCGCGTCGTCCGCATCGGCGGCGGGATCGCCGCGCCGCGTCTCGTCCGCCGCGTCGATCCGGCGTATCCGGCGATCGCCGCGGCCGCGCGGGTGTCGGCGACCGTGCAGCTCGAGGCCGAGGTCGATGCGCGCGGCGAGGTCGCGCGCGTCCGCGTCGAGCGCGGCCACCCGCTCTTCGACGAGGCCGCGGTCGCCGCCGTGCGGCAGTGGCGCTACCAGCCGCTGCTGCTGAACGGCGAGCCGACCGGCTTCGTCCTCACGGTCACGGTGCGATTCGACATGCGGCAGTGAGTACGACTGGGCTCAGTCGACCCGCAACCGATAGCCGACGCCGGTCTCGGTCAGCAGGTGCCGGGGGCGCGCGGGATCGTCCTCGAGCTTGTGCCGCAGCTGCGCCATGTAGACGCGCAGGTAGTGCGTCTCGCTCGAGGCGCCCGGGCCCCACACCTCGCGCAGCAGCTGGCGGTGCGTGAGCACCTTGCCCGCGTGCTGCACGAGCGCGGCGAGCAGCCGGTACTCGGTGCGCGTGAGGCGCACCTCCTCGCCGCGGCGGTAGACGAGGCGCGCGCCGAGGTCGACGCGCAGCTCGCCCGCCTCGTAGACGCTGTCGCCGCCGCCGCCCGCGACGCGCGCCGCGTGGCGCAGCGCGACGCGCATGCGCGCGAGCAGCTCGTCCGTGCCGAACGGCTTCGTCAGGTAGTCGTCGGCGCCGGCGTCGAGCGCCTGCACCTTGTCGCGCTCCTGGCCGCGCGCCGAGACGACCACGATCGGCACGCTCGTCCACTCGCGCAGCCGCCGCGTGACCTCGATGCCGTCGAGGTCCGGCAGCCCGAGGTCGAGCAGCACCAGGTCGGGCTGGCGCGTCTGGGCCTCGACCAGCGCCTGAGCTCCCGGTAACGGCCTCGGCCACGCGGTAGCCGTGGGCGGGCAGCGTCGCGCGCAGGAAGCGCATCAGCTGCGGCTCGTCCTCGACCACCAGGACGAGCGGCTGCGGGCCGACCGTCTCGGCCGCCACCTCAGGCCTCCTGTGCCGGAGGCGCGGGCGGCGGCGGCGCGTCGCCGAGCGGCAGCGTGAAGGCGAAGGTGGCGCCGCGCGGCTCGCCCGCCTGCGCCCAGATCCGGCCGCCGTGCGCGGTCACGATCGCGCGCGCGATCGCGAGCCCGAGCCCCGCGCCCGGCCCGCCCGCGCGCGCGGTAGAACTTGTCGAAGAGCCGCTCCGCCTCGCCCGGCGGGAAGCCCGGGCCGTCGTCCTTCACCTCCACGAGCGCGCGACGCGCCGTCGCGCCGCGCCGAGACGCGAACGGCGCCCTCCCGGCCGCCGTGGCGCAGCGCGTTCTCGAGCAGGTTCACGAGCGCCTGCTCGACCAGCACGCCGTCGATCGGCACCAGCGGGAGGTCGGCAGCGACCTGCGCCTCGAGCGCGCGGCCGCCGGCGTAGCGCTCGACGCGCGCCAGCGCTCCCCCGACCAGCTCCTCGAGCGAGTGCCACTCGCGCTTGGGCTCGAGCGTCCCGGCCTCGAGCCGCGTCATGTCGAGCAGGTTGCCCACCAGCCGGTTGAGCCGCTCCGCCTCCTCGAGCACCGTCGCCGCCAGCTCCTGCCGCAGCGCGGGCGGCGGCTCCGGCTCGACCACCAGCCCGCTCGCCGCGCCGGTGATCGCGGCGAGCGGCGTGCGCAGGTCGTGCGACACCGAGCTCAAGAGCGTGCTGCGCAGGCGCTCGCTCTCCGCGGCGAGCCGCGCCGCGCTCGCGCTCTCGGCGAGGCGCGTGCGCTCGAGCGGGCCCGCGAGCTGCCGGCGCCAGCGCCCGCACCAGCTCGCGCTGGTCCGGCGGCAGCGGCCGCACGCTCGGCGAGAGCTCGATCCCCAGGACGCCCAGGCACTCGTCGCCCGACACCAGCGGCTCGTAGAGCGCTCCGCCTCCCGGCAGCGTGTCGGTGTCGGCGCCCGCCGCCTGCCGGTGGTCGAAGGCCCACTGCGCCACCGCGTGCTCGTGCGGGTCGCGCGCGAAGGCCGGCACCGCGTCGCCCCACCGGCTCGAGCCCGCGGCCGTGCGCGGGCAGGAACAGCACCGCGGCCGAGCGCAGCAGGTCGGAGACGTGCCGCGCGCCGATCCGGGCGAGCTCGCGCGGCGCGAGCGGGCCCGCGAGCTCGCGGCTCAGCGCGAAGAGCGCCTGGGTGCGGCGCTCGCGGTTCTGCGCGAACTCGGCGGCCTCGCGCACGCGCGCCGCGAGCGTGCTCACCAGCAGGCCGACCACCAGCATCACGGCGAAGGACACGAGGTACTGCGTGTCGGAGACGGCGAAGGTGAGGTGCGGCGGGACGAAGAAGAAGTCGAACGCCGCGACGCTCAGCAGCACGGCGAGCAGCGAGGGGCCGCGGCCGTAGCGCGTCGCGACGAACACGATCCCGAGCAGGTACACCATCGCCAGGTTGAGCTTGTCGAAGCGGCCCCCCATCGCCCACGACACCAGGCTCGCGGCGAGCACCACGAGCGCCGCGAAGGCGTATCCGATCGGGCGCGAGCGCCGGGCCGCGAGAGCCGGAGCCGGCCGCTCGCGCCTCCTCGCCGGTGACGATGAAGACGTCGATGTCGCCGCTCAGCTTCACGATCGCGTCGACCAGCGACCCCCGCAGCAGCGAGCGCCCCGCGCTCCGGCGCGGCTTGCCGACGACGATCTGGCTGACGTTGCGCTCGCGCGCGAGCTGCAGCACGGCGCTCGGGATGCTCGCGCCCGAGACGCTCGCCGTCTCGGCTCCGAGCTGCTCGGCGAGCTCGAAGGCGGCGGCCAGGTGGCCGCGCTCGGCGGCGCTGAGCGTCGGCTGGCCGGGGCTCTCGACCCAGGCCACGATCCACTCGGCGCGCAGCCGCGTCGCGAGCCGGCGCGCGGCGCGCACCAGCCGGCCGCTGTCGGGGTTCGGCCGGATGCAGACCAGCAGCCGCTCCGCGATCGGCCAGGTGCGCCTCGATCGCGTGATCGCGCCGATAGTCCTGGACGGCTGCGTCCACGTGCTCGGCCGTGCGCCGCAGCGCCAGCTCGCGGAGCGCCGTCAGGTTGCCCTTGCGGAAGAACTGCTTGACCGCGCGCGCGGCCTGGTCGGGCAGGTAGACCTTGCCCTCCTCGAGCCGGCGCAGCAGGTCCTCGGGCGGCAGGTCCACGAACTCGACCTCGTCCGCCTCGTCGAGCAGGCGGTCGGGCAGCGTCTCGCGCACCACGACTCCGGTGATGCGCTCGACGAGGTCGTTCACGCTCTCGAGGTGCTGGACGTTGAGTGTCGTCCAGACGTCGATGCCGGCCTGGACCAGCTCGCGCGCGTCCTGCCAGCGCTTGGGGTGGCGCGCGCCCGGCGCGTTCGTGTGCGCGAGCTCGTCGAGCAGCAGCACGCCGGGCTTGCGCGCGAGCGCCTTGTCGATGTCGAACTCCAGGAGCCGCACGCCGCGGTGCTCGACCTCGCGCGGCGGCAGCCGCTCGAAGCCCTCGGCGAGCGCCGCCGTCTCGGCCCGCCGGTGCGTCTCGACCCAGCCGATCACCACGTCGACACCCGCGGCGCGCTTGGCGCGCGCCGCCTCGAGCATGGCGTAGGTCTTGCCGACGCCGGGGGCGGCGCCGAAGAAGATCTTGAGGCGTCCGCGCTTCGCGTCGGCCTCGTCGCGCCGGACGCGCTGCAGCAGGGCGTCGGGGTCCGGCCTCTCGTCGCTCACCTCGGCCTCGCGTGGAGACTACTACCGTTCGCGATCGGCAGCGCCGCTTCACTTCGCGCCCGCGCCCGCGCGACGAAGCGAACGTCGCCACCAGCAGGCCGCAGCCGGCCATGCCGAGCGTCGCGATCAGGTCGTGCTTGTCGGCGATCGCGAGGTGCAGGTAGGGCTGGGTCAGGAAGAAGTCGAGGCTCAGGGCCGAGACCACCGCCGTGGCCACGGCCGGGCCGCGGCCGCCGAACTCGGCGGCCACGATCGTGAGCGCCAGGAACAGGAACGTGAAGTTCGAGGCGCTGGTGAAGCCGCGGGCCGGGATCAGCAGCACGCCGAGCAGGATCGCGGCGATCGGCCCCGCGCCCAGGTAGAAGAGACGATCCGAGTCGTCGCTCATCGCGCAGCTCCCTGGCTCGCCGGCGTGGTCGCGGGCGCCTGCTCCTTTGGCGGGCCGAAGCGCTCGTCCAGGTCGAGGTTCAGCAGCAGCACGTTGACCCGAGGCTCGCCCAGGAAGCCGAACGTGCGCTCTTCCGTCCTGGCGTCGACGAGGGCGCCGACGTCGCCCGCGGCGACGCCGCGCGCCGCGGCCACGCGCGGCACCTGCCAGCGAGCGGCCTCCGGCGAGAGGTGCGGGTCGAGCCCGCTCGCCGAGGTCGTGACGAGCTCGGCGGGCACCTCGGGCGGCGCCTGCGGGTTCTCCGCGCGCAGCCGCGTGACGTCCGCCGCGATGCGGTCGCGCAGCTTCTGCGACGTCGGGCCCCAGGTTCGATCCCGCCGAGTTCGCGGCGTCGTAGCCGGCGCGCCCGCCGCCGAGGGGCGCGACTGGAAGTAGGCCGGGCTCGTGAAGCCCTGGCCGATCAGCTCGGAGCCCACGACACGTCCCTGGGCCGAGACGAGGCTGCCGTTCGCCCGCTACGGGAAGAGCACCTGGGCGAGCCCGGTGACGGCCAGCGGGTAGACGAGGCCGGTGAGCACGAGGGTCGCCAGCGGTCATGCGAAGTGCGATGACGAGCTCCTTCTTCAAGGCAGTCCTCCTTAGACGAGCCCGACGAGGCTCAGGACCATGTCGATGAGCTTGATGCCGACGAAGGGCGCGATGACGCCGCCGACGCCGTAGATCAGGAGCGAGCGGCGCAGGAGCGCGGCGGCGCCGAGCGGCCGGTAGCGCACGCCGCGCAGCGCGAGCGGGATGAGCACGACGATGATGAGCGCGTTGAAGATCACCGCCGAGAGGATCGCGCTCTGCGGCGAGGTGAGGCCCATGACGTTGAGCGGCGCGATCTCCGGGAACGCCACCATGAACATCGCCGGCAGGATCGCGAAGTACTTCGCGACGTCGTTGGCGATCGAGAACGTGGTCAGGCAGCCGCGCGTCATCAGCAGCTGCTTGCCGACCTCGACCACCTCGAGCAGCTTGGTCGGGTTGGAGTCGAGGTCGACCATGTTGCCGGCCTCCTTCGCCGCCTGGGTGCCGGTGTTCATCGCGACGCCGACGTCGGCCTGGGCGAGCGCCGGCGCGTCGTTGGTGCCGTCGCCGGTCATGGCCACCAGCTTGCCCTTGGCCTGCTCGTCGCGGATGAGCTCGCAGCTTCATCTCCGGCGTCGCCTCGGCGAGGAAGTCGTCGACGCCCGCCTCCGCGCGCGATCGCCGCCGCGGTGCGCGGGTTGTCGCCGGTGATCATCACCGTGCGGATGCCCATGGCGCGGAAGCGCGCGAAGCGCTCCTTGATGCCGCCCTTGACGACGTCCTTGAGGTGGACGATGCCGAGCACGCGCGGCGCCGTCGGACACGGCGAGCGGCGTGCCGCCCGACTTCGCGATGCGTGGCGACCGCCTGCTCGACCTGCGCCGGCAGGCTGCCCGCCGAGCGACGCGCACGTGCCTGGCGACCGCGTCGACCGCGCCCTTGCGGATCACGCGGCCGTCGAGGTCGCAGCCGCTCATGCGCGTCTGCGCGGAGAACGGGATGAAGTGCGCGCCGAGCTCGCGACGCTCGCGGCCGCGCAGCCCGTAGCGCTCCTTGGCCAGCACGACGATCGAGCGGCCCTCGGGCGTCTCGTCGGCCAGGCTGGCGAGCTGGGCGGCTTCGGCCAGCTCCTCGACGCTCGTGCCCGGGCGCGGGGATGAACTCGGTCGCCATGCGGTTGCCGAGCGTGATCGTGCCGGTCTTGTCGAGCAGCAGCGTGTCGACGTCGCCCGCCGCCTCGACCGCGCGGCCGCTCATCGGGATCACGTTCTTGCGGATCAGCCGGTCCATGCCGGCGATGCCGATGGCGGAGAGCAGCCCGCCGATCGTGGTCGGGATCAGGCAGACGAGCAGCGCGACGATCACGGTGACCGAGAAGCGCACGCTCGGAGTAGAGGCCGAACGGCACCAGCGTCACGCAGGCGATCAGGAAGATGATCGTCAGCCCGACGAGCAGGATGTGCAGCGCGATCTCGTTCGGCGTCTTCTGCCGCTTCGCGCCCTCGACCAGGCCGATCATGCGGTCGAGGAACGACTCGCCGGGGTCGGCGGTGATCCGCACCACGATGCGGTCGGAGAGCACCTTGGTGCCGCCGGTGACCGCGGAGCGGTCGCCGCCGCTCTCGCGGATGACCGGGGCCGACTCGCCGGTGATGGCCGACTCGTCCACCGAAGCGATGCCCTCGATCACCTCGCCGTCGCCGGGGATCATCTCGCCGGCCTCGACCACGACCACGTCGCCCTTGCGCAGCTGCGAGGCCGGGACGCGCTTCCTCGCGTCCCGTCGACGCAGCTGGCGCGCGATGGTCTCCTTGCGCAGCCCGCGCAGCGCCGCCGCCTGCGCCTTGCCGCGGCCCTCGGCGAGCGCCTCGGCGAAGTTGGCGAAGAGGACCGTGAACCACAGCCAGAGCGTGACGTTGCCGGTGAACCAGGCGGGCGCCGCGCCCGCCGGCCGGGCGATCAGGTCGCGCAGCCAGATGAGCGTGGTGAGCACGCTGCCGACCTCGACCACGAACATGACCGGGTTCTTCGCCATGTGCCGCGGGGCGAGCTTGCGCAAGCTGTCCTCGAGCGCGGCCGGAGGAGGTGTCCTTCCCAGGCGGACACGGCGCGGACGTTCTTGTCGCTCATGGCCTCAGAACACCTTTCCGGACTGCGTCAGGAAGTGCTCGACGATCGGGCCCAGGCGAGCGCGGGGAAGAACGTCAGCGCGCCGACGATCAGGATCACGCCGACGAGCAGCGCGGCGAAGAGCGGGCCGTTGGTCGGGAACGTGCCGGGCCCGGCGGCACCGACTTCTTGCCGGCCAGGATCCCGGCGATCGCGAGCGCCGGGCACGATCATCAGGAAGCGGCCGACCAGCATCGCCAGGCCGAGCGTCGACGTTGTACCAGGGCGTGTTGGCGCTGATCCCGGCGAACGCCGAGCCGTTGTTGCCGGCGGCGCTGGTGAAGGCGTAGAGGATCTCGCTCAGGCCGTGCGGGTCCCGCGTTGTTGAGCGACGAGAGCGCCGTAGGGCGCCACCGCCGACCAGGCGGTGAAGCCGAGGATCACGAGCGGGAAGATCAGCACGTAGAGCATCGCGAGCTTGACCTCGCGCGGCTCGATCTTCTTGCCGAGGTACTCCGGCGTGCGCCCGACCATCAGGCCGGCGATGAAGACCGACAGGATCGCCATGACCAGCATCGCCGTAGAGCCCGGCGCCGACGCCGCCGAAGATGACCTCGCCGAGCTGGATGTTGAACAGCGGCACCAGGCCGCCGAGCGGCGTGAAGCTGTCGTGCATCGAGTTGACGGCGCCGCACGAGGCGTCGGTGGTGACCGTGGCGAAGAGGGCGGAGTTGGCGACGCCGAAGCGGACCTCCTTGCCTTCCATGTTCCCGAGGCTCGGTCGCCACCCCGAGCGCGTGCGTGGATCGGGTTGCCCGCCGCCTCCGCCCAGTAGGCGACCGTCGACGCCCGCGAAGAACAGGAACGCCATCGCGCCGAAGAGCGCCCAGCCCTGCCGCTGGTCCCGCGCCATGCGGCCGAACGTGTAGGTGAGCCCGGCGGGGATCGCGAAGATCAGGAACATCGAGAGGAAGTTCGTGAGCGGGCGTCGGGTTCTCGAACGGATGCGCGCTGTTGGCGTTGAAGAAGCCGCCGCCGTTCGTCCCGAGCTGCTTGATCGCCTCCTGCGAGGCGACCGGGCCCATGCGCGATCGTCTGCTTGGCGCCCTCGAGCGTCGTGCACCTCCACGTAGGGAGCGAGGTTCTGGATCACGCCCTGCGAGACGAGCACCAGCGCGAAGACGACGCTGATCGGCAGCAGGACGTAGACGGTGGCGCGCGTGAGATCGACCCAGAAGTTGCCGATCGTGCCGGGGCCCTTGCCGCTCGCCGCGCCGCGTGATGCCGCGGGCGAGCGCGATCGCGATCGCGATGCCGGCCGCGGCCGAGATGAAGTTGTGCCAGGCGAGGCCGGCCATCTGGCTGAGGTAGCTCATCGTCGCCTCGCCCACGTAGCCCTGCCAGTTGGTGTTGGTCGTGAAGCTCGCCGCGGTGTTGAACGACGAGACGCGCCTCGACCGGCCCGAGCTCCTGCGGGTTGAACGGCAGCACGTGCTGCAGGCGCTGGATCGCGTAGGTCACGAGCACGCCGAAGGCGCTGAACGCGAGCAGCCGAGCGTGTAGACCTTCCAGGCCTGCTCGCGTGCCGTCGACGCCGCAGAAGCGGTAGACGAGGCGCTCCAGCCAGCCGAGCGGGCGGCGCAGGAAGTGGCTGCTCGCCTTCGATCACGCGGTACATGTAGGCGCCGAGCGGCTCCGTCACCGCGAGGATGGCGGCGAAGAAGAACAGGATCTGGGTCCAACCGTTGGCGGTCAAGGGCGTCTCCTCTCAGAACCGCTCGGGCTTGAGCAGCGCGTACACGAGGTACGCGAGCAGCAGCAGCGACAAGAGCAAGCCGACGACGTATTCGAGGCTCATCGTTCCTCCCTCTCAGAGCCGCTCGAGCGCGCGCGCGTAGAGCCACGCGAGGACGAAGAAGGCGAGAGCGAGCAGCACCATCGCGATGTCGTTCATGCCCCGACACTACGCCGGCCGATCTCAAGACGGCGTCAGGATGGCGGCTCGCGCCGTCAAGAACTCGTCAACGACCTGCAAGACACGGAAATCCAACGACTTCGCACAAGCGCCTTACATGGCTTACCGCGAGCTTGCCCGCGCATGAAGACCCCGGGCGCCCCCGCACCGATACTGGTCTGAAGCGCTCGGGGAGGATGAATGATGCGAAGGTCCGGTGACACGTCGGCTCTCGACCGCCGCGGGGCGATCTCGATGCTCGGCTCGGTGATGGCGGTCGGGGTGCTGGGGAGCTGCGGCGGGGGCGAGGCGAGCTCGCCTTCGTCTTCCTCTTCCGCGTCTTCCTCGCCCTCGAGCTCGCCGGCGTCGACGAACGCGCAGTGCGTGGTGACCCCCGCGCTCACCGAGGGGCCGTACTTCGTGGACGAGATGCTCAACCGCTCCGACATCCGCAGCGACCCCTCGACCGGGACCGCGCGGCCCGGAGTGCCGCTCGACCTGACGCTGGCGTTGTCGCAGGTGGGCGCGAGCGGCTGCGGGCCGCTCGCGGGAGCGCTCGTCGACATGTGGCACTGCGACGCGCTCGGCCTCTACTCCGACGTCTCCGCGCAGCGGACCGTGGGCCAGCAGTTCCTGCGCGGGTACCAGATCAGCGACGCCGGCGGCAACGTCCGCTTCACGACGATCTATCCCGGCTGGTACCAGGGCCGCGCGGTCCACATCCACTTCAAGGTGCGCACCAACCCGACCGGCGCGCGCGGCACCGAGTTCACCTCGCAGCTCTTCTTCGACGAGGCGCTCACGGACCAGGTGCACGCGCAGGCTCCCTACAGCCAGAAGGGCCGCCGCGACACGCTGATCACCGCGGACGGCATCTTCAGGAGCGGCGGGACGACGCTTCTGGTCCCGCTCGCCGCCTCGGGCGGCGGCTACGCGGGGAGGATGTACGTCGGCGTGACGGCCTGATCGGGCCCGGGCCGGACCGCGGTTCGAGCGCCCGCGCTCGGAGCGGCTCGCGCCGGACGCGGCGTGCTAGTCTGGCGCACGATGAGCGAGACCGGGCGGCCGGGGCATGCCGCGTGGGCGCTGGCCGCGGCGGTGGTCGCCATCGTCCTGATCCTGACGGGCGCCGCGCTCCTGGTCCTGCGCTCGGCACGCAGCCTGCCGGGAGAGATCGCCGACAGCGGCAGGAAGGCGCTCTCCGACCTGCGCGAGGTCGCGGCGGCATTCCGCACCGGCAGCGTCACCACGACCTTCCACGGCGACGCGACGTCGGTCGTCGGCACGACGCGGCTGCAGTTCGCCGAGCTGCGGCAGGAGGAGGTCTTCGAGCGGCGTGACGCGGCTGCCGTGCTGTGGGGCGCGCTCGCGCTGCCCGACGTCGTCGTCGAGGCGCGGACGCCGGTCGTCTACACGTACTTCCTCGACCTCGACAAGGAGTGGCGCTTCCGGCTCGAGGCGGGGGTCGTGTCCGTGACCGTCCCCGCGGTCGAGTGGAACCGCCCGGCGCCGGACGTGTCGGCCCTGCGCTTCACGGTGCGCGAGGGCAGCGTGCTGCGCGACGAGCAGCTGGTGGTCGACCGGCTGCGCTCCGAGATGACGCCGCTGCTCGAGAGGCGCGCGCGCGACCACGTGCCGCTCGTGCGCGAGACGGGCCGGCGCAAGGTCGAGGCTTTCGTGGAGACCTGGCTCGTCCAGCGCTTCTCCGACGGCAAGGAGTATCGCGCCCGCGTGATCTTCGCCGACGAGCCTCCTCAGCCCACGCCATCGGCCCCGGTGTTGCCTTCGCCGCAGGGGTAGCCCGCGTTCGCCGGCCTGTGGCTCGCTGCGGGCTTCGCCGTGAGGCGGGAACAGCTCGATCGCCGAGGTTCAAGCTGTCGCGTTACTTTCCGTTACTCGTTCCAGAACGAGTAGCTCAAGTAACCTCGAACTCACTCCGTCCGGACGGAGTGCGCTGCGCCGAGTCCCCGCGCCCGCTCCTCTCCCGTTAGCACTCGCTGCCGGGCCCACCCCTCGCCGCGTCGCTCGTCGGGGATGGTTCGAGCACGAGTCCCCGCGGAGACGATGGCACACCGGCTCGGTGACAGCGAGCCGCGGGCGGAGACATTGCCCCCCGCTGGCTGTACCCTTTCGCCCCATGTACACCTCGTGGCTCGACCGCCTCGGGCTGCACCGCCCCGAGCTCCGCGCGTGGGCGCTCTACGACGTCGCGAACTCGGCCTGGATGACCACGATCATGACGGCCGTGTTCCCCGACTTCTTCGTCGATCCTGGCCACGGCGGCGGGCCTTAGCGACCCGCAGGCGCGCTCGCGCTTCGCGTTCGCGACCGCGATCTCGGTGATCCTGGTCGGCCTGACCGGCCCGTTCCTGGGCGCGGTCGCCGACCTGCGCGGGAGCAAGAAGTCCTTCATGGCGGCGTTCGTCGCGGTCGGCGTCGCTCTGCAGCTTCGGCCTCTACTTCTCGACGCCCGAGCGCTGGGCCTTCGCACTCACGGTGTTCGTGATCGGGAACATCGCGGTCACCGCGAGCCTCGCGTTCTACAACGCGCTGCTGCCCGCGGTGGCGCGCCCCGAGGAGGTGGACCGCGTGTCGACCGCCGGCTTCGCGGTCGGCTACCTCGGCGGCGGCCTGCTGCTGGCGGCCAACCTCGCGATGATCTCGGCGCCCGAGCGCTTCGGGATCACCGACGCCAGCCAGGCGGTGCGGCTGTCCTTCGCGAGCGTCGGCGTGTGGTGGGCGCTCTTCTCGATCCCGGTCCTGCTGCGCGTGCGCGAGCCGCGGCCGCGCGTCGAGCCGGGCGAGGCGGCAGGGCGAGGGCCTGCTGCGCGTGGCGATGGGGCGGCTCGCGGGCACCTTCCGCGAGCTGCGCACGCACAAGGACGCCGGGCTGCTGCTGCTGGCGTTCCTCGTCTACAACGACGCCGTCAACACGATCATCAAGATGGGCGTGATCTACGGCGGCGAGCTGAAGATCCCCATCTCCTTCATGATGATGACGCTCGTGCTGATCCAGCTCGTCGGCGTGCCGTTCGCGTTCGTGTTCGGGATGCTCGCGGACCGCATCGGCGCCAAGCGCGCGATCTTCATCACGCTCGCCGTCTACTCCGTGATCTCGGTCTACGCCTTCGCGCTCAAGACCCCGACGCAGTTCCTGGTGATGGGCCTGATGGTCGCCACCGTGCAGGGCGGCGCGCAGGCGCTCGCGCGCTCGCTCTTCGCCAGCATGATCCCGCAGCACAAGGCGGGCGAGATGTTCGGCTTCTTCGGTGTCTTCGACCGCTTCGGCGGCGCGATCGGCACGATGATCTTCGGCGCCACGCTCGCGCTCGTCGGCACCAGCCGGCCGGCGATCCTCAGCCTGGTCGTCTTCTTCGTGCTCGGCGCGTGGCTGTTGACCAAGGTCGACGTCGAGCGCGGCCGCCGGCTGGCGCGCGAGGCGGAGGCCGCGGCGGCGGTGGCGGTTCCCGCGACGGCCGGGGCCGCATAGGAGTCCCGATGAGCGACCTCGACTATCGCGCCGTCTTCAACCAGCTGGTGCCCGTCGTGGAGAAGCGCTACGGGGTCGAGGTCACCATCTCGGACGTGGTGGACCCGAACACCGGCGACTTCGACGGGCAGCGGATCCTGCTGGACTACGAGCAGGACCTCGAGATAGCACTCTTCGTGCTCGTCCACCTGTTCGGGCACACCGTGCAGTGGAACGTCTCCGAGAAGTGGCGCAACCTCGGCCTGAACGTGGCGGTCGGCAAGACCGAGCAGGAGATGAAGGACATCCACGAGTACGAGCAGGGCGCGACGCGGCTCGGGATCGCGCTCCTGCACGAGGCCGGCGTGCGCGACATGGACGGCTGGGCCTCCGACTGGTGGCGCGCGGACTACGAGTACCTGCTCCACTTCTACGCGACCGGCGAGAAGCTCGACACGCGCGCGCTCTTGAAGCGCGGCGGCGCCGAGACGCTCGAGCCGCTGCCGATCCCGCGCTTCACGCCGCAGCGCTTCGCCTCGCGCTGGAGCTTCTGAATCACGGCCGCGCCGCAGCCCGGTGTTAAACTGGCCGGGTTTGCGTGATCGCCCGCGGGGAACGGGCCACGATGCGCCTCGCTTGCAAGCCATGATCCGCCGCTCCACGCGTGAGGCGGCGCTCTGCGCGGCGCTCGCGGTCCTGCTGGGCGGCTGCTCGATCCGCAGGACCGCCGTCAACAAGTTCGGCGACGCGCTCGCCGGGAGCAGCACGAACTTCGCGGCGGACGAGGACCTCGAGCTGGTCGGCGACGCGATCCCCTTCGGCCTCAAGACGATGGAAGGGCTGCTCGACGAGGCCCCGCGCCACCGGGGCCTGCTCGCCGCCTGCACCAGCGGCTTCGTGCAGTACGCCTACGGCTGGGTCCAGATGGAGGCCGACATCGTCGAGGCGAAGGACCTGCAGCGCGCGACCGAGATGCGGGCGCGGGCGCAGAAGCTCTACCTGCGCGCGCGGGAGTACGGCCTGCGCGGCCTCGAGCTCGAGGCACCGACGCTGCGCGCCGACCTGCAGCGCGACCCGAAGGCCGCGCTCGCGCGCATGAAGGGGAGGGACGTGCACGCTGCTCTACTACACGGCGCTGGCGTGGGCCGGGGCGATCTCGCTCAAGGTCAACGACTCGGAGCTGAGCGCCGACCAGAAGATCGTCGAGGCGCTCGCGCGGCGCGCGCTCGAGCTCGAGCCGTGCTTCAACCTGGGCTCGATCCACGACTTCTTCGTCAGCTGGGAGTCGGCGCGCTCCACGATCGGCGGCTCGGTCGAGCGGGCGCGCGAGCACTTCGAGGCCGACCTCGCGTGCGCGCAGGGGCGGCGCGCCTTCCCGTACGTGGTCTTCGCCGAGAACGTGAGCGTCGTCAAGCAGGACAAGGCGCAGTTCAAGGAGCTGATGGAGAAGGCGCTTGCGTTCGACGTCAGCAAGAAGGACGACCAGCGGCTCGCCAACCTGCTGGCGCAGAAGCGCGCGCGCTTCCAGCTCGGCCGCATCGACGAGCTTTTCATCGAGTGAGCGATGATGCCGAGCGAGCCGAGCGAATGAGAGATGACGAGAGGGCCCCGATGACCGACCTGCGAGCCGTCCGGTTGCCGAGCCAGAGAGCGCGCGCCGTCCTCCTGCTGTGCGCGCTGGCCGTGTGCGCGGGCTGGCTGGGCACCCGCCCCGCCGACGCCCAGGCGCCGCTGATCATCCGGATGGCGACGCTCGTCCCCGACGGCTCCTCCTGGTACCAGATCCTGAAGGAGACCGGCGAGCGCTGGAAGCAGGCCTCGGGCGGACGCGTCACCGTGCGCCTCTTCCCGGGCGGCGTGGCGGGCGACGATCCCGACGTCGTCCGCAAGATGCGGCTCGGAACGCTGAACGCCGGCGTGCTGACCTCGGTCGGCGTCGCCGAGATCGACAAGTCGGTCTACGCGATGGGCATCCCGCTCATGTACGACTCCTACGAGGAGGTCGACTGCGTCCACGAGAAGATGCGGCCGAAGCTCGAGGCGAGCCTCGAGGCCAAGGGCTTCGTCGTGCTCAACTGGGTCGACGGCGGCTGGGTGCGCTTCTTCGCGAAGAAGCCGGTGGCGGTGCCGGACGACCTGCGCGCGCTCAAGCTCTTCTCCTGGGCGGGCGACGCCCAGTCGGTCGAGGTCTGGCGCTCCGCGGGCTTCAACCCCGTGCCGCTGCCCTCGACCGAGCTGTCGACGGCGCTCCAGACCGGGCTCGTCGAGGCGCTCGGCTCGCCGCCGCAGGTCGCGGTGATCGCGCAGTTCTTCAACCACGCCACGAACATGACGAGCCTGCGCTGGCAGCTGCTGCAGGGCGCGACACTCGTCGCCAAGAGCAGCTGGGACAAGGTGCCGGCGGACGTGCAGCCGCAGCTGCGGGAGATCGCGCGCGAGTCGGGCGTGAGGCTGCAGAAGGAGATCCGCGACGCCGAGCAGCGCGACGTCGAGGCGATGCAGAAGCGCGGCCTCACGGTGGTGCCGGTGAGCGCCGCGCAGCGCGCGCAGTGGCAGAAGCTCACCGAGAGCCTCTATCCGAAGATCCGGGGAACCCTCGTGCCGGCGGAAGCGTTCGACGAGGCGATGCGCTACCGCGACGAGTACCGCAAGAGCCACCCGCCGGCGGCCAGGTGAGCGAGGCGCCCGCGGCCGCCGCCGACGGCAGCCTGTCGGCGCCGCCGGACTCGGCGCTCGCCCGACTGCTGCGCGGGCTCGAGCACGCGCTCCTGATCGGGACGCTGCTGGCGGCGGCGCTGCTGCCGCTCGCCGACACGCTCGGCCGGCCGTTCGGCTTCCACGTCCCCGCCGGCGCCGACTACCTGAAGCAGGTGGTGCTGTGGCTCGCGTTCCTGGGCGGGCTGGTGGCGACGCGCGAGCGCCGGCACCTGACGCTCTCGACGGCCGAGCTGTTCGGCGAGACCACGAAGGTGAGGCGCGCCGGCCGCGTGCTGGCGGCGGCGGTGTCCGCGGCGACGGTGGGTGTGCTGACCTACGCCGCCGTCGGGCTGGTGCTCGCGAACCGCGAGGAAGGCCGCGTGCTGCTCGGCGGGGTGCCGGTGTGGCTGCTCGAGTGCGTGATGCCCGCGGCGCTCGGCCTGATGGCGCTGCGCTTCGCGTGGGCGGCCTCGCGCCGCGGCGTCGGGCGCGTGATCGCGCTCGCGGCGATCCCGGCCGCCTTCGCGATAGCACTCGCCCCGGAGCGGCTCGCGAGCTTCTCCTGGCCGATCGCGGTCGTGATCCTGGTCGCGCTCGTGCTCGGCACGCCGGTGTTCGTGGCGATGGCGGCGCTCGCGCTCTTCTTCTTCTTCCGCGACGGGCTGCCGGTGACGGCCGTGACGGCCGAGGTCTACCGGCTGATCTCCTCCCCCACGCTGCCGGCGATCCCGCTCCTGACCGCGTGCGGCTACGTGCTGGCCGAGAGCCAGGCGTCGCTGCGCCTGCTGCGCTTCTTCAAGTCGCTGCTCGGCTGGATGCCGGGCGGGCTCGCCGTGATCGTGATCGCGGTGTGCGCGCTCTTCACGAGCTTCACGGGCGGCTCCGGCATCACGGTGATCGCGGTCGGCGGGCTCGTGCTGCCGATGCTGAAGCGGGACGGCTACTCCGAGGACTTCTCGCTCGGCCTCGTCACCGCGGCGGGCAGCCTCGGGCTGCTGTTCCCGCCGAGCCTGCCCGTCATCCTCTACAGCGTGGTCGCCGGCACGCGCGAGCACAACGTCCCGGCCGACCAGCTCTTCCTGGCGGGCCTGCTGCCCGGGATCCTGATGATCGTGATGGTCGCGGCCTACGCGGTGCGCGAGGGCCTCAAGCTGCGGCTGCCGCACCAGCCGTTCGTGGCGCGCGAGGTGCTGGACGCGACCTGGGCCGCCAAGTGGGAGCTCGCGATCCCGGTGTTCGTGACGGCGCTCTTCCTGAGCGGCAAGGCCTCGACGGTCGAGACCGCCGCGGCCGCGCTCGTGTTCGCGATCGTGGTGGAAGTCTTCATCATGAAGGACCTGCACCTGACGCGCGGCCTGCCCGCGGCGCTCGTCAAGTCGTCGGTGCTCGCCGGCTCGGTGCTGATCCTGCTGAGCGCGGCGATGGGCATCACGAGCTACATCGTGGACGCGCAGATCCCGGACACGCTCGTGACCTGGGTGAGGACGCACATCGAGTCGCGCGTCGTGTTCCTGCTCGCGCTCAACGCGCTCCTGATCGTGGTGGGCTGCCTGGTCGACATCTTCTCGGCGATCGTGGTGCTGGCGCCGCTCGTGGTGCCGATGGCGACGGCCTTCGGCGTCCACCCCGTGCACCTGGGCGTGATCTTCCTCGCCAACCTGGAGCTCGGCTACCTGACGCCGCCCGTGGGTCTCAACCTCTACCTCGCGGCCTCGCGCTTCGAGAAGCCGCTCACCACCGTCGTGCGGACGGTGCTGCCGTTCCTGCTGATCCTGGCGGTCGCCGTGCTGCTGATCACCTACCTGCCCGCGATCTCCGTCGGCGTGCTCGCGGCGTTCGGGAGGTCGTGAGCCTCAGCTGCTGGCCTTGTGGCGCGGCGACGCGTTCTCGAGCACCGACACGAAGCCCTTGGCCTCCGGGGGCACGGCGTAACGGCCCTGCTCGAGCACCCGCTTCGGGTCGACGCGCTCGCCGTAGAGGTTCTCGTTGCCGTCCTTGTCCTGCTTGACGACGGCGCCTTCGAGCGAGAGGCCGACGAACAGCCCGCGCGTGCGCGAGTAGCTCAGGATCTCCGCGTGCATCCGGAGGTCGGTGCCCGCCGAGCCGGTGCGTCCGACGGGTCCGGCCGCGACCGCGGCGTCGGCGCCGAGCGTGAACTGCGAGCGCAGCAGGTACTCCATCCCCTTCGGGTTCATCACCAGGAACACGTAGTCCGCGGCCTGGCCGCCGATCTGCAGCCCGAGGCTGCCGCCGCCGATCGAGATCATGAGCGGCGCGCCCCAGGCGCTGCCGCTCTTCGAGCGGCAGCTGACGGCGCCCTTGCCGTAGCGGCCGCCGACGCCGATCGCGAACTTCTTGGCGCTCGGGATCACCGCCACGCACTCGGCCTTGTCCAGCAGGTCCCGCGGGATGCTCTCCTCCCCCGAGAGCAGCTCCTCGAGCACCTCGCGGCTGGCGTCGAGCCGTCGGCTTTCCTTTTCCTGCGCGCTGGCGCCTCGACCCGGCAGGAGCATGAGGCAAGCGGCCGCCACGGCGAGCTTCGTGGTCATGCGTCCATGATCGCGCGAATCCGAGCACGGATGCTAGACTCCCGGCCAGAGCCAGGAGGTCCGCGCATGCCGAAAGCCGGCCGTCGCTTCCCCTGCCGCGCGCTCGCGGCGCTCGCGCTCGCGGCCGTGCTGTCTCCGCTTCCGGCCGCGGCGCAGGACAAGCCCGTGAGCGCGGCCTACTACTACAAGGTGCGCTGGGGCTTCCAGCAGGAGTTCGAGCGGCTGTTCTTCAAGAACCACTACCCCGTGCTGAAGGACCAGATGGGCGCGAGCGGCCGCATCAAGTCCGTGAGCGTCTACCGTCCCACCTTCCACGGCGACGGCCGCGCCGACTGGACGTTCCTGGTGGTGATCACGTTCTCGAGCTGGAACGTGCTGGGCGGACCGAGCCCGGACGAGGCGATCGCCAAGCGGCTCTATCCCGACCAGGAGACCTTCAAGAAGGAGGAGGCGCGCCGCTTCGAGATCCTCGACGCGCACTGGGACGTGCCGCTCGTCGAGGCCGAGCCGCCCAAGTAGCGTCCGGCTGACGCGAGCGCGGCTTACGTGCGTCGGGCCTTGCGCCGCTGCCGCACGAAGATCAGCAGCCCGATCACGAGGATGACCGCCGGACAGGCGAGCACCGCGCCGATCGGCGCCTGGACGCCGGGCGGCTCCTGCTCCACCGGCACCGCGAGGTCCTGACCCTCGGCCAGCTCGTCCTCGGTCCAGCGCACGAGCGCCGGTCCCCCCTCGCCCGTGACACGGATCGCCTTGAACGGCCGCCAGTCGCGGCGCGTGAGCCCCTTGAAGACGCGGAACTCCCCCGCCGGCTGGCCTCCGATCAGCACGCGCACCACCAGGTCGGAGGCGCCGACGCAGCGCCGGCGGGCCGCTGTAGTCGTGCACCCAGTAGGTGTAGGTCCCGGCCACGGGCTGGGTCAGCGTGATCGTCTCGGGCCCGCCCCAGTCGGTGTCGTCCACGTCGAGCTCGACGGCGTGGCCGGCGCCGTCGTGCTTGCTGTTCCGGTAGAAGACGTGGCGGGTCGAATCGGCGCAGGCGCACGTCAGGTGCGAGTCGGCGTCCTTCACCTGGTCGGGGCGCGACCCCCAGTTGAGGATGATGCGGACGTCGCTCGCCGTCGCCTCCGTGGCCTCGACGATCGGCGACAGGCTCACCGTGACGAGCTGCCCCTCCTCGCGGATCTCGGTCGCCTCGCTGGTGTAGGGCACGTAGCCGTCCAGCCGGTAGCTCACCTCGTAGCTGCCGGGCGCAAGCCGCGTCGCCCAGCGTCCGTCGGCCCCGGTCTGGCCGTCACTGACCGCGCCGCCGCCTCCCAGCCGCTCGACGCGCACGGAGACGCCCGGCAGCACGCGGCCCTTCACGAGCGCGTCGTTCAGCTCGAAGCGCACGAGGACGCTCTCGGCCGCCGGTTGCGCGGCGGCCACGGCCGCGGCGAGGGCGAGCCCGAGCGCGGCGAGAGGGCACCTCACCGCGCCCCGCTCTCCTCGCGCGCCAGCGTCTCGACGACGCCCGGCGGCAGCAGGCGCCAGTTCCCGTCGGGCTTCGCGGGCAGCTCTTTCTTCTCGCCCCAGTAGTCGGCGAGCAGCTCGCGGATCTCGCGGTTGCTGCGCCAGACCACCTTCGCGCCGCGGAACATCGTGTAGCCCGCCGAGCCCGCGGCACGGTAGCTGTTGACCGCGATTCGGAGCGGCTGGTCGTCGCGGAGCGGCGCGCCGTGGTACCGCAGGTTGGTGACCCGCTTGCCGGCCGGCTGCCGCAGGTCCAGCTCGTACTCGACGCCTTGCGCGGTGTCGAAGTTGAAGCCCGGAATGCGGCGGTCGACGAGCGGGCCGTGCGAGCAGGAGGCCTCCGGGCAGGTCAGGTAGTAGCGCGCCGAGTTCTCGAGCGCGTCCCGCACCATGCGCCCGTCGCCCTCGACCGCGTAGAGCTCGTTCTCGTAGAGGTAGAGCGCGGCGAGCTCGCGGCGCGTCACCGGTCCCGGCTTCACCCGGAGCTGCGCCTGGAAGAGCGACGCGAAGCTCACCTGCGCCCCGGCGTAGTGGAGCTGCGCCTCGTGGATCGCATCGACGAGTGCTATGTCCTCGAAGCGGCCGCGCGGCGCCGCTCTGCTCGACCTTCGACTCGGCGACCGGTGTGTCGAGCGAGCGTTCGGTCTCTTCCTGGTAGGGGGCGGCCAGCGCGACGATGCGCGGGTCCGGCGGAGTCTCGGCCGTCACCGGCAGCAGACGGCTCGTCGTGCCGACCACCCTGAAGCGTCCGGCCGCATCGCGCTCGAGTGCGATGTCGACGCGCGCCAGCTCCATCGCCCAGTTGCGCGGCTGCACCAGCAGCACGCCGTTCACGCGGCGCCCGGGCTCGCTCCGGTGCGTGTGGCCGAAGATCACGGCCGTGAGCCCGGGGAACGTCTCCGCCAGCGCCCACACCGGGTTCTCCCCCGGCGTGTCGTTCGGGAGCGGCGCGCCCGTCTCCGGGTCGCGGCCGAGGCCGCCGTGGATCGCGACCAGCACCACGTCGGGCCGCTCGGCCTCGAGCGCCGCGAGCGTGCGCCGGACCGCCGTCACGGGGTCGAGCCACGAGAGCCCCCGGATGTGCTCCGGCTTCTCCCACTGCGGGATGACGGGCGTCGTGAGGCCGATGACCGCGACCTTCACGCCGGCCACCGTCTTGACGAGGTACGGCGCGAACGGCGGCAGCGCCATGCCGGTCTCGGTGTTGGCCGACAGCCACGGGAAGCGCGCCCCCGCGCGCGCCGCCTGGAGCGCCTCGAGGCCGAAGTTGTACTCGTGGTTGCCGACCGCCATCGCGTCGTAGCCGATCGCGTTCATCGCGAGCATCATCGGCTCGGGCGCGCGCGTGCGGCCCTCGCGCCTGTCGACCTCGTAGACGCTGGCGAGCGGCGAGCCCTGGATCGTGTCGCCGCAGTCGACGAGCAGCGTGTTCTTCGTCTCCTTGCGGACGGCCTCGACGAGCGTCGCGATCTTCGCCAGCCCGCGCGGCGCCTGCTGCTTCGTGAAGTAGTCGTACGGGAGGATGTTGCCGTGCGTGTCCGTGGTCGCGAGCACGGTGATCGTGACGCGCTCGGGCGGCGCCGGCGCGGGCGCCTGGAGCGCGAGGACGAGCAGGAGCGCGGGGATCAGAAGGCGACCTGCGGCTAGGACCGCTTCCTCTTGGTGGGCACGCGCGAGAGCTCGTCGTACAGGTACACCGCCGAGCGCATCGACTTCACGAAGTCGCCGAGGTGCAGGCTCTCGTTCTCGGAGTGCGCGTTGCAGAGCGGATCCTCGACGCCCATCAGCAGGCAGGGCGCGCCGCCGAGCAGGTCGGCGAAGGGGCCCACGAAGCCGATCGTGCCGCCCGCGCCGATCATCGCGGTCTCCTTGCCGTAGCCGGCCTTGAGCGCGCGCCGCGCCGCCTCGAACGCGGGTCCCTCGGGGTCGGTGGTCCACCAGGGCGTCGTGCCGACGAGCGTGGCGGTCACCTTCGCGCCGAAGGGCGGCTTCGTCATCAGCTTCTTGACGAGCGCCTTGCCCGCCTGCTTCGGGTCCATGTTCGGCACCGTGCGCAGCGACAGCCGCGCGCGCACGCTGTCGATGATCTGGTTCGAGGAGCCCTTGATCGCGCGCGCCTCGAACGCGATCACCGTCAGCGACGGGCCGCGTCCAGATCTTCTCGTAGACCGAGAAGCCCTTCTCGCCGGTGAGCGTCATGCCCTTCATCAGGCCGGCCTCGCGCTTGAACTTGGCCTCGTTGAACGGCAGCTTGCGGATGCGCGCGAGCTGGCTCTTGCCCGTCTTCGCGACCTGGCTGTAGAGCCCGGGCACGTTCAGCTTGCCGTCCTTGCCCTGGAGGTCCGCGATGATCCGGCAGGCGAGCTGCACCGGGTCCGGCACCGGGCCGCCCCACATGCCGCTGTGGACCGGCCGCTCGAGGCACTGCACCTCGAGGTCGACCGTGCAGATGCCGCGCAGCTGGTAGGTGAGCGCCGGGATGCCGGTGTCGAAGTTCGCGGTGTCCGACAGCACGATGAAGTCGGCGTCGAGCCGCTCGCGGTACGCCTTCAGGAAGCGGTCGAGGTTCTCGGAGCCGATCTCCTCCTCGCCCTCGATCACGAAGCGCACGTTCACCGGCAGATCGCCGCCGGACTTCAGGTACGAGGCGACCGCGGCGATGTGTGTCATGCAGCCGGCCTTGTCGTCGGCCGTGCCCCGGCCGAACAGGCGTCCGTCGCGCACCACCGGCTCGTACGGCGGCGACAGCCACTTCTCGGGCCGGCCCTCCGGCTGCACGTCGTGGTGCCCGTAGAGAAGGACGGTCGGAGCGCCCGGCTTCTTGAGCCAGTCGCCGTAGACGTAGGGGTGCACGCCGGGGATCTCGAGGATCTCGACGTGCTCGACGCCCGCGTCGCGCATCACGCTCGCCATCGCCTCGGCCGAGCGGCGCATCACGGGCGCGGGAGCGGGATCCGCCGAGGAGACGCCGGGGATCTTCGACAGCGTCACCAGCTGCTCCTGGAAGCGGGCGAGGTTGGCGTTCAGGTAGTCGAGGGCGGCCTTCACGCGGCCGTTGGGCTCTGCCACGGGATCCTCCTGCCGGAATGATTTCGTTTGAGAGAAGACAAAGGGACGACCGAGCGCGAGTGTAGCCGGAGATCCGCCAAAAAGCATCGCGCGCGTGTACCGCGCCCGCCGGGGGCCCCTGAAACCCGCGTGGTAGGATCGTCGCGGCCGCGCATGGAGCTACGCCAGGTCGGTAAGTACACGATCGTCGAGAAGATCGGCGCGGGCGCCATGGGCGAGGTCTTCCGGGCTCACGACCCGGTGCTCGGCCGCGACGTCGCGATCAAGGTCGTGCTGGGCCGGCTGAGCGACGACGAGAAGGCCCGCAAGCGCTTCCAGGAGGAGGCGCGCGCCGCGGCACAGCTCAACCATCCGAACATCATCACGGTCTACGATTTCGGCGAGGAGCGCGGCATGGCCTACATGGCCATGGAGCTGCTCGAGGGCCACGACCTGCGCCAGCTGCTCGCGTCCGGCAAGCCGATGCCGCTCGACGAGAAGCTCGGGATGATGGAGCAGATCCTCGACGGGCTCGCCTTCGCCCACTCGAAGGGGGTGATGCACCGCGACCTCAAGCCCGGCAACATGCACATGCTGCCGAACGGGCAGGTCAAGATCATGGACTTCGGCCTGGCGCGCCGCATGCAGGACGCGGCCGCGAGCGGCATCGTGATGGGCACGCCCTACTACATGGCGCCCGAGCAGGCTCACGGCGACCGCGCCAACGCGCGCTCCGACGTGTTCTCGCTCGGCGCGATGTTCTACGAGATGCTCGCGGGGCGCCGGCCGTTCACGGGCGCGACGGTGCCGGCCGTGCTGTTCGCCGTGGTGCACCGCGACCCGGAGCCGCTCGGCAAGCTGATGCCCGAGCTGCCGACGGGGATCGTGGCGATGGTGATGCGCGCGCTCGCCAAGCCGCCGGCGGCGCGCCACCGCGACGCGAGCGAGATGCTGAACGCGCTGCGCGTCGCGTGGCTCGGCGGCGAGGTGGCGGCGGGAGAAGCGGCCTTCGCGGCGGACGACCAGACGCCGGCGAAGGACCTCGGCACGCCGCCCTCGGCGCTCGAGCAGACGGCTCCCGAGCTGCGCGAAGCGCTCGACGAGATCGAGATGTACCTCGCCGATCGCGTGCCGCCGCTGATGGTCACGGACTCGGTGGAGATCTTCCTGGGCAGCGCATCGCAGGCGGACGCCGCGGCGCAGATCCTCGCCTGGAGCGAGCGCGCGCGCGCCGGCCAGCCGGACGCGCCGCTCGTCGACCTGCTCTACCACGCGCTGCACAAGCTGAGCGTGATCGGCGAGCTCGAGCTCGTCGACAACACGAAGCTGCTCTCCTTCCTGCACGGCGTCGGCGCGGCGCTCGCGGCGGCCTGCCCGCCGGGGCTCGAGCGCGACCGCTTCCGGCGCGCGCTGGCGCGGCTCGGCGAGGCCGAGATGGTGAAGAGCGGACCGGTCGAGCTCGACGCAGCCGCAGGCGGCGCCCGAGCGCCGCAGCCCGCCGACCAATACGCCCGGGCTCCGGCGTCTTTCGATACTCGAGCAGCGGCTGCGGCGCGACGCGCTGCTCGGGCCCGGCGCCGACCTCACCCGGCGCCGCGTCGCCTCGCAGGCGATCGCGGCGGCGGCGATCGAGGCCAAGAACGAGAAGGACCTCGAGGGCCACCTGCGGCGGCTGAAGGAGGCGGGGGTCGCCTCGGCCGCGGAGCACGTGTTCCGTAGCCTCGGCGAGGAGCTCGGCGACTGGGCGCTGCCGAAGGACCTGGCGGGAGACACCGCCGAGTTCACGCCGCCCCCCGAGGTGCGAGCGATGCGGCAGATCGTCGCGCTCGCCGAGGACCCGGTCGAGGTGGCGCGGCGCTACCGCCACCTGGTGAACGCCGCGACCGAGCAGTTCAACGAGGGCAACCTCGGCCGCGCCGTGCAGATGTTCGAGCTGGCACGCAAGCTCGCGGGCGTGAAGAAGATCGAGCCGGGCTTCCTGGAGCCGGTCCAGAAGAAGGGCCACGAGGCGCTCGATCCGACCCGGCTGCGCCAGTACATGGAGCGGCCGGAGCGGCAGCAGCAGCTCAGCGAGGTGATGGACTTCTTCCAGGAGGGGCTCTCGGCCGAGCGCCTGCTGGACCAGCTCGTGACCGAGGAGCGGCGCGACCGGCGCCGCCTGCAGCTCGACATGCTCGTGGTCCACGGCGAGAAGGCGAGAGCGCTCGCGCGCGCGCGGCTCGAGACGGCGCCGGACGCCACCAGCGACTTCGCCCGCCGCAACTGGATCTACCTGCTGCGTCACATCCCGCGCCCGGCCGCAGAGCCCGCCGACAGCGAGCTCGACGCCGTGGCGCGCTGCGGGGTTCCGGGGCGGCCCGGCTTCCTGGTGAAGGAAGCGCTCACCTATCTCGGGCAGCTGCGGCACCCGGAGGTGTCCGAGGCGCTCTCCGCCCTGCTCGACGAATGGGAGAAGGAGCTCGAGAAGAGCGACATCGACGGGGCCGCGGAGGAGGAGGGCCTGGCCGCGCTCGACCGCATCGCGGCGGCGCTCGCCCGCCAGGGGGGGCCGCAGGGCTGGCGCGTGCTCGTGCGGCCACGGCCTCTCGAAGCGCGAGGAGCTGGGCGACACGATGAGCACGCCTCGCCGAGCTCGGCTCGCAGGACCTTTCCGAGGGCCCGGACGTGGTCGAGACGCTGATGACGCTCGTGAACCAGGGGCTGCCGAGGGGCATGCTGAGCCGCCTGGTCGCGCGACAGGACCAGGGGGTGACGTGGCTGATCGCGGCGCTCGCCGGCACGGACACTCCCGAGGTGCGCGCGATGCTCGAGGACATCGAGAAGCGCTTCCCCGCGCAGCCGGCGGGCAAGGCGGCGGCGCGGGCGCTCGAGGGCGGCCTGGTCCCGAGCGGCGCCCAGTCCGGGGCGGCTTCGCTCCACTCCGGCGAGCTCGACGGCTACAGCCTGCCCGCGCTGCTCTACCGCTTCGCGCAGGAGCAGGCGACCGGCACGCTCAGCCTGATGCCGCGCGAGGGCGGCGGGGCGCCGGCGACGATCGACTTCTCGCGCGGCCGGCTGACGGGCGCGCGTTTCGGCCATCGCGCCGGAGCCGACGCCTTCTACCAGCTCTTCGAGCGGCCGTTCCCGGGCGAGTTCGCTTTAGAGGCCGCGCAGCCGCCGGCCGACGACCAAGGTGGCCGTGCTCGGAGAGCTCGGGGCGCTCGTGCGCGAGGGCCTGCGGCGCTACCAGCAGGTCGCGGCCTCGAGCGCGATCGTGCCGGAGGACGCCCCGCTCGAGGCGACGGGCGACGCGCCCGGCACGGTCGAGGACGAGAGCGAGTACGACCTCGTGGTCTCGATCTGGCAGAAGGCCTGCGCGCGCACCACGCTGCGCCAGCTCGAGGGCGAGCTCGCGGCCGACCGCTTCCGGATCCTGCGCCCGCTCGCCCAGTGGCTCGAGCAGGGCTCGCTGCGCTTCAGCGCGCCGGCTTCGGCCCCCCAGGCTCCCGCGTCCGCTCCAGGCACATGAGCGTCATGTCGTCGCGCGGCTGCGCGTGGCCGCAGTGCGACAGCACCTCGCCGATCACGCCGTCGATCAGCACGCGCGCCGGCCGCTCGCGGTTCGCCTGAAGCCAGGCGCCGAGCCGGGCGTCGCCGTACTCGCGGTCCTTCGCGTCCTCGGCCTCGGTGACGCCGTCGGTGTAGAGCACCAGCCGGTCGCCCGGCTCGAGCTCGAGCGTCATCGACGTGAACTCGGCTTCCGTCGTGACGCCGAGCGCCATCGCGGTCGCGGCGAGCCGCGCGGGCTCGCTTCCCGGGCAGAGCAGGAACGGCGGGTTGTGCCCCGCGTTCACGTAGCGCAGGTCGCCCGAGCCCGTGTCGAGCTCCGCGTAGAACAGCGTGACCAGCCGGTTCGAGGGGATGTTGGCGCACAGGTGGTCGTTGAGGCGCGCCACCAGCTCGGCGCCGCGCAGCCCCGCCGACACCAGCGTGCGCAGGCTTCCCTGCAGGAGCGCCATCAGCAGCGCCGCCGGCATGCCCTTGCCCGCCACGTCCCCCACCGCGACCGCGAGCTGCCCGGGCCCGATCTCGATCACGTCGAAGTAGTCGCCGCCCACGGTGTTGGCCGGGCGCATCGCGGCCTCGATGTGGACGCCGTCCTTGTCGAAGGGCTCGAAGGGCAGCAGGCCGAACTGGATCTGGCGCGCGATCTCGAGGTCGCCCTTGAGCGCGAGCTTGTCGCGCAGCTCGAGCACCAGCAGCAGCGCGAAGAGCGTCGCGGCCAGCAGCAGCCAGGTGTGGACCTGGAACAGCGGGTGCAGCGAGAACGGCCCCTCGCTCGCGACGATCGGCGAGGAAGGCGAGCCAGCCGAGCGCGAGCCCGAACATCGAGGCCGCGAACAGCACGCGCCGCCACGGGCTCAGCCGATAGGCGACCGCGAGGAAGAAGCGCACGGCCGCGCGCGGGTAGCGGCGCCACCACGGCAGCGCGCCGAGGTCGCTCGTGTCCACCTCGCGCGTCAGGAAGCGGAAGGTCTCGCCGACCTCGTGCTGCAGCAGGCGGCTGAGGTCGGCGTGGGTGACGTCGCGCGTGAAGAGCTCGCGGAGCGACCGCCAGTACTCCTCGCGCAGCGCCGCGCCCGCGGCCGGGCGCGCGCGCTTGCCGCCCATGCGGGCGGCGAGCTCCTCGAAGCGCTCGCGCGAGCTCGAGGCGAGCGCCTCGAAGTCCGCGCGCGGCGTCGTCTTCATGGCAGCAGCAGCGATTTCTTCACGGCGCGGCCCGAGAGCTCCTGCAGCCGCGTGCGCTGGTCTTCCGGCAGCGCGTTGACCCCGGCTCGCACCGCCTCGCGCAGGGCCTGTCCGTCGGCAGGAACCACCGGGCGGCCCGCCTTCACCTCGTTCAGCAGCGAAGCGAGCCGCACGCGCTCCTCCTCGGGGACCGGCGCCCAGATCTGCTGGTAGATGGCGCGCATCTCGTTCGCCTCCTCGGTCCCGAGCGCGTCGAGCCCCCGGCTCACGGCGCGCAGCGCGGCGGCGGGCACGTCGTCGACACCCTTCTCCTGGGCAAGACGGTTCGCAACCATGAGACGCAAAGCATCCCGCGAAAGTTCCGGCACCTCGGGCGCCAGCCGCTCGACGGCGTCCTCCACGCGCGCCGCGGTCGCCCCCGACGGCAGCAGCCCGCGGCACAGCGTCTCGAGCTCGCTCCGGAAGCGGTCGCCCTTGTCGGCGGGCGCCCAGGCTTCGAGCGAGAACAGCGTGTAGCCGTCGGCCCACGCGACCGTCGCGCCCTGCATCGGCACGAGGTCCTCCTCGAAGCTGGTGCGCACCATCCGGCCGCGGCCCTTGCCGAGCTGGACGTCGCTGCGCGCGCCCTCCTTCTGCGAGGGTTGGCGCCCGAGCCGCTGCTGGAGCAGCTCGCTCAGGTGGCCGTCGAGGTCGTCCATCATCGCGGGGCGCACCGCGACGGACACCGCGCCGTAGGCGCTGGCCGCAGGCTGCGCGAGCGAAAGCCGCGAGCCTGGCCGCACCACGTACGGGTTCTCGCTCTTGAGCGCGAACCAGCCGGAGGGCAGCTCGACCGTCAGGCCGCTCGGAGTGTCGGTCGCGCGCCGGTCGGCGAGCGCGTAGCGCCGCACCTCGGCGATCGCGCGCCGGTTCGCGAGGAAGGGACGCAGGAGCGCGAGCATCCCGAGCACGAGCACGACCACGAGCGCGATGCCGCCGGCGGCGAGCAGCAGGCGCGTGCGGTCCACGGGCGCGCGCGCCGCCACGGGCCGGTTCGCGCGAGCCGGCGGCTCCGCGGTCGGCCCGCCCGAGTGGCCATCGTAGGCCGGCATGCGAAGCCGACGGCTGGGTCTGCTCGGGCGACGCCGCCGCGGGCTTGGGCTTCGGCAAGAGCACCGGCTGAGGCTTCAGCGGAGCGGCCTTGGCGGGCGCGGCGGCCTTCGGCGTCGGCTCCGGCGTCGGCGCGGGCCGGGCGGCGGGAGCCGGGACCGGATGCCGGGAGCGGGCACGGGCGCCGGAGCGGGCGCGGGCGCCGGAGCGGGATCCGCTGCGGCCGGCGCGGGAGCGGCCCCGAGCACCTGCGCGATCCCGATCCACTCGGGCGCGCCCTCGGGCCACACCAGCGTCTCGTCGGGGATCCGGCCCTCGGCTCTCCAGGCCTCGAGCGTCTCGCGGTCGATCGGACCGTACTGCGTGCCGTCCGGCAGGTGAAGGAGGAAATGCTGGGCCATGCTCAGTCCACCGTGGTCAGTACACCCAGACGAGATCTTCGCGGAGCAGCGTGACGCCGCCGCGCACGGGAGCGACGGTCTGCTCCTCGAAGCGCGCCGGATCGACCTCGGTCGCCTGCGCGAGCTGGCCCTCGAGGGTCGCGACCTCGGCCCGCAGCTGCTCGAGCCGCGCCTCGGCGTTGTCCTCCATGCGGTTCTTGGTGAGGACGGAGGCGACGCCGGTGACGGTGCGCTTCTTGCCGAAGATCAGCCCGATGTTGTTGAGCACCGCCGAGCCGACCGCCATCCACTTCTCCTGGCGCCGGCCCGTGACCTCCTGCTCGCGCCGCGCGAGGTCGCTCTGCTTCTTCTCGAGCTTCTGCCGGAGCGAGCGTGCCGTGTCGCCGCCCCCGTCGCTCGCGAGCGCGGGCCGCGAACGCCTGGCGCGTCTCGCCCGGGCCGGGAGGTCTCGCCGGTCACGGGATCGTGGAACGCGGCCTGCGTGAGCTTGTCGGGCAGCCGGGCCTTGAGCGCGCGCTCGAGCTCCTTGGCGCCGCCGCCGAGCCAGGCGGGCAGGTCGCCGTAGCGGATCCCGGCGGGCGCCTCCTGGGTGACCGCCTTCTCGTCGACCGCGACCGGCTCGGCTTCGAGCGCCTCGAGCGGCTCGCGCCGGCGAGCGGCCAGGCCATCACCGCGATCGACTCGTCGCTGCCCTTGTAGCGCGCCGCGTACTTCACGAGCACGTGCGGCTCGGCGATCGCGCCGCCGTGGCGCGACAGATAGTAGTGGCGGAACGGCGCCGGAAGCACGGGTGCTTTGGTCGCGTCCTCCCTCGCTGCCGTGGCCGCGGCGCGCGCGGCCGGCGCCTGCTCCTTCATGAGCCGCGCGATCTCCTCGCGCGTGAGCGGCCCGCGCAGGTAGGACATCGCCCAGCGCGACTGCACGAGCTCGGGCTCGCTTGCGATGGACGTCGTGCAGCAGGAAGACGCGCTTCTTCGTGGCGCCCAGCAGCTTCTCGGCCGTCCGCCCTCGAGCCCCGCGCTCGCGAGGCCGCTCGCGGAGCCGCTCGCGGTCCTGCTGCGTCTGCAGCGTGCCGACCAGCCAGGTGCCCATGTTCGCGAGGCCCTTGTAGTCGAGGTCGACGGGGTTCTGGGTGGCGAGCACGACGCCCACGCCCTGCGCGCGCGCCTGCTTCAGGAGCGTCAGCAGCGGCCGCTTGGTCGGCGGGTTCGCGGGGTGCGGCGGGAAGTAGCCGAACACCTCGTCCATGTAGACGAGCGCGCGCAGCGCGGTGGTGCCGCCCTGGCGCCGCATCCAGGTCTTCACCTTGTCGAGCAGCAGCGCCGTGACGAAGAGGCGCTCGCCGTCGTCGAGGTGCGCGGTCGAGACGACCGCGAGCCGCGGGCGCTCGCCGTCCTGGCCGAGCATCCGTGCCGATGTCGAGCGGCTCGCCCTCCCGCCAGGCCTCGAAGGACGGCGAGGCGAGCAGCGTGTTGAGCGACGTCATCAGCTTCTGGCGTTCCTTGCGCGGGAAGGCCGTCTCGAGCGGCAGCGCGCCGATCTTGTCGAAGGGCGGGTCGGCCACCTCGCCGATCAGCGACTCCAGGCTGAGGCCCTTCCCGGCGCGCCAGCCGTGCTCGATCAGGCTGGCGAGGAAGACGACTCGCGCGACTGCAGCGGGTCGGCCTCGACCTTGACCAGGGTCAGGAGGCCCGACACGATCGACTGCGATCTCGTCCCGCAGGTCCTCCTCCGCGGCGTCGAACGAGCCCTTCGGCGCCTCGAGCGACTGCAGCACGTTGAGCGCCACGCCGGCGCTCGAGCCGGGCGTGTAGATCACCGACGTCGTGGGTCTTGAGGAGCGCCGCGATGTCGGCCGCGCCCAGGCTCCAGTCGGCGAGCCCCTTCGTCCACGTGGCGGCCGTCTCGGCCGCGGCCGTCTTGACGTCCTTGCCCTCGCGCCGCGCGCTGCCCGGCGTCGATCCACGGCTCGAACTGCGGCGGCGCGAGCTGGTCGAAGAGCAGCAGCAGGTTGGCGAGGTCGCCCTTGGGGTCGATCGCGATCACGGGGACGCCCTGCCGGAGCAGCTCCTCGATGCAGCACGATCGCGAGGCCGGTCTTTCCGGACCCGGTCATGCCGACGATCATGCCGTGGGTCAGCAGGTCGTCGGGATCGAGCTCGAGGGGGGAGCCGGGCTTGCCGCTGTCGGGGTCGACCCCCCGGCCGACGTACAACCCCTTGGCCATGCGTCGGAAGTATATGTCGGGGCCACCGGGCCCGCCCCTCGGGAATCGTGACGCTGTCGTGACACGCCGTTCCGGACCCCCCTGCTATCATGGTCGGGTGAAGTCGCACCACTACTGGAAGGCCGTCGACGCCTTCAAGCGCCAGCTGCGGGACGCGGTCCCGCACGAGGAGCTGAAGGCGCTGCACGGGCGCAGCGGCCCGCGGCACCTCGCCTACGCCTTCCGGCAGTTCGCGATCATCGGCGTCTGCAGCTACGGCCTCTTTCAGCTGACGAACCCGCTCTCTGGGTGCCGCTCGCGATCCTGCAGGGCTTCACGTTCTTCAACATGACGACGCTGCTGCACGAGGTCGTCCACAGCTCGGTCTTCGACCGCCGGCGCAACGGCTGGAACCGCGCGCTCGGGCTCGTCTACGCGAGCACGAGCGGGATCTCGGCCAGCCAGTTCACGCGCTGGCACCTCGACCACCACGACAACCTCGGCTCCTGGGAGGACGACCCCAAGCGGCACTGGCTGTCTCCCAAGCGCAACGCGCGCTGGTTCAAGCTGCTCTACTGCACGCCCGTGCTGATCCCGCTCTACTTCCGCGCGGCGGCGAGCGAGGCGCGCTCCTATCCGCCCGAGCTGCGGCGGACGATCATGCTCGAGCGCCTGGCGACCGTGGCGTTCCAGCTGAGCGTGGCCTTCGTCCTCTACTCGTCGGCGGCTGGGGCGTGCTGGCGCGCGTGTGGGCGATCCCGTACTTCCTGGTCTTCCCCGTCGCCTTCACCCTGAACCGCCTCGGGCAGCACTACGACATCGACCCGACGCATCCGCTCAAGTGGTCGACGGTGATGGCGCCCAGCCGGCTCTGGGACTTCCTCTTCGTCTACTCGAACTACCACGCCGAGCACCACTACTTCCCGAGCGTGCCGTTCTACAACCTGCGCAAGCTGCACCTGCGGCTGCGGCCGCTCTACGCGCAGCTCGGGATCCAGACCCACACCTACCGCGAGATCGTCTGGGAGTGGTTCGTGAAGAACCGGCCGCCGCACGCCGACTGGGACAAGGCCGACGGACCGGCCGACAGCCCTCGCGTCACGACCGCACGAACCGCGGCGTAACGCCGGGGGTCAGGTCTTGAATTCACGCATTGCACCCTGACAATGCGTCAATTCAAGACCTGACCCCTTTTCTTCTCCGTCGCTCTTCGGCGTCGGCAACCCAGCCTCGCCGGAGCGCCTCCGGAGCGACACCCGACAGGTAGGGCTTGATGTCCAGGATCGGCGTGCCGTCGAGCATGTCGACGCCCCTCACGCGCAGGCGCGGGCCGTCGCGTCCCAGCAGCTCGACGACCGTCAGGCCGATCGGGTTGGGGCGCCGCGGCGAGCGCGAGGCGAAGACGCCGTGCGGGACCTCCTCGTCGAGCGGCACGCGCGCGACCAGGTCGTAGCCTTCGGCGCGGTCGAACACCCACAGCACGAACAGGTGCGAGAAGCCCTCGATGTCGGCGAGCCCCGGCTCGAGCTCCGGCCGCAGCTCGAGCGTGCCCTCCGCACGGTGCTCGGCGCACGGGCCCTTCGGCACCTGCGAGCGGTCCTGGTAGGGGCTGCGCACGAGCCCGATCGGCCGCATCTCGAACACGCGCTCGGGGCCCGGCATCTCCGGGGCTAGGCGGGCTCGCGCCGCTCCGGCTCTCCGCGGCGTCGCATCGGTTGGAGGCTGCGGCCCTTGGAGGCGTAGAGCCCGCGGTCGGCGCGCGACAGCAGGCTCGAGACCTCCTCTCCCTCGCGCCGGAACGCCGTCCCGAGGCCGAAGGCGGCGGGGCTGTCGCGTTTGGCCACCTCCACGACGCGGTCCGTGATCGCGCGGGCCTCGTCCTCGCTCGGCGCGCGGACGAAGAGCGCGAACTCGTCGCCGCCGAGCCGCACCAGGATGTCGTCGCTTCTGTGCTGGCGCGAGAGGAAGTGGGCGAACGCCCGGAGCACGCGGTCGCCCTCGTCGTGGCCGTAGGTGTCGTTGATGCCCTTGAAGTCCGTGAGGTCGAAGAGCAGGCAGACCCAGTGCGCGGACGTCTGCTCGAGCTCGGCCTTGCGCTTCTCGAGGTAGCGGCGGTTGAAGCAGCCGGTGAGCGGATCGCGCACGCTCATCTCCTCGAGCTTCGCCTCGAGCTCCTTGCGCGCGCTGATGTCGCGCACCAGCGTGCGCACGCCGCGCGCCTGGCCCGCGAGGTCGACGACGATCGAGCTCTGCGTCTCGGCCGGGAAGCTGGTGCCGTCGCGCCTGCGCATCCGGAACTCGCGCAGGTCCTGGCGTCCGCTGCGGACGTAGCGGGCGCCGCCGCCCTCGGCATAGCCGCGCTCCAGCATCGCCGCCATCTGCCCGCGCGCCCGCTCGTACTCGCCGTCGTCGAAGAGGTCGCGCGCGTGCAGCCCCATCGCCTGCTCGGGCGTGCAGCCGAACACCTGGCAGGCGACGCGGTTCATGAAGGTGACGCGATCGGTCGCGAGGTCGCCCTCGACGTACGCGTCGGGCAGGTAGAGGCGCAGCTCGTCGAACTCGTGCCGCAGCGCCTCGAGCTCGGCTCGCAGCGCGTCGATCTCGCTCGTGGCCATGCTCCCTTTGCCGGAGGCCATTATCGGCCACCGGCGGCGCGCCGTCACGCTACCATTCGGGCATGCCGCTCGTGATCGACTCGTTCACGCGCCTGCTCGTGCTGACGGGCGCCGGCGTCTCGGCCGAGAGCGGCGTGCCGACCTTTCGCGACGCCAACGGCCTCTGGGAGAACCACAGCATCGAGCAGGTGGCGACGCCGCAGGGCTTCGAGGACGACCCCGCGCTCGTCTGGCGCTTCTACTCGGAAAGGCGCCGCAAGGCGAAGACCGTCAGCCCGAACCCGGGCCACCTCGCGCTGGCGCAGGCCGAGGAGCGCATGGGCGACCGCTTCCTGCTCGTGACCCAGAACATCGACGGCCTGCACCAGCGCGCGGGCAGCCGGCGCGTGATCGAGATCCACGGCAGCCTGTTCCGCACGCGCTGCTTCGGCTGCGAGCGCGAGCCGTTCGAGGACGAGAGCGAGCGCGCCGCGGCGCCGCCGTGCGAGGTCTGCGCCAAGGACGGCCGCGAGGGCCTGCTGCGTCCGGCGGTCGTCTGGTTCGGCGAGCTGATCGACCCCGAGGTGCTGGGCGCGATCGGGCGCTTCGTGGCCGGGTCGCGCCGGTCGCGGCTGGTGTTCCTCGCGGTCGGCACCTCGGGCGCCGTCTATCCCGCCGCCGGCCTGGTGCTGGAGGCCCGCGCCGCGGGCGGCGAGACCTGGCTCGTCAACGCCGAGCCGTCCGAGAACCGGGGGGCCTTCCACCACTTCGTGCAGGGCCCGAGCGGCACGATCCTGCCGGACTTCTTCGACTGGCGCTGAGCCTCCGGCTCAGCGCTGCCACTGCGCCAGCACCTGTCGACTGGCGCTGAGCCGGTTCCGCGCACCCACGACCCTCGGCTCCGGTGCGACAGACGCGCACGGCTCGTCGCTTCGGTGCGACAAATTGCCGCAGACCGGCGGCGGCGCCGCGCGTGAGAGCCTCGTTCCTGCCATCAGCGCGATGGACGGGAAGCGTTTCGTGCGACGATGCGCAGGTGTCGTGCTGTTGTCGCTGGCTTGGTCGGCTCGCCTCCCCGTCGCCTCGGCTCAGGAATCGATCCACTACGCGAGCGTCGGCGGCCGGGTGACGGACCCTCAGGGCGGCGCCGATCGGCCGGTGCGGACGTGACGGCGCGGCAGACGCAGACGAACGTCAAGGCCGACCGCCGTGACGGATCCGGACGGCCGTTTCCGTTTCCCCTTCCTGAAGGTCGGGCCCTACGAGCTGCTCGGTCGCCAAGCAGGGATTCCGGTCGGTGAGCCGCTCGCTGTCGCTGAACGTGGGCTCGGCGTTCCAGCTGCCGATCGTCGCTTGCGCTGGGGACGGCGAGGAGACCGTCACGGTCACCGACGAGGCGCCCGCCCTCGAGACCGCCCGCAGCCAGATCGCCGGCACGGTGTCGGCCAGCGGAGGCGAAGGCGCTGCCCATGAACGGCCGCAACTTCCTCGACCTCGCGCTGCTGGTCCCGGGCGTCTCGCCGACCAACATTCCGAGCACGCAGCTCTTCGCCGAGACTTCGGCGGTGCCCGGCAACGGCCTCTCGGTGGCCAGCCAGCGCAACCTCTCCAACAGCTTCATCGTCGACGGAGTCTCGGCGAACGACGACGCCGCGGGCCTCTCCGGGATCCCGCTGGCCGTGGACGTCGGTGGAGCAGTTCCAGGTCGATCACCTCGGGCGGTCAGGCGGAGCTGGGCCGGGCGCTGGGCGGCTACGTCAACGTCGTGACGCGCAGCGGCGCGAACAGGCTGCGCGGCTCGGCGCTACTGGTTCCTGCGCGACGACTCGCTGAACGCGGCCAATCCCCTGCTCGGCCAGGCGCTGCCGATGCACCAGAACCAGTACGGGCTGAGCCTCGGCGGGCCCCTCGCGCAGGACCGGACCTTCTTCTTCGCGAACGTCGAGCGGCGCGACCTCGACCAGTCGGGTCTCACGACCATCGCGGACGCCAACGTGGACGCGATCAACGCTCGGCTCGCGGCCACCGGCTATCCGGGCTCTCCGATCGCGACCGGCGTGTATCCGAACCCCGTGCACACGACGCTCGGCCTCGCCAAGCTGGACCACCACGCGGGCCGCCACCAGCTGAGCCTGCGCTACAGCCTCTACCGCGTGGAGCGCGGACAACTCGCGAGGGGCGGGTGGGCTCCCGCGCCGAGCGCCTCCGCGGGCCTCGACAACATCGACCACGCGGTGTCGTTCAGCGACAGCTGGGTCCTGTCCGGCCGGACCGTCAACGAGACGCGCGTGCTGTACGCCTACGGCGACCTGGAGGCGCCCCCGACCGACCCCGTCGGCCCGGCGGTGAACATCGCGGGCATCGCCGTCCTTCGGCACGGCCTCGGGCAGCCCGACCGCGGCGCACCAACACGCTGGTGGAGGTGGTCGACACCGCTGTCGCATCAGGCGGGCGCCCACGCCCTGCGCGCCGGTGTGGACTTCCTGTACAACGACACGACCATCACGTATCCGCGGTCGGTGCGCGGCTCGTACACGTTCTCGTCCCTGGCGAACTTCCGGCTGGGCTCCTACAACAACGCCGGGTTCACGCAGACCTTCGGCGACCCGGTGGTGGCCCAGGACGAACCCCAACCTGGGCCTCTTCGTCCAGGACGAGTGGCACGCCGGCTCGCGCCTGACCGCTGAACGCCGGGCCTGCGCTACGACCTGCAGTTCCTCGAGACGGTCGACACCGACACGGGACAACGTCTCGCCGCGCCTCGGCTTCGCGTGGACGCCGTGGGCCTCGAGGCGCACCGTAGTCCGCGGCAGCGCGGGGCTCTACTACGACCGCGTGCCGCTGCGCGCGCTCGCCAACGCGATCCTCTCCGCGGGCAATACGTCCAACCTCGCGCTGTTGCAGCAGACGAACGTCAGCCTCTCGCCCGCGCAGGCCGGCGCGCCCTCGCTTCCCGGACATCCTGGCGGAGGCGGTCCCGTCCGTGACGCTCGTCGAACCTCACCACGATGGACCGGGCAGATGCAGAACGCGAGCTCGCGCCAGGCGAGCGTCGAGATCGAGCATCAGCTCGGTGCCGCGACGACGGTGAGCGCCGGCTACTCCTACCTGCGGGGCTCCGACCTGATCATCTCGATCAACCAGAACGTGCCCGTCCTGCGTCGCCGCCGGGGAGCAACAACGGCTGCCGCCCGAATCCCGCGTACGCCAACAACAGCCAGTACTCTTCGGAGGCGCGCTCCAGCTACCACGGGCTCCACCTGTCGCTCGTCCAGAGGCCCGCCGCGTGGGGGTACTACCGGATCAGCTACACGCTGTCGAAGGCCGAGAACAACGTGGGCGAGTTCTTCTTCAGCTCCCCGATCGATCCCTTCGACCTCGCGAAGGACTGGGGCCGCTCGGACGACGACCAGCGGCATCGGGTGTTCGTCCACGCGGCGGTGAACACCTCGACACGAGCCCGGCACGGACACTTTGGACCCATCTCGTGAACGGCTTCCAGCTGAGCGGCGCCCTGCAGTACTACTCGAAGCTGCCGCTCAACATCACCTCGGGGGTCACGACGATCCAAGGCACCGCGGGGCGGCCGACCGTGGATGGGGAGTTCATCGACGCGAAATGCCGGCACCGGGCCCGATTTCCTCAGCCTGAGCCTCCGGCTGAGCCGCACGTTCGTGCTGCGAGGACCGGTGAAGCTCGAGGCCCTGGCCGAGGTGTTCAACCTGACGAATCGTGAGAACGTGGTGGCGCATGAACGGCAACTTCGGATCGGGGGCCTACCCGACGAACCCGTCGGCGACGTTCGGCCAGATCACGGCCGTGGGTGAGCCGCGCTCCGTCCAGTTCGCGCTGCGGCTTTAGCTTCTGATGGCGGCGCGTCCGGCGGCAGGCGCACAGGAGCGGCAGGGCGGACGCTCGACCTCGCTGCCGCCGCGCTTGCGCGGAGCGCGGATAGAGCGCGGACGGCGTCGCGCCTGCGGCGTCGCGGGGGCCGTGAACAGCGGCGTCTCGCTGGCCGCCGCCGGCTCGGAGGTCGTGGTGGCGTGGGCGGCGCGGTCGGCATCGGCGACCGACGTCTACGCGGCGTGGAGCCGCGACGGCGGCGCGTCGTTCGGGGAGCCCGCGCGCGTGAACGACGTCGCCGGGGATGCGCGCGTCTCGGGCGAGCAGGCTCCGCGCGTCGCGCTCGGGGCGACGGCGTGCAGGTCGTCTGGGTCTCGCGCCAGGACGGGGCCTCCGTGGTGCGCGCCGCGAAGGCCGTGCCGGGCGAGCAGCCGCTTCGCGCCCGCGACGACGGTCCACGCCACGAGCCTGACCGGGGCCCGAGGCTGGGCGTCGCTGGCCGGTGGGCAAGGACGGGGCGGTTCACGTGGCGTGGCTGGACGGCGGCAACGCTCAGGCCGCGGCGACGCGGCGTTGCGGCGGCAACCGGGCACGCGGGCACAAGGGCAATGCGGCAGGATCTCTTCCAGGCGGTGCGTCTAGCCGGACGGGACCGCGCTCCGAGACGCGCGTCGCGACGGACGTGTGCTTCTGCTGCAAGACGGGGGTCGCCGCGGGCCCCGACGGCGCCGTCTACGTCGCCTGGCGCCACATCTATCCGCCCAACCTGCGCGACATGGCGGTGGCGCGCTCGACCGACGGAGGGCGGACGTTCGAGCGCGCCGGTGCGGGTCAGTGAGGACGGCTGGGCGCTCGACGGCTGCCCCGACGACGGGCCCTCGATCGCAGTGGACGCGCGCGGCGCCGTGCACATCGCCTGGCCGACGCTGGTCCCCGGAAGCGCGAGCGGAAAGGGCATCTTCTACAGCTACTCCCGGGATGGCGGACGCACGTTCGCGGCAAGCGTGCGGCTGGATGAGGGCGACGGGCGGTCGGCGCACCCGCAGCTCGCCGTGGGCGGCAGACCGTGTCGTCGTGGTCTGGGACCAGAGCGGAGCGGCCAGCGCCGCATCCACACGCGGACGATCTCGAGTGACCCCAAGGCCGCCGCCTGGACGCTGTGCTCGGCCAGCCCTCGATCCTGAGCGCGGAGCGGCCCTCCGTCTACCCCGCCGTGGCGATCACGCCGGCCGCGACGGTCGTGGCGTGGACGGAAGAGGCGCAGGCTGGCTCGGAGATCCGGGTGCGGCGCCTCGACGAGCGTGGCGCCGCGGCTCCCGCCTCCGGAAAGACTCAGCGCGACGAGCGGGTACTTGGAGAGCTTGCGCTGCAGCGAGCGGCGGTGGATGCCGAGCGACGCGCGCGGCCTGCGAGACGTTGCCCGCCGCAGTCGGCCAGCACGCGGTTGATGTGCTCCCACTCGACGCGCGCGAGGCGTCGGGGCGTGGCGTCGGGCGAGGGCGGCGCGAGGCCGCCCGGCTGCTCGGCCCGCGCGAAGGCCGCCAGGATCTCGTCGGCGTCGGCGGGCTTCGTCAGGTAGTGCGTCGCTCCCAGCCGCATCGCTTCGAGGGCGGTCGCGATGCTGCCGTAGCCGGTGAGCACGACGATCGCGGTCCCGGGGTCGAGCTCGCGCAGCGCGCTGGACCGACATCGAGGCCCGACGCGCCCGGGCAGGCGCAGGTCCACGACGGCGCAGCTCCGGCGGCTCGCTCGCGCGCCAGGCCGCATCCGCTCTCGGCGTCGCCCGCCTCGCGGACCTCGAAGCCGCGCTCGCGGAAGGCCCGCGCCAGCCGGGCGCGCAGCACGTCGTCGTCTTCGACGACCAGCAGGCTGGGTGCGCTCGGCTCCTCAGCCGGACATGCGCGCGCCTCCGCTCGGCGCTGCCGCCGCGCGATCTCGACGGTCGCCGTGGTCCCTGCGCCGGGGCGCGACTCGAGGTAGAGCCGCCCGCCCATCTGCTCGGCGAGCGTGCGGGCGATGAAGACGACCGAGGCCCAGCCCCTGCCCGGGGGGCTTGGTCGAGAAGAAGGGCTCGCCGACGCGCGGCCAGGACCTCGGGCGACATGCCCGGCGCCCTCGTCCTCGACGCGCACGACGAGCTTCGAGGCCGTCGCGAAGCTGCACCGAAAGGCCACCGGCCCGTCGCGCGGCCTCGAAGGCGTTCTGGAGCAGGCTCTGGCGCCACCTGCACGAGCGCGCCCCGCGGGCAACGCTCGGCGCCGCGGCGCCGGCGACGCCACCTCGACGCGCAGCCGGTCGCGGTGCGCGGGCGGCACGCCGACGAGGATCGGCCACGACATCGTCGGACGTCCACGCTCGACGGGCGCTTCGCCGGGCCGCTGCCCGGAGTCCGCGGCGAGCCGGTTCAGGATCGCCCGGCAGCGCTCGAGCTCGGAGCGGATGAGGGCTCGCGTCCTCGATCAGGACGAGCGGCCTGCGACTCCGGGCAAGCGTGCGGATCGCCCGCTCGAGCTCGCGGGTGGCGACCGCGATCGTGGCGAGCGGCGTGCCGAGCTCGTGGGCGGCGCCCGCCGCGAGCGTCGTCACGGCGGCGAGCCGCTCGTGGCGCGCGGCGCGCTCCCGCATCTCGGCCATGGCCGCGTCGCGCCGCTCGAGGGCGGTGGAGAGCTTCACCACGAAGTACGCCGTGAGGACGGCCGCGACGGTGAAAGCCACCCACATGCCCTGGAGATGCAGGCTGAGGTCGGCGCCCGCGGTGGTCGAGCGTGCCCCAGCGACGCAGCCGTGCAGCGAAGAAGAGGAGGCCGTAGCAGCCGACCGAGAGCCCCGCGAGGAACCAGGTCCAGCGGGCGCCCGGAGCACGACCGCCGCGAGGGCGATGTACACGAGGTAGAGCACGCTGAAGGGGTTGTAGGGCCCGCCGCTGGCATCCAGGAGCGCCGTGAGCAGCAGGGTGTCGAGGGTCAGGGCGCGCTCCGCAGAGGCTGCGCGGATCCGCGAGCCGGCGCCGTCCGAGCGCGAGCACGGCGTTGCTCGCGAAGGACGCCGCGACCAGCGCGAGCAGCCGCGCAACCGGAAGGCCGCCGAAGAGCGCCTGGGCCGCACCTATGGTGAGGAGCTGTCCGGCCGCCGCGCCCCACCTGAGGCGGATCAGCCAGTCGAGGCTGATGTCGCCGCGATCGGCGCTCGCTGGCGGAACCGGCGGGGTGTCGTCGGACACTGGGCTCATGCCGCTTGCACTCTACCTCTGCCACTGCGCGGAGCACGTGCTCGGCGGGCTTGCCGCGCGGGTTGTAGCCGGTATCGCCGGCGCCCGGCGCGGCCACGTCCCACGCCCACCAGAACGGCCCCTTCATCCACGCGCCCTCGCGGCTCCAGACCGCGTAGAGCGCCGCGTAGCAGTCGGCCTGCTCCGCCGGATCGGGCGCGAGGCTCGCGCCCCAAGTCCCAGGGCGCGCGGTTGGCGCCGTCGCCGCTCCTGTAGCCGACCTCGGTGAAGAAGAGCGGCTTGGCGTGCGCCTCTCTGCAGGTTCCGAGAACGCCGCCACCATGTCGTGGCCGTAGCGGTTGCGCCGCCAGCCGGCCTCGAGCTCGGCGCGCGTGGGGTTCGCCTTGTCGGTGAGCGGCGTGTAGACGTCGACGCCCAGCAGGTCGAGCGCGGGCCAGAACGACACGCTCGTGAACTCGTCGGCCGGCTCGACGCCGTTCGCGGCATAGGTCAGCAGGCCGTCGTAGCGCGCGCGGATGCGCGCGATCAGCGTCGCCCAGGCGCCGGCGTAGCGCGCGCCCGACATCGACGCGAGCTCGGTCCCGATCACCAGCATCTCGACGCGGCCTTCGACCGCGATCGCCACGTAGTGGTCGAGGAAGGCGGCATAGCTCTCGAACCAGCGCGACGCGTCCGTGGGGGTGATCTGCGCGCGCCAGGTGCCGTCCTCGACGTCCACGTGCGGCTTGAGCATGACCTTGAGCCCGAGGCCGTGGAGCTCGGCGATCGCGCGCCGCACCACGTCGTCGTCGTTCGAGCGGTTCGGGAGCCGGCCGGATCTCGTTCGAGCTGGCGCGCTCCATGTACCAGGTGGTGAGCAGCCCGCTCCATCCGGCACCGGTGGCGGCGAGGGCGCGCCGCGAGTCGGTCGCGGACGAATAGCCGTACTCGTCGTGCCACCACGAGACGTGGGTGACGCCGTTCATCTCGAGCCGGGGGCCCGACGAGGGCGAAGGCAAAGGCGTGGCGGGCGCGGTGGGACTCGAGCCGCCGCCGCACGCGGGAAGGGCCACGGCGAGCGCCAGGGCCAGCAGGCGCCTCATCGCATGCCCGTGTGCGTGAGGCAGGAAGCCGGCACCCGGAGCGGATCGCCTCTGCCGAGCCCGGACGCGCCCACCGGACGGCCGGCGGAGCAGGCGCTCTCGGCAGCACAGCCTCGTTCGCAGCCGACGACCTCGGTGACCCGCAGCTCGAAGCGCGTGACGTCGCGGCCGAGGACAACGGCGCAATAGCCTTCCCCCGCCCAGGGGCGGACGCACACGGTGTCGCCGATCGACTTGCCCGAGCCGCGCGCGCCGCGGGCGCGCAGCAGCGCGGCGAGCTCGCCGCGGCCTTCGGTCTCGGCGACGTCGAGCGGCGTGCCGCGCGAGCGCGCGCGCCGGTCGAGGCTCGCGCCCGCGTCGAGCAGCCGGCGGGCGCTCGCCGCGTCGCCGGCGAGCGCGGCCTGATGCAGCGCGGTCCAGCCGCCCGCATCGCCGCGATCGGGATCGGCGCCGCCGCGCAGCAGAGCCGCGACGGAGTCGGCGCTGCCCGAGGCCGCGGCGACGAGCAGCGCCGGGCGGCCGGAGCCGTCGCGCGCGTTCGGGTCGGCCCCGGACCGGAGCGAGTGCTGCGACCCGCGGCGCATCGCCGCGCGCGGCCGCGGCGACCAGCCGTCGCGACGCCTCGTCGTCGGCAGGTGCGCCCGGCGCGAGCAGCAGCAGGAAGAGCGCGCCCGCCACTCCACGCGCGGCCGCCCGCTGCGGGGAGGCGGCCTCGGGCAGCGCCACCGACCGGAAGCGGAAGAAGAGCAGGAGGTCGTAGACGATCTTGAGCCCGCCCGCCAGCACGAATGGCAAGGGCGTCGCGGCGGCCGCCATCGTCGCGCCGGAGAAGAGAGGCGCCGCGGCCTGCGCGAGCGCGCGCACGCTCACCGTGAAGCCCGCGGCGGCCGCGCGCTCCTCGGGCGCGACGAGCGCCATCGTGTACGCCTGCCGCGTCGGCACGTCCATCTGCGAGAGCAGGTGGCGCGCGAGCAGCACGGCCGCGGCGCTGCCGAAGCTCGGCATGAAGGGCACCAGCAGCAGCAGCACGTTCGACGGCAGGTGCGTGAAGACCATCGTGTGGAGCAGGCCGAAGCGCTCGGCCACCCGCGACGCGGCCAGGAACGAGAGCGCCGACAGCAGGTTGGTGCCGAAGAAGAGCGCGCCGAGCGCCTCGGGCGACGCGCCGAAGCGCAGGCGCATCCAGTAGACGAGCAGGCTCTGCATGATGAAGCCGCCCGCGAGCGCGTCGAGCCCCTGAAGGCCGGCGAGCTGCAGCACCACGCCGCGCGAGCGCCCGAGGCCGAGCGCGCCCGTCGCCTCGCGCGGAGGCGGGGCCGGCTCACGCGCCTGCCGCGCCGTGAGCCACAGATAAAGACCGGTCAGCACGAGGCCCGCGACGGCGTAGGCGACGAGCATCGAGCGTTGGGCCGAGAGCTCCGGGATGCCCTGCCGTCCCGACCAGCCGAGAGCGAACCCGGCGGCGGCGGCGCCCGTGGCGGCGGCCGCGAACGCGACCAGGTTGTAGAGCGCGAACACCCGCACCGTCGAGCCCGAGCGGACGGAGCCGGGCAGCAGCGAGTGCTCGAGCGGCGAGAAGGGACCGGCGTCCTGGCCGTTCGGGCTCAGCGTGCCGAGCACGGCCCCCGCGAGCAGCAGCCACGGGCTCTCGGCGGTCGCGAGCAGGATGCCCCCGAGAGCGATGAGCGGCGCGGTGAACGCCATGAGCCGCGCCGGGCCCACGCGCGCCGCGACCGTCGCGAGGAACATCGTGAGCAGCGCGTCCTCGACCATCGTGGCGGTGAAGACGGCGCCGATCTGCGTGGCCGACAATCCGCGGCCCGCGAGGTAGAGCGCGAGGATCACCGACAGCCAGCCGAACGAGAACGAGCGCAGCGCGCGCGCCGCGAACAGCAGCCGGCCGTCCGGGGTCAAGGCGACCCGGGTGCTTCGGCCGTCCTCGCGGGGCTTTTCGGAAGGCATCGGGATGGCCCGCGGAGCGAGCCGTCCCGATTATCGCGCGGGCCGAGGCTGCCTCAGCCGCGCCGCGGCTACCAGCGGCGGACGCGGCCGGTGTCGACGTGGACGAAATCGGAGATGCGGTAGTAGCCGACGCCGCCGCGCTGGAGCTCGATCGCGGCGTCGCGCAGCAGGGCCGAGCTCTTGTCCGCGAGGCGCACGTCGATCGCGCGCCCCTCGAGGTGCATGCTGCCGCGGGCGACTCCCCCGCCGCCGTGCTCGCGCAGCATCTCGTTCGTGTTCGGCGAACGGTAGCCCGAGATCACGTGGAACGGGCTCTTCGTGCCCGTGGCGAGCCGGAGGTCGTTCAGGATGTCGAAGAGGCCCGGGTCGATCGCGTGCTCCTCGCCGGTGCGGAAGTCCTTGAGGAACGACCGCAGCGTGGAGAGCCCCTCGGGGAGGTAGCTGCCGTCGGCGAAGTACGGCACGGTCAGCCGCTCGCTGGTGTGCGTGTGGAAGAAGGAGAGCACGCGCTCTTCGCGGGGGCTCGCCAGCAGGGCTTTCGGGGCCACGGCAGCGCCCGCCACGGCCGCACCCAGGGCCCGCAGGAAGAGCCGGCGCGTGGCCGTCCCCGTGGCGCTTTCGAGCGGCTCGAACATCTCGCAAGGGTAGAGGATCGACCGGGCAACGCGCAACGACGAATCGCGCGGCGTGACGCATATCACCGGACTTGACGCGTTCTGACACCCGGCGACAATGCGGGGGCTCGCGAGGCCAATTCCCGATGGACCGATCCCTCATCCGACCGTTCGTGCTCCCGATCGTCGTGACGGCTGCGGCTGTGGCCTGTGCGGCCTGCCAGCGCACGGCCGAGCCGAAATCGGCACCCTCCTCGGCCTCGGCCGCAGCGCTCGTCGAGCCCCCCGGTCCACCCGCGCCAGAGGTGCAGGCCGCCGTCCAGGGCGTGCTCGACGCCGCCCGCCATCCGTGGCTTCGCTGGCCCACCGTCTCGCACGGGCTGCCGGCGCTCCGGAGGCTCTACGCGCCCGAGGCCGAGCCCGACGGCCTCTTCTGGTTCGCCGGAAGCACCCCGTACCCGGAGCTCGCCGCCGCGGTCGAGACGCTCGGAAAAGCCGCCGAGGAAGGCCTCGATCCCGAGGACTACGACGCGGCGAGGCTCGCGAGCGAGTGGAAGAGGATCTCGGCCCCGGGCGCGACATTGACGGACCGCGGGCTCTTCGACATCGCGCTCACCATCGGCGCGATACGCTACATTTCGAGCGCCCACCAGGGCCGCGTCGACCCGCGGCTCGTGGGCTTCGATTACGACGTCAACCACAAGCGCCTCGACCTCGAGGCGGTGCTGCGGGCGAGCCGCGGGGCGGGCGGCCTCGAGCAGGCCCGGGAGGACGCGGAGCCTCCCTTCCCCGTCTATCACCGGCTCATCAAGGCCCTCGCCGAATACCGCGCGATCGCCGCGGCCGGCGAGCCGCCGCTCGTTCCCCCGCTCGAGGGCAAGCGGAAGAAGGTCGAGCCCGGGCAGCCCTGGGCGGGAGCCACGGCGCTCGCCGCGCGGCTCAAGGCTTTCCGCGACCTGCCCGCGGACGCCAGACCTCCGGACCAGGCACCCGACGGCACGCCCCTCTACGCGGGCGCGCTCGTCGAGGCCGTCAAGAGCTTCCAGGACCGCCACGTGCTCGAGCCCGACGGTGTCATCGGAGCGGGAACGATCGCGGCGCTCAACGTGCCGGTCGCGAAGCGAGTCCGCCAGATCGAGCTCGCGCTCGAGCGCGAGCGCTGGCTGCCCGAGATGGTGAAGCAGCCGCTCATCTTCGTGAACGTGAGCCTGTTCCGGCTCTGGGCCTACGACCCCGAGAAGCCCGACGAGCCGCTGCGCATGAACGTGGTCGTCGGCAAGTCGCTCGGGCACGCGACACCGGTGTTCGTCGACCAACTGGAGTACATCATCTTCCGGCCGTACTGGAGCCCGCCGCCGAGCATCCTGAAGAACGAGATCGTCCCGCACGCGCGGCGCGACGCCTCGTACCTGGAGCGCCAGAACATGGAGATCGTCGCGAGCGGCGACGAGAACGCAGCTGCGCTTCCCGCGACGCCCGAGAACCTGGACCAGGTCGCGTCCGGCACGCTCTACTTGCGCCAGAAGCCGGGCGAGAAGAACTCGCTCGGGCTCGCCAAGTTCATCTTCCCGAACTCCGAGAACGTCTACATGCACGGGACGCCGGCGCAGACGCTCTTCGCCCGCGCGCGGCGCGATTTCAGCCACGGCTGCATCCGGCTCGAGGACCCCGGAGCACTCGCGCTGTGGGTGCTCCGCAAGGACCCGGCCTGGACTCGCGAGCGGATCGATGCCGCGATGAAGGGAGACCGCCCGACGCAGGTGAACCTCAAGGAGAAGCTGACGGTGATCCTGTTCTACGACACGGCGTACGTGGGCAGCTCCGGCCGGGTGCGCTTCACGGACGACTACTACGGGCACGACGCGAGGCTCGAGCAGGCGCTCAAGGGCGGCTTCCCCTACCCGCGGACGCGCTGAGGGCAAGGCGATCGCCTCCGGCATGGACGCGCCCGACACGAAGTCGCTCCCCACGAACGCGTACCAGCCGCTCGCGAAAGGTGTGGTCTACGAGCCCGTCGTGCCGGCGAGCGCCACCCTCCCCGAGGCGACCTGGCGCTCCGTCGGCTGGGGGCTCGTGCTGTGCGTGATCTTCACCGTGGCCTCGGCCTACTCCGGGCTCAAGGTCGGGCAGGTGATGGAGGCCGCGATCCCGATCTCGATCCTCGCGATCGGCCTCGCCCGCGTCTACGCGCGCCGCTCGAGCCTGCTCGAGAACGTGATCATCACCGGCGTCGGCGGCGTCGCGGGCGGCGTCGCCGCGGGCGCGATCTTCACGCTGCCCGCGCTCTACGCGCTGAAGCTCGACCCGCACCCGGCGCAGACGATCTTCATCGGCACGGCGGGCGCCTGCCTGGGCGCGCTCTTCCTGATCCCGCTGCGCCGCTACTTCGTGCGCGAGACGCACGGCCTCTTCCCGTACCCGGAGGCGACGGCGATCACCGAGGTGCTGGTGACGGGCGAGAAGGGCGGCTCGCAGGCGCGCCTCCTGCTGCAGGCGACCGGGATCGCGGGCGTCTACGACTTCCTCGCCACGACCTTCCACCTGTGGCACGAGTTCGTGGACTTCCAGTTCGTGCCGGCGGTGAAGGCGCTCGCCGACCGCGCCCGGGTGGCGCTCTCTTCGACGCGGTGGCCTTCATCCTCGGGCTCGGCTACGTGATGGGGCTGCGCTCGTCGCTCATCCTCTGCGCCGGCGGCTTCCTCTCGAACCTCGTGCTGGTGCCGCTGATCTGGATGATCGGGCGCCAGCTGCCCGAGGACGCCATCGTCTACCCCGGCTTGATCCCGATCGCCAAGATGTCCGCCATCCAGATCTTCCGCGGCTACGTCCGCTTCGTGGGCGTCGGCGCGATCGCCACCGCCGGCATCTTCGGCGTGCTGAAGTCGCTGCGGATCATCGCGGCCTCGTTCTCCGTCGCCGCGCGGACCTTCCGGGCGGGCGAGGCGCACGTCGCCGAGCGCACGGATCGCGACCTGTGGATCGTGACGATCCTGGCCGGGACGCTCGTCTCGACGCTCGCGGCCGCGGTCTTCTTCGCGACGCTGGGGCAGGGGCTGCGCGTGGTGCTGATCGGGCTGGTGCTGACGCTCGTGTTCTCCTTCTTCTTCACCTCGGTCGCCGCCAACGCGATCGCGATCACCGCGCGCAACCCGATCTCGGGCATGACGATGCTCACGGTGATCGTGTCGTCCGTCGTGCTGCTGCGCTTCGGCGTGTCGGGCCCGAGCGGGATGTTCTTCGTGATGGCGCTCGCGGGTGTCGTCGCCACGGCGCTCGCCGTCTCCGGCCAGTTCGTGACCGACCTCAAGACCGGCTACTGGCTCGGCTCGACGCCGCGCGAGCAGCAGTGGACCAAGTTCCTGGGCTGCGTCGTGGCCGCAGCGGCGGCGGCGCTCACGATCGCGATGCTCGCGCGCGCGTTCCAGTTCGGCGAGGCGACACCGGGCGACACGCGCGTGGTGCTGCCGGCGCCGCAGGCCTCGATCATGAAGTCGCTCGTCGAGGGCTTCCTGAGCCAGCAGCCGGTCGCCTACATCCTGTTCGGCTCGGGAGCGGTGCTCGCCGTGATCATGGAGATGCTCGGCGTGCCGGCGCTGATCTTCGCGCTCGGCATGTACCTGCCGCTCGAGCTCAACACGCCGGCGCTCGTGGGCGGCTTCCTGGTCCACTTCCTGAACAAGCGCGCCGAGACGCGCGGCGCCCACATCCGCGAGCGCGGGATCGTGATCGCGTCGGGACTCATGGCCGGCGGCGCGCTCGGCGGCGTTTTCGGCGCGTCCCTACGGCTCATCCCCGGCTTCAGCGAAGACTGGCTCCGGAGCCCGTTCTACGGGGACGAGGCGGTATCGCAGAGCGTCGCGCTCCTGCTCTTCGTGAGCCTGTGCGTCTACCTCTGGCGCACGGCGAACCGAAAGGACCAGGCGGGCTGACGGGCCGTCACTCGAACGTCGCGAGCCAGACGTCGCCTTCGGCGGCGGTCTCGGTGTAGGTGATGAAGCGGTCGTCGCGCGCCATGCCGATGCTCTTGCCGATCATGTAGCCGCCGATCGTCAAGAGCAGTTTCGTCTTGCGGCTGCGGGTGTCGAGCAGCTGCAGGCCGCTGAAGTTCCGCACCAGCAGCCGCTGGCCGTCGCTCAGCCAGCGGGCGTTCCTGAAGGTGGTGCTCGTGTCGTCCTGGTAGAGCTCGTAGCGGCGCGGCTCCAGCCCCCAGACGGCGGTGGCCGTGACGCGGCCGTCGGCGGTGACGGCCAGGCCCGCGAGCTTCTTTCCGTCGGCCGACCAGGACAGCGGCCAGAACACCGTGGACTCGGCGACGTTCGGGAGCACCTCGGCCTTCTGTGCGGGCAGCGGCTGCGTCAGGTCGATCAGCATGCCGCTCGAGCGTGTCGAGGAGTACACGATCGATCGCCCGTCGGGCGACCAGGTCGGGAAATTCGCCGAACGCTTCGTGGCCGTGAGCGCCTCGAGCCCGCTGCCGTCGGGCCGGATCGCCCAGACCTCGTAGTCGCCGCCGCGGTCGCTGTAGAACGCGATCCGCTTGCCGTCGGGCGACCAGCCCGGCCCGCGGTCGCGGAAGGCGTCGTCGGTCAGGCGGCGGTACTGCGTGCCGTCGACGCGCGCGACGAACAGGTCCTCCCGGGTTCCCGCGCGCGTGAAGGCCACCTGCGTTCCGTCGGGCGAGAGCTCGTGGTCGCGCATCGGCTGCGTGCTGCGCAGGATCGGCACGGGCTGCCCGACGATCTTCTCCGCGACGGGATCGAACGCCGCCCGCAGCAGCGTCGAGCGCCAGTCGAGCGTCTCGAACGCGATCCGCTTGCCGTCGCGCGAGAGGCTGAAGGCGCCGCTCCAGTTGGCGGGCGTCGTGAGCGGCTCGGGCGCGCCGAGCACGCGGCCGCTCGCCTCGTCGATCGCGACCCGCCACAGGTTCATGCTGCCGCCGCGGTCGCTCGCGAAGTAGAGCTTCTGCCCGTCGCCCGACCAGACGGGAGCCCAGTCGAGGGCCGCGTCCTTCGTGACCTCGACCCCGCCCCGGGCTTCGGAGCCGTCCGCGCGTACGGTCCAGAGGTCGCGCTGCCCGCTCTGCCCGCGCAGGCCCCAGTACGCGATCCGGCTGCCGTGCGGCGACCAGCGCGGGCCGTGCGCGTTGCCTTCCGTCGTGACGTCGCGGCTCGTCCCCGTGCGGACGTCGATCGCCTTGAGCCGCCCGCCTGGCCGCCAGGTCCGTCGGGTAGATGAAGGTGTCGGTGGAGACCACGATCTCCTTGCCGTCGGGCGACCAGCCGGGCGTGTAGCCGAAGTCCGTCAGGCGCCGCACCGACTCGCCGGTCGAGTCCATCACGAAGATGCCGCCGCCCTCCCGCTCCGAGCGGAAGGCGATGTGCTCGCCGTCGGGCGAAAACGCGGGCTGGCTGTCGTCGACGCTGGAGTCCGCCGTCAGGTTCACGGGGTTGCGGCCGCCCACCCGGCGCAGGTAGATGTCGTTGGCCCCGCTCGCGGCGCTGACGTAGACGAAGCTCTTGCCGTCGGGCGACAGGCTCGGACGGCCCTCGACGCCCGGCTCGTCGGTGAGCGCGACGTACGAGACCGCCTTCGAGCCGGTCGTCGGGAACGCGCCGGAGCTCGCCGAACGGCGCCCGGCGGCGAACAGCAGCGCGGCGGCCGCGAGCGCTGCGGCCCCGCCCAGGGCGCCGCCGCGACCACGGAGCGCGCGGACGCCGCCGGCCGGCGCGCACCGCTCACGCTGCCCGAGAGCGCTTGCAGGTCGAAAGCCAGGTCGCGCGCCGACTGGAAGCGCTCCTCGGGCCGCTTCTCGAGGCAGTGCCGCACGATCTGGTCGAGCGCCGGCGAAACGCTGGACGCGAGCCGCACCGAGCTCGGGCGGCTCCTCCTTCAGGATCGCCGTCATGGTCTCGGCGGCGGTCTCGCGCTGGAACGCTCGGCGCCCGGCGAGCATCTCGTAGAGCACCACGCCGAGCGAGAAGATGTCGGAGCGGTGGTCGGCGACAGCGCCGCGGGCCTGCTCGGGAGACATGTACCCGACCGTGCCCATCACCGTTCCGGCGTCGGTGTGCCGCAGCAGCGTCGGCGAGTTGCGTCTGGTCGCCGCTCGCGCACCGCCGGCGTCGATGGCGCGCCAGGCCGAAGTCGAGCACCTTCACGCTGCCGTCCTGCGTGAGGAACACGTTCTCGGGCTTGACGTCGCGGTGCACGACGCCCTTCTCGTGGGCCGCGGCGAGGCCTGTGGCGATCTGCGCGCCGATCTCGACCGCCTTGCGCACGCCGAGCGCGCCGTGCGCGAGCGCGTGCGCGCAGCGTCTCGCCCTCGAGCAGCTCCATCACCGCGTACGACGCGGCCCTCGTGATGCGCCGAGGTCGAAGATCGCGAGGATGTTCGGGTGCGAGAGCGCGGCCACGGCGCGTGCCTCGCGCTCGAAGCGCGCGAGCGCCTCGGGCTGCTCGCTCAAGCGCTTCCGGCAGCACCTTGATCGCGACGTCGCGCCCGAGCTTCGGGTCGCGGGCGCGATAGACCTCGCCCATCCCTCCAGCGCCGAGGGATGCGACGATCTCGTAGGGACCGAGCCGGGCGCCGGGCGCCAGAGCCATTCAGCTCGGGCTAGCCGAGGTTCGCGGCGGCGAACTCCCAGTTGATGAGCTTGTCGAGCACCGCGTTCACGTAGTCCGGCCGGCGGTTGCTGGTAGTCGACGTAGTAGGCGTGCTCCCAGACGTCGATCGTCAAGAGCGGCTTCTTGCCCGGGCTCGAGAGCGGGTTCTCGGCGTTCGGGGTCTGCTCCACCTTCAGCTTGCCGCCGTCGACCACCACCCAGGCCCAGCCGCTGCCGAACTGGGTCACCGCGGCCCGGGCCAGCTCCTCCTTGAACTTCGCGAAGTCGCCGAAGTCCGACTGGATCATCGCGAGCAGCTTGCCCGTCGGCTGGCCGCCGCCCTTCGGGTGGAGGCTCTTCCAATAGAAGGTGTGGTTCCAGACCTGGGCGGCGTTGTTGAAGAGCCCCTTCTTGTCGGCCTGCCCGGCCGTCGCCTTGACGATCTCCTCGAGCGGGAGCTTCGCGAGGTCGGGGGCGTTCGCCAGCATGCGGTTGGCGTTGTCGACGTAGGCCTTGTGGTGCTTGCCGTAGTGGAGCGAGATCGTCTCCTGCGAGAGGTTCGGCGCGAGGTCGCTCTCGCCCCACGGCAAGGGCGGCAGCGTGATCGGACCGGCGGGAGCCGGCGGCAGGCGGCGGAACCTGCGGGCCTGCGTAGGCGGCGCCGCCCAGGGCCGCCGCGGCGACGGCGACGAAGCTGCGTCTCGTCACGGTCAGAGGGTCGCGATCTTCGGCCATGGTGGTTTCGACTCCTTGATTAGCGTGAGCCTATCACTCCGCTACGCGGCCAGCACGACCCGGTAGCGGGCGCGGCCCTTCCTCACCTCCGCGAGTGCTTCGTTCGCCTCGGCGAGCGGCCGCAGCTGCACCTTCGGCGCGATGCCGTGGCGCGCGGCGAACTCGAGCATCTCGCGGATCGCCGGGCGCCCGCCGATGGCGCTCGTCGTGACGCTCAGCTGCCGGCCGAGCATCGAGCCGACGTCGAGCCGCAGCGGCGCGTCCGGCACTCCCACGAAGCAGAGCGCGCCGTTCGGGCGCAGCGTGTCGAGCAGCGGCTGCGGGGTCGAGCGGCCGGAACACGGTCGACAGCAGGAAATCGAGCGTGCCGGCGACCGCGCGCAGCGCCCGGGGCTCGCGCGCGAGCACGAAGCGGTGCGCGCCGAAGCCGTGCGCCTCGGCCTCCTTGTCGGGGCTCGCGGAGATGGCCGTCACCTCGCAGCCCATCGCGCGCGCGAACTGCAGCGCCAGGTGGCCGAGCCCCCCGATCCCCAGGACGCCCACACGCGCCGCGGCGCGCGCGTGGCGCCGCAGCGGGGCGTAGACCGTGATGCCGCCGCACAGGAGCGGCGCCGCCTGCTCCGAAGCGAGCGCCTCGGGGATCGGAAACGCGAAGCGCGAGTCGACGCGGATCCGGTCGGCGAAGCCGCCGTGGTGATCCACGCAGGTCGCGACCTCGTTCGCGCAGAGGTTCTCCTCGCCGCGCAGGCAGGGCTCGCACTCCAGGCAGGCCCCGCGCTGCCAGCCGACGCCCACGCGCTCGCCCCGCCGCAGCTGCCGCACCGAAGCGCCGAGCGCCGCCACGCTGCCGACGATCTCGTGGCCGGGCACCATCGGGTAGCGAGAGGCGCCCCAGTCGCCGTCGACGAGGTGGACGTCGCTGTGGCAGATCCCGCAGTGGCTGATGCGCAGCTCGACGTCGTGCGGTCCGAGCCGAGCGGGCGTGTAGACGAACGGCGCGAGCCGGCCCCTGGCGCGGCGCGCCGCGTACGCGTGGAAGCCCACGGGCGGCGATCGTAGCGGGCGTGCGCCGAGCGCGTCAAAGCCCTTAAGATCGCCGGCATGGCCGAGGGCCCGCTGACGCGCGAGGCCGCGCTCGCGATGGACGAGGGCGACGAGCTCGCGTTCCTGCGCGAGGCCTTCGCGCTGCCCACGGGCGTCGTCTACCTCGACGGCAACTCGCTCGGGGCGCTGCCGCGCACGGCCGCGGCCCGGGTCCGCGAGGTCGTGGAGCGCGAGTGGGGCGAGCGGCTCGTCGCGGAGCTGGAACGACGAGCGGCTGGATCGAGCTGCCGGCTCGCGTCGCCGCCCGGATCGCGGGGCTCGTGGGCGCGCGGGCCCGACGAGATCGCGGTCGCCGACTCGACGTCCGTCAACCTGTTCAAGCTGCTCGCGGGAGCGCTGCGGCTGCGGCCCGGCCGACGCGTGATCCTGTCCGAGGCGGAGAACTTCCCCACCGACCTCTACGTCGCGCAGGGCCTCGCGTCGCTCGTCGAGGGCCTCGAGCTGCGGCTGCGTGCCGCGCGCCGAGCTCGCGGCCGCGCTCGACGAGCGCGTGGCCGTGCTGATGCTGACGCAGGTCGACTTCCGCACCGGCGAGATCCACGACATGGCGGCGTGGGCCGAGGCCGCGCACGCGAAGGGCGCGCTCGCCCTCTTCGACCTCTCGCACAGCGCCGGGGCGATGGCCGTGGACCTCGACGGCTGCGGCGCCGACCTCGCGGTCGGCTGCGGCTACAAGTACCTGAACGGAGGCCCGGGCGCGCCGGCCTACGCGTTCGTCGCGCGCCGCCACCTGGACGCCTTCGCCACGCCGCTCGCGGGCTGGATGGGCCACGCCGAGCCTTTCGCCTTCGACATCCGCTACCGCCCGGCGCCGGGCATCGAGCGCCTCGCGTGCGGCACGCCGCCGATCCTGAGCCTCGCGGCGCTCGAGTGCGGCGTCGAGACGATCGAGCGCGGCGGCGATCGCGCGCCTGCGGCGCAAGGCGATGGCACTCACCGATCTCTTCGTCCGCCTGGTCGAGCAGGAGTGTGCGGGGCTCGGCCTCTCGCTCGCGTCGCCACGCGAGGCCGACAGGCGCGGCAGCCAGGTGTCGCTCCGCCATCCCGAGGGCTACGCGATCGTGCAGGCCCTGATCGCGCGCGGCGTGATCGGCGACTTCCGCGCTCCCGACCTGCTGCGCTTCGGATTCGCCCCGGCCTACCTGCGCTTCGCCGACGTCTGGGACGCGGTCGCCGCGCTGCGGGCGGTGATGACGGAGCGCGAGTGGGACCGGCCGCAGCATCGCGCGCGCGCGAAGGTCACGTGACGATGCGGGCCGCGGACCTCGCGGCGCTGCCCCAGCCCGCGGCGGATCACGTCGTCGCGTACGGCGAGGCGCCGCAGCAGCACGCCGAGCTGCGGCTGCCGCGCGCCGCGGGCCCGCACCCCGTGGTGATCCTGATCCACGGCGGCTGCTGGGAGACGCCGTGGGCGCTCGACCAGCTGCGGAGCCTGGCAGCCGGCGCTCACCGCCGAGGGGTATGCCACGTGGAGCCTCGAGTACCGGCGGCTCGGCGATCCCGGGGGCGGCTGGCCGGGCACGCTCGCCGACGTCGCGCGTGGAGCCGACCAGCTTCGAAGCGTCGCGGCGGCGCATCGCCTCGACCTCGCCCGCGTCGTGGCGGTCGGCCATTCGGCCGGGGGGCATTTAGCACTCTGGCTCGCGGCCCGGCACAGGCTCGAGAAGAGCTGGGGCGCTCTGGAGCCCCGAGCCGCTGCCGCTGCGCGGCGTCGTTGCGCTCGCGGGCATCACCGACTTGCGTGCCGCGGCCGCGGGCCGGGTCTGCGGCGACGCCGTCCAGAGGCTCCTCGAAGGATCGCCGGCCGAGCGGGCCGATCGCGTGGCGCAGTCGTCGCCGATCGAGCTCCTCCCCCTCGGCGTCCGCCAGCGGCTCGTCTGCGGAGCGCTCGACTCGCTCGTGCCGATCGAGCTCGCGCGCGCCTACCAGACGGCCGCGACGAAGGCAGGCGACAGGGTTGCCTTGGAAGTCGTGGAGGGCGTCGGGCACTTCGAGCTCGTCGACCCGGTGAGTACCGCCTGGGCGGCCGTCGTCAGGGCCGTTCGCGAAGTCGTCGAAGGGCCGTAACCCCAGCTGCTGGCAGGATTTACATTACACTTTCTGTGGAACCTTACAGTCGCCCAGAGGCACCTCGGCCCGAGGGATTCCGTCGCGATCCGATAGGCCCTTTTCCCCAAGTTCCCTCCCCTGAGGGCCTTGGGTCTCGAGCTCGAGGCTCCTGCCGCCGCCGAAAGCGGCTCTGGCCTCTCTCTTGCACTTCTCTACGGCGAATGCAGTGTCACATGCCGGTGCGGGGCAAGGCCGCGGGACTGAGAGACCCGATCGTGAGATCACGATCAACACATTAAGGATACAGAGCATGAGCAAGAGGTTCCTCGTCTTGGCCGCGATCGCGGCCCTGATGCTTGCTCCAGCGATCGCGGGTGCCGTGCCGGTTGCTCATCGGCGGTACCGGGACGCTGGGCACCTTCAGCGGTTCGTTCGACTACACCGCGACTGACGACACGAGCGGTACCGTCAACATCGTGCTGAGCAACGACAGCGCTGACGGCGGGCTTCATCACCGCCTTTCTCTTCAATATTCCGACGGGCGCGGACGTAACGGCCTCCGTCCTGACGACTAGCGACAACGAACTTCTTGCTCTGGCCTCTTCGAGGTCGACGACTGTGAGACGGCGCGCCGTTCGGCCAGTTCGACATCGGAGCAGCGAGCGGAGGCGGCAGCTTCGAAGGCGGGGGCGCTCCGCAGCTCGGAATCGCGACAGTTTGGCTCGGCGACCTTCTCCTTCGCGCTCACCGGCACGGGCCTCGGCGCGCTCACGGCGCAGGACTTCCTGAGCACGCTCTCCGGTGGTCCCCGGGGGCGGGCGAGGGCGTCCAGGCCTTCGTGGTCCGCTTCCGCGGCTTCCCGGACAACGGCTCGGACAAGGTCCCGAACTCGGGAGGGGACAACCCGCCGATCCCCGAGCCCGGAACGCTGTCGCTGCTCGGTCTCGGCATCGCGTCGCTCGCCGCACGCCGGCGCGCTCGCGCGACGAAGTCGTAGCAACTCGGCCGCACACCAGACACACTCGACGGCCCGGGCCGACGGATCGGCCCGGGCCGTTCTGCGTTGACCTCCTCCTGCCCGCAGCGATAGGGTGCGCGGGCCAGGAGGCAACCCCCGATGAGCCGCCCCATCGACCGTCGAGCGTTCATCACCGCGCCACGAGCGCGGGCGCCGCCGTCAGCCTGTCGCTGGCCGGGCCCCTGACCCGGAACGTGCTGGGCGCGAACGACCGCGTGCGCATCGGCGCGATCGGCACCGGCCGCCAGGCGCTCTCGAACATGAAGGCGTTCCAGAAGCACGGCGCCGAGGTCGTCGCGGTCTGCGACGTCTACGAGCCGAACCTCGCGAAGGGCAAGGCCCAGGCCGGCGAGGCGGCGGCGGTCCACAAGGACTTCCGGCGCGTGCTCGACGACAAGACGATCGACATGGTGATCGTCGCCACCCCCGACCACTGGCATGCGCTGCCCACGGTGATGGCGTGCGAGGCCGGCAAGGACGTGTTCGTCGAGAAGCCGGTCGCGGTGGCGGTCGAGGAGGGCAAGGCGATGCTGGCCGCGGCGCGCAAGCACCAGCGCGTCGTGCAGGTGGGCCTCTGGCAGCGCTCGAACGCCCACTTCCAGCAGGCGGTGCAGGTCGTGCGCTCGGGGCTGCTCGGCAGGGTGACGTACGTGCGCGCCTGGAACTACAGCAACAGCTCGCCCGTCGGGGATCGGGCAGCGCCCCGGACTGCCGACGCGCCGGCCGGGCTCGACTGGGACATGTGGCTCGGTCCCGCTCCGAAGGTGCCGTTCAACGCCAACCGCTTCGGAGTGCGCGACGACCGCTGGTCGACCTTCCGCTACTTCTGGGACTACTCGAACGGCATCCTGGGCGACTGGGGCGTGCACCACCTCGACATCGTCCAGTGGGCGATGGGCACCCCGGGCCCGCGCACGATCACGTGCGTGGGGCAGAAGCTCGCGCTCCAGGACAACGGCGACGCGCCCGACACCCAGACCGCGACCTTCGAGTACCCGGACTTCGTCTGCAGCTACGAGTACCGCGCGGCGAACGCCAACTCGATGTTCGGCAAGAGCTACGGCCTGCTGTTCCACGGCAGCGAGGCCACGATGCTCGTCAACCGCCAGGGCTTCGAGGTGTTCCCCGAGACGCGCAAGGGCAAGGACGACAAGGACGTCGCCCGCTCGGCCGCGATGAAGATGGACGAGGTCGACAACGGGCTCGAGAACCACGCGGCGAACATGCTCGACTGCATGCGCACCCGCAAGCGCCCGGCCTGCGACATCGAGGAGGGGCTGCGCTCGTCGGCGCCGTGCCTGCTCGGCGTCGTGGCGCTGCGCACCGGCGAGCGCCTCGAGTACGACGCCTCGAAGCTGGAGCTCAAGAACGCGAGCGGCGCGGCGAAGAAGCTCTTCGGCCGCGAGTACCGCGCGCCCTGGAAGCTCGCCTAGCGTCGCTCGGGAAGGCGCTTGCGGAGCGCGCGCTTCCCTGAGAGGCTGGACTGATGACCCGCCGTTTCATCGAGGTCATCGGTGCGCGCCAGAACAACCTGAAGGGCGTGAGCGTCCGGATCCCGATCGGCGCCGTCACGGCCGTGACGGGCGTCGCGGGAGCCGGCAAGTCCTCGCTCGCGCTCGACGTGCTCTACGCCGAGGGCCACAGGCGCTACGCCGAGACCTTCTCGCCCTACGCCCGCCAGTTCCTGGAGCGGCTCGACCGCCCGCGCGCCGAGCGGATCGACGGCATGCTGCCCGCGGTCGCCGTGGACCGCACGGCGCCCGTCCGCACCTCGCGCTCGACGGTCTCGACCATGACTTCGGTGGCGGACTACCTGCGCGCGCTCTACGCGCGCGCGGCGGTGCTCCACTGCCGGGAGTGCGGCCGGCCGGTGAGGCGCGACACGCCGTCCTCGATCTTCGAGGCGCTGGTCGGGGCCGTGGCGGGCAAGCCCGCGCTCGTCACGTTCCCCCACCGCGTCGGCCGCAAGGTCGCCGCCGGCGTCGTGCGCGAGGCCTTCGAGAAGGCCGGCTTCCGGCGCGTGCTCGAAGGCGGCGTGCCGGTGCGCGTCGAGGACGCGCGGCTCGCTCCCGAGGGCGGCGTGCTGAGCGTCGTGCTCGACCGCCTGACGATCGCGACCGCCGAGCGCCAGCGGCTGGTGGACTCGCTCGAGGCGGCGCTGCGGCACGGCGAGGGCAGCGTCGCCGTCCACGTCGAGGGCGAGGCCGAGCCGCGCCGCTTCAGCACGGCGCTGCACTGCGCCGCGTGCGACATCGGCTACGGCGATCCCTCGCCCGCGCTCTTCTCCTTCAACCACCCGGTGGGCGCCTGCGAGACCTGCAAGGGCTTCGGCCGCACGATGGCGATCGACCCGGAGCTCGTGATCCCGGATCCGCGGCGGACGCTCGCGGGCGGCGCGATCAAGCCGTTCCAGACGAACTTCTACTCGGAGTGCCAGGACGATCTCGAGCGCTTCCTGAAGCGCGCGGGGCTGCCGGAGGACGTGCCCTACGCCGAGCTGCCCGAGGCGACGAAGCGCCTCGTCTGGGACGGCGAGCCGGGCGGGCGCCAGGCCTGGCGCAAGAAGTGGTACGGCGTGACCGGCTTCTTCGAGTGGCTCGAGTCACGCACCTACCGCATGCACGTGCGCGTGTTCCTGTCCCGCTACCGCAGCTACCGCCAGTGCCACGACTGCTCCGGCGCGCGGCTGCGGGCCGAGGCGCGGCTCTACCGCCTCGACGGGCGCACGCTGCCCGAGGTCGAGGCGCTGCCGGTGGCCGAAGCGGAGCGGGCGCTTCGCGAGTGGGACGGCCGCTCGGCGGGCGTGCCGCTCGACCCGGCTTCGGAGCAGCTGCTCCAGGAGATCCGCGGGCGGCTGCGCTTCCTGGTCGACGTGGGGCTCGGCTACCTCACGCTCGGCCGGCAGTCGCGCACGCTCTCGGGCGGCGAGGCGCAGCGCGTCACGCTCGCGACCGCGCTCGGCGGCTCGCTCACGAGCACGCTCTACGTGCTCGACGAGCCTTCGGTGGGCCTGCACGCGCGGGACGCCGCGCGGCTCACGGGCGTGCTGCGGCGGCTCGCCGACGCCGGCAACGCCGTGGTGGTCGTCGAGCACGAGCGCGCGCTCATCGAGTCGGCCGATCACGTGATCGACCTCGGTCCCGGGCCGGGCCGCGAGGGCGGCGAGCTCGTGTACGCGGGCGCGCTCGCGGGCCTCGCGGCCGAGCCGCGCTCGGTCACCGGGGCCTACCTCCGAGGCGAGACGCAGGCGGCGGGCTCCCGCGCGCGCCGGAAGCCCGACCGCAAGCGGATGCTGCGCATCCGGGGCGCGCGCGAGAACAACCTGAAGGACCTCACGCTGGAGCTGCCGCTCGGCCGGCTCGTCTGCGTGACGGGCGTCTCGGGCTCGGGCAAGTCCTCGCTCGTCGATCAGGTGCTCTACCGGAACCTGAGACGCCATTTCGGCATCGGAGAGTCCGAGCCCGGGGCCTGCGACGGGATCGAGGGTGCCGCGCAGCTCACGGGCGTGACGCTCGTCGACCAGACGCCGCTCGGCGCGTCGTCGCGGGTCAACGCGGCGACCTACATGGGCGTGCTCGAGCCGCTGCGCAACGTCTTCGCGAAGACAGCCGAGGCGCGCGAGCGTGGGCTGAAGCCGACCGCCTTCTCCTTCAACTCCGCGGCCGGGGCGTGTCGCGTGTGCGAGGGCGCGGGCTACGAGAAGGTGGAGCTGCAGTTCCTGCCCGACGCGTTCGTGAAGTGCGGGGCGTGCGACGGCCGGCGCTTCCGGCCCGAGGTGCTCGAGGTTCGCGTCCACGGGCTCTCGATCGCCGACGCGCTCGACCGTCCCGCGGCCGACGTGGTGCGCCTGTTCGGCGCCCACAAGGGCGTGCGCGAGGCGCTCGCGCCGATGCTCGACCTCGGCCTCGGCTACCTGTCGCTGTCGCAGCCCGCCCCCACGCTTTCCGGGGGCGAGGCGCAGCGGCTCAAGCTCGCGCGGGCGCTGGCCGACGCCGGCGCGGCTCCCGGCCGGCTCTACCTGCTCGACGAGCCGACGACGGGGCTGCACGCCGCGGACGTCGCGGTGCTGGTCGGCGCGTTGCACCGCCTCGTGGACGCCGGCCACTCGGTCGTGGTGGTCGAGCACGACCTCGAGCTGGCGCAGGCCGCCGACTGGATCGTCGACCTCGGACCCGAGGCGGGCGAGGCCGGCGGGCGGCTGGTCGGTGCCGGGCCGCCCGAGGCCGTGGCCGCCCTCGACACCCCCACCGGCCGCGCCCTCGGCGCGGCCCTCCGGCGCCACCGCGACGAGCAAAGAGGCGTCGTCGTTCACGGGGGGCCTGGGGGGACGGGAGTCCCCCCAGAACAAGGAACGCAAGCCTGATCGCGGCCCCACGAAGATCCCTCTCGAGGAGCCCACAGGCCAGCCGATCCCCCTTGAAGAGCCATTAGACCGCTCCCCCGACTTGAGCCCGATCCGCATCCTGGGCGCCCGCGAGCACAACCTGCAGCGAGTCGACGGTCGAGATCCCGCGCGACAAGCTGGTCGCGATCACCGGCGTCTCGGGCTCCGGCAAGTCGACGCTCGCGTTCGACGTGCTGTTCGCGGAAGGGCAGCGGCGCTTCCTCGACTGCCTCTCGACGTACGTGCGCCAGTTCATCCGGCCGCTGGCCCGGCCGGAGGTGGACCGCCTCGAGGGCGTGCCGCCCACGGTCGCGCTCGAGCAGAAGCTCTCGCGCGGGACGCCGCTGTCGACCGTCGGAACCACGAGCGAGGTCTACCACCACCTGCGCCTGCTGTGGTCGCGGCTCGGCGCCGTCCACTGCCCCAAGTGCGGGCTCCCCGGCCAGGTCGTCGACATGGCCGCGCTCGCCGCGCGCGTGGCGGAGGACTTCCCGCGGGGCGAGCTCGCGCTCCTCGCGCCGCTCGTGCGGCGGCGCAAGGGCTTCCACAAGGACGTGATCGCGGCCGCCGCGAAGCAGGGCGTCGCCGAGGTCCGCGTCGACGGCGCCCTCCATCCTGCGGCGACGCCGCCGAGGCTCGACCGCTTCCAGATCCACGACGTCGAGGCGGTCGTGGCGCGCGTCGCCGAGCGCGCCCGCTCGCGTGAGCTGGAGAGCCAGGTCGCGCGGGCGCTCGAGCTCGGAGGCGGGACGCTCGTGGTCCTCGGCGGACAGCGTGGAGCGCTTCTACTCGACGCGGCGCGCCTGCCCGAGCTGCGGCACCGGCCTGCCGGCTCCGGACCCGCGCCTCTTCTCGTGGAGCCAGAAGTACGGCGCCTGCCCCGAGTGCGACGGCTTCGGCGCTCCGCGCGCCTCAAGAGGACGGCGAGCTCCGGCGCGCCGAGGGGATCGCCTGTCCGGCCTGCTCCGGGACGCGGCTGCGGCCCGAGGCACGCGCGGTGCGCATCGGGGGCCGCCACATCGGCGAGGTCTCGGCGCTCACGGTCCGCGAGCTGCGGGGCTGGCTCGGGGCGCTGGAGACGCAGCTTCCCGAGGAGGTGCGCGAGCGCGTGTGGCCCGAGCTCGTGCTGCGGCTCGACCTGCTCGACCGGCTCGGGCTCTCGTACCTGACGCTCGAGCGCGGGGCCGACACGCTCTCGACCGGCGAGGCGCAGCGGATCCGGATCGTGGCGGCGCTCGCCTCCAACCTGCGCGGGGTCTGCTACGTGCTCGACGAGCCGACGGTGGGCCTGCACCCGCGCGACGACGAGGCGCTCACGCAGGCGCTGCTGGCGCTGCGCGACCGCGGCAACACCGTCGTGGTGGTCGAGCACGAGGAGAGCCTGATCCGCGCGGCCGACCACCTGATCGACCTCGGCCCCGGAGCGGGGCCGCACGGCGGCCGGGTGGTGGCCGAGGGCCCGCCGCGGCAGGTGGCGCGCGCGCCGGCGTCGGTCACCGGCCGCTTCCTGCGCGGCGAGGGCGAGCACGCGCCATGGCTCAGACGCCCGCTCGACGGCGCGCCGCGCGATCGTCGTGAAGGGCGCACGGCTCCACAACCTGCGCGACCTGAGCGTCGAGCTGCCGCTCGGGCGGCTCACGGTCGTGACGGGCGTCTCGGGCTCGGGCAAGTCGACGCTCGTTCGCGACGTGCTCTACCGCGCCGCGAAGGCGCGGCTCGGCGGGGAGCGGCTGCCGCCCGTGCTGCGCGGGCTCGACGGGCTGCGCGGCGTCGCGCGCGTGCTCGAGGTGGACGAGTCCCCGATCGGCCGCACGCCGCGCTCGGTGCCCGCGACCTACGTGGGCATCATGGACGCGATCCGGACGCTGTTCGCCGCGGTGCCCGACGCCCGCGCCCTCGGCTACGGCAGGAGCCGCTTCTCGTTCAACGTGAAGGGCGGCCGCTGCGAGCGCTGCGAAGGCCAGGGCCGGCTGCGCGTGACGATGGCCCTGCTGCCCGACGTCTACATCCCGTGCGAGTCCTGCCGCGAGCGGCGCTACAACGCCGACACGCTGGCCGTCGCCTTCAAGGGCCGGAGCGTCGCCGAGGTGCTGGCGATGACGGTCGACGAGGCGCGCGCGCACTTCGCCGCGGTGGGGGCCGTGCGCCGGCCGCTCGATTTCCTGTCGGAGATCGGGCTCGGCTACCTGCAGCTCGGCCAGCCGTCGCCGACGCTGTCGGGCGGCGAGGCGCAGCGCATCAAGCTCGCGGCCGAGCTCACCGCGCCGGGCTTCGGGCCGTCGCTCTACGTCCTCGACGAGCCGACCACCGGCCTGCACATGGCCGACGTGGCGCGCCTCGTCACGTCGCTCCAGCGGCTCGTCGACCGCGGCGACACGGTGGTCGTGATCGAGCACAACCTCGACGTGATCGCGGCGGCCGACTGCGTGATCGATCTCGGCCCCGAGGGCGGGGCCGAGGGCGGCCGCGTGGTCGCCTGGGGGACGCCCGAAGAGGTCGCGCGCTCGAAGGCGTCACGCACGGCGCCCTACCTGCGCGAGCACCTGCGCCAGAAGCCGCAGGTCCCGGCCCGACGAAGCGGGGCCGGCGCTCCCTACGCCGGCCCCGTCGTCCAGGGCTGAACGTCGGCCCCTACCGGGGTCCCCGCTTCTCCGTGAACGTCACGGGCGAGCCGGGCTCGGCCATGCGCACGGCGCCCTCGAAGAAGGCGCCGTCCGCGATCGCCACGAGGCGCGCCTCGACGCTCGAGCGCACGCGCGCCGTCGCGCCGATCTCCACCCTGTCGGCCACGATCGCGGGGCCGTTGACCTCGCCCTCGACCACGAGCGTCGTCGCCTCGAGCCGCCCGGAGACCTTCGCCCCCGGGCGGATGCGGCAGTGGCCGGCGACGTGCGCGTCGCCTTCGAGCGTGCCGGCCACGTCGACCGGGCCGTCCGAGCTGAGCTCGCCCTTGAAGCGCGTGCCGGGTCCGATGACGGTCGCGTTCGGATCCACGACGTCGGTGAAGCGGCGCGCCTGCGCCGCGGTGGGGTTGGGTGAACTCTCGGGCTTGCCCAGCATGGTCGACCTCGCCGCGGGATCGTAGCACGCGCGGAGCGCTTCAGGCCCGCTGGCGCTCGAAGATGGCCCGCACGGCCTGCAGGGTGTCGGCCTCGGCCGCGGGCTTCTCGGGCCGGTAGCGCCGGACGCGGGCGAAGCGCAGCGCCAGGCCGGCCGGGTAGCGGGGCGACTCCTGCACGTCCGAGAACGCGATCTCGACCACGAGCTCGGGGCGCACGCGCACGACCCAGCCGTCGCTCTCGACCTGGAGCGCCTGGAGCGCCTGCGTCTGCCACTCGAGCATCTCGTCGGTCAGGCCCTTGAAGGTCTTGCCGAGCATCACGAACTGCCCGCTCTCGGCATCGCGCGCGCCCAGGTGCAGGTTCGACAGCCAGCGCTGGCGGCGGCCGCTGCCCCGCTCGACCGCCAGCACGACGAGGTCGAGCGTGTGGTGGGGCTTGAGCTTCAGCCAGTGGAAGCCGCGCTGGCCCGCGGCGTAGGGCGCGCGGAGCGACTTGGCCATCAGGCCCTCGTGCCCGGCCTCGACCGCCTGCGTGAAGAAGCGCTCGGCCTCTTCGGCGTCGCCGGTCACCAGGCGCGGCAGCAGCGATCCGGGCGGCGACGATCCGGCCCAGGCGCTCGACGCGCTCGGCGTACGGCCGGCCGACGAGCGGGCCTTCACCCTCGAGGTAGAGGCAGTCGAAGAAGAAGGACGAGAGCGGGACGCTGGCCCGCGCCGCTGCGACGTCCAGCTTGCGGCCGAGCCGCCGCATCGTCTCCTGGAACGGCCGCGGGCGGCCGTCGGGCCGCAGCGCCAGCGCCTCGCCCTCGACCACGGCCTCGCGCACGGGCAGGGCGCGGGCCCACTCGACCACCTCCGGCACGCGCGCCGTGACGTCCTGCAGGTGGCGGGTGAAGACGCGCACCTCGTCGCCCGCGCGGTGGACCTGCAGCCGCGCGCCGTCGAGCTTGTACTCGAAGGCGGCCTCGCCCAGCCGCTCGAGCGCTTCCTCGGCGTCTCCCGCGGGATTCGCGAGCATCGGCGCGACCGGCGACAGGAGCTGCAGCGAGAACCGCGCGAGGCCGGCGCTGCCCTCTTCGAGTGCTGTGCGTGCCAGCGCGCCGATCGTCGGTGCGAACATCGAGGCCTGGCGCACCTCCGCGGCCGGCAGCGCGGACGCCTTGGCGATCGCCTCCAGCACGAGGCCGTCGAGCGCGCCCTGGCGCAGCTGCCCGGTCAGAAGCTCGAACAGGAACTGGCGCCCGGCCGGCTCGGCGCGCTCCAGCAGCGCCCGCAGCCCGCGCGCGCGCCGCTCAGCCGATCCCTGGCCCTGCTCCTTCGCGAGCTCGGCGAGCGCCTGGTCGAGCCCGGCGAGCGTCAGCGGCTCGCCGATCGCCGGACCGGACGGCATCGCAGCCTGCAGGCCACGGTAGCCGATCCCGATCCGCCCCTGCGCGAGCGTGCCGGTGAGGTAGAGCGCCAGGAGCTCGATCTCGCGCTCGCGGGCCTGCTGCAGCAGCGCGGCGATCTGAGCGCGACCTTCTCGGTCTTCTTGGTGGTCGCGCGCAGGCGCCCGACGAGCGCGACGAGATCGGCGAGCTCCATGCGAGGTCCCCGGCGGCCTAGGGCACGTTCTCGATCATGCTGATGTCGGCCTCGAAGGACTCGAGCGCCTCCATCACGATCCGGCTTCCGTCCGGGTGAACGTCGAAGCGCGTGATCGCGATGAGCTCGACCTGGTGGCGGAACACGAGCGGGACGCCCTGGAGGGCCAGGCTCTTGCGACCGTCGAGGCTCACCCGCCACAGGTCGCTCGTGAGGTCCGGCCGGGCCGCGAGCGCCAGAAGCTCGCCCGAGCGGGTCCAGGCGCTCCACGCCACCCAGCCCGGGAGGACACGCAGACGCTGCCCGTCGAGGGGGCCGGCCCACAGGCCGGCCCTTTCGTCGCCCTCCTCGGGCCGCACGATGTACGAAACGGATTTCCCGTCGGGCGACAGCGCGGGCTCGCTCGGGACGTCGGGCACCGTCACGCGCTCGCGACGAGCGCGGGTCGATCAGCTCCGCGGCCGAGGCGGACGTCCGCACGAGCAGCCGTCCGTCCGGGGCGACGTCGCCCCAGGCCGCCACCCAGGGCGAGACCGGAAGGACCTCCGGCGCGCCGCCCGTCACGCGCAGGCGGCGCAGCTCGGCCTTCCACGCGCATGCCGGGGGCGCGCGAGAGGTACACGAGCGTCACGGCCGTCGGGCGTCCAGCGCGGCAGCACGCTGATGCGATCGTCCTCGACGATCCGGACCGGCTGGCTGCCGTCCGCGTTCATCACCCAGATGCTCTCGTGCTCGGAGCCCGAGCGGCTGGACATGTACGCGATCTGCCGCCCGTCCGGCGAGTAGCTCGGGGCGTGCTCGCCGCGCGCCGAGTCCGTGGTCAGCCACTGGAGCGCCGCCTTCGACTTGCCCTGGATCCGGACCTCGGCCAGGTTGACGTTGGCGCGGTAGCTCGAGAACACCAGCCGCTTGCCGTCCGCCGACAGGTCGATCTCGGCGTCGTCGCCGACGCCGGCCGTGATGCGGCGCGGCTCGCCGGTGTCGACCGCGATCTTCCAGACGTTGAGCGTGCCGCCGCGGCTGGAGCTGAAGTAGACGAAGCGGCCGTCCGGCGACCAGACGGGCGACAGCGCGAGGGCGCCGTCGTGCGTCAGCTCGCGGACGGAGCCGGTCGCCACGTCCGCGACCGCCAGCTCGCCGTAGGGCCCGTCCCGGCGGCGCACGAACGCGAGCGAGCGCCCGTCGCGGGAGAAGGCGGGCTGGTAGTGGCCCAGGGGAAGCTCCGGACGCGTCACGGCGCCGCGGGTTCGCGCCGCTCGCGTCGCAGAGCCACAGCGTTCCGCTCGAGCTGTAGGCGATCTGCCGGCCGTCGGGCGACCAGGCCGGCTGCCGGGCATTCGGAACGATCCGCCGGGCCTCGCCCCCGAGCGCGGAGGTCACCCAGACGTCGACGAGCCCCTTCTCGTCGAGGCGCCCGAACGCGATCCGCGAGCCGTCGGGCGACCAGCGCGGCCGCAGCTCGAGGCTGGGCTCGTTCGTCACGCGCACCGGGCTGCCGCCCGTCACGAGGCCGACGTACACGTCCCACTGGCCCCCGTGATTCGAGACGTAGGCGATCGAGCGGCCGTCGGGCGAGAACGACGGCTGCGCCTCGACGCCGGACACGTTCGTCACCGCGCTGAAGCGCATCTCGGCGGCGGGCGCGCTCGGGCGTGCCGCGCGAGCGCGCCATCGCGAGCCCCGCGACGACGACCGCCGCGGCGGCGATGGCCCAGGGAACGAGCGACGCGAGCCCGGCGCGCCCGCCGCCGGCAGCGGTCGTCAGAGGCTCATCGGAAGCCCGTGCTCTCGAGCTGCAAGCCGCGCGTCGCCGACGTCGCGCAGCCGCTCGCGCGCGTCCTTGCGCAGGCAGAGGCGCAGCACGTCGCGGACGCGCGCGGGCGTCGCCGCGGGCAGCCGCTTCCAGTCCGGCTCGCCACCGACTACCGCGGCCATCACGTCGGGCAGGCTGTGACCGTCGAAGGCGCGCCGGCCGCTCAGCATCTCGTAAAGCACGCAGCCGAAGGCCCAGACGTCGGTCCGGCGATCGACGTGCTCGCCGCGCGCCTGCTCGGGGCTCATGTAGTGCGAGGTGCCGACCACGCGACCGGCCGCCGTCGGCGCCTGCGCGGTGGGAGCGGTCGACTCGTCGAGCGGCGCCGCTCCGTCGTCCAGGATCCGGGCCAGGCCGAAGTCGAGCAGCTTGACCTGGCCGTCGCGCGCGAGCTGGATGTTCGCGGGCTTCAGGTCGCGGTGCACGATGCCGCGCTCGTGCGCGGCCTCCAGGCCGAGCGCGATCTGGCGCGCGAGCGCGAGCGCCTGCGGCAGCGGGATCGGCCCTCGGGCGATGCGGTCGGCGAGCGTCTCGCCCTCGACGAACTGCATCACGATGTAGTCGACTTCGCCTTCCGTACCGACGTCGTAGAGCGGGCAGATGTTCGGAGTGCTCGACCGAGGAGATCGCGCGCGCCTCGCGCGAGAAGCGCTCGCGCTGCCCGGGCACGGCGCCGAGCCGCGCCGCCAGCACCTTCAGGGCGACGACGCGCCCGAGCCGCGTGTCGCGCGCCCGGTAGACCTCCCCCATCCCTCCGGCGCCCAGCGCCGCCTCGATCTCGTACGGCCCGAGACGCGCGCCCGCCGGCTGCATGGGCTCACGCGGTCCGCGCGGCGAGCGTCGCGACCACCTGGTCGCGCATCGCCGCCGCGCGGGCCGCGAGCCGCCCGGCCTCGTCGCCCGTCGCGCGGCGGAAGGCCTCGTCCTCGATACCCGGCAGGTTGATCGCGACGTTGCGCGAGGCGCCCCAGATGCCGGCTTCGAGCGCCTTGGCGCCCACCTCCAGGTCGGAGCGGGAGGCGAAGTTGCCCTCGCGCGCCATCTCGACCATCGCCTCCCAGCAGCGATCGGCGGTGCGCATCACTTCGAGCGGGACCTCGACCGCGGCCTTGAGGCCGGCCTGCATCGCGTCGTGGCGCGCCTGCTTTTCGGCCTCGCTGTCCTTCGGCATCCCGACGGCCGCGAGGTACGCGTCGAAGGCCCGCGTGTCCCTGTCGATGAGCGGCAGGAGCGCCTTCATCGCCTCGTCGAGCGGCGGGATCAGCCGCCGCATCGCCGCGTCCTTCGCCTCGAACTTGCGCTTGCCGTAGGTCATCCAGCCGACCATCGCGCCGAGCGCCGCGCCCATGGCGGCGGCGAGCGCCGAGGCCGAGCCGCCGCCGGGCGCCGGCGAGCGGGCGCCCAGCTCCTCCACGAAAGCCCGGACGCTCATCGACGCGAGCGGCTCGTCGTTCTCCTTCGGCACCATGTGCTCGATGATGCGCTTGCCCGCGACGAAAGGCGAAACGGACGACAGGCCGAGCCGCTCGACAGCGAGGCGGATCTTCTGGCGCTCGTCCAGGATGAAGAGGCCCTCGCGCGCGATGTAGTGGTCGGCGGCCAGCAGCAGCGCCTGGAGCGGGATGAGCCCGACGAGCTCCGAGCCCGCGACCGCGAGCCCGAGACCCTTCGCGGCCTCGACGCACGCCTCGAACGCCGCGTGCGGCGGGGTCGTCTTGTAGTCCTCGAGGTTGATCGAGACCTGCGCCAGGGCGTACTCCTCCACCCACCAGCCGATCGCCCGCACGGACTTCAGCTTGCCCGGCTGGCCGGGGCCGCGCCCCGCCTCGCGGATGTCGAGGGCGATCCTGTGGGCCTGCTCCTTCGTGCCGAGCACGTTGACGTTGTAGGCGATCAGGAAGTCGCGCGCGCCGGCGCAGGTGGCTCCCCACTCCGGCACGAACGCCGCAGGTCCGTAGTCGGGCTTCCACTCGGGCCTCGCGAGGCGCTCGGCGAGGCCCTCGTACTCTCCCGCGCGGATCTGCTGCAGCGTGCGGCGGTGCTCCGCGCGCGCGGCATGCCCGTACAGGAAGACCGGGATGCCGAGCTCGTCGGCGGCGCGGCGGCCGAAGGCGTTCGCGAGTGCTGTGCAGTCCTGCATCGTCACGCCCGAGACGGGCACGAACGGACAGACGTCGAGGGCGCCGACGCGCGGGTGCTCGCCGCTCTGCGCCCGCATGTCGATGCGCTGCCGCGCCACGCGCGCGCCGGCGAGCGCGCCCTCGACGACGGCATCCGGCGCCCCGACGAAGGTGTACACGGTGCGGTTCGTCGAGGCTCCCGGGTCCACGTCGAGCAGCGTGCAGCCGGGAGCCTTTCGAATCGCATCGGCGATCGCGTCGATCACGGCGCGGTCCCGTCCCTCCGAGAAGTTCGGCACGCACTCGACGAGCGTCCTCAAGCGTCCTCCCTGGGCCGCCACAGGCTAGGGCCCGCCCGTGGGCCGGTCAAGCCGCAACCCCTTGAGCCAGACCGGAATCCGGTTCTCCGCTAGCCGCCGCCGCCTGTAACGGAGGCCGGGGTTTGCTTCATACGTCAGTGAGGGACGGGGGTGGTTCATGAAGACGCGTGCTCTTCTGTTCGTTCTGGCGGCGACGGCCGCGATGCCCGGCTTCGGCTCGACGGACGATGCGCCGCCCGTCGTGACGATCACGCTGAAGGACGGCGGGACGCTGGTGGGAACGGTGGTCCAGGAGGACGAGACCAGCGTCACGCTGCGGACCGCGTCGGGTGCGGAGCTGAAGCTCCCCCGCGAGGCGATCGGCTCCCGCGAGCTGCGGGGCGCGAACCCGCGCCCGCCATCGTCGAGCCCGTTCAGCGACCCGAACGAGAGCCGCCTGATGTTCGCGCCGACGGGTCGTCCGCTCGGCAAGGGGAACGGCTACTTCTCGGACCACTACGTGCTCTTTCCCAGGGTTCGCGTACGGCCTGACGAAGAACCTGAGCGTCGCGGGCGGCGTGTCCGTCGTCCCGGCGCTCGGGATCTCGGAGCAGGTCTTCTACGTGTCCGCGTCCTCGGCCTGGAAGCTCGGCGAGAAGGCGTCCTTCGCACTCGGCGGGCTCTACGCCGGAGGACCCGACGAGGACATCCGCGGAGGCGCGGCGCTCTTCGGCGTCACGACATTCGGGCACTCCGACCGCTCGCTGAGCCTGGGAGTCGCCTGGCTGGCGGCGCGGGAGGAAGAGTACGTCTATGACTCGAGGGGCGAGTTCGTGGAAACCCGCAGCGAGTGGCGCTTTCGCGACGCGCCGGTGGTGATGCTCGGCGGCAGCCTGCGCGTCGCGCGCAACCTCTCGCTCGTCAGCGAGAGCTGGCTCTTCCTCGGCAAGGACTTCGACCTCAGCCAGCAGCCGTTCGGGCTCAGCCTGCGCTTCTTCAGCGGACGGATCTCGGCGGACGTCGGCTTCGTGCTGGTCGCCGACATCCTGGACGAGGGCTTCCCGGTGCCCTGGCTCTCCTTCTCCTATCACTTCGGGCCGTCGCGGCGAGCCTCGGGCCGCAGCAGCTCCGCGACGCCCAGCTGGGTGCGGACGGCCGCGCGTGGGGCGAGATAATGGCCCCATGCGCTTGCCTTCCCTCGTCCTCGCCGTAGCACTCGCGGCGCCCACGGCTCCTGACGCCACCCCCTCGGCCGCAAGGACGCCGCAGCTCGAGCCGTTCCCGCTCGGCGACGTGCGGCTCCTCGACGGGCCGTTCCTCGCGATGCAGAAGCGCGGGCTCGACTACCTGCTGAGCCTGGACCCCGACCGCCTGCTCCACACCTTCCGGCTGAACGCCGGGCTCGAGACGAGCGCTGCGCCATACGGCGGATGGGAAGCGCCGAAGGTGGAGCTGCGCGGCCACAGCCTCGGCCACTACCTGACGGCCTGCGCGCTCGCGTGGGAAGCCACGGGCGACGAGCGGCTCAAGGCGCGGGCCGTGGCGACCGCCGCGGAGCTGCGCAAAGGTGCAGCTCGCGCTCGCCGCAAGGGCGCGACTCCCGGCTACCTGTCCGCCTTCCCCGAGGAGTTCTTCGACCGCGTCGAAGCGCGCAAGGGCGTCTGGGCGCCCTACTACACGCTCCACAAGATCCTGGCGGGGCTGCTGGACGTCCACCGCGTGTCCGGCGACGCTCAGGCGCTCGAAGCCGCGAAGGGAATGGCCTCCTGGGTCGGCCTGCGCGCCCGGAGGAGCTCTCCGACTCGGCGTGGCAGGAGATGCTGCAGACGGAGTTCGGCGGGATGGAGGAGTCCCTCACCGAGCTCTACGCGGTGACGCACGATCCGGAGCATCTGCGGCTGGCGCGGCTCTTCGACCACCGTGTCGTCTTCGACCCGCTCGCGCGCGGCGAGGACTCGCTCGACGGCCTGCACGCCAACACGCAGATCCCCAAGGCGATCGGTGCTTCGCTCGACTGCGCGACGACCGGCGAGGCGCGCTACTGCCGCGTGGCCGAGACCTTCTGGAATCGCGTGGCGCTCTCGCGCTCGTACGCGATCGGCGGCCACAGCGAGGACGAGCACTTCTTCCCGGTCGCCCACTTCTCGCGCCACCTCGGCGAGTCCACCGCCGAGACCTGCAACACCTACAACATGCTCAAGCTCACCCGCGCGCTCTTCCTGCGCGACGCGCGGCCCGCGCGGATCGACTTCTACGAGCGCGGCCTCTTCAACCACATCCTCGCCTCGAACGACCCCGAGACCGGCCGCGTCACCTACTTCGTTTCGATGAAGCCCGGCGCCTGGCGGGCACGTACTCGACGGCCGAGGACTCGTTCTGGTGCTGCGTCGGCACCGGCATGGAGAACCCGTCGCGCTTCGGCGAAGCGGTCTACGCGCGCGCGCCTCGGCGCGCTCTACGTGAACCTGTTCCTCGCCTCCGAGCTGCGCTGGCGCGAGCAGGGCCTCACGCTCCGGCAGCTCACGCGCTTCCCCGACGAGGAGAAGACGCGTCTCGAGCTGCGGCTCGACGCCCCGCGCCGGCTCGCGCTCCGACTGCGGCGGCCGTCGTGGGCGGGTGACGGCTTTGCGGTGAGCGTGAACGGCCGCCCCCAGACGGCGACCGCCGCGCCGGGCGCCTACGTGAGCCTCGAGCGCGAGTGGCGCAGCGGTGACGTCGTCGAGCTCGCGCTGCCGATGCGACTCCGCGCGGAGCCGATGCCGGACGACGCGTCGGTCGTCGCGTTCCTGAAGGGGCCGATCGTGCTCGCGGCCGACCTCGGCGACGCCGGGCTCGACAAGGCGAAGCGCTACGGCCCGGAAGGGCCCGCGCTGCGCGAGGCCGCCGTCGCAACCCGTGCCGACGCTCGTGGCGGCGACGGCGAGCGAGGCCGTGGCGCGGCTGCGCCCGACCGGCGAGCCGCTGACGTTCCGCTCCGAAGGCCTGGGCCGGCCGAGCGACGTGGTGCTGCGGCCGTTCTACGGCCTCTACGCGCGGCGGCACGCCGTCTACCTGCGCGTCGAGCCGGAGGCGGCGCTCGCGGCGCGGGCGGCGAGCGAGCAGCAGGCGGCGGCGGAGCAGCGCGCCGTGGAGAGCCGGACCGTCGACGGCGTCGCCGTCGGAGCCGAAGCCGACGAGCAGGCGCACGAGCTCCAGGCCGAGCGCGCCGGCGCGTGGTCGCTCGAAGGCCGCAGCTGCCGCAGCACGCGCTACGGCGGCTCGTGGAGCTACGTGCTGCGCGTGCCCGCGTCGGGCCCGGCGGCGGTGCGCGTGACCTACTGGGGCGGCGAGACGCGAAGGCACAGCTTCGAGGTGACCGCCGAAGGCGAGGCGCTCGCGACCCAGTCGCTCTTCGACGACCGGCCCGGCGAGCTCTACGCGGTGGAGTACCCGCTGCCCGCGCGGCTCACGAGCGGACGCGAGCGCGTCCGCGTGGGCTTCCGCACCGGGCCGAACCAGTCGACGGGTGCGGTATTCGACGTCAGGGTGGTCGCGGCCCGCACGGCTCCTTGAGCCGAGGGCCTCGAAAAAAACGAGGCGAGGCGGTTGCCCGCCTCGCCCTCCGGAGGGGTCCGACCGCGCCGGGACCCCACGGACCGGCGCGGCCGGAAGGGAGCCCCCCTCCGAGAACTGGATCAGTTGAAGGTGACGGTGTGGGCGTGGCCGTCGTTGCTCGTCGACGTCTTCGCCACCTGCGTCCCCTGAGAAATCTGCGTCACCTCCGCCGCCGATACGCTCACCGTGTGGGGGTGTGTCGCCGTTCCCATGATGTCGAGGCTGATCGCGCCCCCCGCCGTGAGCTGCGCCGCGGTGATCACCGCGGTATGGCCATGATTCCCACTGATCGAGCCCGACTTGTCACCAGACGCTGGTGGTGTCGGAGTCGGATTCGGGTTCGGTGTCGGTGTCGGAGTGCTCGTAGGACTGTCGCTCCCGCCGCACGAGGAGATCGTGATCGTGACCCCGCTCAGCGCCGCCAGCACCGCCGCGACCGTGAATTCGCGGCGATCGAGAGTCTGCTGCATTCGGTCCTCCCCTGACCCGAACCCCCAGAGGACAAACACAGGGGCAATCCGCGTGCCGTTTTCCTGTCCCTTGTGACTCAGCGAGATGCACGCGACGAGCTCCACGACACCTTACGAAACAAGTAACGGTGTACCAACGCGGTAAGCGGGATCGGGACGAGGGACGTCCCTGACGAGTCGCGTCAGACACCCCCGCCCGACTGCGCGTGCGCGATCCTGGAAGTTGGATCTCGGGCTTCAATTTGGATCGGCGTAAAAAAAAGCCAGGAGGAACAGCCAGCAGATGTCGCCTCCAGTCTCGTTGCTCCTCGACGAGTGATGGTTCAGAGGAACCGAGAAAGGATTCGGGTGCTTCCTCGGAGGTTGTGCTCTCCCCGTAGCTCGGGATGGATAGAGGGGACCGAAAGGGAACGAGCGGCTCGACTCCTTCCTTGAGCTGGGGGGCTTCGCCCCCCAGACCGCCCTCGGGAGGCATCGGCGCGCTACTCGATCTTGTATTTGCCGAGGTAGTAGCTGAGGGCGCGCTGGCTGATGCCCAGGATCTCGGCGGCGTCCTTCTTCACGCCCTGCGCCTGCCGGAGGGCGCGCTCGACCGACTCGCGCTCGGCCCACTCCACGTTCTCGTGCAGGCGCGCCGACGGCAGGCCGCGCGCCGCGGCGGCGACCGGCGCCTCGCCGATCGAGATCGCGGCAGGCCCGATCACCGGGCCCGAGGCGAGCACGACGGCACGCTCGATCGTGTTCTCGAGCTCGCGCACGTTGCCGGGCCAGTGGTACGCGAGCAGGCGCTCGCGCGCGCCCGGCTCGAGGGCGTCGATGCGCTGGCCGGTGCGCTGGGAGTGCTTGCGGACGAAGTGATCGATCAGCAGCGGGATGTCGTCGGGCCGCTCGCGCAGCGGCGGCAGCGCGATCGGGATCACGCTCAGGCGGTAGTAGAGGTCCTCCAGGAAGCGGCCGTCGCTCACCATCGCCCGCAGGTCGCGGTTGGTGGCCGCGATCACCCGCACGTCCACCGACAGCGTGCGCTCCGAGCCGACCGGCTCGAACTCGCGCTCCTGCAGCACGCGCAGCAGGCGCGCCTGCACGGCCGAGCCGAGCGTCCCGATCTCGTCGAGGAACAGCGTGCCGCCGTCGGCGAGCGCGAAGCGGCCGCGCCGGTTCGCGGTCGCGCCGGTGAAGGCGCCCTTGACGTGGCCGAACAGCTCCGACTCGATCAGCGACTCCGGGATCGCCGCGCAGTTCACCTTGATGAGAGGCATCTCGCTCTGCGCGCTCCTGGCGTGGATCGCGCGCGCCGCGAGCTCCTTGCCGGTGCCGGTCTCGCCCGTGATCAGCACCGTGCTCTTCGAGCGCGCGACGAGCTCGAGCTTGTGGATCACGTCCTGGATCGCGCGGCTCTTGCCGATGATCCCGTAGTGGTCGAACTCCTCCTCGCGCTCCGAGAGCAGGTAGCTGTGCTGGCGCCTCAGGCTCTGGTGCTCGAGCGCGCGCCGCACGGCGACCAGCAGCTCGTCCACCTCGAACGGCTTCTGCAGGTAGTCGAAGGCCCCGAGCTTCATCGCCTCGATCGCGCTCTCGACCGTGGCGTGCGCCGTCATCATGATCACCTGCGGCCGCTCCGCCTCGGCCACCGAGGCCGCGAGCTGGCGCACCAGCTCGAGCCCGTCTTGCCGGGCATCCGGTGGTCCACCACGAACACGTCGACCGGGCGCTCCTGCAGCATGCGCTCGGCCTCGAGGGCGCTCGAGGTCGCGATCACCTCGTGCCCGTCCTCGCGCAGCGCGCGCCCGAGCGTCTTCAGGATGCCGGCCTCGTCGTCCGCGAGCAGCACGCTGCCGCGCGCAGGTGTCGTCATCGTTCCTCCGTCGCCGGCGTCGCCGGCAGCTCGATCTCCACGCGCGCGCCCGCGCCCGGCCGGCTCGAGAGCCGGATCGTACCCCCGAGCGCCTCCACCGTCTTGCGCGCGATCGCGAGCCCCAGCCCGCTGCCGGTGCGCTTGGTCGTGAAGTAGGGCTCGAAGACGTGCGGCAGGTCCGCCTCGGCGATGCCCTCGCCGCGGTCCTCCACCCAGAGCCGGATGCGGCCCGATTCGAGCCGCTCGGTGCCGATCTCGACGTCGGCGTCGCCGCACCGTCGCGCTCGCCGTCGGGGCGCGCGCCCAGGCTGTCGCGGGCGTTCGCCACCAGGTTCACGAGCGCCGCGCGCAGCCGCTCGCCGTCGGTCACGAGGCTCGCGGCCTCGGGGTCGAGCCACAGCCGGCTCGTCAGCGAGGAGGCGCCCTCGAGCCCCGCCTGGGTCGCCTCGCGCACGAGCGCCGGCAGGTCCACGGGCGCCGCCTCGATCCGGAGCGGCCGCGCGAAGTCGAGCACGTCGCCCACCACGCGGTCGAGCCGCGCGACCTGGGTGTCGATGTCGGAGGCGGCCTCGCGCACGTCCTCCGGCCGGGCGCCGGCACGGTGCAGCGACCGCAGCGAGCCCTTGATGATCATCAACGGGTTGCGCACCTCGTGCGCGATCACGGTCGACAGCCGCCCGAGCGCCGAAAGGCGCTCGCGCAGGGACGCCTGGCGCTGGAAGCGCGCGATCGAGTCGGTGAGCGTGCCGAAGGTGCGCGCCACGAGCCGCGCGTCCTCGTCGTCCCAGGGGCGCCCCGGGCCGATGCGGCGCGCGAGGTCGCCGGTGGCGGCGATCTCCTTCATGGCGTCGGTGAGCGCGGCGAGCGGCCGCGTCACGGTGCGCGCGACCGCCCAGCTCAGCAGCACGCTCACCGCCACCGCGGCGAGCGCCGCCACCACGAGGGCGTTGCGCAGCGTGCGCAGCGACCCGAGCGCCTCGGCGCGCGAGCGCAGCACGAGCGCGTACGGGGCGCGCGGGTCGGAGCCGAGCGCCGCGCGCGCGAGGGCGTAGTCATCGCCCGCGAGCAGCAGGCTGCGGCCTGGCGCGTCGCGGCCTGCGAGTGCTTCGTCGAGCAGGCCCGAACCCAGCGTCGACGCGTAGACGCGTCCTTCCTGCACGATCGCCACGTGGCTGCCGGTCAGCGTGCGCAAGCGCGCGGCGAACGCCTCGTCGAGCGCGAAGCCGAGCGTCAGCCGGCCGAGCTGCTCGGGCGTGCGCTCGCCCAGCTCGATCGGCACCGACGCCGTCTCGAGCAGGCGCCCGCGCTCGACGCCGAAGGGGCCGCCGGGAGCGAGGCTCCACTCCTTGGCCCCGAGCGACGCGAGCACGCGCCCGTCGCGACCCGTCACCACGAACACGTCGGAGCGCACGCGTGTGCGGTAGTCGTTCGCGAGCGGCTCCACCGTCGGCGGGTCGCCGCTGTCGACCGCGGCCTTGAGCTTCGGCAGGTCGGCGATCAGCTGCGCCCGCTCGGTCGCCGTCTCGATCAGCGAGCTGTGGAACTGCTCGACCAGGCGTGCCGCCTGCGCGAGCCCGCGCTCGAGCTCGGCCTCGGACTGCTGCGCCACGCGCCGGGTCACGAAGAAGAGCGCCGCCGCCACCGGCAGCACCGCCACCACCGCGGTCGCGGCGAAGACGCGGGAGCGCAGCGAGGCGAACGGGCGAGCCATCACTCCACCGCCAGGTCCTGCTCCAGCGCCTGGCCCGCATCCACGCGCACCTCGCGCGCGGAGCCGGACGTTGCCCTCGTTCCAGAGCGTGAGCGTGTAGCTGCCGGGCGGGATGCCGTCGATGCGGTAGCGCCCCTCGAGGTCGGTGACCGCGAAGAAGCGGTGCGCGAAGACCAGGATGTAGGCGCTCATGTGCGAGTGGATCTCGCAGAACACGCGGACGACCCGGTGCGGTCGAAGACGACGGAGCGCGACTGGCCGCGCGGGTAGCGGCCGAGGTCGAAGCGGCGCGTCTTCGAGAGCGAGAAGACGTTGTGGTAGACCTTGTCGCTGTTCGGGAAGTCGACGCTGCTGCCCACGGTGATCGCCACCACGGGCGGCACGAAGGTCTCGTTGCGCTGGTCGAGCACGGCGCGCAGCGGCGACGGCGACTCGAACGCCGACTGCGGCACGGTCTCGAGGTAGACGACACTGCGGCGCCGGTCGCCCGCCTCGCGCGAGGCGGGCATGCCGAGCTCCGCGACCTGCGGCCGTGCCGGCTCGGCGTGCGGGCTGCGGCGCACCTCGACGCGCCCGCGGATCGAGGCGGCGCCGGCCATGAGCGGCTCCGCCGGCTGCTCCTGCGCGGCCGCGCCGGAGGCGACGAGCGCGAGCGCGAGCGCTCCGCCCGCCCGCGTCAGTACCACAGCAGCACCTGCGCCGCGACGAGATCGCTCTTTTGCACGCGGCCGCCGTCGCGCCGGTTGTGCTGCCAGGCGGCCTTCAGCAGCACGCTGGCGCAGCGGCGAGTAGCCGACGCCCAGCTCGAAGCGGGTGACGTCGGCGTCCCAGCTCAGGTAGCCGAGGTTGCTGCCGATCTCGGCCATCGCCAGCCGCTCGACGCGCGAGGCGACGTAGAAGCCGGGCCGCAGCTTGTAGCGCGCCTCGACGAAGGCGCCGAGCGCGTCGAGCGGCTCCTCGATGCGCGTGGCGTCCACGGCAGGCAGGTGCCAGCTGCTGAAGACGGCCTCGCCGCGCAGGATCAGGTGCCCGCGCGCCCACTCGAGGTCGAGCCCCAGCGCCTGCTGCCGGTACTTGCCGGGTCCGCCGCCCGGCAGCTCGTCGCGGGCCTCGTCGGCCACGAAGTCGCCGCTCGAGGCCGAGAGGCCGGCCGTGAAGCTCGGCCCCGGCATCCACGCGAGCCGTCCCGAGATCTGCTTGCCGCCGTTGTCGTCCTCGACCGTCGGGTGGCTGAGCGTGCCCTGCGTGACGGCGAGCGCGAGCGAGACTGGGCGCAGGCCGATGCGCGCCTGGATCCCGGCGTCCCAGCGCTCCGCGTTCACGAGCGGGCGGCCCGGCCCGAAGCTGGTGTCGCCGATCGGGTAGCGCACCAGCCAGCCGCGCCCGCGCTGCGCCACGACCTCCTCCGCGTTTCGGGGCAGCGCGTCCTCGCGGATCGTCGTCAGGTACTGGTAGACGAGCGGCAGGCTGGGCAGCGGGTTGTCGAAGGCGTAGCGCCGGCGCGGGAACGAGCCGAAGACGGGGGGCACGAGCCCGAGCTGAACGTCGAAGTCGCGGCTCGACCAGGGCCGCAGCCGCAGGTAGAGCGCGTACACGCGCGGGGTCTGCAGGTTGTCCATCCGCGCGTCGAAGAGCAGCGCGGCCTTGGAGTGGAGCTGCGCCTCGGCCAGCACCTCGATCCGGAACAGGCGCAGCGTGTTCGCCTCGTAGTCGGTGTAGTTGAAGAAGCCCTTGTCCTCCGGGGCGAGCGATCCGCTCACCTCGCCGCCGAGCCGCAGGCGCCCGCCGAAGAACGTGGTCCGGTCGTCGCCGGGCGCGCCCGCGGCGGCGAGGCCGGACACGGCGAGGAGCAGGGCGGCCGTGCGCGCGGCGCTAAAGCTCACGATTGCGATCCTGCTCGCGAGTATAGCCGCGCGGCCGCGGCCTCAGCCGACGAGCCGCGCCTCGCGCGAGCCGCGCAGCGACGAGAGCAGCCACAGCCGCTGGCCCGGCGCCAGGCTCAGAGATGCGCACGACCCCCTCGCGGGCGCGGCCCTCGGCGAGCGCCACCTGCCGCTCGACCCCGGGCAGCAGGCCGCACGAGACGGGCGGCGTCAGCCGCTGGCCGCCGATCTCCACCACCACGCTCGCAACCGTCGACTCCGTGAGCTCGCCGCGGTCGTTCCACAGCAGCACGTCGTCGCAGTCGGGCCGCGAGGCCGCCGCCTCGTCGTAGACCTCGCGCCGCGTGGTCTTGTGGAAGAGCCAGATGCTGCGCGGGTCGACCGGCCGGGCCGCGAGCGCCGATCTGGAGCGTGCGCGCGGGCGCGAGCGGCAGCGCCGTCGCCTCGACCTCCGTGCGGCCGTCCGCGTGGAGCGTGAGCCGGACGCGCGCGGCGCCCACGACGCCGCCCGCGGTCCGGCGCAGCGCCTCCTCGATGCGGCGCATGTCGAGCGGAAAGCCGAAATGGCGGGCCGAGCCGGCGAGCCGCGCGAGATGGCCGTCGAGGTGGCGGTAGCCCTCCCCCGGCAGCAGCGCGAAGGTCTCGAGCAGCGCGAACGGCGGCTCGTCCAGGATCCGGGCCTTGAGCAGGCACTCCTCGTACTCGCTCGCCGGCGCGCGAGTCGGCGACGACGCCGCTGCCGGTGCCGAAGCGCAGGAAGCCGCGGTCGCGGTCGGCGACCACCGTGCGGATCGCGACGTTCCAGTGGGCGCGCCCGTCGGGCCCGGCCCAGCCGATCGCGCCGGTGTAGACGCCGCGCGGCGCCACCTCGGTCGCCGCCACGATCTCCATCGTGCGCTTCTTCGGCGCCCCCGTGACCGAGGCGCACGGGAAGAGCGCCTCGAAGAGCGCGGACAGCGGTGCCTGGCTGCGCGCCGTGACGCTCGAGGTCATCTGCAGCAGCGTCGGATAGCGCTCGACCTCGAAGAGCGCGGCGGTCTCGACGCTGCCGAGCTCGCGACGCGCCCGAGGTCGTTGCGCAGCATGTCGACGATCATCAGGTTCTCGGCGCGCTCCTTCTCCGAGCGGCTGAGCGCCGCGGCCAGCGCGTCGTCCTGCTCCGCGGTCGCGCCGCGCGCCGCCGTGCCCTTCATCGGCCGCGTGCGGAGCAGCCCGGATTCGCGCTCGAAGAACAGCTCGGGCGAGGCCGAGACGATCGCGAAGCGGCCGAGATCCACGTACGCCGCGTGGCGCGGCCGCTGGGCGGCGAGGAGCCGCGCGAAGAGCGCGCCCGGCTCCTCCTCGAGCGGCGCCTCGAGCGGGAAGGTGAAGTTGACCTGGTAGGTGTCCCCCGCGGCGATCCGCTCGTGGAGCCGCGTCAGCCGCGCCGCGTGCGACGTCGCGTCGAGCGCGGGCCGCCACGTCACGTCGGGCGGCGGACCGGCGGGCGCCTTTGGCCACGGCGTCTCGTGCGGCGCCTCGAAGACGCCCAGCCAGACGAGCGGCGGCCCCTCGGAATCGGGGGGAAGCGTCGCGAGCCCGAACGCCGCGGCCGCCTCGTAGGCGACGAAGCCCGCCACGAAGCGGCCGTCCGCGAGCGCCGCATCCGCTTCCCGGAGCATCGAGAGCACGGAGCCCGCGTCGCGCGCCTCGAGCGTCGCGAGCGGAGCCGTGAACGCGAGGAAGCGCTCGCCCTCCTGCACGACGGCGCAGGGGGCTTCGGGGAGGGCCGAGGTGGGCACGGCGGATTCTAGAGCAGCAGCGCCTCGACGCGGTGGGCGTGCACCATGCCCTCGCGCTCGCACCAGGCGAACACGGTGAAGCGGCCGTCCTGCGACGCCACGAGTGCGAAGGCGTCCTCCTGGTCCTGGGCGAACTGCGCGGCCGAGATGTGCCGGGTGCCGCCGAGCTGGAGCGGTGCCACGCACCTCCGGGCGCCCGCCCTCGATCGGCTCCGTCACGCACACGCGCTCGACGCGCAGCCGGCCGTGGGGACGCGCGATCTTGACGCCGAACGCCAGCAGCTCGAAGCGGTCCGTGATCAGCGTCGCGCCGTCCACGGCCGTGAGCCCGGCGAGCGCGTCGACGGCCCGCGCGAGCGCGGCCTTGTCCGGATCCGGGGACGCGCCGGCCTCGCGCAGCAGCTCTTCGAGCTCGGTGAAGGGCGGGTCGACGGCGTAGCCGATCGGCCGCACGATCGACTCGCGCCAGGAGTCGTTTCCGGCCGGCACCACGAGCAGGGTGCCCCCGCGCTTGTGCGCGCGCATCGACACCGCCAGCCGCAGCAGCGGCTCGGCGCCGCCTTCGGCCGACTCGGGCGCCAGGAGCGGCCGCAACAGCGGCGGATGGTCGGTGCCGCCGGCCGGCTCCCGGCTCAGGATCTTCACCTCCTCGCCGTGGAACACGGCGACGTTCCTGAACTTCGCCGAGTCCTCGCGAACGCGGTGCTTGACGACCAGGAGCCCGGGCGCGACCACCTCCAGCACGAAGCAGTAGGGCGGCACCGTGCGCGTCGTCCCCCAGACGACGAGCTCCTCTCCCGAGCGCCACACGCCGAGGTGGATGCCGGGGCGCTCGACCGCGGGCGAGAGCTGCGAGAGCCCCCGCGGCCCGAGCGGCAGCGGCGGAGCCAGCCGAAGCGGCCGCACCGCATCGTCGGGCGGCAGGAACGCGAGCGAGATCTCCGGCGCGTAACCCTCCTCGCGCTGCAGGCTCGCCCAGAAGGCCGCGTCGACGAGGGCCTCGATCGCGGCCAGGTCGGGCAGCGGCGTGCCGGCCGGAGCGGCGCCCTGCGCGAAGTGGGCTAGCAGACGCGGGGCGACGCTGCGGGCGGCCGGGTAGCGGGGCTCGCGCATCGCGGGATCAAGGAAACTGTCCGAGCGCGACCAGCAGGTCGAGCCGCGACTGCCGCAGCCGGTCCTCGCCGATGGCCGCCTCGATCTCGACCTGGCGCGCCGTCTGCTGCGCCTGGACCACCTCGATGTTGGTGGTGGCGCCCGCACGGTAGGCGATCTCGGTGATGCGCAGCGCCTCGCGCGCGTTCTCGGCGGCCTGGCCGCTCGCCGCGACGAAGCGCTCGGCGCGCGCGACCGCCTCCTGCGCGACGCGCATCTCCGAGCGCGCCTCCGCCACCGTTCCCGCCAGGCGGAAGCGGGCGGCGTCGCGCTCGGCGATCTTGAACGCCCGGTCGGCGCCGAGCGTGCCGTCGAAGATCGGGACCTGGAGCGAGAAGAACGCGCGCCAGCTCCTGCTGGGCTCGAAGAGCCCGTTCGGCGTCACGTAGAGCGGAGTGAAGGAGCCGGTCACGGTCGGAAGCCACGACTTCCAGGCGTCCTTCACGATGCGGTCGCGGGCGTCGAGCTCGGACGTGAACAGCCGCACGTCGGGCCGCGCGTGCAGCCAGGCGTCGCTCGCGGGCGGCAGCGCCGGCGGCAGCGTCGGCTCGCCGCGGGCGGCGACCGGGCCGCTCGCGAAGACGGCGACGCCGAGCGCTTCCTGCGCCCGGCGCACGGCGAGCAGCGCGATCTCGACCAGGCCTCGGCGCTCGCCCGCTGCTGCGCCGAGCGGACGTGGTTGAGCCGGCTCCCCTGGCCCGCCTCGAGCCGGGCGCGCGCGTACTCCTCGAGCGCGCGCGCGGTCTCGAGGTTGCGCTCGGTGATCTCCGAGCTGGCGCTCCGCGGCGATCACGGCGAGGTAGGCGGAGGCCGCCGCGACGGCCACCTGCTGCCGCGTCTCGTCGGCCGCGATCTGCGACGTGCGCACGCGATCGCGCGCCTGGCGGCGGTTCGGCCCAGCGCACCGCGTCGAGCAGCGCGTAGGAGACGGTCGCGCTGAAGCGGGTCTGGGTCTGTGGCGTGACGACGCTGCCGTTGAATCCGCGCGCGTCGTCGAGGATCGCGGTGCCCGACGTCGCCGTAGACGAGCGGGTGAAACACCGTGCGCGTCCGGTCGAGGAGCGCCTGGCCTGCAGGATCGCCTGCGACGCCTCGCCCACGCTCGGGTTGCGGTCACGGCGCGCGCACCGCTTCCTCGAAGCTGAGCTGCTCACACCGGCGACGGGTCGAGGCGGGCGCGGCCGGCCCGGCGCGAGCCCGGCCGCGCGGCAGCAGGAGCGCGGCGAGCCGCCGCGCGAAGCGCCTATCATGGCCCCGCCTCGCGGGGGCCGCGGCGGCGCCTCGTCCTCGGCCGCGCGGCGCGTGCGGCCGGGCGCCAGCGTGCGGATCGCGACGTAGAGCACCGGGATGAAGAAGATCGAGAGGAGGTCGACGCGAGCATGCCGCCCGCGACCGACGTGCCGACGGAGTTGCGCGCGGCCGCGCCCGCGCCGGTGGCGAACGCGAGCGGCAGCACGCCGAGGATGAACGCGAACGAGGTCATCAGGATCGGGCGCAGCCGGATGCGGCTGGCCTCGACGGCCGCGTCCACGATCGACATGCCGCGCTCGCGCAGCTGCTCGGCGAACTCGACGATCAGGATCGAGTTCTTGGCGGCGAGGCCGATCAGCAGCACCAGGCCGACCTGGCAGAACACGTCGTTGGCGAAGCCGCGCAGGAACTGCGCGCCGAGCCCGCCGATCACCGCCAGCGGCACGCCCAGCAGGATGATGAACGGCAGCACCCAGCTCTCGTACTGCGCCGCCAGCACCAGGTACACGAGCACGAGGCTGAGCGCGAAGATGTAGACGGCCTGCGCGCCCGACTTCATCTCCTCGAGCGACTGGCCGGCCCACGCGAAGTCGAAGCCGGGCGGCAGCGTCTCGCGCGAGACGCGCTCCATCGCCGCGAGCGCCTGGCCCGAGCTCTCGCCCGGGCGCGGCCGCGCCGTTGATCTCCGCCGAGCGGAACAGGTTGAAGTGGCTGATCACCTGCGGCGCCGTGGTCTCGCGCGCGCGCACCACGCTGTCGAGCGGCACCATCGCGCCGTCGTCGGCGCGCGCGTAGAGCTGCGCAGGCTGGCGGGTCGGCGCGGTACTGCTGGTCGGCCTGCACGTAGACGCGGTAGGCGCGGTTGTTGAAGTCGAAGTCGTTCACGTAGGCCGAGCCGAGGAAGACCTGCGAGCGCGTCCGTGACCTCGCGCAGCGGCAGGTCCAGGCTGCGCGCCCGGTCGCGGTCGATGTCGACCACGAGCTGCGGGTCGTTGGCGCGGAAGCTCGAGAAGAGCCCGACCACCTGGCCGCTCTTGTTCGCCGGCGCCGGCGAGCGTGCCGCGAGCCTCCGCCAGGCGCGAGATGTCGCCGCCCGTGTGGTCGAGCAGCTGGTACTGGAAGCCGCCGAAGACCGACGAGGCCCTGGATGCCGGGCGGCGCGAACGGGATCACGAGCGCGTCGGGGATCGCCATCAGCGGCCCGCGCACGCGGCCGAGCACGGCGGCGAGCGAGTGCTCGTGGCCCGCGCGCTCGTGGTAGTCCTTGAGGCGCGTGAAGATCAGGCCGTTGTTCGGTGCCGCCGCCGCTGAAGCTGAAGCCGACGACCGAGAAGGCGGCGCGGATGTCCGGGTCCTTGAACAGGATCGCCTCCGCCTGCTTCGCGGCCTCGGTCGTGTACGCGAGCGACGCGCCGGCCGGGGCCTGGATCACGCTGATGAAGTAGCCTTCGTCCTCGTCGGGCACGAAGGCGGACGGCACTGTCCGGACAGCCAGCCAGGAGGCCAGGCAGGCCGAGCGCGAAGAGGCCCAGCATCAGCGGCGCGCGGCCGCGAGCGCGCGCTTCAGCGCGCGCACGTAGAAGCTGGTGCCGCCGTCGATCGCGCGGTTCACGCCGCGAAGAAGCGCCCGTGGCCGTGGCTCTGCGTGTCGAGCAGCAGCGCCGAGAGCGCGGGCGTGAAGGTGACCGCGTTGAAGACCGAGAGCACCACCGCGAACGCGATCGTCAGCGAGAACTGCCGGTAGAGCCGGCCGGTGGTGCCGGGGAAGAAGGCGACCGGCACGAACACCGCGACCAGCACGAGGCCGATCACGATCACCGCCCCGAACACCTCGCGCATCGCGTCGATGGCGGCGCGGTGCGCGGACTTCTTCTCCTCGCGCATGTGGCGCTCGATGTTCTCGATCACCACGATCGCGTCGTCGACCACGATGCCCGGTGGCGAGCACGATCCCGAAGAGCGTGAGCGTGTTGATCGAGAAGCCGAACAGCTTGACGAAGGCGAAGGTGCCGACCAGCGAGACGGGGATCGTGATGGCCGGGATCAGCGTGCTGCGCCAGTTCTGCAGGAACACGAACATCACCAGGATCACGAGCGCGATCGCCTCGACCAGCGTGACCAGCACCTCCTTGATCGACTCGCGCACGACGCCCACGTTGTCGAAGGCGAGCCGCCACTCGAGCCCGGGCGGGAAGCTCTTCTCGAGCCGCGCCATCTCGCGTCATCACGCCTGGTACACCTCGAGCGCGTTGGCCGTCGGCAGCAGCTGGATGCCCATGCCCGAGGCCTCGAGCCCGATGAAGCGCAGGTTGGCCGAGTAGGTCTCGGCGCCGAGCTCGACGCGGCCGACGTCGCGCACCCGCACCAGCGCGGCGCCGGCGCCGGCCTTGACCACCACGTCCTCGAACTGCTCGGGCTCGGTGAGCCGGCCCCGCACGCGCACGCTGAGGTTGTAGGCCTGCCGTCGTCCGCCGGGCGCGTCGCCGAGCGCGCCCGCCGCGACCTGCAGGTTCTGCTCGCGCAGCGCGCTGACCACGTCGCCGGCGGTGATGCCCGCGCGCGGCGAGCCGGGCGGGGTCGAGCCAGAGGCGCATCGCGTACTTGCGCTCGCCGAAGATGATCACGTTGCCGACGCCCGGGACGCGCTTGATCGCGTCGCGCACGTAGGGGTCGAGGTAGTTGCTGACGAACTGCGCGCTGTAGCGGTTGTCCTTCGAGAAGAAGCCGAGGCCGCCCATGAAGCCGGCGGTGTTCTTGTGCACGCGTGACGCCGGTGGTGCGGACGTCGGCCGGCAGGCGGCCGGCACCTGGTTGACGCGGTTCTGCACGTCGACGGCGGCGAGGTCGGGGTCGCGGCCGATCTGGAAGAAGACGTTGATCGTGGTGACGCCGCTGTTGGTGCTCGAGGACTGCATGTACGTCATGCCCTCGACGCCGTTGATCACCTGCTCGAGCGGCGTCGTGACCGCGCTCTCGACCGCCTGGGCGTTGGCGCCGGTGTAGAAGGTGATGATCTGACCGCGGCGGCGCGAGCTCGCGGGTAGCGCGCGATCGGCAGCAGCGGGATGCAGATCGCCCCGGCCAGGATGATGATCAGCGAGCAGACGCTCGCGAGGATCGGGCGCCGGATGAAGGCGTCGGAGAACAAGGCTAGCCTTCGCCCTTGGCGCCTGCGGCCTGCGGCTCGGCGGCGGCGCGCGGCCGCCTGGACCGTGACCGGCGAGCCGTCGCCGATCTTCTGCACGCCGGACACGATCAGCTTCTCGCCGGGCTTGAGGCCCGACTTCACCACGTAGTCGTTGCCGACGATCGGCCCCAGCTCGACACCGCGCTGGCGGGCCACCGTCTTGCCGCCGTCGCCGCTCTCGGCGAGGTACGCGAAGAACTGGCCGCTGATGCGGTTCAGCGCGACCACCGGGACGACGATCGCCGGCGTGCTCCGTCCAGACGACGCGGGCGCGCACGAACTGCTCGGTGCGGAAGCCGCCCACGCCCTGGAGCGTCGCCTTCGCCAGCACCGACTGGGTGGCCGCGTCGACCGCAGGCGAGACGAACGCGAGCGTCTCGGTCGCGAGCACCTGCCCTCGGTCGTCCACGAGCTGCACGGGCAGGCCGACGCTGAGGTTGGCCGCCTCCTGCACGGGCACGTTGATGTAGAGCTCGAGGCCGGCGTTCTGGTCGATCGTCGTGAGCGCGCGTCGAGCGGGTCACGCTGTCGCCCACGCGGACGGGGACGTCGCCGACGACGCCCGCGGTCGAGGCCCGTCACCGTGTGGTAGCCGAGCGACACGCGCTGCTCGCGCGACCTGCGCCTCGGTCGCCTTGACCTGCGCTTCGGCTGGTCGAGAGCGAGGTCTGCGCCTGCTCGAGCTCGGCCTGGCTCGAGGCGCCCGCCTCGAACAGCGTCTTCATGCGCGCCGCCTGCTGGCGCGCCTGCTGCAGGTCGGCCTGGCGCGACACGAGCTGCGACTCGAGGCTCGCGACCGCCGCCTCCTGCAGGCTCGGGTCGATCTCCATGAGCGCGGCGCCGGGCTTCACGCTGTCGCCGGAGCGCACCTTGATGGCGGTGACGAAGCCCTCGACCTGCGGCTGCACGTTGGTGGAGCGCCGCGACTTCACGGTGCCCACGTACTCGGTCGTCTGGGGGACGGCGCGTTCGGCCAGCGTCACCACCTCGACCGGCATCGGGGGCGGCCCGCCTGCGCCCTGCGCCTGCCGACGGCAGGCCGGTGCGGCGAGCACGACGAGTACGGCGAGCGCAGCGCTTCGCTTCTTCATGAGCTCCCGGGCATGAGACTGGGGAACGACGGTGAGTTCAGGCACACATTCTATCGCTACGGAGCGCGCCGTCGGCGGCGAGGTTCAAAGCACCGGATAGGGCGACGGCGCGAGCACGGTCTCGGCCGGCGGCACGACGCCGTCCCGCTTCCAGCGCAGCGCCAGCTCGATCGCCGGGGCGGCGCACGACGGCAGCGCGACCGTCGCGTCCAGCCGGCCCTCGTCGACGTCCTTGCGGCCGCTGCCCGGCAGCCCGTCGCAGCCGAGGAACGGCACCCGCGCCCACTCGGGCCGCTGGAGCTCGAGCGCCCGGCGGGTCCCGCGCGCCATGTTGTCGCTCTGGCACACGACCGCGTCCGGCACGAAGCGCTCGGAGGCCTTGAGCCGCAGCCAGCCCGTGACCGCCTTGTCGGCGCCGGCCACGGACCAGTCGGCGTTCACGACCTGCAGCGAGTAGCCACGGCCTCGCGTCGCGTCCTGGAAGCCCTCGAGCCGCAGCCGCGCCACGGGAGTCCTGGCCGGCCCCTGCAGGTAGAACACCCGGCGCGCGTCGGGCCGCAGCTCCTCGAGCTGGCGCGCCTGGATGCGGCCGATCTCGGCGTGGTCCGTGGTGATCGCCGCGATCGCCAGCTCAGGGTGCTCGCCGCGCAGGGGATCCAGGTAGGGCGCCGTGCGGTTGAGCAGGAACCAGCCGATGCCGACGCGGGCGGCGTTGCGGGCGACCCGCTCGAGCCCCTCGGGCACGCGCGTGTGGATCAGCAGCGCGGCGGGGCGCTCCGCCTCCGGCGCGTGGATCAGGCCGAAGACCTGCTGGATCTGCCGCACGGCGTTGTCCTCCGCGAACAGGACCTCGACGTTGGCCGACAGCCGCTCGGAAGCCGCGCGCGCGTCCTCGCTCAGGAGCGACTGGTACTCCTGCTCGGCGCTCGTGAGGCAGACGACGACGCGCTCGTTCATCCGCACCGAGCTTACACCGCGCACATGACACGCGCCCGCGGCTGCCGCCGGCCAGTGTGACGCTCCAGCGTCGAAACAGCGGACAATCGTGCGCGTGACGTCTGCGGCGCGTCTGCTCGAGGACCCACCGGGCGAGGCGGCTCTCGCCCGGCTGCGGCGCTCTGGCTTCGACGAGCCGGAGCGGGCGGCGCGCGAGCTGCGGCTCGTCGCCTCCCACCCGCCGCTGGGCCCGGCCCTGCAGAAGACCATGGGCTCGCTGCTGGGCTCGCTCGCGCGGCTGCCCGACGCGCTCGGCGCGCTCGTCCGCCTCGAGCGCTTCGCGCGCGGGGACGAAGCGCTCACGCTGCGGAAGCTGCTCGAGCGCGGCCCGCGGTCGCGCGAGGCGCTGCTCTGGGCCCTCGGCGGAAGCCCGTTCCTCGCCGAGCAGGTGATCCGGCATCCCGAGTGGGCCGAGTGGCTGACGCGCCCGCGCGTGCTGGCGAGCGCGCCCGGCGCTCGAGCGATCGCCGCCGAGGCGCGGCGCCTGGTCGCGGGCCGCGCGCCCGCGGCCGCGCGCGATGCGCTGCGGCTGCTGCGCCGGCGCGAGGTGCTGCGGATCGCGATCCGCGACCTGCTGCGGCTGACCTCGGTCAGCGGGACGCTCGCCTCGCTGTCGGCGCTCGCCGACGGGCTCGTCGAGGCCGCGCTCGAGGTGGCCGCGGCCGAGCTCGGCGAGCCGCCCGCGCGAGGCGCGGCCGCGACGAGCACGCCGGGGTTCGCCGTGCTGGCGCTCGGCAAGCTCGGAGGCGGCGAGCTCAACTTCAGCTCCGACGTGGACCTCGTCTACGTCCACCGCGACGCGCGGCCCCGAGGCGAGCTCCGACGCGCGCGCGCAGGCGCTCGGCCGCCAGCTCACGGCGGTGCTCGCGGACACGACCGAAGAGGGCCACGTCTATCGCGTCGACCTGCGGCTGCGCCCCGAGGGGCGGGCCGGCTCGATCTCCCACTCGCTGCAGTCCGCCGCCGAGTACTACCGCTGGCGCGGCGCAACGTGGGAGCGCCTCGCGCTGCTCAAGGCGCGGCCGCTCGCGGGCGACCGCGCCGTCGCTCGCGAGCTGCTGCGCCAGGCCGGGCCCTTCGTCTGGAGCCAGCCGTTCGGACCCGATGCGGTCGCGGAGGTGCTGCGGCACAAGCGCGAGAGCGACCGGCGGCTCGCCACGCGCCAGCTCGAGCGCCGCCACGTCAAGCTCGGCCGCGGCGGGATCCGCGAGATCGAGCTCGTGGCGCAGGTGCTGCAGATCCGCACGGGCGGAAGGCTGCGCGAGCCGCGCGCGCGCGGCACGCTGGTCGCGCTCGAGGCGCTCCGGAGCGCGGGCGCGCTCTCCGCGGCGGCGCACGCGAGGCTCGCGCGAGCGTACGTGTTCCTGCGCGACGTCGAGAACAAGCTGCAGATGGCGCACGACACCCAGACCCACGTGCTCCCCGACGACGAGCACGGCCTCGCGCTGCTGCGGCGCGGCTGGGCTACAGGCGCGGGCGCGGCGAGGCGGTGTCCCGCTTCAGGAGCGATCTCCGCCGCCACACGGACGCGGTGCGCGGCGTCTTCGACCTCGTCCTCGGGCGGCTGCTCACGAGCCGAAGCGCTCCCTGAAGAACCGCGAGACGGCCTCGCGGTGGCGCGCCACGTCGGCGAGGAGCGCGTCCGCGGCGGCGGTCCAGTCCGGCCCCGCGTAGCCGAGGCGCCGCGCGAGGAAGCGCACCTCCTCGGAGCCGCTCTCGGGCAGCAGCAGGTCGCGCGCGTTGCCCCGGACCATGCGGAGCGCGTCCGCGACGCGCCGCCAGAAGAGGTAGGCCGCCCGCAGCTCGTCGCGTCGCGCGGAATCGATCGAGCCCGCGGCCTGCAGGCGGTCCAGGCCCTCGAGCGTCGACGGCGTGCGCAGCTCGGGATGGCGGCGCCCGTGCTCGATCTGAAGGTACTGCACCGCGTACTCGACCTCGACCAGCGCGCCGGGGCTGTACTTGACGTTGAAGCGGCCGGGCGCGACCAGCTCGCGACACTGGCGCTCGCGCAGGTGGAGCGCGTCCGTTGCGGTCCCAGGGCTCCTCGCTCCAGACGAACGCGTCGCGCACCCGCTCGACCTCGGCGCCGAGCGCTTCGTCGCCGGCGACGCGGCGCAGCTTGATGAGCGCCTGCCGCTCGAACGACGCCGCGCCGCCCCCGGGCCGGTAGTACTCCCGCAGCACGGCGAGCGGCGTCGCGAGCGGTCCCTTGGCGCCGTGCGGACGCAGGCGCAGGTCCACGTGGAAGATGCCCTCCTCGCGCGCCGCGATCAGGCCCGTGATCTCGCGGACCACGGCCTCGAAGAAGACGCCGGCGTCGACGCCCGTCTGCTCGGTGCGTCCGGCGAAGCCGTACACGACCACGAGCTCGATGTCGGAGGCGTAGCCCATCTCGCGCCCGCCGAACTTCCCGAGGCCGAGGACCGCGACCTTCGGCACGCGTCCGCTCTCGTCGCGCGGCCGCCCGTGCGTGCGCGCCACCTCGTCGAGGCAGGCCCGAAGCGCGCTCTCGACCACGGCCTCGGCGAGGTCCGTGATCGCCGCCGAGAAGGCGACGAGGTCCACCTGGGGGTCGAGCAGGTGCCGCATGTCGGCGAGCAGCATCTGCTCGTCCTTGAAGGCGTTCAGCACGCGGCGCTTCTCCTCGAAGGAGCGCGGCGCCCGCGAGGCGCGCCGCCAGGTCCTGCACGAGCTCGTCGCGCCCGCGCAACGGGCGCTTCCTCCAGCTGTCCAGCACCGGCAGCAGGTGCTCGGCCTCGCGCCGCAGGAAGTCCTCCCACAGGAAGGGGCTCGCCCCCAGCAGCCGCGCCAGCTCGCGCAGCCCCCCGGGCGTCGACAGCAGCGACAGCGTGTCGCCCGGAGCCGAGGCGGCCAGCACCTGGTCGACGAGCTGCGAGAACGCGCGCAGCGCCGCGGCGGGGTCGGGGGCGAGCGGGACGAGGTGCGTGAACTGCTTGAGCAGCGCGACGGCGGCGCGCAGCGTGGCGAGCTGCTGCGCGTCCTCGATCCGCCGCCCGTCGCGGGTCGCGATCAGGAAGAGGTCAAGCACCTCGTGGCCGACGCTCGCGATCTCGACCTGGTGCACGTAGACGCCGCGCATCGCGAGCGCCGTGGCGAGCGCGTAGAGGAAGCCGGGCGTGTCCGCGCCGCGCACCTCCATCCGCGTGAAGCGCTCATGCGCCTGGTTGTCGAAGCGGATCTCGAGCGGCTCGAGCGCCACGGCGGCGGGCTCGGCGCGCGAGAAGCGCTCCGCCAGCCGGCGGTCGAGGCGGTCGCGCGCCTCGTCGGTACGGCCCTGCCCGACGAGCGCCAGCAGCTCGCCGAGGTCGCGCTCGAGGTCGCGCTCGAGCTCCGCGGCCGCGCGCGAAGCGCCCTCTCGGGGCCTCACCCGAAACTCGTCCACGATCAGGCGGCCCGAGGGCGGCGTGCCGGTGGGCGCAGCCGCCGGCGGCAGCCGCCTCCCGCGCCCGAGCAGCTGCCGGGGCGGGGCCGGCGCGCCGGAGGCCGACGTGTCGACGTGGCCGGACTCGATGTCGAGCGACGCCGCGGCGAGCAGGCCGCAGACGAGCGCGAACTCGGCGAAGAAATCGAGCCCGACGATCGTGACGTCGAGCCGTCCGCCGGGGCCCTCGCGGACCCTCACGCGCGCGGGGCGCGACGGGCCGAGCTCGGCGGCGAGCGCGTGGTGCAGCGCGATCTCGGCGCTCGAGTGGCGGGCCGCGTAGTCGGGGCCCATGCGCTCCACGAACTCGCGGACTGCCCCGTCGTCTTCGCCCACACTCCCCCGCGCGCGATAGCCCCGCGCAGGAAAGTCTAAGGCCGCAACCTCAGAACGGCGACGCCGTCAGGGCGGCGCGGGGGGCTCCTATGCCGCCCCCCGCACCCCCCGCATGTCAGAACTGGTTCCAGAGGTACTGGTTGGTGACCTCGTGGTGGAACTGGATCTCCTCCCGCTTGATGCGCGTCCCGAGCGCCTTGGCGCAGCGCTCGGCGGAGGCGAGCTTGAGCTCCGCGTACTTCTCGTGCACCTCGGCGCCCAGCAGCTCCTGGGCGTACTTGCTCGCCTTGAAGAGCCGGATCGCGTCGTAGATGTTGTCCGGCAGGAAGCGCGTGCGGTGCTTCTTGTTCTCGTTGTCGAAGTCGCCGAGCGGGCCCTCGAGCCCGGTCTTGAAGACCGTGAAGATCGCCAGGTACGGGTTGACGTCCGGAGCGATCGAGCGCACCTCGATGCGGGCGGTGCGCTCGTTGCCGATCGGGATCCGGATCATCGAGCCCCTGTCCTTCGCCGAGACCTTGATCTGGTTCGGGGCCTCGAAGTGCGGATCGAGCCGCCGGTACGAGTTCACGCTCGAGTTCAGGATCAGGCAGATGTCGTTGGCGTTCGCCAGGATCCGGTTCAGGAAGCCCCACGCGAAGCGACGACAGGCCGTCCTGGCCCTTCTTGTCGTAGAAGGCGTTCTTGCCCTTCTTCGCGATCGACATGTTGGTGTGGCAGCCGTTGCCGTTCACGTTCTGCACCGGCTTGGGCAGGAAGGAGGCCGTCATGTCCATCTGCGCCGCGACCTGGCGCGCGATCAGCTTGTAGAGCTGGACCTGGTCGGCTCCCACCACGGCCTCGGAGTAGCCGTAGTTCATCTCGAACTGCGAGGGCGCCACCTCGGGGTGGTCCTTCTCGTTCGCGAAGCCGAGCGCGCGCTGGACCTCGGCCGAGGTGTCGATGAAGCGCCGCAGCGTGTCGCCGGGCAGCGAGTGGTAGTAGCCGCCCGTCGAGACGTACTCGAACTCGCCCGTCTCGAAGTAGCGCCGCTCGGCGTCCCGGCCCTTGAAGATGAACCCTTCGATCTCGTTCGCCACGTGCGCGACCATGTCCTTCTTCCGCAGCTCCGCGGCGAAGGCCTTGAGCCGCGCGCGCAGGTCGCCCACGTAGGGGGTGCCGTCCTGGTCGCAGACGTCGCCGAACACGAGCACCTTGCCCGGGCCGAACACGTCGGCCGGCAGCTGGTAGAACGCGGGCCAGTCGATCTGGAGCCGCAGGTCCGACTCGGCCTGGCGCGAGAAGCCGCGGATCGAGGAGCCGTCGAAGGTGAGGTTGTCCGCCGACTTGAGCAGGAACTTCTTGTCGTAGTCGAGCATGTGGAAGCGGCCCTCGAGGTCGGTGAAGCACACGGTCACCGCCTTGATACGCCGCTCGTCGGTCAGGTACTTCATGCGGGCGTCGCGGATCTTCCCGGGATCCTTCCCGGCCACGCGGTCGGCCTTCGCCTGCAGGTTCAGCTCCTCGAGCTTGTCGTACGGGATCTCCAGAAAGTCGCGTAGCGGCGTGTCCATGTCTCTCCTTTGAGAGGGCGTTTCCAGGCTGCCCAGGCAAGCTAATTCATCATGAATTGAGCTTAATTTCAAGTTTTTAAGGCTAAAAGTGCAGGTAATAGCACTTATGAGCGAAACCGACGTCTCCGCGGGCGCGCGAGCGGGGCGTCAGCGCGCGGCGGCCGCCGGCGGCAGCTGCCGCTTCGGGAACTTGGCGACCACCGTGTAGAGCGGGTCGACCACGTTGGCGACGCGGACGACGGCGACCTGCGAGACCAGCTGGTACGCGTCCGCCTTGGCGAAGCCGTAGTCGGCGACCAGCCAGTCGATGAGCTCGACGAACGCGATCCGCAGCGCGTCCGTCAGCGGGCGCGCGCTGCCGGCCACCATCAGGTGCTCGGAATCCTCGAGCCGCGGCCACGCGATCGCCTTGTGCTTGCGCAGCCCGAAGCGGAACGCCACGTCCATCGAGGTCTCGAGGCCCGAGCCGCAGACCTCCCCGTCGCCCTGCGCCGCGTGGCCGTCGCCGAAGTAGAAGAGGGCGCCCGCGTGGAACACCGGCAGGTAGACGGTCGTGCCCTCGCGCACGTCCGAGGTGTCCATGTTGCCGCCGAAGTCGCCGGGCCACAGGCCGTCGAAGGCCGCGTCGCCTTCCGGCGCGACGGCCACGCGCCCGAGCATCGGCCGCAGCGGAATCGTCGCCGTCTTGCTGGCGCTGCCCGGCAGGTCGACCGTGCCCGTCATCGCCTGGCGGTCGAGCCGCCACACGTAGCGGCCGCGCGGGAACGTCTCGTTCAGGAACGCCGTACGCGAGTCGGGAACGAGCGCGCCGAAGCGGCCGCCCTGGGTCGAAACCGCCGTGTCGCGATTCGGACGCACCTTCAGGATCTCGACGACCAGCGTATCGCCCGGCTCGGCGCCTTCGATCGCGATCGGGCCCACCTCGCCCGGCCACTTGCCGCCCGGCTTCTCGTACCAGTCGCCCCAGAGCGACTCGCTCTCCAGGACGTCGCCGGGCTTGACCGTCAGCACCGGCTCTCGCACCGCGAAGGTGGGATGGCCCACCGTGGGGCGCAGCCGGTGCGTCTCCGCCGCGGACGGGCGAGCCGCCCAGCAGGCCGAGGCAGGCGAGCGTGAGCGCCGCGCGTGCGCTCGCGAATCGGGGGGAGTGGATGTGGCTCATGTAGCCTCCTCGGTGGCGGGGTGACGGATTCTCGCACGGCGCCTGAGCTAGAATCCGGCTCCCAAAGGAGCCGCCATGAGCCGACTCTCGAAGCACCTTCTTCTCGCCGGCGCCGCCTCCTTCGCACTCCTCGCCCAGGCCCCGCTCGAGGCGCAGGACCGGCCGCTGCGCATCATCGTCTTCGGAGCGCACCCGGACGACTGCGACATGGACGCCGGCGGCACGGCCGCGCTCTGGGCCGCCAAGGGGCACCAGGTCAAGTTCGTGGCGCTCACGAACGGCGACGCCGGCCACCAGTCGGAGGGCGGCGGCGCGCTCGCGAAACGCCGGCGCGCCGAGGCGCAGGAGGCCGGGCGCCGCTACGGCATCGCGGAGTACGAGGTGCTCGACAACCACGACGGCGAGCTCGAGCCGACGCTCCACGTGCGCCAGCAGGTGATCCGGCGCATCCGCCAGTGGCAGGCCGACGTCGTGATCGCGCCGCGCCCGAACGACTACCACCCCGACCATCGCTACACCGGGGTCGTGGTCCAGGACAGCGCGTACATGGTGGTGGTGCCGAACGTGACGCCCGACACGCCGCCGCTGCGGAAGAACCCGGTCTTCCTCTATTCCCACGACGGCTTCCAGCGGCCGAACCCGTTCCGGCCCGACGTCGCGGTCTCGATCGACCCGGTGATCGACAAGAAGATCCGCGGGCTCGACGCGCACACGTCGCAGATGTACGAGTGGCTGCCGTGGGTGGACGGCATCCTCGACAGCGTCCCGAAGGAGCCGGCCGCGCGGCTTTCGTGGCTGCGCGAGCAGCGCAGCGGCAAGCCGATCGCCGACGACGTGCGCGCGGCGCTGCGCAAGTGGTACGGCGCCAGGGGCGACGGCGTCAAGGACGCCGAGGCCTTCGAGGTCTGCGAGTACGGCCGGCGGCCGAGCGAGGCCGACCTGCGCCGGCTCTTCCCGTTCTTCGACTGAAACGGAGGGGTCAGGTCTTGAATTGGCGCACCGTTCCTGGACGGGCGCGGGCCCGCTCTTGAACCGCCGCGTCCTACGCTCGGCAAGGCGCTGCGCCGCCGCGAGCGGCTCGCTCCGGCCGCTCGCGAGAAGCTCGACGTCCGCACTCACTCGAAGCTCGACCGCAAGCTCGCGATCGTCTACACCGACACCGACGACTTCACGGTGCGCGTGGCCCGCCACGGCATGATGCACTTCCTGATGATCTTCGCGCGCGGCGTGCGCGCGCTGCGGCCGATCGTCGCGCGCCACCGCGGGCGGCTCGTCAAGGTCGAGGCCGACAGCCTGCTGCTCGTGTTCCCCGACGCGACGCGCGCCTGCCGCGCCGTGATCGCGATGGCGGCCGCCCTCGAGCGCCTCAACCGCGCGAAGCCCGAGAGCGAGCGCGTCGAGTTCTCGTTCGGGATCGGCTTCGGCGCGCTGCTCGACCTGGGCAGGGACGTGCTCGGCCTCGAAGTGAACCTGGCGTCCAAGCTGGGGGAAGACCGCGCCCGTCGCGGCGAGATCCTGCTCACGGAAGCGGCCGCCGCGGCGCTGCCGGCTTCGCTCCGGGGCCGGCTCGAGCACTGCGGCACGGTGGACTTCACCGGCGAGCGGATGCGCATTGCACGGCTCAAAGGAAGACGCGTCAGGCTGCGCTAAAACGGGTAGGTGCGGCCCGTCCCGCTGTTGTACAGGTCCGTCATCTGCTGCGAGGTCAGCACCCGCTTGTACAGGAACCACTCGTCGCGGCGGCCAGTAGCTCCGCCACTGACCTCGCCGAAGTTCATGCTACCGGAGTTGACCGAGGGAAGTGTGGTGCCAGTGCTGCTGTACACCGTCCCGTTGTTGAGGCGAATCCTGCACGCCTTCGTGGAGGCCGTGTAGTCGGCAACGATGAAGTACCACGTGTTCGCCGAAATCGCCGCGCTGTTGGGGGTGGTGCAGTTGCCAGCGTTGAACGTCACGACGCTGCCGCCCTGAATCCAGATTCCCCATTCGTAGGAGCCGCCATACGCTGTGGACTTCGCGGCGATGTTCTGCTGCGACACTACGTCGGGGGTGTAGATCCAGCCGCCAACGGTGAAGTCGCCGTTGTACTCGATGGTGGAGTTGGTAGTCACCTTCAGAGTAGAGTTCACAACCGTCGAGTCGGCGGCATTCCCGATCTTGCCAGTGGTGTAACCCTGGTTCGAGCTGATGTCCGTGGCGTTGTTCTGGTTCACCGAGTCGTAGCGCGTCCCGCTCGACACTGCCTCATCGAACTTCCAGTAGGCGACGAGGCCGGCGTTGAGCGAGTCGTAGCTCGACGGCACGAACGGGTACGCCTTGCCGCTGCCGACGTTGTAGAACTCGGTGGCGTCCACTGAGTCCCACGTCCGGCCGGCGAACGTGAGCTGATCCACGCGGCCGGAGTAAGGCAGAGTGTAGCTGACGCCGCTGCCTTTGCGCTGCCCCAGCACGAGATCAATGAACGGACCGACGATCGGGAAGTATGCGAGTCCCACCTTGTCGCGGGCGCCGTTGTCCACCTGAACGTACATCACGCGGCCAGTCTGGCTCGTGGTGAGGAAATCGCTCGCTTCGGCCTGATCGTAGCCCCACACCACCAGGTGCCAGGCATTGATCGTCATCGTCGGGGTGGAGGTGACGCTCACGTCGCCGCGCCCGTCGCCGTAGAACGCCACGCCTTTCACCTTGACGTTACCGCCAGACGGGACCAGGGACAGATAAGGGCCGTGCTTCGTAGCCTCATCGGCACTGAGGATGATCTGCTCACCGGCAGATGAGGTCGGGTAGATCCACATCGCCACCGTGGAGCTGTTGATCAGTGAGCCGCCGCGTGGAATGTGGAGGTACGTGCCGTCCGTGCCGGAGAAGGAAGCAGCATAGCTATCGATTTTTCCGGCCGCGCGAGCTACGTCTGTGTTCGACGCTTCCAGTAGCTGAATGCCGCCGTCGACCGAGTCGCGGTTCCGGTCGGTGTCTTCCTCCATCTGAAACACGTTCGAGAGGCCGGCACAGAGCACGGACTTCTGTGGGTCGCAAACGTAGCGTTGAACGGCGGCAGCAGATCCAACCTGCAGCCCGACCAACCCGATCGCGGCGATCGCAACGCACTTCTTCATGGGACTCTCTCGCTCTTTCCCCTGTTTGGGTCGATTCGTGCCGACCTCGTGTTCGTTCGACGTACTGAGCATCGAACCTCGAACGAGCACGTTGCATGCCGCGCCCGGACCATGAACAGGCAACCTCCTGGCCACGTGAACTTTGACTGACGAGCGCCGCACGGCAGTCGTGAGCGGATGGCCCACCACCGAAAAGAGCATTCCGGAACCGACCTGCCGGTTCGGAATCTGCATTCTGCCCCCAGAACTGAGCAGGTCGCTGCGGCAGTAACTCACCCACCAAGGACAAACCTCGCGGCAGGTGCGCCTTACCGCGCGCTGAGCGGCGTGCTGGCTCCAATGGCACGAGCCTTGTCTGTCTCGCTCCTGCAGCTAGGAGGAAGCGATGGTCAGGAGCCGGTTCGCCGCGTTCGTGGTCTTGTTCACTGCGTCAGTTGCAGCCCTCGCCGCCGACAAGAAGGCGTGCACCGACTCGGTCCTCTGCGTGGGACTCAACTCCCACTACGACTTCGAAGAGGGATCGGACACGGCGCGAGAGGCTTCCGACAGCCTCGGCGTCTTCCACGAGCCCGACGCACAGGACGTCGCGAACGCATCAGGCAAGTTCGGCAACGCCGCGACGTTCGCGGGCTCGGCCACCAGCTACCTGTTCATTCCCGAGACGGGGAACTTCGGCAACGAGTTCTACACGCTCGTGTTCTGGGTCTATCCGACGTCCGCCGGCAGCGCGGGCCAGAAGCAAGCCATCATCTCGACCAACTCAGCCAACAGCCGGGGCGAGACGCTCTACCTCGAGAACGTTGCGGGCAACCTCCAGGCACGCTGGATGGTGACGCGGAACGACGACACGACGGTCACAGCGTCCTCGTCCACGAACCTCGCGCTGTCGACATGGCACATGCTCGTCGTCTGGGTCTACCCGGACTTTGTCACGTCGTCGGTGACCGATCTGATCGGAATCTCGGTAAACGGAGCCGCGTCCACGACGGCGGCGCTCGACAAGCCCGTCAAGGCCGGCTTCAGCCAGATCCGCCTCGGCGGCCAGCCGTACAGCGGCCAGGAGCAGCCTTTCACGGGCCGCGTCGACCACTTCACCTCGTACGAAGGCTACCTGACGCCGGCCGAGATCACCCTTCTCTACAACTCCGCTTCCGGCCGCTCCTTCCCCTTCAGCACCCCGTAAGGCACCGAGTTCCTAGTGCTGCGCACATGGGGCTCTTGTGAAGTACCTCAAGGGGATATCGTGCCGCCGTACTGGTGACAGCGTTCCTGGTAGGGCCGTGTCGACCGCGGCCGCGCAAGACGTGATCAGCCCCGACGTGACCAGCCCCTGGGACATGCTGGTCCGATTCGGACTCTCACTCCTCTTTAACGATCCGATAAAGAGCCGCCGCAGCCCCGTCGGGATTTTGCGGTGCGTACTCGGTGATGGAAGCTCGGTCGACATCACCTACTTTCGTGCGTCCAGGCCAACAGCCCCAGCAAGCTTCAGTGGCGCTCTAGCCACTTGTCGGGCGTTGGAGCAACGGTGGAATAACGAACACCCCATACTGCCGATCGAAGTCACACCGGTCGTCATAGGCCCGCCAGCCCCTCAGCCAGGTCCTACGAATGGCCCTCCGGATGGCGGCCCTTCCGACCTCTCGGTTCCCGAGAAGATCATCGAGGCCCTCACCGGGATTCGCCCGCCGAGGAACGAGACACCGATCGCCACAGCAGCTGCCTGCGGTGCCATCTGCCTGCAGCTCTATGTGGACTCAAGAACAGGACTCGTCGCACTCAGGGGACTGCGCGCCGTCGGCGGGGCGTTGAGGGTTGCAAGACCAGCGATAGCGGCCCTGCGTGGCGGTGGCCGCGCCGCAAGCAGGGTGCCGATCACCGAATTCTCTCGGCTACTTCCACAATCAACACGCATTCCGAATGCGGGAGGCGCGATTCGCTCCTTCGTGACGAAACAGGATGAGATATACTACCGAGTGTTCAGCGATAATCCGACCGGGCGTTTCCTCACGAAGGTGCGCCCGACAAGCCGGGCGAGAGCAGTCGAGGGCTTGGCTCTGCCCCCACAGAATCAGGCTCAGTTCGTTCCAGAAGGTAGTCGTACCTGCGGGCACAAGACTTCGAGCGATCACGCGCGCTCGCAGCATTTGGTCGGCGCGGCGGGCTTGAGCAGTTCGAAGTCCTGCTGGATCGGCTGCCTGTAAAGAACTTCGGTCCAGGAGTGCCACTCCAGTGACATACGCCGCCATCGATTCAATACTGCAGCGGTGGTCCCGAAGGCACGGGCTCTCGATCGCGACCGATTACAAGGACGATGACGTACGGTCGGTCGAGCTCACCGATCAGAAGGGCCGACGGTACCAAATCTGGATTGACCCACCTGATGAAGAAGGCAGTGTCGTAGTCCATGCATGGGACTACCGCAAGCAGAGGACTGACACGATGGCCAACGTTGGGGATCTTGAAAACCACTTGGATAGTGTGCGGGCCACGGTTCTGAATTGGATGGCCGTTCCCTAGAGAAAGGCCTCGCTCCTTCGTGCCACGAATAGGCTGTTGCTGCGAGGGTCATCAATCGACTCTTCAACACGCGAACGCCTACTCCGAATGCTCTTTCGCTTGCCCTTGTAGAGCCAATCCACCGGAGCCTATCAAGCCGTGGCGTCGAATCATGTTGTAGACGCTGCGCGGGGTAACGCCCAGACGGCTGGCCGCCAAGGACTGGTTTCCGCGGGCCGCGGCGAGCGCTGCTTGCAACAACTTGCTCTCGCACATGGCCATGGCCTTCGCGAGGTTCGAGTCCGCGGCGGCCAACAGTTCGCCCCATGCGTGATGGGAGCCGGGAGATCCGCCCTCGCGAGCGCTTGCATCGGCAGCTTCTGGAAAGCAAACGGCGTCGGCGTGCCGCGCAGAGCCGCTGGGCATGGCCGAGACTATGTGGAGGTCGAGCACCGTGTCTTGCGGGCGCTCGGCCAGAGCACGACGGATCAGATTCTCGAGCTGACGAACATTGCCAGGCAGCTCGGACTTGGCTATCGCATCGGAGAAAGCGGGAGCGATAGCCGGAGGCTCTCCGCGCCGCGACGCATGCTTTCTGACGAAATGCCCGACAAGCAGCCGAATGTCCTCACTACGTTCCGAGAGGGAAGGGATGCGAGTTTAGAGCACGGCCAACCGATGAAAAAGGTCGAGACGAAAACGCCCTTGAGCGATGAGGGCCGCGAGATCCCTGTTGGTTGCGGCGATGACGCGGACATCCAGTCCTACTTCTCGATCTGCGCCAACGGCTTGTACCTTGCCTTCCTGAAGTGCGCGCGAAGCAGCTTGCCTTGCAGAGAGAAGCTCGAGGTCGGCGATCTCGTCCAGGAACAGCACGCCGCGGTCGGCGGAGCGGAAGAAGCCGCGATGGTCTTCGGTCGCGCCGGTGAACGATCCTCGTCGGTGGCCGAACAACTGACTGTCGGCGACGCCGCTGCTGAGGGCGATGCAGTTCACGGGAACGAAGGGGCCTTGCTGTCGCTTGGGATCCAGCCGATGGATCGCACGTGCGACCAGCTCTTTGCCCGTTCCGGTTTCGCCCGTGATCAGGACCGGAAGGTCGCTCGCCGGGCTCACGCGCCGAATCCAGGAGTAGAGCGCGAGCATGGAAGGTGTCTGGCCGATCAGGCCCAGCGCCGCCATCTCGGCGCAGAGTGTCTGCGTCTCTATCGTGTCTCTGCTCCTCTCACTCGTCGATCGCACTGGCGAGCCCCTGGGCTCTTTTAAGACGGGATGCCGTCGCACTCAGTGCGACACGTCACATGGTGGAGCACTCAGTGGCGCTCGTCACAGCTCGACGTTCGAAATCAGCTGCCGCAACGTTGGGCTGCTGGGAAGGTTCGGAGAGCGCGGCGCGCGGGCGGCGCTCGCGTCAGCGCCGGCTCGCGAGACCTTCAGCCTCCCAAGCCGCGCGGCGGCGGTCGGCCTCGTCGACCGACCGGTACTTGTGGAGACCCGCCGGGAATCGGCGGGGTCGGAGGCGTGTCGCGAGCGCCGAAAGATCGCAGGCCAGCCGCAGGTTCTGCGGATCGAGCGGTTGCCGCCACGGCGGCGCCGTGATCTCCTCCACGGACCGGAGCTTGCGCAGGGGCATCGTCAGTCCTCCTCGAGCCGGAACCGCTGTTTCAGCATCTCCGCGTCCAACCGGTCCTGCGGCCTCACCGTGTTCCGCTTCATGCGGTACAGCATGCGCGGCGTGGCCACCCGGATCCGGACGCCTCGACCTCCAGTATCTCCGCTTCGAGGTCGGCATAGTGGAAGGCCTCTCCCAGCCTCGACAGGATGTCGATCCAGTAGTCTCCCTCGGGCGGCGTGTACTGCAGCGCGGGGTAGTCGCCTTCGAGGTCCGCCGATCGGATCTCTTCGATCTCTGGATCCACGAAGAGCTCGCGCAAGGCGGCCTTGAGCCTCTCGACGTTCGCCGGGTTCGGCGCCACGAGGATGTCCATGTCACGTGTGGCCCGGATCAGCCCCTGCGCCGCCATCGCCATCGATCCCACGAGTACGTACTCCACGCCGTGGCGCGCAAACGCCGCCAGCACGCGCATCGCCTGCGAGAAGTCCACCGGCGGGATTATGGCATCCCGGCTCAACAACCCGCGTGAGGCGCCGGGAGTCATCGTTTGCCTAGCGCCAAGTACAATGCGCCATGAACGTCCACCAGATCGCCAAGACGCTCGGGCGGCGCGGGGGGCGCAGGCGCGCCTTGCGGCTGTCCGTAGCGGAACGGCGGCGTATTGCGTGGGCCGGAGGAAAGGCGCGAGCGGCCTCGCTGGAAGCGGCGCGTCGCATCACTGAGAATCTCCGATACGCCGCCGTTCTCGAGGACCTGCGCGGCCAGCCGACCGACGTGAGGCGCCTCCGGACCTTCGAGGGGCCTTTGCCCGGCATCTACCCCACCAGGTGGTGACATGGCCGGCCGGGTAGTTGCCGAATGATCGCGATTGTTGCCCGGCGCCGTGAATGCGTAAGCCCTTTGGGGTCTTCGGCTTGCCGCTCGAGCATCTCCTTTGCCTGACGGCGGCCGCAACGGGGTGGGGCTTGACAGCCGTGGCATCTTGGCCCTTCCAATAGCGTCCCATGGCACGATCCCTCGTCATCGTCGAGTCGCCGGCCAAGGCGGGCACGCTCGGAAAGTTCCTCGGCAAGGACTTCACCGTCACCGCCTCCTACGGACACGTCCGCGATCTGGACCGTAAGGGCCTCTCGGTCGACCGTCAGCAAGGACTACAAGCCCGAGTACCGGGTGGTGCCCGGAAAAGAGAAGACGGTCGCGGAGCTGACGCGGCTCGTCAAGAAAGCCGACCGCGTGTTCCTGGCCGCCGACCCCGACCGCGAGGGCGAGGCGATCTGCTGGCACCTGCACGAGCTGCTCAAGAAGGAGGCGCCGAACGCCACCTTCCACCGGGCCGAGTTCAACGAGATCACGAAGACCGCCGTCCAGCGCGCGATCGAGAAGCCCGGCAAGATCTCGAAGGACCGCGTCGGCGCCCAGCAGGCGCGCCGCATCATCGACCGCCTGGTCGGCTACGAGGTCTCCGAGCTGCTCTGGAACAAGGTCTGGCGGGGCCTGAGCGCCGGCCGCGTGCAGACGGTGGCGCTCCGGATCATCGTCGAGCGCGAGACCGAGCGCGAGGCGTTCGTCGCGATCCCGTACTTCTCCGTGCCGGTGACGCTCGCGAAGGGGGAGTGGCGTTCCCGGCGCGCGTCGTCGCCTGGCGCGGCGACAAGCTCAACTTCGACGGCAGCGACCCGCGGCTCGCGACGCACGAGGCGGCCGAGGTGGTGCGCGCGCACGTCGCGGCCTCCGAGCTGAAGGTGGTATCGGTCGAGGCGCGCGAGAAGCGCCAGAACCCGGCGCCGCCCTTCACCACGCCGAAGCTGCAGCAGGCGGCGGCCCGCTCGCTGGGCTTCTCGGTGCGCAAGACGATGACGCTCGCGCAGCGGCTATACGAGGGGCGCGCGGTCGGCGAGCACGGCACCGTCGGGCTCATCTCCTACATGCGCACCGACTCGGTGCGCGTGGCGGACGAGGCGCTCGTCGCGGTGCGCGACCACATCAAGACGACCTACGGCGAGCCCGCGCTGCCGGCCGAGGCCCGCCGCTACAAGCAGAAGAAGGACGCACAGGACGCGCACGAGGCGATCCGGCCCACGACCCTCGAGCTGCCGCCCGACGCCGTGGCCCGCTACCTCGAGCCCGACGAGCTGAAGCTCTACCGACTGATCTGGAACCGCTTCGTTGCGTCGCAGATGAACCCGGCGGTGTCCGAGAGCACGACAGTAGACATCGAAGCTCGGCGCGAGGGCTCGCCCGACCTCGCGCTGGTGCGCGCGACCGGGTCGGTGCTCAAGGACCCGGGCTTCAGGCGCGTCTACGGCCAGGTTTCCGAGACCGAGGCGCAGAACGCGCCCGAGGACGAGGCGGAAAGCGACGACGCCAAGGTGCGCCTGCCCCCGATCGCCGAGGGCGACACGCTCGTGCTCCGCGAGGCGAACGTCGGGGACCACGAGACGCAGCCGCCCCCGCGCTTCAACGAGGCCTCGCTCGTGAAGTTCATGGAGGAGAACGGCATCGGCCGCCCCTCCACCTACGCCGACATCCTGCGCAAGATCGAGCAGCGCGAGTACGTGCGCAAGCAGGACCGCCGCTTCATCCCGACCCCGCTCGGCCGGCTCGTGGTCGACCTGATGAAGGAGGGCTTCGAGGAGTTCTTCCAGACCGAGTACACGGCGCGCATGGAGGAGGAGCTCGACGACGTCGAGGAGGGCAAGATCGACTGGCGCCAGGCGCTCAGGGACTTCGACGGCAAGTTCTCGAAGGATCGCGACGCCGCCAAGAAGAGGATGCACTCCGTGAAGGCCGGGCTCACGATGCCGGTCGTGCGCGAAGCGTTCACCGATTTCCGCCTGACGAACGACCCCGGCGACACCTGCCCCGAGAGCGGCCACCCGCTCAAGCTGCGGATGGGAAAGGCGGGCCTGTTCATCGCCTGCAGCGGCTATCCGGAGTGCACCTGGACCGTCGACATCCCCGAGACCGAGGAGGACCCCGTGGACCCCACCGAAGTCGAGGGGCAGATCTGCGAAGAGTGCGGCAGCCCGATGCGGCTGCGGACGGGCAAGAACGGCTCGAGCTTCCTCGGCTGCACCGCCTACCCGAAGTGCCGCAACGCCATCTCGGTCCGGGTCTCGGGCGGCAAGGCCGAAGCGAAGCCGGACGAGCCCACCGGCGAGAAGTGCCCGGTATGCGGCCACGACCTGGTGAAGCGCCACGGCCGCTTCGGCGAGTACGTCTCGTGCTCGAACTACCCGAACTGCCGCTACAAGCCGCCGAAGCCGGTGACGCTCACGGGCGTGACCTGCCCGGAGTGCCATCAGGGCAAGATCCTCGAGCGCAAGGGCCGCTTCGGCCCGTTCTACGGCTGCTCGCGCTACCCGGAGTGCACGAAGAACTTCCGCGCCCGGCCCGTGCCGAAGCCCTGCCCGAAGTGCGGCACCGCCTACCTGCTCGTGCGTGAGAGGAAGGGCGGCAGCTTCTACGTGTGCGAGGCCGAGGGCTGCGACTACGACGCTTCTGCCGGCGACGTCGACCAGTATCCGCTCGCGACCGAGGTCACCGAGGAAGCCCGCCAGGCCGCGCTCGTCGCCGCGACGATGAAGGTCGCCGCGAAGAAGACGCCGCGGCGCCGGAAGGAGCCGGCGGCGGAGGCGGCGCCCGCCGCCGAGCCAAAGCAGCCCGCGAAGCGGCCGAAGCCGGAGCGCAAGCCGAAGCCGCGCGCCAAGGCCGCGGCGAAGAAGCGCAAGAAGTAGCTCTCGAAGACGGCGAGCGCCGCCGACGGGCGCGCTACGGCTTCACGAGGCGGGCGGTCTTGACGAAGTCCAGCTTCGGGAAGCGGCTCTTCAGGTAGGCGTTGCCTTCGCCCTGCGCGCGGCCTTGCTCCGGACCCATTCCGCTCGGGGCTCCCTCGCCATAGCCCGAGTACAGGGAGTCGACGACGGAGAGGCCCTCGACCACGCGGCCGAAGGGTGAGAAGCCCTGGCCGTCGAGGCCGGCGTTGTCGCGGAAGTTGATGAAGAGCTGAGTCGTCCGGGTGTCGGGTCCCGCCATCGCGTAGGTCACCATTCCGCGCTTGTTCGACTGGCTGACCGGGTCGTCGGGAATCCGCGCCTGCCGCCAGGCGGCGTTCACGGCCGGGTCGCCGTGGATGCCGAACTGCACCATGAAGTTCTCGATCACGCGGAAGAAGGCGACGTCGTCGTAGTAGCCGACGCGCACGAGGTTGTAGAAGCGGTCCGCGCCGCGCGGCGCCCAGGCGCGCGTCACCTCGATCACGAACGGGCCCTTCGTCGTCTCGAAGCGGACGCGGAAGCGGTCCGGCGCCTGCTCGGTGGCGTGCGGGGGGTCGAGCAGCGGGCGCAGCGGCGAAGGTGCCGTGGTGGGTGCTATGGTCGGGGCGACGGTTGGCGCGGCGGCCGTCGCGGACGCCGCGGGCGCCCTCGTCTCTTCGCGCCGGCAGCCTCCCGCGAAGGCGACGCCGAGCGCCAGCAGAACGGCGAGTCGGGATCTCTTCACGGGCTGAGTATATAGTCGTGGGCCCGATGAGGATCACGAAGCTCGGCGCGCGCGACATCCGCTTCCCCACCTCGCGCGAGATGGACGGCTCCGACGCGCTCAACGTCGGCGACTACTCGGCCGTCTACGTCACGCTCGAGACCGACGGTCCGCTCACCGGCTTCGGCCTGACCTTCACGAACGGCCACGGCACCGAGGTCGGCGTCGCCGCCGCGCGGGCGCTCGCACGCCTCGTCGTCGGCCACGAGCTCGAGGAGATCACCGCGGACTTCCGCGGCTTCTACCACCGGCTGACCCAGGACCCGCAGCTGCGCTGGATCGGACCCGAGAAGGGGATCGTCCACATGACGACCGCCGCGGTCGTGAACGCGATCTGGGACCTGTGGGCGCGGCGCGAGAAGAAGCCGGTCTGGAAGCTGCTCGCGGACCTGACGCCCGAGCAGACGGTCGCCTGCGTGCCGTTCAGCTGGATCACCGACGCGCTCACGCCCGACGACGCCCTCCGGATCCTCGAGAGGAACGCGCCGACGCGGGCCGCACGCGAAGCCGAGATGAGACGGGACGGCTTCCCCGCCTACACCACCTCGACCGGCTGGCTCGGCTACCCGGACGAGAAGGTGCGGCGGCTCTGTCGCGAGGCGATGGCGCAGGGCTTCACGCACTTCAAGATGAAGGTGTCGCAGGACACCGAGGGCAACCGGCGCCGCGCCGCGCTCATGCGCGGCGAGATCGGCCCGCAACGCCGGCTGAGCGTGGACGCCAACCAGTGCTGGGAGGTCAGAGAGGCGATCGAGCAGGTGCGAGCGCTCGCGGAGTTCGACCTCTGGTGGGTCGAGGAGCCGACGAGCCCCGACGACGTGCTGGGCCACGCGACGATCGCGAAAGGAATCGCTCCGATCAAGGTCGCGACCGGCGAGATGTGCCAGAACCGCGTGATCTTCAAGCAGCTGCTGCAGGCCGGAGCGCTCGGCTACTGCCAGGTCGACGCCTGCCGCGTGGGCGGCGTCAACGAGGTGCTCGCGATCCTGCTGCTCGCCGCGAAGTTCGGGGTGCCCGTGTGCCCGCACGCGGGCGGCGTGGGCCTCTGCGAGTACGTCCAGCACCTCGCGATCTACGACTACATCGCGCTCAACCCGTCTCACGAAGACCGCTACTGCGAGTACGTCGACCACCTGCACGAGCACTTCGTCTACCCCGTGCGCGTCGAGGACGCGCACTACCGCGCCCCGCTCGACCCCGGCTACTCGGCGGAGATGAAGGAAGCCTCGCTCGCCGCCCACGAGTTCCCGGGCGGGAAGGTGTGGAGCGCCTAGGCGCGGCGCCGCACGGAGCTACTCCGCGCGCGCCTTCTTCAGGACCTCTGGCGCGCTCTCGCCGAAATACTTCACGGCGAGACGGCTCCAGGTGGCGGTCTTGCGCAGGTTCTCGATGTAGGCGTCGAGCGCTTCGACGAGCGCCTCGTCCTGCTTGCGCGCACCGAAGGCGAGGCTGCCCGGCGGCCCCAGGAACAGGCCGAGCTCGATCTTCGCGTCGGCGCGCTTCGCGGTGATCGCGCTCTCCACGCCGAGCACGACCGCCTTCACCCGCCCGGACACGAGCGCCGCGGGCAGTCCGCCGGGCTTGATGCCGTCGTCCACGTTCGCCGCGGGCACGCCCGCGCGCGCGACCGCCTCCGCCATGCTCGAGCCCGCGATCGTCCCGACGCGCAGCGCGCGCAGCTCCTCGAGGCTCTTCACCGCTGGCGTCGGTGCGCGCGTCAGCACCACGTTCCGGGTCGGGAACGTCTCGCGCGTGAAGGCGATCTTGTGCTTGCGCTCTTCCGTCACGGTGAAGCGGCCGGCGATGACGTCGCCGCGCCCCGCGACGAGCGCCGGCACCAGCTCGTCCCATCCCGAAACCGCGACCGGCACCAGCCGCAGCCCGTGGAGCGTCGCGAAGCCTTCCAGGATCTCGCGATCGAAGCCCGGCCGGCCCTGCAGCTGGAAGAACTCGTCCGCCTGCTTCATGTGGACGGCGAGCACGCGCAGCGAGCCGCGCGCCTTGATCGCGGCGAAGTCCGCGGCACCGGCAGACAGGCTCGCCGCCAGCGGCAGCATCGCGATGCCGACGATGCGCAGCCGCAGCACGAGCTAGATCTGCGAGTAGTCGGTCGGACGCAGCAGCGTGGCGTCGATCCCGGAAACGATGTCGGCGTAGGCCGGCTGATCGCGCAGCTTCACCCAGGCGGGGTCGTCGCGGAACGCGGCCCACGCCTTCTCGCGCGCGGCCGTGTCCGCGAACGCGAGCATGTAGGTGAGGCTCGGCAGGCCCGCCCCGACCAGGTCGCGGCCGAAGAACACGGTGTGCATCCCGAGCCGGCGGAAGATGCCGAGCTCGCCGCCGGCCTCGAACATCTCGATCTTCCTGCGGCCGGCGGTCTCGCTCGGGCTCCTGTAGGTCCGCAGCTCGAAGACGCGGGACGCGCCGGCCGCCTCGGCCGCGGGCTTCTCGACACCGGGCTGCGTGGGCACGGCGCCGATCAGCGACGAGTCGCAGCGCTCGAACGGAGGATCCGAGGCCGGCAGCGCGAGGAGCGACGCCGCGGCCTTGCCGTAGTCGGCGTCCGCGGCGAGGCGCGACTCGAGCGTCAGCAGCGACTCGGCGTCCTTGTGCGGCAGCAGCAGGTGCAGTGTCGGGCTGTTGCTCCCGAAGCTCACGGTCCACGCCCCGACGGGTGCCATTCCCGCTCGCGCGAGCGCCGGGACCAGCGCGTCCTTCGCGTACGCAGAGAAGCGCGTCTGCAGCGGTCCGTTGCGGAGCCGGTAGCGGCGCAGCTCCAGGAGGAGCGGCTTCCCGCCAGGCGAGGGCGCCGCACTGTCGCGCGGGTCGGCGCCGGCGAGCTCTCGGGAATGCGCGAGCGCCGCCGTCGTCGAGGCAGCCAGGAAGACGCGGCGTTCCATGTTTCCCCTCCAGGTCGGTCGAATTGGACCGTGAGGGTAGCACGCAGGCCAATGGCCAGAGCAGCTTGCGAATCGCGTACGAAAACCCGGAGCGTATATCCTATACAGTCCATTGACCCGTAGAGCGCAGCGGGTGTAAGGTCGCCCCGACAGCATCCATGGACCCCACAGCGAGCCGCAATCAGCAGATCGCCCTCGTCGTCCTTCGGACCCTGATCGGTTGGCACTTCCTCTACGAGGGATTCACCAAGGTGCTGACTCCGGCGTGGAGCCGGGCGGGGGCCCCGATCGGCCGCTTCACCTCCGCGGGTTACCTGCGCGGCTCGAGCGGTCCGTTCTCGGACCTCTTCCGGAGTCTGGCCGATTCGAGCCTGCTGCCGTGGCTGGACCTGATCGTGGCCTGGGGCCTGGTGCTGGTCGGCCTCGGGCTGATGCTCGGGCTCTTCACCCAGCTCGCGTGCGCCGGCGCCATCGCGCTGCTCGCGCTCTTCTACCTTTCGGGGCTGCCGACGAGCGGCGCGCGCGAGGCGGGAGCCGAGGGCACCTACCTGCTCGTCAACAAGAACCTGATCGAGGCCGCGGCTGTCGCCGTCGTCCTCGCGTTCCGCACCGACCGCATTGCCGGACTGGATCTATTGCGCGCGGGCGAGCGTGTGCGCGTGGCTCCCGTCGCGGAGGCCACTCGATGAGCCTCACCCCGGAGCAGCAGGAGCTCGGTCGCCGCAACTTCATGCGGGTCGTCGCGGGAACCCCGGCCGTCGCCGCGCTCGCGGCGGCCGCCGCCCTCAAGGGTCCCGTGCGCGGGGGCCCGGTGCGTCTCGGCTTCATCGGCGTGGGCGGCCAGGGCCGCACCCTGCTCGAGCAGACCGACACGCAGTTCGCGGAGATCGTGGCGATCTGCGACATCAACCCGCTGCAGCTCGGCAAGGCCGACGAGTCGCTCGCGACGACCAAACACCCGCCCGCGAAGCACTACGCCGACTGGCAGGAGATGATCCAGAAGGAGAAGCTCGAGGCGGTCGTGCTCGCCTCGCCGCTCTTCACGCACGCCGACATCGCGGTCGCGTGCATGGAGGCGGGCCTGCACGTGCTCTCCGAGAAGATGATGGCGTGGGACGTCGCGAGCTGCGAGCGCATCGCCGAGGCCGCGCGCAAGACCCGCCGCGTGTACGAGGTCGGCCACCAGCGCTTCTACAACGGCGTCTACCAGGCGGCCCCGAAGGGCATCGTGAAGGCGGGGCTGCTCGGCGAGCTCTACCACGCGCGGCTCGTGTGGCACCGCAACGGCAACTGGCGCCGCCACGCCGAGCTGCCGTCGCCCGACTACGACGCCTCGCGCTGGGGCTACCCGAGCTACGATCACCTGATCAACTGGCGGCTCTACAAGAAGTACTCGCGCGGCCACATGGCCGAGCTCGCGAGCCACCAGGTCGCGGTCGCCGAGTGGTTCTTCGACGCCACGGCGACGGCCGCCGTCGGCAGCGGCGGCGTCTTCCGCTTCAAGGACGGCCGCGAGATCCCCGACCACACCTACGTGACGCTCGAGTACCCGGGCGGGCGCACCGTCGTCTTCACCTCGATCGAGTCGAACGCGTTCGACAACTACTACGAGGCCTACTACGGCACGAAGGGCACGCTGGTCCTGAGCGGCGAGATCGACGCCTTCTTCTTCGAGGAGCCCGCGGCGGGTGCAAAGGCCGGCTCCGCCCCGAAGGCCACGGCGCTCGAGGTCGCGGCGAAGGGCGCGGGCCCGGTCGGCTCGGCGTCGGAGAGCCGCGCGCGGGACGCCGCGGGCGGGGCCGCGGGCGGGGGCACGGCCGCGCGCGGTGGCGACCGCAATCTCTCGTACCGGAACGAGATCTCGAGCTTCTGCGCGGCGGTGCGCACGGGGGCGCCGCTCAAGTGCGGCGCCGCGCGGGCGCTCGGCTCGGCGCGGGCGTGCATCTCGGGATTCGAAGCGATGGACACGCAGACCAGGATCGTGATCAAGGCCTAGACAAGGAGGTCGGCTTGGCGCTCGTCACCAGCCCCGACGTCCGCTTCCGCACCAAGCAGGAGTACGTCTACCAGTCGCTGCGCGGGGCGATCATGCGCGGCGAGCTCCCGCCCGGGCAGCGGCTCGTGATCGACGACATCGCGCGCCGGCTCCAGGTGAGTGCCATCCCCATCCGCGAGGCGCTGCAGTCGCTGCAGTCCGAGGGCCTGGTCGTGAACGCGCCGCACGTGGGCGCGACCGTCGCCTCCATCTCGCAGGACGAGGTGCACGAGGTGTTCGCGATCATGGAAGGGCTCGAGACCGTCGCGGTGCGCGAGGCGGCGGCGCGCCTCACCGACGCCCAGGCGCAGAAGCTGTCGGAGATCGTCACCGAGATGGACGCGGCCGTCGCGGACCACGACTACGAGGTCTGGGCGGCGATGAACGGCACGCTGCACCGCACGATCGGCGAGGTCGCGGGGATGCCGCTGCTGCAGGAGATGACCGACCGCGCGCTGTCGCGCTGGGAGCGCCTGCGACGGCACTACTTCCAGGGCGTGCTCGTCCCGCGCGTCGAGCAGGCGCAGCGCGAGCACCGCGAGCTGCTGGGCGCGCTCGTCGCCCGCGACCTCGACCGGGCCGAGCGCGTGGTGCGCGGCTCACAACAGGAACGCTCAGGCGGCCTACGTCGAGTACCTGCAAGCAGAACCTCGGCGGACACAGCGATCCGCTTGGCGCGGGGCTAGCCGAGCGCTCGTTCGCCCCGCCAGGCCCTGTCCTATATCATATATTTTCCATTGACTCGGCCGAGATCCTCGCCTAATCTCCTGCCGCCCATCGAGATCGCTCATGTCCAGGCGAACGCCGCCTAGCGCGCCTCGGCGCTGGGACAGCGACCGAGGCCAGCACGGGATGGGGCAGACAGGGAGGTTGCATGTCAGGTCAACTTCGAGGTTTCCTCCCCGCCGTCGCGCTTGCGCTGATTCCCGCTGCCGGTTTCGCTCAGGCCACGACCGGGCGCATCTCGGGCCGGGTGGCGGACCCCCAGGGAGGGCTGCTACCCGGTGCATCGGTGACGGCGACGGAGGTCCGGACGAGCTACAGCCGCACGGCCGCCACGGACGCGCAGGGTGCTTACGTCTTCGTCAACCTGCCGCTCGGCACCTACAGCGTGAGCGCCGAGATCACGGGCTTCAACAAGGAGATCAAGACCGGCTACGTGCTGGTGGCCGACGGCCGGCTCACCGCCGACTTCAACCTGACGGTCGGCAGCATCAACGAGACCGTGGAGGTCACGGTGCGCGGCGAGACCGTCAACACGGTCTCCGGCGAAGTGGCACGCACGGTCGACCGCCAGCAGGTCCAGAGCCTCGCGCTCAACGGCCGCAACTACCTGCAGCTGACGACGCTGATCCCCGGCGCGCCGCGACCTCAACCCGAACGCGCTCGACATCATGACGGGCCTCGGCATCAACACCTCGATCAACGGCAGCCGCACGAACGCCACCCTGCTCGCGGTCGACGGCGGCTTCAACATGGACTCGGGCAGCAACAACAGCCAGATCAGCAACGTCGGCATCGACTTCATCGAGGAGGTCTCGATCAAGACCGCCAACTTCTCGGCGGAGTACGGCAGGAACTCGGGCGCCGCCATCAACATCGTGACGCGCGCGGGTGCAACGAGCTTCCACGGCAGCGCCTTCGAGTACCTGCGCAACGAGGCGCTCGACGCCAACAACTACTTCAACAACGCCCGCAACGTGGCCAAGCCCGCATCTCGAGATACAACGACTTCGGCGGGCGCGCTCGGCGGCCCCGATCCATCAAGGACAAGCTGTTCTTCTTCGCGGGCGTCAGGAGTGGAAGCAGATCCGACCGCTTCACGAACCCGACTCTGCGCACGCTGCCGACGCGCGAAGATGCGCGGCGGGCGACTTCAGCGAGATCAGCACGGCCATCCGCGACCCGCTGACCGGGCAGCCGTTCCCCGGCAACATCATCCCCGCGAGCCGCATCACGCCTGACGGCCGGGCGATCTCCAGCCTGTACACGAAGATGGCGCGGCATCGCGCAACTCCTACACCGACACCGCCACCGCCAACAACTCGCTCTTCCAGGATGCCGAATCCGTTCCGCTGGCGGCAGGAGATGCTGCGGCTCGACTACAACGTCAGTGCCAAGCATCGTCTGACCGCCGCGCTGCTGCTGCGACCACTACGACGCTCGACCGACCCCTACGGCGTCTTCATCGGCGCGCTGACCTGCCGACGACGCCGACCGACCGCAACGCGGCCGGGCCGCAACGTCCAGCTCAGCCACATCTGGACGCTCTCAGCCCAACGTGATGAACGAGTTCAAGTTCAACGACTCCGGGAACGGCCAGCACATCCGCCCGGTGGGCGACACCTGGGCGCGCTCGACCTACGGCTTCCCGTACCCGCAGCTCTACGCCGCCAGCGGCAACTTCGAGGACGCATCCCCGATCACCACGATCACCGGCTACGCCGAGCTGGAACAGCGCGACGCGCGTCGCTCGATCTCGCCGACGCGCGACTGGGCGTTCACCGACAAGCTGACCTGGCTCAAGGGCGGCCACACGCGTGAAGGGCGGGCGCCATGCTCATCCGCAACAGCAAGGAGCAGAACGGCCGCTCGAACTACGCCGGGCACGCTGGCCTACAACCCCACGGGCAACACGCAGGTCCACGGGCCAGGCCTTCGCCGACGCGCTGCTCGGCAACTTCCGCACGCTACAGCGAGGCCGCAGCTCGACCCGCTCGGCTACTTCCGCTTCTACCAGATCGAGGCCTTCGTCACGGACGACTGGCGGGTCGTCGCGCAACCTCAGCCTCGAGGTCGGCCTGCGCTACACGCTGGCACCAGCCGATCTACACCGAGGGGAACAACATGACGAGCTTCGATCCCGCGCCGCTACGACCCGGCGCGGGCGGTGGTCGTGAACAGCAACGGCACGCTGGTGCCCGGCAGCGGCGACCGCTACAACGGGCATGGTCCGCGCGGGCGACGGCGTGCCGGAGGAGGAGGCTCTACAGCGTGCCCGAACGGCGGGCAGCCCGACGCGTGCTGAACGCGTGCCCGACCGGCGCGCCCCGCGGGTTCTACGCGAACCGCAGCAGCGTCTTCGTGCCCGCGCTTCAGCTTCGCCTGGACGCCCGACGGGCAACGGCAAGACCGCCGTCCGCGGCGGCATCGGCCTCTTCTACGACCGCCCGGAGGGCAACCTGCTACTTCGGCGGCGGCGGCAACGGCCCGGTGAACAGCCCGCCCTACGCGCTCAGCTCGCAGTACGAGAACGGCAACCTCGCGGCCCCGGCGGCGGGGCCGTGCCCGCGCTCGCGCCCCGGGGCTCGATCGACTCGCATCGACCCCGGCCTGCAGGTGCCGCGCCAGTGGAGCTGGAGCGCTGAGCGTGCAGCGCGAGCTGGCCTGGGGCCTCTTCGGCGAGATCGGCTACGTCGGCGCCGCCGGGCCAGAACCTGATCCGCCAGCCCGACATCAACCAGCCGTCCTTCGAGGACCTGGCGGCGAACGCCGCGCTGCCGGCCGCGCAGCGTACGAACACGAACTACCTGCGGCCCTACAAGGGCTACTCGAACGATCCGGATGCGCTCTCAGCGACGCCGACTCGAGCTACCACGCGCTGCAGGTCTTCCTGAGCAAGCGGCGGGGCGACCTGCAGCTGGACGCTCAACTACACGCTGGGCCGGGCGTACGACAACGGCAGCGGCAACGGCGACAACCCGCCGACGGACTGGCAGGACCTCGACTACAACTGGGGCCCGAGCGACTTCGACCGCACCCACATCTTGGTCGCCACCTGGACCTACGCAGCTGCCCTTCTTCAAGGAGCAGACAGGGCTGTCGGGCAACGTGCTCGGCGGCTGGGAGGTCTCAGCGGCATCGCCCGGTACCAGACCGGCGCGCCCGCTGACCATCACTGGGCAACACCTCGATCGGCGCCCGCCGCGCCGACTACACCGGGGCCGGCATCTACCTGGACGAGCGCATCGACCCGACGACCGGCGTCGTGCAGTGGATCGACCCGGCGGCGTTCGCGTCGGCTCCCGAGAGCCGCAGCGGCAACAGCACGCGCGGCCAGGTCCGAGGACCGTCGTACTACGTCTGGGACGTCTCGCTGCGCAAGCAGTTCAGGCTCGCGGGCGACGTGCAGATGCAGATCCAGGCCGACTTCTTCAACGTCTTCAACCGCGTCAACTGGGGCAATCCCAACAACAGCCAGACCCCCAACCTGTCCAACGCCGGCTTCGGCACCATCACCTGGATCACGGGGCAGCCGCGCAACATCCAGCTCGGCGTCCGCATCATGTTCTGACGTTCACGAGACGGCCGGGGCGCTCAGCGTCCCGGCCGTCCTGATCGTCCGGTTCGGGACGGGGCGCAGCGCCTCGCGCGTGGAGGTTCGAGCGGATGAGTGACCCGGGCTGGGCTCGCAGTCGCGTCGTTCCGCGACGGTCGAGGCCTTCCGCACGTCACCTGGCGAAGGGCGGAATTCCGCTCGCGTTCGACGACACGCTCGCCGCGCCCGGCGGACGCCGTTCGCGAGAGCCGCTCGAAGCCGACGGGCTTCGCGCGCGGCAACCGCTTCTGCATCCTGCCGATGGAGGGCTGGGACGGCAGCGCGACCGGCGAGCCGAGCGACCTCACGCGCGGCGCTGGCGGCGACTTCGGGCAGTCGGGCGCCAAGCTGATCTGGGGCGGCGAGGCCGTCGGCCGTGCGCCACGACGGCCGCGCCAACCCGCGCCAGCTCGTGATCGACCGAAGCCACCTGGGAGGCTCTCGCGCGCTGCGCGAGGCGCTCGTCGACGCGCACGAGGAGCGCTACGGCAAGGGCGCGGCTTCCGATCTCGTCGTCGGCCTGCAGATCACCCACTCGGGCCGCTACGCGCGCCCGAACGCCTGGGACCGGCCCGAGCCGCTCGCGGCCTCGCGCACCCCGCTGCTCGACCGCCGCTTCCCCGGCGGCGTGCGGCTGCTGACCGACGACGAGCTCGACCAGCTGGTCGACGACTTCGTGCGCGCCGCGCTCGCTGGCGCAGCGGCGCCGGCTTCGCAGTTCGTCGACTTGAAGCACTGCCACGGCTACCTCGGGCACGAGCTGCTCGCCGCGCGCGACGCGCACGGGCCGCTACGGCGGCGACTTCGAGAGCCGCACGCGCTTCCTGCGCAGCGTCGTCGACGGGATCCGCGCCGAGGTGCCGGGGCTCGAGATCGCGGTGCGCCTCTCGGCCTTCGACACCGTGCCCTTACCGCAAGGACGCCGCGGGCCGCGGCGAGCCCGAGCGCGACCGACGCGGGCTACGAGCTCGGCTTCGGCCTCGCTCCAGGACGAGGACGCTCGACGACGCGCTCGCCGAGAGCCGCGAGCTGCTCGGCCTCGCTGCGGAGCCTCGGCGTGCGCTGGATCTGCGATCAGCGCGGGCAGCCCCTACTACAACCCGCACCTGCAGCGGCCGGCGCTCTTCCCGCCGAGCGACGGCTACCTGCCGCCCGAGGATCCGCTGCGGGGCGTGGCGCGGCAGATCGAGGCGACCGCGCGGCTCAAGGCCGACTTCCCCGACCTCGTGTTCGTCGGCTCGGCCTACAGCTATCTCCAGGAGTGGCTGCCGCACGTCGGCCAGCGCGTGCTGCGCGAGCGGCGCGCCGACTTCGTGGGCCTCGGCCGCATGGTGCTCTCCTATCCCGAGCTCGCGCGCCGACGTGCTGGCCGGCCGGCCGCTCGACCGCAAGCGCATCTGCCGCACCTTCAGCGACTGCACGACCGCGCCGCGCAAGGGCCTGCCGTCGGGCTGCTACCCGCTCGACCCCTTCTACGCGGAGCGCCCCGAGGCCGCGGAGCTGAAGGAGATCAAGCAGGCGCTCCGCAGCGTGACGGGCGAGGACGCCTCCGTCCTGCGCAAGCGGCACCAGGCGCTCGCCGTCGCCGCGGCCTTCTTCTCGCTCTTCTCGATCGTCGGCTTCGCCTTCTACGGCCTGCCCTTCTTCTACGACTTCTTCGTGCGCGAGCTGGGCTGGACGCGGGCGCAGGTCACCTCCGGCAACGCCTTCGCGAAGCTCGTGATCGGGCCGCTGTTCGGCTTCTTCGCCGGGATGGTCGTCGACCGCTACGGGCCGCGGCGGCTGATGCTCGTCGGCATCCTGCTCGCCGGGGTCGCCCCGATCGGCCTCGGCGTCACCACGACGCTCGCGGCCTTCTACACCTTCTACCTGATGAACGCGCTCGGCTACGTCACCGGCGGCCCGCTGCCGAACCAGGTGATGCTGTCGCGCTGGTTCGGCGCGGCGCGCGGGAAGGCGATGGGCTTCGCCTACCTCGGGATCGGCATCGGCGGCGCGCTCGTGCCGCTCATCGCCCACGCGCTCACCGAGGCCTACGGCTGGCGCACCGCGCTGCAGATCCTCGGCGCGCTGATGATCGCCATCGCGCTGCCGTTCGCGTACTTCGTGCGCGAGCCGGACGCCGAGCCGAAGACGACGATCGGCGCGGCCGACCCGAGCCGGGACTCGATCCTGGAGGTGCTGCGGCAGCCGGCCTTCTACCTGCTCGCCCTCGGCAGCATGGCCTCGATCGGCGCGGTCGGCGGGACCACGCAGAACCTGAAGCTGTTCTTCGCGATGGACCGCGCGATGGCGCAGCGCGCGGTCGCCGAGCTCATCTCGCTCGTGCTCGTGGGGAGCATCGCCGGGCGCCTGCTGATGGGCTGGCTGGCCGACCGCTGGCCCAAGAAGCGGGTGATGCTGCTCATCTACCTGATCGTGGCGACGACGATCCCGCTGCTGTGGGCCGCCGGATCGCCCGGCGCGCTCCGCGTCGCCGCCGTCGCGTTCGGCGTCGGCCTCGGCGGCGACTACATGATCATCCCGCTGATGGCGGCCGAGCTCTTCGGGCTGCGGCGGATGGGCCGCGTGATGGGGATCGTGCTGACCGCCGACGGGGTGGCCGAGGCCGTCGTGCCGATGGCGGTGGCGGCGCTGCGCGACCGCTCCGGCAGCTACGGCTCGGGCTTCGTGCTGCTCGTGGGTCTGGCCGTGCTGGGCGCCGTCGCGGTGTCCTTCCTGCCCCGGCCGAAGCCGGCTGCGGCGTGAGCCGCGGCCGGTTTACAAGCCCGCCTCGAGTGTAGAGAATATCGGCCGTGGCTCACGCGCGACCGTCGGTCAACAAGCGTCTCCGCGAGACGCAGAAGAAGGAAAAGCAGGCCCAGAAGGCCGAGCGCCGCGCCCAGCGCGCCGAAGAGAAGAAGGGGCGCCCCCACGAGAAGGGCGAGGTCGATCCGGACATCGCCGGCATCGTTCCGCGGCCCCCAGCCCGTCCCCTGGGCCGACGAGCTCGCGGAAGAAGAAAAGTAGCTCGGGCCGCCGGCGCGACTGCGCCCGCAAGGCAGTAGCCACGGGCAACGAGGCCGCCGGTCACGGGGGTCCTAGGGGGCGAAGCCCCCTAGATCAAGGAACGCAAGCGTGGACGCTGCCCCTCCGAGGATCCCCCTTGGAGAGCCACGAAAAAACGGAGCCACGAGCGACGAACGACGAAAGGGACTAACGGCGATCCGGGGGGCGCTCTTCCGCCGCGCCCCCCGGACCCCCTGGGCGGGGCGTTAGAAGATGACTCGCGCGCCGAAGCGGACGAGGCGCGGCGTGTAGGCCGGTCGCCCGGCGGCCGGTCACCTGCCCGAAGGTCGCGCTGCCCGAAGGCGCCGTTCGGGTTGGCGAAGTTCGGGTGGTTGAAGGCGTTGAACGCGTCGGCCCGCAGCTCGGACGACGACGCGGCTGGCCGAAGCGGAAGCGCTTCACCAGCGAGAGGTCGAGGTTCCAGAAGCCCGGGCCGTCGGATCGAGTCGTTGCGCGTTCATGTTGCCCCAGGTGTTCTGCGCGGGCGCCGAGAAGACCGACGTGTCGAAGTAGAGCTGGCCCGGGCCGATGTCGCCGAACACCGCGGGGTCGTCCCGTTCAGGTTCGGGCGCTGCGTGTTGTCCGGGGCCCGCAGGATGGCATCCGCGGCGCGGAAGTTGATCGGCGTGCCGGAGTAGGCGGTGAAGATCCCGCTGAGCTGCCAGCCGCCGAGGATCCAGCCGAGCGCGCTCTTGTCCTGCTTGAAGAACGGCATGTCCCAGATGAAGCTCGCCGCGAAGGCGTGCGTGCGGTCGAAGTCGGCCGGTCCCTTGCTGCGCTCGATGTCGGCGGGCGTGAACGTGCCGGCGGTCTCGTCCTGAGTAGTTGATCGCGCGGCGCGAGCGTGTACGAGGTGTTGACCAGGAAGCCGTTCCTGAAGCGCCGGTCGAGCTTGGCCTGCAGCGAGTTGTAGCTCGTGTCGGTCGGAAGCCACGAGCGCACCTTGGCGGTCCGGCCGTAGAGCTGGTTGTAGGGGCTGGCCCGGCGTTGTCGGCGCCCAGCGTCATGCCGGCGTTGATGTTGTAGTCGGGCAGGAGGATGCCGCGCCCGACGTTGCCCACGTAGGCCACCTCGCCGACCAGGTTCCAGGGCAGCTGCCGCTGGAAGGCCACGTTCCAGGTGTGGAGCTTGGCCTCCTTCAGGTCGGGCTGGACGTGGAAGAGCTGCGCGTTGCGGAGCTGCGGGATGTTCGCGTCCACGACGCCGCTCGGCGGGATGTCGAAGAAGTCGGGCGGGCCGAAGCCGTTGGCCATCTTCCCGGCGGGCGCGAACGAGTTCGGCGCGTTGAACTGGTTCGGTCTGCTTGACCGGGAAGTTGTAGGCGTAGCGGTTGTCGGGGAACGGGACGATCGTGGTGCCGAAGCCGGCGCGCAGCACGGTCTTGTCGTCGAAGCGGTAGGCGCGCCCCAGCCGCGGGGCGAAGTTCGTCCACGTGCTCTCGACGCCGATGTTCTGCGGGGACGCTCCCGTAGCCGGCGATCTGCACCGTGTTGTTCGGGGGGTCGTAGTTCGAGAGCCCGCCCTGGTCCGCGATGCCGACGAGCGGCGTGTAGTACTCCCAGCGCAGGCCGAGGTCCACGGTCAGCTTGGGCGAGACCTGCCACTTGTCCTGGATGAACGCGAACACCGCGCGTGTGCTTGGTGCCCGGGCGGTCGATCACCTTGACGTCGCGCTGGATCTGGCCCGGCACGTCGAGCAGGAACGACGCGAACGCGTTCGCGAGCCCGGCCGGTGGCGCGCGTGTCGCTCGGGATCGCGGTCTGGGCGCCGTTGAAGGAGAACTGGCCGCGGACTCCGCCTGCGTCCTGGATCTGGAGCAGGAAGTCCTCGTTGTGCCGCACCTCGGTGCCGAACTTGACCGTGTGGTTGCCCGTCATCTTGGTGAGCGTGCCGACGACACTGTAGGTCTCCTCGCCGCGGTCCCAGGGCAGGCTGGCGGAGAAGCCGACCATCGGCACGGTGAAGCCCTGGTTGATCACGATCCGGCTGAGCCCGCTCGAGAAGTCGTCGTAGTTGGCGCCGGGGATCCCGACCTCGGTCGAGGTGTCGAGGCCCGTGCCCGGTGCTGAGCGCCTCGTTGTGGTACCTCGAGGTAGCCGGCGCGCCACTCCATGATCAGGCTCGAGTTCAGCGTCCGCGTCCAGGTGAGCGCCGTGCTGTAGGTGTTCTGGTAGCCGGTGCCCGCGAAGTCGGCGCCCGCGCCGCCGATCTCGCCGAACGTGCCGGGGACGAAGATCTCCGGCCGCTGGTAGCTGAAGCGCAGCGACAGCTGGTCGCTGGCGCCGGGGCTGTAGTTGAGCTTGACGTTGAACGCGTTCGTCGTCTTCTCGCGCTCGCTCGCTCGGCAGCTCGTAGTTCACCTGGCCGAAGGCGGCGCCCGGCGATGTTCGGCTGCGGCAGCATGCGCCAGGATGTTGCGGCGCCACCGGGCTGATCCGGTTCGCGGGAATCACGTTGCCCGGGAAGGGCAGGCGGCCGGTGCCGTCGGGGTTCCCGGTGGCGGGATCGTAGATCGTGGTGGCGGCCGTCGAGAAGTTGCCGTTGCGCCACTCGGCCGGCGGGATGATGACGCGGCGGAGCTGGCCGAGGTTGTCCACCGTGCGCTGGTAGTCGGCGAAGAAGAAGAGCTTGTCCTTGATGATCGGGCCCGCCCAGGGTCGCCCCGAACTGCTGGTACTTCGTCTCCGGCTTCTGGGCGGTGGCGGACGCGAAGTAGCTCTTGGCCTGCGTGGCCTCGGAGTTGCCGAAGAAGAACGCGGTCCCCTTGAGCTGGTTCGTGCCGGACTTCGAGCACGACGGTGGTCACCGAGCCGCCGGCGCGGCCGAACTCCGCGTCGAAGTTGGAGGTGGCCACGTTGACCGAGTCGATGGCCTCCGCGGACGGGATCATCACGCGTGAGCAGGCCGGTCTTGTGGTTGTTGTCGAGCCCGTCCACCTGCACGTTGTTCGAGAGGCGCGACTGGCCGTTGAACTTCGTCTCCTGGCTGTCCTGCGGGTTGAAGAACTGGGAGTGCGGGCGGGTCATGGTGACGGTGCCGGGCACGGTGGCCCACATGCCCTGGAAGTTGCGGCCCTGGCCCAGGGGCAGCTCCTGCGACCTGGCGGCCCTCGATCGTGCGGCCGGTGTCGGCGCGGTCGGTCTGGAGCAGCGGCGTCTCCTGCACGACCTCGACCGTCTCCTCCATCGCGCCGACCTCGAGCACGACGTCCACGCGCACCGTCGAGTTGACCTTCACCTCGACGCCGTCGCGCGAGAACTTCTTGAACCCGCTCGAGCTCGGCCTCGACGCGGTAGAGGCCGTCCTTCAGGTTCGCGAAGACGTAGTTGCCGCTCTGGTTCGTGACCACCGAGCGGGAGACGTTCGTCTGGGTCTCGATCGCGGTCACGGTGACGCCGGGCACGGGCGCGCCCTGCGCGTCGTGGACGGTGCCGAGCAGCGTGCCGCGCACGGCCTGGGCGAAGGCCGTCCCGGAGAGGGCGCTGACCGACACGGCCAGCAGCGCGAGCCGCACGAGCGTTCGCTTCGTCATGGTTGCCTCCAGAGGGGTCTACCTATGAAGAACGGTAATCGGAGACGTGAATTACTGTCAACACTGCGATTGGGGCGTGCCTGGCCGCCGACGCATGAATCCGCCCTTTCGTGAGAGGATCCGGCCCACATGGGCGTGAACGAGGACGTCCTGGCTCGAGCGGCTCGCGTACGGCTGCTCCTCATGGACGTGGACGGCGTCATGACCGACGGCCGCTACTGGCAGGTGCCCGACGCCCAGGGCGGGCTCGCCGAGATCAAGGCGTTCGACTCGCAGGACGGCATCGCCTTCCAGTGGCTGCGCCGCTTCGGAATCCAGGCGGGAGTCATCAGCGGACGCGTGTCGGTCGCGACGGAGGAGCGCGCGCGCAGCGCCGGCTTCGCACACGTCTACCAGGGCCACACCGAGAAGATCCCGATCCTGGAGGAGATCCTCGAGCGGTCGGGCCTGTCGGCGGAGCAGGTCGGTTACGTGGGCGACGACTTCACGGACGTGGTGGTGATGCACCGGGTCGGCTTCGCGGTCGCGGTGGCGAACGCCAAGGACGAGGTGAAGGCCCACGCCCACTGGGTCACGACGAGCACGGGCGGCCATGGGGCGCTTCGCGACGTGGTCGAGCTGATGCTCAAGGCCCAGGGCCGCTGGGACGAGATCCTGAAGCACTACGAGCTGCTCGATCGCAAGCCCTAGAGCCGGGGGCGTCGCTCGACCCGGAGGACAGCCGAAGCGCCAAAAGTGCAGGCGCGACTTTGTTTGGCTCTCCCGTAACCATTTATCAGTTAACAATTTGTTGGATCGCCTGACCCGAACGCATATTCTATATTTTCTATTGACACGCCCCTCCGAGTGCTGCTAGCTTCCGCCCATTGATCGCACCCATCTGGGGAGACGATCCACTGGCGAACCATCTCGTGCTAGCGAGCCCGCCGTGCCTCATCCCGGTCGCGCTTGAGGGAGCGCGCTGGCGGGGTGTCGCCACTAGCGTCGGTTTCGCAGGGAGGACGAATATGAGTCGAGCGCTCCGGACAGGTCTGCTGGGGTTCGCCCTGGCGTCCCTGGCCGTCATTGGTTTGTTGGCGCCTTCCGACGCGAGCGCCCAGGCCGTCAGCGGGACGATCCTGGGGACCGTCAAGGACACGTCCGGGGCCGTGGTGCCCGGCGCCACCGTGACGGTCACCAACACCGGCACCGGCTTCACGCCGCACGCGTGGTCACGCGACGCGAACGGGGAGTACACCGCCCCGTCGGTGCCGACCGGGACCTACAGCGTCACGGCCGAGATCACGGGCTTCAAGAAGGTCTCGCAAGACGAACGTCCACGTCGGCGTCGACCAGAGCGTCCGCATCGACCTCGGCCTCGAGGTCGGCGGCATGAGGAAGTCGTCGAGATCCAGGCCGAGACGCCGCTGCGTCAGACCTCGTCAGCTCCGACCTCTGGGCCACCGTCGTCGAGGAGCAGATCAAGACGCTGCCCTTGAACGGCCGCAACTTCGTGAGCCTCACGCGCACGATCCCCGGCGTGCTGCGCGGCATCCCCGGCGCCAACATCGACGGCGCGGGCAGCCTGGCCTGGCGCGCCTCGGCGGCCTTCTCGGCCAACGGGCCAGCGGCCGCGCGACAACAACTACATGCTCGACGGCGTCGACAACAACGAGACCTGGCTGCAGACCGTCGTGATCTTCCCGAGCGTCGACGCGCTCGACGAGTTCAAGCTGCAGACGAGCACCTACTCGGCCGAGTTCGGCACGCTCGCTGGGCGGCGTCGTCAACCTGCAGATCAAGTCCGGGACCAACGAGTACCACGGCAGCGTCTTCGAGTTCTGCGCAACGACGCCTTCGACGCCAACAACTTCTTCAACAACCGGGCCAGGACCGCCGAAGGCCCGACTTCAGCCAGCACCAGTTCGGCGGCGACTCTCGGCGGCCCGATCATCAAGGACAGGACGTTCTTCTTCGCCGACTACCAGGGCCTCCGCATCGAGGCCGGCCCGACCTACCTGTCGACCGTGCCGACGCTGCGGATGCGCAACGGGGACTTCTCCGAGCTCAACCGGGTGATCTACGACCCGCTCACCGGCCAGCCCTTCCCGGGCAACATCATCCCGCAGAACCGCTTGGATCCGGCGTCCAGAAACATCCTCGACGCAGCTCTACCCCGAGCCGAACACGGCCGGCACGCCGGCGGCGAGCGGGCAGCCGATCAACAACTACCTGATCAATCCCACCCTCGAGCGGCAGGACAACCAGTTCGACGTCAAGGTGGACCACCGGCTGACCACGAACAACCGCTTCTTCGTGCGCTACAGCTACCAGAAGACCCACCGCTTCCTGCCGGCGACGCTGCCGGCACGGCGACGCGGGCGTCACCTTCGGCGCGGGCGACGGCAACATCAAGGCACAGGGCCTCGCCTTCAACGACACCCACACGTTCAGCCCGACGCTGCTCAACGAGTTCCGCTTCGGCTGGAACTCGATCAAGTTCTTCATGACGCCGATCGACTACGGCGAGAACCTGGCGCAGGCGGTGGGCATCCCGGGCATCAACCTGAGCGATGCGACGACTCGGCGATGACCCAGCTCGGCTTCCAGAACATCCGCAACCTGGGCGCCAACAGCAACCAGCCCCTGATCACGAACCAGAACGACTTCCAGATCTTCGACAACGTCACCAAGATCGCCGGCCGCCACACGTTCAAGTTCGGGCGGCAGCGTGACCTTCCGTTCGCGCGAGATCCTGAACGCGGACACGATCGTCGGCAACTTCCAGTTCAACAACAACCAGACCTCGAACTGCGCGGGCACGGCCGCGGGCTGCACCGTCAACTCCAACACCGGCTTCGACGTCGCGAGCTTCCTGCTCGGCCACGCCACGACCAAGACCCGCAACCTGTTCGACGCCGAGACCTACACCGAGAAGCGGCCCGAGTGGTCGCTCTACGTGCAGGACGACTTCCGCGTCAGCAGCCAAGCTGACCCTCAACCTCGGGCTGCGCTGGGACGTCTACGTGCCCTGGGTCGAGATGGACGACCGCCAGTCGAACTTCGACGAGGACACGGGCACGTTCGTGGTGGCCTCCGACGACGCGGCGATCAAGGGCGTCAAGGTCGGCCGCTACCTGCAGACCTACTCGAAGGGCGACCTCGGTCCGCGCTTCGGCTTCGCCTACGACGTCACCGGCAGCGGCCGCACGCTGGTGCGCGGCGGCGTCGGCGTGTTCTGGAACTTCACGCCGGGCGGCACGTCCTCGTCGAAGGCCCAGAACCCGCCGTTCCTGCAGTCGACGGCGCTCACGGCCGCGCCGAACACGAACTTCTCGAACGACCCAAGATGCTCGTCTCGGCCGGGCTGCCGCCGCCGCCGGGCGTCGATCCCATCCGGCCGGCCGCGGGCACCGACGCGCTCGATCTTCGACATCGACTTCCGCGACGCCTACACGGTCAACTGGAACCTGAACATCCAGCAGCAGCTCGGCGCGAACTACATGGTCGAGGTGGCCTACGTCGGCGCCCGCGGCCGGCAGTACCTGCTGAAGGGCGACCCGAACCAGGCGCCGCCGATCGGTCGGCGTGACCAACTCGAACGTGCAACCGGCCGTACACGACGATCGCGCCGGCGCTGCGCAGCGATCGGCCAGGTGCAGAGCGAGGGCATCCTGGACTACCACGGGCTTGCTCGTCCAAGTTCCAGCGGCGCTTCGCCAACGGCTTCTCGCTGCTGGCGTCGTACACCCTGGCGGACAGGCGATGGACTCAACTCGGACAACGACGGCCAGGTGACCCTGACGAACGTCTACAACACCGCACGACTACAACCGCGGCCCCGCCGACTACGACATCAGGCACACGGTGAGCGTCGGCTGGCATGTACGAGCTGCCGTTCGCCAGGACCAAGTGGTACGGCGGCTGGCAGGTCAGCGGGATCTGCTACTGGCGCACGGGCTTGCCCTTCACGTCGGCCCAGACGCAGGGCGTCCTGTCGACGACTCCGGGCGGCACGGGACAAGCGCCCGAACGTGATCGGCAACTGGCGAGCTCAGCGATCCGACGATCGACAAGTGGTTCGACCCGGCCGCGTTCCAGCAGCCCGCCGACACGACCGGCACCTACGGCGACGCCGGCCGCAACATCATGCGCGGACCGGGACAGTTCAACATCGACATGTCGCTCATCAAGTACACGCGGTTCGGCCGGTTCAACCTCGAGCTGCGTCTCGAGGCCTTCAACCTCCTGAACCACCCGCAGTTCCAGCTGCCGAACCGCACCTTCAACGCCGCGCTGCGGCGCAGATCACCGCGATGCTGCCGAACCCGGCGTGCGCGCTGTGCGGAACGACCGAGCGGAACATCCAGTTCGCGGCGAAGCTGTCGTTCTGATCGGCTGAGCCGCTCTCCCGGCCCGGCGGGCTTCGGCTCGCCGGGCCGTTTCTTTTGGCGGCGATGCCGCACAGAATCGGCTCCGGCTTCATGCGCAGTCACCGCCGCCGCCTGCCCCGCCTCGTGCTCACGCTCGCCGTCGGAGCGAGCGTCTCGCTCGCGGCCGCAGCGCGCGCCGCAGGGCCGCAGCCGGCGGCGGACGCAGCACGGCAGGCGGCGTTCCAGCGCGCCGACGCCAACGGCGTCCAGGTCGAGGAGGTCTTCCGGCGCACCCGCCGCATGCTGCACGCGTGGCTGGCCTACGCCGACGAGCGCACGCTGCTGCTGCCCGACGTGCTGCCCGGGCTACAAGCGCGGCCCGAAGGGGCTGCACATCTACCGGCCGCACAACTCGGGCGCCGACAACTACCCCTACCTGGTCGCGACCGCCTGGTTCACCGACCGCGCTCTCTACGAAGGGCGCCTGCGCGAGATGCTGCGCAACGAGATCCGCTTCACGAACGCGCCGGACGGCATCCCCGGCGAGCTGAACCTGGAGACGGGCATGCTCGGGCCCGCCGAGCCTGTTCGGCGCCGCCGAGTACGCCAAGGACGGCCTGCTCGCGATCACCGAGCTGCTCGGGCGCACGCCGTGGTTCTACCGCATGGCCGACATGACCGCCGCCCTGATGCGGCGCGCGCCGGTGCGCGAGCGACTTCGGGCCGCTGCCGGACGCGGGCGCCGAGCTCAACGGCGACGTGCTGCAGACGCTGGTCCGGCTCGCGGCGATGACCGGCGACCCGCGCTATCCTCGAGTGGGCCCAGCGCATCGGCGACGCCTACGTGCGCGAGGTGCTGCCGCGCAACCACGGCCTGCCCGGCTACAGCTGGGACTTCCAGAAGCACGAAGGTCCCGACCGCATGCGGCTGCGCGACCACGGCAACGAGATCGTGGTCGGGCTCGACGCTGCTGCAGGCGCTCGAGAGCGAGCGCGCGGGCGGAGCGCGCGCGGCGACCTATCGCGCGCCGCTCGGCGCAGATGCTGGACCGCATCCTGGCCTCGGCCAACCCCGACGGCCTGCTCTACGACGAGTTCCGGCCGTCCGACCTCGCGCCGCTCGACAGACGGCCTGTCCGACAACTGGGGCTACGTCTACGGCGCCGTCTACACGCACTACATGGTGACGGGCGAGAGCGCTACCGCGAGGCCGTGCGCCGCGTGCTGCGCAACCTGCCGCGCTACCGCGGCTACGACTGGGAGCGCGGCAGCCACGACGGCTACGCCGACGCGATCGAGAGCGCGCTCTACCTGGTCGCGCGCGAGCCGGTGCCGGAGGCGCTCGACTGGATCGAGAGCGAGACGAAGCGCCTGGTCGCGTTCCAGCAGCCGGACGGGACGATCGAGCGCTGGTACGGCGACGGCAACTGGGCGCGCACGCTGCTGCTCTACGCGATGTGGAAGACGCAGGGCACGTACCTCGAGGGCTGGCGCGAGGGCGTGAAGCTCGGCGCCGTGCGCGAGGGCGAGCGGCTGCTCGTCTCGCTCAGGCGCCCGCCGGACTGGAAGGGGCGCCTGCGCTTCGACTACGCGCGCCACCGCCGCGAGCTGAACTTCGCCAGGAACTACGTCCGGCTCAACGAGTGGCCGGAGTGGTTCACGGTCGACGAGAACGCGCTCTACCGGCTGGTCGAGCGGCGCGGCCGCGAGACGCTGCGGCTCGGCTCGGAGCTGAAGGCAGGCGTGCCGGTCGAAGGCTCGCACCGGCTGGTGGTCGAGCGGGCGCCCGCCCGGACGCCCTAGGCCTCGACGCGGAAGCTGACGCGCCGCTCGGCCTTGGCGCCCGTGCCGGGGTCGGTCGCCAGCACGCGCAGCTCGTAGTCGCCCGGCGCGAAGGCGTCGAGCGAGATGCGCTCGCTCCACTTGCGGCCGCCGGGCGCGTCCTCGAGCTCGTGCTTCGCCGTGACGCCGACCAGCTTCGAGCCCCGCCACACCTGCGCCTGCAGCGTGAGCGGGCCGGCCTTCGCCTGGGACGACGTGTAGAGCTGCACCGTGTAGTGCAGGCCCTGCCCGGGCCGGAACACCTTCCCGACCTGCGCGTCGGTGACGGCCCGCTCCGACGCGTCGCCCGGCTTCGCGTCGGGGCGCGGCTTGATCGGCGCGTCCGCGAGCAGGAAGACGCTGCTGAGCGTCAGCGGCTGCGCGTCGAGGTCCGGGATCTCGACCCACTGGCTGGCGCTGCCGAGCAGCGAGCGGCTCGCCTCGCGCGCCGCGAGCCGCACCTGGTACTGCCCCGGCGGCAGCGGGACGCTGCGCAGCAGGCTCAGGCCCTCGCTGATCGTCCCGACGTAGTTCTCGGCGGTCAGGTTGAGCTGGGCCTTCTCCCCCGCCACGTCGCCCACCAGCTTGCCCTCCTCGTCGTAGACCGCGCCCACGATCTCGAGGTCGGCGCGATAGCGGTCGTCCTTGCGCTCGAACGGGACGTTCCGCAGGTCGAGGTGGATCTTGAGCACCGCCTGCGCGCCCTGCGGCGGCAGCGCGATGAAGTCGGCGCTCAGCTCGAGCGGCAGGTCCGGCAGCGGGAAGAGCGACCCGAGCGCCTGGCCGATCTCGCGCTCGCGCCGCGCGGCCGGATCCTGCGCCACGGGCGCGGCTTGCCGCTCGTCGGGCGCGAAGTAGCCGCTGCGCGTGCGGACCTTGAGCTCCGGCCGGCCGCGCAGCCGCACCTGGATCTTGCGGAAGCTGCCGTCGCGCGAGGCGTTCGACGGCTCGTACGCCAGCAGGTAGTAGCTCTCGTTGTCGCGCAGGATGCGGCCGAGCCCCTGGTCGAGGTCGTTGCTGTTCTTGACCAGGAAACCGCCGGTGTCGACCGCGAGCGCGTTCATCCCCTGGCGAAGCGCCTCGACGCTGCGCGACTGCAGGTCGGTCCGCATGCCGGGCGCCGTGAGCACCGCGGGACCCCGGAACGACGCCTGGCCGCCTGGCGGCTCGGAGACGAGCCCGCGGGTGTCGAGCGAGTAGAGCACGACGCCCGAGCGCGTGGCCGCGTCGGCGATCTTGCGCACGTCGAAGGCGGTCGTCTCGAGCGCGCCCAGGCCGATCAGGAAGCCGTCCGAGACCAGCACGACGATCTTGCGGCCCGCGAGCGGCTCCAGGCCCCGCACCACGCTGTCGATCACGCTGAGCGCGCGGGCCGAGCGCTGGGCGATCTCGACCACCATGCGCCGCGCCTGCGTGTAGGCCTGCTGCTTGGCCATCTCCTCGCCCAGGTAGTCGTCGATCTGCAGGATCTCCTGGGTCGCGACGCGCAGCGCCTGGACGTCGCCGCGGTCGATCAGCTCGGCCTGGTGCTCGGTCAGGTAGGGCCGGCCGCCAACCTCGACCGGGTCGTAGCGGCTGCGCACGCGCGCGATCGCGCGGACGAGCGCCGCGCTGTCGCCGCGTGAAGTCCTGGAACACGCCGCCGCTGCCGCTCGTGGTGACGACCGCGACCTTGTCGTCGACCGAGACCTGCTCGGTCACGAACTTGCGCATCGCGATCTGGGCCTGGGGCAGGTCGACCTGGGCGGTGTGCAGGTCGTCGACCAGCAGCACGATGTGCCGGCCGCGAGGAGCCGCAGGCGGCGGGGGGACGGCCGGCGCGGAAGGCGCCTGAGCCGAGGGCGCGGCCGGGGCGCGTCTCTTCGACTCCGGCCCGACCACCCACCGCGAAGTGGCTGAGCGCCTGGGGGCGGCCGTCCTCCAGCAGGACGAAGTCGCGGGCGGTGAGGCCGACGACGTTGCGGCCGCTCTTGTCGCTCACGGTCACGTCGAGCTGCACGAGCTCGGTGCGCACGGCCGGGAGCGTCGGAGCCGACGGCGGCCGCTGCGGGCCTTCGGGCGGCGTCTGGCCGGGAGCCGGGACGACGGCCGCCAACAGCAGGGCGAGCCCGAGCCGCGCGTCTCCCCGGAATCGAGCCATCTCGCTAGTGTAGCCGGGCGCTCAGCGCTTCGGCGCCGCCTTGCGCAGCGCCTCCGCGATCGCCTTCTCGGCGAGCGGGGCCATCACGGCGTAGCCCTTGGCGTTCGGGTGCAGCCCGTCGTCGTTGAGCTCGGGGCGCAGCAGCCCGCTCGCGTCGGCGGTGGCCGAGAAGTAGTCGAGGTAGACGTGGCCGTTCTGCGCCGCGTAGCCGGAGAGCCAGGCGTTGAGCTCGCGCAGGGTCGCGGGCGGCCGCTGCCGCGTGCGCGTCACGGGCTGGCCGTTCGCGTCCAGCTTGTCGTCCGACACCGGGAGCAGCGACGCCAGGACCACGCGGACGCCGTGGAGCCTCGCGAGCTCCGCCATGCTCGCGAGGTTGTCCTGGATCTGCGACGGGCGTGACGGGGCCGGCGTTGCCCGCGACGTCGTTCGTCCCGGCCAGGATCACGACGGCCCTGGGCGAGAGCTCGAGCACGTCGGCGCGGAAGCGCAGCAGCATCTGCGCCGTCGTCTGTCCGCCGATGCCGCGGTTGACGTAGGGCCGGCCCGGGAAGAAGCCGCCGTACTCGGGCTTCGACCAGTTGTCGGTGATGGAGTCGCCGAAGAACACCACGCGGTCCTCGCCCGGCTTCGGCGCGGCGAGCGCCGCGTTCGCCGCCGCGTAGCGGTAGAAGCCGCCGAAGTCGGAAGCCACGGTGTCGAGGCAGCTCATCCTCTCCTCGCCTTCGAAGCGGGCGCAGCCCTTGGGCCAGGCCGGGAACTTGCGCTCGGCGGGAGGCGGCGCGTACTGGCCGGGGAACCCCACCGCGGCCGGCGCGGGAGCCGGCGCCTGCGTCGCCTGCGCCGCGGCCAGGGCCGCGAGCGCGGCCTGGAGAACGGCCGCGAGCCCCGCACCAACCGCCGTCGTCGACCTTCGCATCTCTGAGACCTCCGAGCTAGCTCTTGCGCTTCGGCAGCGCGCGCACGGCGCCGGTCGAGATCCCGCCGTCGACGAGCAGGATCTGGCCGGTCACGTAGGCGGACGCCTCCGAGGCGAGGAACACGACCGCGCCGTCGAGGTCGCCGGCCTGGCCCGGCCGCTTGAGCGGGATGCGGTCGGTCAGGTACGAGACCCACTCGGGGTCCTCGTACATCACCTTGTTCTGCTCGGTCTTGAACCAGCCGGGCGCGAGGCAGTTCACCGTGATGCCGTGGACGCCCCAGTCGTCGGCGAGCGACATCGTGAGCTGCTTGATGCCGCCGCGGCTCGCGCTGTAGGGGCCGAGCCCGGCATAGCCGGCGACGGAGGTCACCGAGCCGATGTTGACGATGCGCCCGTAGCGGTTCGGGATCATCGAGCGCCGCGCGACCTGCTGCGCCACGAAGAACGGCCCGCGCAGGTTGGTGTCGAGGATCAGGTTCCAGTCGTCCCAGGTGACCTCGACCGCCGGCTTGCGGACGTTGCAGCCCGCGTTGTTCACCAGGATGTCGATGCGCGGGAACGCGGCGAAGGCGGCCTCGGCGAACGCCTCGATGCTGGCGCGGTCGCGCACGTCGAGCGACACCGCCACGGCGCGGCGGCCCATCGACTCGATCTCGGCCACGGTCTCCCGGCAGCTCGCGGCGTCGCGCGCCGTGACCACCAGGTCGGCGCCGAAGCGCGCGAGCGCGCAGGAGATCTGGCGTCCCAGCCCGCGGCTCGCGCCGGTGACGACCGCCGTCCGGCCTTCCAGCTCGAAGACGCCCCGCCCCGATCCGCCTCATGGCTGCAGGATCACCTTCATCACGCCGCGCTCGCCGGCGTAAAGGCGCTCGAACCAGGCGGGGCCCTGCTCGAGCGGCGCCGTCGCGGTGATCAGCCCCTCGAGCCGGACGGCGCCGCGCGCCAGGAGCTCGAGCGACTCCGGGTACTCGCCGCAGGACGCGCAGGTGCCGAGCAGGCTCAGCTCGCGCGTCACGATCGCCTGCAGGTCGACCTCGACCTTCGGCGTCACGTTTCCGATCAGCACCAGCGTGCCTCCCTTGCGCAGCGCGCGCACCGCGGTCGCGATCGGCGCGGCCGCGCCGACGGCCTCGAAGGCCACGTCGACGCCGCGCCCGCCCGTGAGCTCGGCGATCCGCGCCGCCACGTCCTCGCGCGCGCCGAGCGTGACGTCCGCCCCGAGCCGCGCGGCCTGGGCGAGCCGGCTCTCGTCCAGGTCGACGGCGACCAGCGACGACGCGCCCGCCGCCTTCGCCACCTGGATCGTGAGCAGGCCGATCATCCCGCAGCCCACCACGAGCGCCTTGTCGCCCGCCGCGATCCGGGCGCGCCGCACGGCGTGCACCGCCACCGAGAGCGGCTCGACCATCGCCGCGTGCTCGAGCGGCACGGCGTCCGGGACGCCGCAGACGATGCGGTCGGGCACCACCACCGCCTCCGCGAAGGCGCCGTGGCGGCGGTACTCGCCCGGCGAGACCCCGATCACCTGGCGGCGGTCGCACAGGTTGATCTGGCCGGCGCGGCAGAACCCGCATTCGCCGCAGTGGACCGTCGAGTCGAAGGTGACGCGGTCGCCGGGCCGGAAGCGGCTCACCTCGGACCCGACCGCCTCGACCACTCCCGCGGCCTCGTGCCCCATCACGATCGGCGGGATGCGCCGGCCGCTCGAGCCGTCGTAGCCGTGCACGTCGCTGCCGCAGATGCCGCACGCGCGCACGCCCACGAGCACGTCGTGCGGCCCCGGCTCCGGCCGCGGCAGCTCCTGGATCTCGAGCCGCTTGTAGGCGGTCAGCACCATCGCCTTCATCGCTCGCCTCCGGCCTTCGGGCGCGCGGCCTCCGCCGGCGCGCGGAGCGGCGTGAGCGTCACCGGACCGAGCAGGCCCGAGTCCGTGAGCGGCCAGGCGGACGCGTCGAAAGGCTTGTAGTCCACGTTCACGACGTTGATGTCGTGGAACCTCTTCCACGGGACGCCGCGACGATCGAGGTCGCGGATCCGATTCGCCGGCAGGTTCGTGACCTCGACTTCCAGCACGTTCTCACCCGGCCGCAGCGCCTGGCCCAGCCTGACCCGGAACGGGCGGCTCCAGAGTGTACCGAGAGAGCGGCCGTTCAGCTCGACCCGTGCGCTCTCGCGCACGTCGCCGAGGTCGAGCTGCCAGTCGGAGGCCGCTGCGGGCGGCCGCTCGAAGCGGACGACGTAGCGCGCGGTGCCCGCGAAGCGCTGCGCGTCCTCGCCTCCGAGCGTCGTCCAGGAGGCGAGCCTCCGCGTCTCGATCGGACGGGGCAGGGCCGGGCCTCCCTCGACGAAGGTCACGGACCACGAGCCCGCGACGGGCACGGGCGACCCCAAGGTCTCGGCATAGGGCCACGGCGGTCCGGCGGGGGCTTCCGCTTCGAGGGTCCGCACGACGAGCGACGCGCCGGGCTCGAGCTGCAGGCGGACCTCGGCCTGGCCCGCGGCGGCCGCGCGCACGCTCGCCGTCCCGACGCGATCCGAGGCCAGCGGATCGAGGAGAGCCGCCGCCTTCGCGGGGGACGCGAGCGGCAGCCAGCCGTCGAATGCCGTCTCGCTCCGGTTCACGACGAAGTAGTCGCGTCCCGCCGCGTGGCGGCGCCGGACGTACTGCAGCCCGGCATCCGTCATCGCCTCGCGCGGGACGCCGAGGCGCATCAGCAGCGGCTCCGCGTCGTCGCCCTGAAGGACGCGGCCGCTCGCCTCGAGGCCCGCGAGCGCCGCGCGCAGCTCCTGGCGCCGGGTCTCGAGCGCGCCGAAGCCGGGGACGTCCCCGGGAAGGCCGCCGACGAACACGACACTCGCGCCGTCGCGCGCGAGGGCCGCGAGCCGTCGCGCCGCGGCGGGCGACAGCAGCCGCGTGCGCGGCACCACGACCGCGCGATAGGCGCCGCTGCCGAGGCGCAGCCGTCCGCCGTCGACGCGAGCGTCCGCGAGCCTGGCTTCCGACACGGCGTCCCACGCATAGCCGCGCCGCCAGAGCCGCAGCCCGAGCTCCTCGAACGCCGGCGGAACGGGATTCTGCGGCGCGAGGTCGTCCGGCTTCGACGGCGCGTTCGGCTCGTGCCAGGCGTCGTGCGGCGAGTAGTAGAGGAGGAGGTCCACGTCCGGATCGCCGGCCTGCAGGATCGACTGCACGCGCGTGAGGTACCCGTTGAGCGCCGGCAGGTCGCGCCAGAGCCCGCCCGCGGGGCCGAAGTTGACCGAGGCGTAGAACTGGTAGCCCGGCCACGGCTCTCCGAGCGGCGAGTAGGGGGTGCCGTGGAACAGCAGGTGGTTCACGCCCGAAAGGTAGAGCCAGTCCGCCGCCCGCTTCACGAGCGAGAGCGGCGTCTGGAAGTGCTCGCCCAGCCACGTGAACGACTCGGCCGAGGCGAGCTGTCGGCCGGTTACGTGCGCGGCCGAGGACGCCAGCTTGAGGCGCGCCATCATCGCCTCGTCCATCTTCCGGAACACCTCGGTCTCCGGGATGTCGGCGGCGGCGTAGGTGTCGAGCAGGTCGCCGGGCGCGCCGTGGGCCTGGTTGCGCGCCCGGCTGCCGCGCTCGTGCGCCCACGCCACCCAGTGCCGCACGTAGTCGAGGTGCAGCTCGCCGAGCGTCGCGCGGTAGTCGCTCCTCACGCGCGCGACCGTGTCGGGATCGCCGTCCCCGACGAGGGCGGCAATCTGGACACGCAGGTCGTAGCCGCGCCGGGCCTCGAACTCCTCGAAGATTCGCGGGGTGAAGGTCGCGCCGTAGTACTCGTACGAGTCGTGGAAGTGCGAGCGCGGCGCGCCCGCGCCGAAGCCCGCGAAGGCTTCGTCGAAGCGGCGCAGGTAGCGGCCCAGGCTCGCGACCGAGAAGGGGTCGACGACGTTGCCCTCGCCCCCCGGCGCCGCGCGCTTCACCTTCTGGATCGGTCCCTGAGACACGGCGGCGTAGACGCGAAAGCTCCCCGGCGCGCTCCAGTCGAGGCGGCCTTCGGCCCCCACGCGGCCCGTCAGCTCGACGCGCTCGCCGGCGTCCGAGACCGCGACGACGTAGCGCGGCGTGCCGAGCGGCAAGGGAGCGCTCAGCTGGCCGTCCTTCATCTCGCGGCGCGCGAGCTCGACCGCGCGAGGAGGCGTCCGCGTCGACGACCCACGGGCCGCCGAACGGCCAGCCGGTCCCGGTCGTCAGATCGACGCCGAGCCCGAGGCGCTTCCCCTCGCCGAGCGTGTGGCCGAGCACCTGCATGAAGCGTGGCGACAGGAACGGAACGTGGCGGTCTTCCCCGCCCTGGATGCCGTAGATCGGGCAGATCTCGACACCGCCGATGCCGGCGGCGCGGAAGAGCTCGAGCTCGCGCGTCAGGTTCGCTTCGTCGACCGCGGAGCCGAGCCACCACCAGCGCGTCCAGGGGCGCGTCTGCGCGGTCGGCGCGGGCCACTCGAGAGGCGGCGGCTCCGCTCCGGCGTGCGCCGCGCCTCCCACGAGCAGGAGGGCGAGCGCCAGCCGACGACGCGCGGAGCGCAGCGGTTCCATAGCGCGTGCGCGCTAGACCCGGCCCAGGCCCATCGCCGCGAGCCGCGCCGCGACGGCGTCCTTCACCGCGAGCGCCTGGTCGGCCACGTTCTGGGCGGTGAAGCCGTACTTCTCCATCACCACCTTGACCGGCGCCGACGCGCCGTAGCGGCCGGCGACGCCGACCACCTTCCCGAACGGCCCGACGTAGCGGTCCCAGCCCATCGGCACGCCCGCCTCCACCGCCACGCGCGCGAGGACCGACGGCGGCAGCACCGAGTCGCGGTACTCCTGCGGCTGCGCCTCGAAGAGCTCCCACGAGGGCAGGCTCACGACGCGCGCCTTCACGCCGCGGCCGGCCAGGAGCGTCGCCGCCTCGACCGCCACCGAGACCTCCGAGCCGGTCCCGATCAGGATGACGTCGGGCTTGCCGTCGGGGTCGGACAGCACGTAGCCGCCATAGACCACGTCGTCGGTGCCCGCGAGCACCGGGAGCGCCTGCCGCGTCAGCAGCAGCGCGACCGGGCCCTTCTTCTGCATCGCCACGCGCCACGCGCTCGCCGTCTCGTTGGCGTCGGCCGGGCGGATCACCGTCAGCTTCGGGATCGCGCGCAGCGACGCCGCCTGCTCGACCGGCTGGTGCGTCGGCCCGTCCTCGCCGACGCCGATGCTGTCGTGCGTGAAGACGAAGATCGAGTGCACCTGCATGATCGAGGCGAGCCGGATCGCCGGGCGCATGTAGTCGGCGAAGGTGAAGAAGGTCGCGCAGAACGGGATCACGCCGCCGTGCAGCGCCATCCCCGAGCACATCGACGCCATCGCGTGCTCGCGGACGCCGAAGTGCAGGTTGCGCCCCGCGTAGCCCCAGTCGCCGCCGACCGCCCCCTGGCGGTCGGCGAACGTACGGGCCGGGTTCTGGAAGTCGCCCAGGCCCTTGAGCGCCGTCTCGGTCGAGGGATTGAGGTCCGCCGACCCGCCGAGCAGCTCCGGCACGCGCGCCGCGATCGCGTTGATGACCTTGCCGCCGGCCGCGCGCGTCGCGATCGGCTTGTCGCCGGTCGTGAAGGTCGGGATGTCCTGGTCCCAGCCCTTCGGCAGCTCGCCGGCGAGCCGACGCTCGAGCTCGGCGGCGAGCTCGGGGTGAGCCTTGCGGTAGGCGTCGAAGCGGCCCTTCCAGGCCGTCTCGGCCGCCCGCCCGCGCTCGATGGACTCGCGCAGGTGCTTCGACCGCGTCTTCGGCCAGGAAGAACGGCTCCTCGGAGGGGTAGCCGAGCTTGCGCTTCGTCGCCTTCACCTGCTCCGCGTCGAGCGGCGAGCCGTGGACGCCGAACGTGCCCTGCTTCGGGCTCGCGTAGCCGATCTCGGTCTTCACGATCACGAGCGACGGCCGGTCGCTCACCGCGAGCGCCGCGTCGGTCGCGCGCTCGATCGCCGCGAGGTCGTTGCCGTCCGCCACGCGTCTGCACGTGCCACTCGTAGCCCTCGAAGAGCTTCGCCACGTCGGTCGTGAACACGAGGTTGGTGGTGGAGCCGAGGCAGATGTGGTTCGAGTCGTAGAAGCAGACGAGCTTGCCGAGCCCGAGGTGGCCGGCGAGCGAGGCGGCCTCCTGCGCGACGCCCTCCATCAGGTCGCCGTCGCCGGCGATCACGAAGGTCCGGTGGTCGACGATCTCGTGGCCGGGGCGGTTGAAGCGCGCGGCCAGGTGCCGCTCGGCGAGCGCCATGCCGACGGCGTTGGCGAAGCCCTGGCCGAGCGGTCCGGTCGTGGTCTCGACGCCCGCGGTGTCGCCGTGCTCGGGATGGCCGGGCGTCTGGCTGCCGAACTGGCGGAACTGCTGGAGCTGCGCGAGCGGCAGGTCGTAGCCCGTGAGGTGCAGCAGGCTGTAGAGCAGCGCCGAGCCGTGGCCGGCCGACAGCACGAAGCGGTCGCGGTCGGGCCACGCGGGGTTCTTCGGGCTGTGCCGCATCGTGCGCGCGAAGAGCGAGTAGCCGATCGGCGCGGCGCCGAGCGGGAGGCCCGGGTGGCCGGAGTTGGCCTTCTGCACGGTGTCGATCGCGAGCGCGCGGATCGTGTTGATCGAGATCTGGTCGAGGGAGGTGGCACTGGCCGTGGTCATCGTGTGGCTCCTGAGGCGGCTCGTGGTTTGGCGAGTTCGTAGAGCTCGTAGCGCAGCGTCCAGGCCTGCTCCTGGCCGGGCTCGATGCGAAGCTTGACATAGGGTTCGGGACACGCGGTGGTGCGGATCGACCAGAAGACCAGGCGGGCGAGCGGCCGGTCGCCCGTGATGCGGACGCCGGTGCCGGCCTTGCGGTTCTCGACGCGGATGTCGTAGTCGTCGAGCGAGCTCGAGAAACCCGTGAGCTCGGTGAAGACACTCTGGCCTGCCGCAAGCTCCTTCGGGAAGACGATCTCGCGGCCGCGAATCGCCGCCAGATCGCCGAGGCCGCGACCCGCCGTCCCCTGCGGCTCGAAGGCGAAGCGCACGCTCGTGTCGGGGCCGGTCGGGGCTCCGTCGAGCACGAAGAAGTTGTGGTTGTACTGCTCGGTCTCGATCGGCTTCTGCCCGACGTTGCGCACCGAATGCGCGATCGTCATCACGGGCTGCCCAGCGAGGAGCGCGATCGTCTTGCGGTAGACGTACGAATACCCGCCCGGACCGTGCAGCTCGTGCTCGAACGTGATGCGGTCGCGCTCCGGCAGGGTGGTCCGCTTCCCCGGGTCGACGATCTCGTAGGTCCGGAACCGCTCGTAGGGCTTCTCCTCCGGCTTGCGCACGACGCCTACGCCGATGCGGATGAAGCCCTCTCCCGGCTTCGCCTCGGCGTAGCCGGGGCTCGACTCCCCGCTCAGGAACTCCTCGACGGGACCCATGATCGCATCGTGGCGCAGGGGGTCGTAGCTGTCGAACCACGGCCCCGAGAACTCGTGGCCCGCGTATCGCAGGCTGTAGACGTCGCCCGCCCAGTCGAAGCGCGTCCCCCGATAGTGACCGCGCAGCGCATCGGGCAGGTAGATCTGGCGGTCACCAGCCCGTTCGTGATCTCGGCGCTGGGCGCGTCGTCCGCCCGTGACGCCGCCACCGCGAGTAGCGCGAGCGCGATGCCGTGCGTCACCGCGTGCAGCGTCGCTCGAGCTCGTCCGCGCCGGGTCCGCGCCACGCCGTTAGACCGAGTAGGTCGAGGCGGAGGTGGTGCCCCCGCGCCCCGTCCAGTTGGTGTGGAAGAACTCGCCGCGCGGCTTGTCGAGCCTCTCGTAGGTGTGCGCGCCGAAGTAGTCGCGCTGCGCCTGCAGCAGGTTCGCCGGCAGCCGCGCCGCGCGGTAGCCATCGTAGTACGCGAGCGCGGTCATGAACGCGGGCACCGGCACGCCGTTGACTGCCGCCGCCGCCACGACGCGCCGCCAGCCGGCCTGGCTCGCCTCCACCTTGTCGCGGAAGAACGGGTCGAGCAGCAGGTTGCCGAGCTCGGGGTTCTTGTCGAAGGCCTTCTTGATGTCGCCCAGGAAGACCGAGCGGATGATGCAGCCGCCGCGCCACATGAGCGCGACGCCGCCGTAGTTGAGGTGCCAGCCGCGCTCCGCGGCAGCGGCGCGCATCAACGTGTAGCCCTGCGCATAGGAGACGATCTTGGACGCGTAGAGCGCCTGCCGGACGTCCTCGACGAAAGCCTTCCGGTCGCCCTCGAGCTTCGGCGTCGGGCCGGTCAGAACCTTGGAGGCCGCAACGCGCTCCGTCCTTGATCGCCGACAGGCAGCGCGAGAAGACGGCCTCGCCGATCAGCGTGAGCGGGATCCCGAGCTCGAGCGCCTCGACGCCGGTCCACTTGCCGGTGCCCTTCTGGCCCGCGGTGTCGAGGATCTTGTCGACGAGCGGCTGGCCGTCCGCGTCCTTGAAGGCCAGGATGTCGCGCGTGATCTCGATCAGGTAGCTGTCGAGCTCGCCCTTGTTCCACTCGCCGAAGACCGCCGAGAGCTCGGAGGCCGGGAGCCCCACCACCTGCTTCAGCAGGTCGTAGGCCTCGCAGATGAGCTGCATGTCGCCGTACTCGATCCCGTTGTGGACCATCTTCACGAAGTGGCCGGCGCCGTTCTCGCCCACCCAGTCGCAGCAGGGCGTGCCGTCGTCGGTCTTCGCCGCGATCGCCTGGAAGATCGGCTTCACGTGCGGCCACGCGGCGGGCGAGCCGCCGGGCATGATCGAGGGGCCGGTGAGCGCGCCCTCCTCGCCGCCCGAGACGCCCGTGCCGACGTAGAGCAGTCCCTTGGCCTCGACCAGCGCCGCGCGCCGCATGGTGTCCGGGTAGTGCGTGTTGCCGCCGTCGATCAGGATGTCGCCCGGCTCCAGCAGCGGCAGGAGCTGCGCGATCAGGTCGTCCACGGCCTTGCCGGCCTTCACCATCATCATGACCTTGCGCGGGCGCTTCAGCGCCTTGACGAGGTCCTCGAGCGAGTGCGTGCCGACGATCTGCTTCCCCTTCGCGCGGCCGTTCACGAAGTCGTCCACCTTCGAGGTGGTGCGGTTGAAGCACGCGACCGTGAAGCCGCGGCTCTCCATGTTCAGGATCAGGTTCTCGCCCATCACGGCGAGCCCGACGAGGCCGATGTCTGCCTGGCTCATCAAGACCTCTTCGTTTCCTTGACCGACGCTTCTGTGGCTACCGCTGGATCCGCGCGGAGCCGCCCTTCGCGAAAGAGAGGACCTGCTCGAGGCTCGCCATCGTGGTGTCGCCGGGGAACGTGGTGAGCAGCGCCCCGTGCGCCCAGCCGAGCTTGAGCGCCTCGTCGGGCTCGGCGCCGCTCAGCAGGCCGTAGAAGAAGCCCGAGGCGAAGCCGTCGCCGCCGCCGACGCGGTCGAGCACGTCGAGCTCGCAGGTGGGCGCCGCGTGGCTCTTGCCGTCGATCCACGCCACGGCGCCCCAGGAGTGGCGCGTCGTCGAGTGCACCTCGCGCAGCGTCGTGGCGACGACCTTCACGCGCGGGAACTTCGCGACCACCTTGTCGATCATGCCGAAGAAGGCGGCGGGATCGAGCTTCGACTTCGCGGCCACCTCGGGGCCGGGGATGCCGAGGCCCTTCTGCAGGTCCTCCTCGTTCCCGACCAGCACGTCCACGTTCTCGACGATCTTCGCGATCACGGACACCGCGCGGTCGGCGCCGCCCGAGATCCTCCAGAGCTTCTCGCGGAAGTTGAGGTCGAACGAGCACACGGCGCCCGCCGCCTTCGCCGCCTTCATGCCCTCGACGATCAGCTCGGCCGTCGTCGGCGAGAGCGCCGCGAAGATGCCGCCGCTGTGGAACCAGCGCACGCCGCCGGCGAAGACCTTCTTCCAGTCGAAGTCGCCCGGCTTCAGCAGCGCCGCCGCCTCGTTCGAGCGGTTGTAGAACACGACCGGCGCGCGCACCCCGTAGCCCTGGTCGCAGTAGACCGTCGCCATGTTCGGCCCGCGCACGCCGTCGTGCGCGAAGCGCTTGTAGATGCCGGTGACGCCCATCGCCTTCACCCGCTCGGAGATCAGCTCGCCGATCGGGTAGTCGACCATCGCGCTCGCGACCGCGGTCGTGAGCCGGAAGCAGTCGGAGAGGTTGGCGGCGCAGTTGAACTCGCCGCCGCTCACGTGGATCCGGCACCCGGTCGCCTTGCGGAACGGGATCTGGCCGGGGTCGAGCCGGTGGACGAGGGCGCCGAGCGAGACGAAGTCCCACGCGGCATCCTGCCGGATCTCGAGTCCGTGCGTCATGCGTGTCTCCCTGTGGCGGGCCGGACGCGGTAGAGCATCTCTCCGGCGCGCGGCACCACGAGCGTGCTCCGGGTCGCGCCGCCACTCCTCGACGTCGACGCTCGCCGGGTCCAGGTAGCCGAGGTTGATCTTCTCGCAGAGGGCGGGCGGGATGCCGGTCGCGAGCGTCACGCGGATGCGCGGAACCTCGCCGGTCGCGGGCTCGAAGCTGCCCTGGCCCTTGACGTGCGTCGAGTGCGCGAGGATCCCGCCCGGCACGTCCTTGAAGCGCTCCCACTGCTTCAGGAAGTAGTCCTTGCAGTGGTAGCCGATCTCCTCGATCAGGCGGCCGTGCGTGTGGCTCACCTCGCGCACGTGCGGCGCGTAGATCACGACCTCGCCGCCGTCCGCGATCGCCGGCTCCATCTTGTACATGCCCTTGCCGGCGACCCAGAGGTCGTCGTACATCGCGGGCATGATCGAGAGCGCCCGCTTCACGGGCCGCTCGAGCCAGACCACGTGGCGCCGCGAGCTGAGCTCGGCCGCCTCCGACCAGGCCTCGGCCACCGGCCCGCAGTAGAGGCCCGCGACGCCCTCGTGCAGCACGACCGGCGCGAGCAGCGACACCGGGCGCTCGAGCAGGCGGGCGGCGCGGTCGATCACCGCCCGCACCGGCGTGCGCTTCGTGCCGATCACCTCGTAGTTGGTGATGAGCGCGCCGAGCCAGTGCGTGAAGTGGATGATCTCCGGGCCGGCGATGCCGGGGAACAGGTACTTGGTGCCGCCCGAGAAGCCGACCACCTCGTGCGGAAACACCGGACCGCAGACGAGCACGTGGTCGTAGTCGAGCGGCAGCCGGTTCAGCACGACCGTGACGTCGCGGCTCAGCCGGCCGCTCGTGAGCTCTTCGATCTCGCGCGCGGGGATCGTTCCGAGCGTCGCGAAGCTCGCCGGGTCGTCCCAGCGGTGGTTGAAGATGCGCCGCTCGCCCGCGCGCCCGTCCACGACGCTGCGGCCGACGAGCTGCGAGAGCTGGGCGTCGCTCATCGGCGCGTGCGTCCCGAGCGCCACCAGGAAGTCGAGCGCCGCCGCCCGCTGCGCAAGCTCGGCCTCCAGGATGTCGAACAGCAGCGGCATCGGCATGGTGCGCGTGCCGTCGGGAATCAGCACCAGCACCCGCTTGCCGTCGAGCGGCAGCTGCGCGAGGCCCTCGCGCGCGATCTCGCGCACCTCGTCCGGCGCCAGGAAGCCGGTGTCGACGCCACGGCCGACGACAGCTGTCGCTACAGGCATGACGTCATCCCACGAAGGGCTTCAGGTGCTTGACGAAGTGGCGCTCCAGGTTCGCCGCGTACGCTTCGGGGTTGCCGCGCAGCAGTCCGAAGAACGCGTCCTTGAAACGCGGCTTGCCGTCCGGGCCGATCTCCTTCAGGACCGAGCCGAAGGTCACGTGCAGGATCTCGCGCGCGTGGAAGTGCTCGAGCAGCTCGGGCAGCGCGGCCTCCGCCACGTCGTTGGCCTCGGGCGCACGGCCGAGCTCGGCCGAGACGTGGTAGGTGGCCTTGTCGGTGTCGTAGCGCTCGCGGGCGAAGGCGTAGATCGAGCGGAAGAACGCGGCGTCGAGCGCGGCGATCGTGCGCAGCGCCTCGAGGTAGCTCGTGCCCGCCGTCTTCAGGTGCACGAGCCCGCGCGCGAGCCGCGCGGCGATCGGGTAGACGCTGAACTTGTCGGAGCCCGAGTGCAGGCTCAGCTTGTAGGGCCCGAAGTGGCGCGCGATCGCGGCGTGCGCGGCGATGTCGGTCTCGAGCTCCTCGAGATCGCCGATGTAGTCGACGCCCTTCTCGAAGCGGCCCACGAAGCGAGGCGCCAGGCTCACCCACTTCACTCCGAGCCGGCGCAGCTCGCTCGCCACCCAGTAGTGCTCGGCCGGCGTCGTCGGCGTGTCGGTCTCGTCGACCGAGACCTCGAGCTCGACCGGCCGCGCGCCGGCGGTCTTCAGCAGGTGCCGCGACATCTTCGCCACGTGCGAGACGGCCTTGCCGTACTTCGCCGCCGCGCGCAGCACGACGGCCTCGTCGAAGGCGACCTCGAGGTGCTCGACCGCGAACGTCTTCCCGACGTACCGCTGGCGCAGCGACGCCTCGCTGTCCTCGAGCTCGGCCCAAGGCAGCGCCGCGACCTTGGCGCGCAGCGTCGCGAGGTCGTCGCGTGTCGGCGGCGGAGTCGACGTGCGCGCTCGGGTCGATCGTGAACATCGAGAAGCCCACGGGCAGCGTCGCGTCGATGTCGTCCGTGGTCTTCAGGTGGTCGGCGTCGGCGCCGGTGCCGTCCCGCCAGCCCTCGGCGAACATGCCCCAGGTCGCGTCGTCCATCACCTCGATCGGCGTGCGCTGCGTGCGCGCCATCTCCCGGATCGACTGCTGCGGGAAGATCGGCGCGATCGCGCCGCCCACCGCGCGGACGGCGCGGACGTGGCCGGGCGTCGCGAGGCCGAGGCGGTCGCCGAGGCCGGCCGAGGTCTTGGTGCCGAGCGGCCGCGGCCGCAGCCACTCGAAGCGCGAGCGCAGCGCCGCCGCGTTCCTGGGCGAGAGCGGACCGACCAGCACCCCCGAGCTCGCCTCGCCCTCGAACGCTGCCAGGCCGGCGCGGCTCGCCGGTCGCCGCGACGGCGAGGCGATGGCCTTTCGCGTCCCTCACCAGCGCGAACTCGGCGGCGCCGTCCCGCACCTGCGAAGCCTCGACGAGCTCCAGGTTGAGCTGGCTCAGGGTTCCACTCACGATCCACCTTCCTCGGGGATTGGCCGGCGTCGCCAAGCATAGGAGCGAAGGCGCTCGCCGTCAACCGGTGGTCTGACCAAGAGGTTCGTGGCCAAAACACAGCTAGCATCCCGCCGACATTCGACTTGACAGCGCTGTGGAGGGGGCAGTACAACACCGCCGGATCGCCTGCCGAAAGGAATTGGTATGACCACGAGTGGGACCGCACGCGAGAGTCGCCGCGCTCCTCGCGCTCTTCGCCGGGCGGGCGTGGAGCGAGGCCCCTCCGCCGGTGGACGTCCGTCCCGTGCCCGCCGAGCGGCGCGTGGACGTGACCGTCGGCGGGAAGCCCTTCACCTCGTACATCTGGCCGGAGCGCCTGGCGAAGGCGGTGCTCTACCCGCTCCGCAGCGCGCGCGGCACGCTCGTCACGCGCGGCTTCCCGCTCGACCCGCGCCCGGGCGAGCGCGTCGACCACCCGCACCACGTGGGGCTCTGGTTCAACTACGGGGACGTCAACGGCGTCGACTTCTGGAACAACTCCGACTCGCTCCCGAAGCAGGAGCAGGCGAAGATGGGCCGCATCGTCCACAAGGCGATCGCCAGCACGGCGAGCGGGCCCGGCAAGGGCGAGCTCGTCGTGGACGCCGACTGGATCATGCCCGACGGCTCCGTGCTGATGACCGAGCGCACGCGCTTCCTGTTCCGCGCCGACGCGGACTCGCGCGCCGTCGAGCGCGTCGACCGAGCTCAAGGCGCGGGACAAGGCCGTGAAGTTCGCCGACAACAAGGAAGGCGTCCTCGGGCTGCGCGTCGCGCGCGCGCTCGAGGAGCCGGCCGACAAGCCCGAGGTGTTCACGGACGCGTCGGGCAAGCCGACCGCGGTGCCGGTGCTCGACAACGCGGGCGTGAACGGCCTCTACACGAGCAGCGAGGGCCTGACCGGAGCGAAGGTCTGGGGCACGCGCGGCCGCTGGGTGGCGCTCGCCGGCAAGGTCGAGGGCGAGGACGTCGTGCTGTTGATGCTCGACCACCCGAAGAACCCCGGCTATCCGACCTACTGGCACGCGCGCGGCTACGGCCTCTTCGCCGCGAACCCGCTCGGGCAGAGCGTGTTCAGCAACGGCAAGGAGACGCTGAACTTCACGCTCGCGCCCGGTGCTTCGACGACCTTCCGCCACCGCCTCCTGATCCTGCCGGGCCCGTTCTCGAAAGAGCGCGCGGAGCGCGAAGCTTCGGCCTTCGCCCAATAGCCCGAGCGTGGCTCTCCAGGCCGGTTTCGTCGGCTGCGGCAACATCACCGACACGCACGTGCGCGCGGCGCTCGAGGCGGGCCTCGGGGTCGCCGCGTTCCACGGCCGCGACCCGGCGAAGGCCGAGGCGATGCGGGCGCGCTACGGCGGCCGGGCGTTCACGGACTACGACGCGTTCCTGAGGCATCGGCCGATGGACCTGGTCGTGATCGGCACGCCGTCGGCGCTCCACGCCGAGCAGGGCGTCAAGGCGGCGCGACAGCAGCTGCACGTGCTCGTCGAGAAGCCGATCGACGTGACGGTCGAGAAGGGCCGGGCGCTGGTGGACGCGGCGGAAGCCGCGGGCGTCACGCTCGGCGTGCTGTTCCAGGACCGGCTCAAGCCCGATCTCGTGGCGCTCCGCGATTTCGTCGCCAAGGGCGGCCTCGGCCGCGTGCTGCTGGCCTCGGCGCGCGTCAAGTGGCACCGTCCGCCCGAGTACTACGCGGCCTCGAACTGGCGCGGCCGCGTCGAGCTCGACGGCGGCGCCGCGCTCATCAACCAGGGCGTCCACACCGTCGACCTCCTGCTCTGGCTGCTCGGCGACGTGACGCGCGTGCTGGGCCTCACGGCCACGACGCTGCACGCGATCGAGAGCGAGGACGTGGCGCTGGCGCTGCTCGAGTTCGAGTCGAAGGCGGTGGCGACACTCGAGGCCACCACCGCGGCCTGGCCGGGCTACCCGCGCCGCGTCGAGATCTCCGGCACCGAGGGGACCGTCGTGATCGAGGGCGACCGCGTGATCGCCGCGGACCTCAGGAAGCCGGCGCCCGGCCTCGTCGCCGCGGGCGGCGACGGCGCCGCCGCCGCGAGCACCGCCGTGGTCGCCGACGCGGCGCCGCACCGGCGGATGATCGAGGACTTCGCGCGCGCGATCGAGCAGGGCAGAGCACCCGTCTGCGACGGCCGCGAGGGCCTGCGCAGCGTGGCCGTGGTCGAGGCGGTCTACAAGGCGGCGCGCGAGCGCGGGGTCGGGATCGCGTGAGCCCGGGGCGAGCGCTCGCGGCGCCCGACACCACCAGCACCCGCGACCGCGTCGTCGAGCACGTCCGCCGCTTGATCGAGGAGCGCGAGCTCGGCCCGGGCGACCGCCTGCCGGGCGAGCGCGACCTCGCGCTCGAGCTCGGCCTGAGCCGGCCGAGCGTGCGCTCGGGCCTCGAGGCCCTCGAGGCGATGGGCGTCGTCGTCTCGCGCCGCGGCGCCGGAACCTTCATCGCCGACGGGCCGCCCGCGCTCGGCAGCGAGCCCCTGCGCATGCAGGCCTCGCTCCACCGCCTGACGCCCGCCGAGATGTTCGAGGCGCGGCTCGTGCTCGAGGCGGGGGTCGCCGCGCTCGCCGCCGAGCACGCGAGCCCCGAGACGCTCGCCACGCTGGCGGAAGAGGTGAGCGAGATGTTCGCCTCGCTGGAGGACCCGCAGGCGTTCCTGGTCCACGACGTGCGCTTCCACCGCGCCGTCGCGGCCGCCTGCGGCAACCGCGTGCTGGCGGCGCTCATGGAGATGGTCTCGGCGCAGTTCTACGAGCTGCGGCGGCGGACGATCCGCAAGGCGCGCGACCTCAAGGAGTCGGCCGAGCTGCACCGCCGCGTCTACCGCGCGATCCGCGCGCACGACCGCGAGGCGGCGCGCGCGGCCATGACCGAGCACCTGGAGAAGGCCCGGCACGCCCAGACGCTGGAGGGGCCGGAGCGCGATTCGAGATAGAAAAGGGGCCGGGCGAGGGAGGAACAGCATGGCCGAGACGACTGCCGGCGCGGCGACGAGCGTGGCGGGAGCGCGCGTGGGCTACTTCCGCTGGGTCGTGTGCGGGCTGCTGTTCCTCGGCACCACCGTCAACTACATCGACCGCCAGGTGCTCGGCCTGCTCGCCCCCGACCTGCGGCGCATCATCGGCTGGAACGACGTCCAGTACGGCTACATGGTCACCGCCTTCTCGGGCGCCTACGCGCTCGGCCTGCTGCTCTCCGGGCGGCTGCTCGACAAGATCGGCACCAAGCTGGGCTACGCCGCGGCGCTCGTGTTCTGGAGCCTGGCCGCGATGGCGCACGCGCTCGCGAGGACGCCGTTCCACTTCGGCGCGGCGCGCTTCGCGCTCGGGCTGGGAGAGTCCGCCAACTTCCCCGCCGCGATCAAGTCGGTGGCCGAGTGGTTCCCCAGGAAGGAGCGCGCGCTCGCCACGGGCATCTTCAACGCCGGCACCAACGTCGGCGCGATCGTCGCGCCGCTGGTCGTGCCCTGGCTCGCGCTCACCTTCTCCTGGCAGTGGGCCTTCATCATGACCGGCGCCTTCGGCTTCAGCTGGCTGATCCTGTGGTTCTGGCTCTACGACCCGCCGGAGACGAGCAAGCGCCTGAGCAAGGCCGAGTTCGACTACATCCGCAGCGACCCGGCGGAGCCGCCCCGGCGCAGATCCCGTGGCTGAGCCTGGCGAAGCACCGCCAGACCTGGGCCTTCGCGCTCGGCAAGTTCATGACCGACCCGATCTGGTGGTTCTACCTCTACTGGGTGCCGAGCTTCCTGAACCAGAAGTTCGGCGTCACGCTGCAGAAGATGGGGCCGCCGATCGTGGTGATCTACCTGATCGCCGACGTGGGCTCGATCGGAGGCGGCTGGCTGTCGTCGGCGCTGATCAAGCGCGGCTACTCGATCAACCGCGCGCGCAAGACCGCGATGCTGTGCATGGCGCTGTGCGTGGTGCCGATCGTCTTCGCCGCCGTGGTGGAAGACATGTGGACCGCCGTGCTGCTGCTCGGCCTCGCCTGCGCCGCGCACCAGGGCTTCTCGGCCAACATGTTCACGATCGCCTCCGACATGTTCCCGCGCCGCGCGGTCGGCTCGGTCGTCGGCTTCGGCGGGATGATGGGGGCCGTCGGCGGCATGCTGATCGCCACCGCCGCGGGCTGGATCCTGCACCTCACGGGCAGCTATCACAGCCTGTTCGTGCTCGCGGGCTGCGCGTACCTGCTGGCGCTGCTGGTGATCCACCTGATCGTGCCGCGGCTCGAGCCGGCCCGGATCGGCGAGGAGGGCCAGCGCATGAGGCCTTTCGTCCACGAGGACTTCCTGCTCGAGAGCGAGACGGCGCGCGAGCTCTACCACGGCACCGCGAAGGACCTGCCGATCATCGACTACCACTGCCACCTCTCGCCCGAGCTGATGGCGGACGACCATCGCTTCCGCTCGATCACCGAGATCTGGCTGGAGGGCGACCACTACAAGTGGCGCGCGATGCGGGCGAACGGGATCCCCGAGGCCCTCTGCTCGGGCGACGCCTCGGACTTCGACAAGTTCGAGGCCTGGGCGCGCACGGTTCCGGAGACGCTCGGCAACCCGCTCTACCACTGGACCGCGATGGAGCTGCGGCGGCCGTTCGGGATCGAGGAGACGCTCGGACCCGCCACGGCGCGCGACATCTTCGCGCGCGCGAACGACAAGCTGAAAGAGGGCGCCTTCAGCGCGATGGGCCTGCTCGCGCAGTGGAAGGTCGCCGTCGTCTGCAGCACCGACGACCCGGTCGACTCGCTCGAGCCGCACGCGCGGCTCGCGGCCCGCAAGGACAAGAAGACGCAGGTCTACCCGACCTGGCGCCCGGACAAGGCGCTCGCTGGTCGAGGACGTCGACGCGTGGACCGGCTGGCTCGAGAAGCTCGAGGCGGCGGCCGCGGTCTCGATCTCGACCTGGGAGACCCTGCTCGAGGCGCTCGAGAAGCGCCACGCCTTCTTCCACGAGCGCGGCTGCCGCGCCTCGGACCACGGGCTCGAGCGGATCGAGGCCGAGCCGGGCACGGACGCCGAGGCGGCCGAGATGTTCGCGCGGCTGCGCAAGGGGCGGGCGCTCGCCGCCTCGCGAGGCCTTCGTGTTCCGCGCGACGCTCCTGCACCGGCTCGCGATCCTCGACCACGCGCGCGGCTGGGTGCAGCAGTTTCACTTCGGCGCGATGCGCAACAACAACACGCGCATGCGCCGGCTGATCGGCCCCGACACCGGCTTCGACTCGGTCGGCGACTTCGCGCAGGGCCGCCTGCTCGCGCGCTTCCTCGACCGGCTCGACGAGAACGACCAGCTCGCGAAGACGATCCTCTACAGCCTGAACCCGAACGACAACGAGCTGATGGCGACGATGGCCGGCAACTTCCAGGACGGCCGCACGCCCGGGAAGATGCAGTTCGGCTCCGCCTGGTGGTTCCTCGACCAGCTCGACGGGATGGAGGCGCAGATGCGCGTGCTCGCCAACATGGGCCTGCTCGCGCGCTTCGTCGGCATGATCACCGACTCGCGGAGCTTCCTCTCGTACTCGCGCCACGAGTACTTCCGGCGGCTGCTCTGCAACATCCTCGGCGAGGACGTGCGGCGCGGCCGGCTGCCGGACGACCGCCAGGCCCTCGCCAACCTGGTGGCGAACGTGAGCTTCTTCAACGCGCGGGACTACTTCGGCTTCCCGCTCGGAAGCGCGGCCGGCGAGCACGCGCGCGCGCCGCGGAGAGCCTAGCTACTTCGTATCGGGCTGCGCCGCCTTCACGAAGGCGACCGACCGCTCGAGCGCGTCGAGCGCGCCTTCGAGCAGGATCTCGCCCTGCTTGAGGTCGGGCCGGCTCTGGCCCTGCGGGCCGAGCACGAAGTCGTGGTAGCCGTGCTCGTAGACGTCCATCCGCACGGCCTTGCCCGCCTGCTTGAGCGCGTCGTGGAGCACCGTGCCCATCGCCAGCAGCCGGTCCTCGGTGCCGACCAGGATCAGGATCGGCGTCTGGATCGGCGCGACGTTCGCCTCGACGACCGCCGGATCCGCCTTCGGCGCTTCCACCTCGGGCCGGCTCGCGCCCGTCCCCCGCTGCATGCCGAGGAACCAGATCGGGGCCGGCGCGCCGGCGATGACCGCGTGCAGCGTCGGCACTTTCGAGGCCAGGAACAGCACGAGGTTGCCGCCCAGGCTCACGCCGTAGAGGCTCACGCGCGAGCCGTCGACGTACGGCAGCTTCTTGACGTAGTCGATCACGGCGAGCCCGTCGTCGATCGCGGTCGCGGAGGCGCCGGCCGAGGGCACGTTCATCGTGTTCCAGTCGCCGCCGCGGTAGTCGCCGACGACCGTCACGAAGCCTTCGCGCAGGAAGCGCTCCCAGACGGGTCCGCCCTTCTCGCCGCGCGACCAGCCCACGAGCTGCTCCATCCCGCGGCCGCCGGGCGCGCCGTGGAAGAAGAGGATGGCGGGGAACGGCCCGTCGCCTTTCGGCTTGCGGATCGCCGCGGCGACGTAGGCGCCGTCCTTCGACTTCACGTAGACCTGCTGCACGGGCGAGTCGGCCTCGCTCACGACCCGCAGGTACTTGTCGTGCGGCACGGCGTCGGGGCTTCCGCCGTGCTTGTAGACGTCGGCCGCGGCGAACGCGGGACAGGCGGCGAGGAGAACGGCGGTCAGTCGCTTCATTATCGGTATCTCTCGCGGATCGTCGGCACCAGGTACTCGCTGAACGCACGCGCCTCGTCGTAGCGCGGCGCGAAGCCCCAGTCGCGCCGCGCGGCCGAATCGTCGACGTCGGCCGGCCAGGAATCGACGATGCGCTGGCGCTGCTCGTGGGGCGCGAACGTGATCTGCGCTCCCGGGAAGGCCGCCGTGACGCGCGCGCGGATCTCCTCGGCGGAGGGATTGAACGCTCCGACGTTGTAGACGCTGCGCGACAGCGCCGGCTTGGGCGCCGCTGCGAGCCGCAAGAGCGCCTCGACCGCGTCGGGCATCGCCATGAACGGGATGCGCGTGTCGGGCCGCACGAAGCAGGCGTACGGCTCGCGCTGCGCCGCCGCGTGCAGCATCTCCGGCGCGTAGTCGGAAGTCCCGCCGGAGGGGACCGTCGCCGCCGAGATCAGGCCCGGGAAGCGCACGCTCCTGAAATCCACCTTGCCCGCCAGGTTCTCGGCGGCGAGCTGCTTGTAGTGCTGCGAGTAATAGCGGCCCAGATGCTCGCAGTAGAGCTTGTTGCAGCCGTACATCGTGGCGGGCGCGTTCCAGAGGTCCTCCGCCACGCGCCCCGCGCGCGCCTTGGCCTGAAGGTCGGGCAGGCCGTAGGCGGCGATCGAGCTCGGGTAGAGGAACACGACCGGCCGCCCGTGCGACTCGCCTTCCTTCTGCGCGAACTCGAGCAGCCGCAGCGTGCCCTCGACGTTGACGTGGTGCGCCGTGGTGGGCGTGAACTCGGCGCGCGTCGACAAGAGCGCCGCGAGGTGGAACACCAGCTCGACCTCGTACTCGGCCAGGATCCGCTCGAGCAGCTGCTCGTCGAGGATCGAGCCCGCGTACTGCTGCTGGACGAGCGCGGCCGGCTTCGCCTCGAGCGGCTTCAGGTCGAGGGTGACGATCGGCCGCTGGCCGTCCTGCGCCAGCCGCTCGATCAGCCCGTGGCCGATCTCGCCGCTGGCGCCGGTGATCAGAACGACGGGTTTGCGAATCACGGCGCTCGTCCTCCCGCTCTTTTGACTCCCGTTGGGGGCCGAGCATACACTCCCGGCTCGCCAGCCTGCGAGAAGCCACGTTGTCCGACAGAACGCTCACCGCGAAGCTCGGAGCGCTGCTCTCGCCGCTGCTCGACGGCTTGGTGCGGGCGCTCGCGCACGTCAGCGCCGACGTGCTGACGATGACGGGCCTCGTGCTCACCGGTGTCGCCTGCGCCTTCTTCGCGGCCTCGGGCGGTGCCGGCTACGCCAGCCCCGCGCTGCTGCGCCTCGGCGGCGTGATCGCGCTGGTCGCGGCGGTGTTCGACATGCTCGACGGCCGCGTGGCGCGCATCCGCGGCCGCGGCACCAAGTTCGGCGCCTTCCTCGACTCCACGATGGACCGCTACTCCGACATGCTGCTCTTCATGGGGCTGCTGATCCTTTACGCACGGCTCGAGCGCACCGGCCTCATGGTGCTCGTGTGGGTCGCGGCCTTCGGCAGCTTCATGACCTCCTACGCCCGGGCGCGCGCGGAGAGCCTGATCCCGCGCTGCCCGGTGGGCCTGCTGGAGCGGCCCGAGCGCATCGTGCTGATCATCGCCGGCGCATTGCTGAACAAGATGGTGGCGGTGCTCTGGATCGTCGCGGTGCTCTCGAACATCACCGCCGTGCAGCGGATCGTCTACACGTACGTCGAGCTGAAGCGCGGCTGGAGCAACGTGTTCACCCCGCTCGGCGACCGCCGCGAGGACGCGTGAGCCTCGGCCCGAAGGCGGAGCAGGCGCGCCGCCGCGTCCTCTCCGGCCTGCCCGTCACGCTCTACCTCTGGCGCATGCTCCCCCTCGCCGCCTTCGCCGGCCTGCGCGTCGTTCGCCTCGACGACCAGGCCTGCAGCGTCCGCCTTCCCGGCGGCTGGCGCACCAGAAACCCCTTCGCCTCGACCTACTTCGCCGCGCAGGCGATGGCCGCCGAGATGTCGACGGGCGCGCCGGGCCTGGTGCTGCGCGAGGACGCGCCGCGTCCGGTGTCGATGCTGGTGCTCTCCGTGCGGGCGAGCTACACGAAGCGCCTGACCGGCCCCGGCAGCTTCACCTGCGAGGACGTCCCCACGATCCGCGCGGCGATCGAACGAGCCGCCGCGAGCGACGAGCCCCAGGTCGTCTCGGCCCGCTCGATCGGCCGCGACGCCGCTGGCGAAACGGTCGCGGAGGTCGTCGTCGACTGGTCGTTCAAGCGCCGCGCGCCTCGCTAGCCTCTAGCCTCGACTCGTCGGCTACGATTCCCACCATGAAGAGATCGCTCGTCGTCACTGCGTTGGTCGCAGCCAGTGTTCTCGGTCACGCAGCTGCAGAGCGTCAGACATCCGCCTCCATTCGGCGGCTCGACGGGAGCACCATTGCGATCGCGGCAGCGGAGTCGTTCGCCCGTGAAACACTGGCGGCGGCCCGCGTGACCGGAGCGCAGATCGCCGTGCTCGATCGCGGGCGTCTCGTGTGGAGCGCAGCGTTCGGCCTGCGGCGTCGCGAGCCGCCGCTTCCGATGGATCGCGAGACGACGACCTGGGCGGCGTCGATCACCAAAGGCGTGTTCGCGACCTACGTGATGCAGCTGGTCGAACGCGGCGAGTTCTCGCTCGACATCCCGGTGGCCACACAGCTCCCGCGATCGCTCGAGACGTACGAGGCGTACCGCGAGACGGCGACCGAGCTGGTGCGCGATCCCGCCTGGCCCAGCGTGACGCCGCGCATGCTTCTGGCGCACACGTCCGGGCTGGCGAACTTCCCCTTCGTCGAACCCGACAAGAAGATGCACCTTCACTTCAAGCCGGGAACGCAATATCGATACTCCGGCGACGGAATCAACCTGGTCCAGTTCGTGATCGAGCAACAGAAGGGCCGCCCCCTCGATCAACTCATGCAGGAGGCGCTGTTCACGCCTCTCGGCATGACGCGCACCGGAATCATCTACCGAGCGGAGTTTGCCGAGAACGTCGCGGACCGCTATGACCGGAGCGAAGTGTTCCGCTCCCAGACGAAACGCTTTCCTGCCCGCGGGGCTGGCTCGATGACGACCAGCGCGGAGGATCTCGCTCGTTTCAGCTCCGCCCTGCTGAGCGGCAAGATCTTGAAGCCTGCGACCAGGCGCGCGATGCTGACGCCTTTCATCAAGATCCGCTCGCTTCACCAGTTTCCACTCGACGCGGACGAGCCGGAGGGCGCGGAAGCTGGCGCCGTGGGCCTGGCCTATGGAATGGGATGGGGCCTGCTGACACGCACGCGCTTCGGCCCTGCGTTCTTCAAGGAAGGACACGGCGACGGGGCGCAGAACTACATGATCTGTTTCGAGCGCCGTCAGGCGTGCATGATCCTGCTCACCAACAGTGACAATGGCGAGCTCGCCTTCCGCCCGCTTCTCGAAACCATCCTCGGGAATACGGCTACTCCGTGGGAATGGGAGGGTTACACTCCCGCCTACATCGAACGGCAGCGTAAGCAAGGCTAGAACGACGGACGCCCTCAGGCACGACGTCACACTCCTGAGAATCTGGCTTCCTCCTCGGATTGAGCGGCACTCCCTGGGCGGCACATAGCCCTTGACAATCCATAAGCCTTAGCTTATATTTGGATCATGCTGAGCGCGGCCGTAGCCGAGAACAAGATCTTCCAGGCGCTGGCGGACCCCAGCCGCCGGGCGATCTTCGAGTCGCTCACGCGCGGCGAAACGGCCGTGAAGGACCTCACGGCGCGCTTCGACATCTCGCAGCCGGCCGTCTCGCAGCATCTCGCCGCTTTGAAAGACGCCGGCCTGGTGAACGGCCGGCGCGAGGGGCGCTGCATCTACTACCGGGTGGAGCCGCGCGGGATGAAGCCGCTCATCGACTGGATCGCGCACTACCGGGCTTTCTGGACCGAGCACGTCGATCGCCTGGAACGGCTGCTGGAGAAAATGGACGAATGAACCCCGTCGACACGACCGCTCCCTCGCAAACCGAATCCATCACCTTCGAATTCGATTTGCATCATTCGCCCCAGAAGGTCTGGCGAGCGCTCACCGACCCCGTGCTGCTCACCGAGTGGCTCCTGCCCGTCGTCGAACTCGAGCTCGAGCCGGGGGCCGCGTTCACCTTCAAGACGCAGCCGTACCCCGGGTGGGACGGCACCGTGAACTGCCGGATCCTCGAGATCGAAGCGCACAGGAAGCTCAGCTACGCGTGGGCCGTCCCATTCCTCGACACCGTCGTGACCTTCACGCTCACGCCGACGGCGGTGGGCACCCGCCTCCACCTCGTGCAGTCGGGCTTCAAGCCGGACCAGAAGCAGAACTTCGGTGGCGCGCGCTACGGCTGGAGGATGATGGGCGGCAAGCTCGTCGAGCTGCTCGCGAGGATCCCATGAGCCGATCCGCTTCGGGCTCGTTTCCAGAGGAGGTCTCAATGAACGCATCTTATGCCCCGCGCTAAAGGAATGGTCATCGGCTTCTGGATCGTCACTGCCCTCTTCTGCCTGCAGCTCGGCTTCACCGCCTACGCGCAACTGCGCCTGCCGCAGGTGGCGGAGGCGTTCACCCACCTGGGCTTCCCCGCCTACTTCCGAGTGGAGCTCGCGCTGGCCAAGCTCCTCGGCGTGGTGGCGCTGCTGGCGCCGGTGCCGGCGCGGCTCAAGGAGTGGGCCTACGCCGGCTTCGCCTTCACTCTCGTCTCTGCGCTCATCGCCCACTTCTCGGTGGGCGACGGCCCGGAGGCGTGGGGCTTTGCGGCGGGCACCAGCGTGCTCTGGGGGCTCTCGTACTTCTTCTGGCGCCGCCTGCAGGCCACACCGGCGAGCGCCTGATCTAGGATCAGAACATGAAGAAATCGGGCGCGAGCCAGGGCCCGTCGGCATCGGAGCGCATCTCGCAGAAAATCGCCGAGCTCGGAGACTGGCGCGGGAAGACCCTCGGCAGGATGCGCAAGCTCATCAAGCAAGCCGACCCCGACGTCGTCGAGGAGTGGAAGTGGATGGGCACTCCGATCTTTTCGCACGACGGCATCATCTGCACGGGCGAATCCTACAAGAAGGTCGTGAAGCTGACCTTCGCCAGAGGCGCGTTTCTGAAGGATCCGGCCGGTCTCTTCAACTCGAGCCTCGAAGGGAACCTGCGCCGCGCGATCGACATCCACGAGGGAGAAGAAGTCGACGCGTCCGCCTTCAAGGCGCTCGTTCGCCAGGCAGTGGCACTCAACACCTCGCGCAAGTCGAAGCCCTCGAAGAAAAGGAAGTCCTGAAGGATTCCGTCCCTGATGCAGGCCAGGAACCGAAAGGCCAAGCCCAAGCGCAAGGTGGCCGCGAAGCCAGTTCTGCTCACTGGCGGCAACCCTCAGATCGCGAAGGCCGACGGCGATGCCCCCGTACGGGCCTACATCGCGGCCATGCCGGGCTGGAAGAGCCGCCTCGGGCGCCGCCTCGACGCGCTCATCGAGCGCACCGTCCCCGGCGTACGGAAGGCCGTCAAGTGGAACTCGCCCTTCTACGGAGTCGAGGGGCAGGGCTGGTTCCTCAACTTCTATTGCTTCACGAAGTACGTCAAGGTGGCGTTCTTCCGCGGCATGTCGCTGCGTCCTCTGCCCCCCGGCGAGTCCAAGCACAGGGACGTGCGCTACCTCGACATCCACGAGGACGACCCGCTCGACGAGGAGCAGATGGCGTCGTGGATCCGGCAGGCGGCCGCGATCCCCGGCTGGGACGGCGGATCGTCGCGCTCCGGCGGAGTGCCGAGCTAGACATCGAATGGAACGAGCCTTTGTCGTCTTGCGGTCGCGCGGGCCTGCCTGGGACGACTCGCAGCCGCTGGAAGGTCAGGCGGGTTGGGTTGCGCACGCCGCGTTCATGGATGCCCTGTTCGAAGAGGGGTTCGTGGCGCTCGTCGGACCGCTGGAAGGCACGCGCGATGCGCTCCTCGTGCTGCGCGCGTCCAGCGCGGATGAGATCGTCGAGCGGCTGGCCGTGGATCCGTGGACGATCGACGGGCACCTCGTCACCCGGCAGATCAGTCCCTGGCAGATCCGCCTCGGTACGCTGGACCAAAGGAGACGGCATGACACGCGACGAGGCGCGAGCGTTTGCTGAGGAGTGGGCGGCGGCGTGGAACGAGCGGGCTGTCGAGCGGGTCCTCTCCCACTTCGACGACGACGTCTCGTTCACGAGCCCGACCGCGCTCGCCGTCGTCGGCGTAGCGACGGTCCGCGGCAAGCAGGCGCTGCGCGAGTACTGGACACGGCGCTGGCGCGCATCAGCTCGCTGCGGTTCGCAGTGGAGCGCGTGTCGTGGGACCCCGGCAGCCGGGAGCTGGCGATCATCTACGTCTCCGATACGGGTCGAAAGAAACGCGTGTCGGAGAACCTCGTCTTCGGAGCGAACGGCCTCGTGGTTCGCGCGGAGGTCTTCCACGGCGTGGAGCTCTAGCGCCGTCGAGGGGCGTCAGAAGGCGCGCAAACGAACGCCCGCGCGGACGAGGCGTGGCGGCGCGAGGCTCGGGACCGGCGTGCGGGCCGCGACGATCTCGGCGTCGAAGAGGTTCTCGGCGGACGCGAACAGCGTCACCCCCCTGCCGAGCTCGTAGCCCGCGAACAGGTCGACCTGCAGCGCCTCTTCGAGCGTGAGCGTGTTGCGGTCGTCCTCGTAGGCGTCGCCGGTCCAGCGCGCCTGCAGCCCGAGCTGCAGCCGCCCCTCGCGGCGCGCCTGCAGCGTCGCCTGGTGGCGCGGCACCTGCGGAAGCTGGCGGCCTTCGAGCGAGGGGTCCGCCGGGAAGCTCTGGACGGTCGCGTCGGTGAAGGCGTAGCCCGCGGTGACCACGTAGCGCGAGCCGAGCCGCAAGTCGAGCTCCGACTCGAGGCCGCGCGAGCGCGTGCGGCCGACGTTCCGGCGCTCGCGCGTGATGAGGCCCGGGACCGTCGCGACCGTGACGTTCGCGACCGCGCCCTCCACCTCGGCCGAGAAGGCCGTCAGCCGGAGCGTGCCCCGCCCGTGCGTCGCGAGCGCGCCCACTTCCCCGCCCCACAGCCGCTCGGGCTCGAGCGCCGGGTTCGCGAGCGTGAGCGTGTCGCCGAGGCGGAACGAGCGGTAGAGCTCGTTGAGCGTCGGCGCGCGAAACGCACCGTAGCCCGACGCCGTGAGCGACAGGCCCGGCCGCGCGCGGAACACCAGGCCCAGGCGCGGGCTCGCGCGGGTCTCCTCGCGGTCGGGATGCTCCGTCGTGGTCGCGATGCCGGTCGCGGCCGGCGTCGTCGTCGCTCGGCCGTCGCGCAGCCACCACGCGTCGAAGCGCAGCGACGCCGTCGCGACGAGGCGCGGGTGGAGCTGGATCAGGTCCTGCGCGTAGAGAGCGGCGCCGGCCTCGTCGCCGCCCGCCTCGACCATGCTCGTGACCGCGCCGCGCGTGATCGCCTGCTCCTCGGTCGTGCCGGAGACGTGGCGGGCCTCCGCGCCGAGCAGCACCCGGTGGCGCGAGCCGAAGGGGCGCGTCCATTGCGCCGAGAGCCCGAGAGCGTCCGCCGGCACGCGCTGCAGCCGCGTCAGGTCCTCGCGCGAGCGGTCGGCCGCGATCGCGCTGAACGACTGGTGGTAGAGCTGGCTCGAGCCCCAGGCGCGGATCGACGTGCGCCCGTGCCCGGCGCTCCCGAAATCCACGCCGAGCGCGCCCAGGCCGATGCGAGTGTCGTTCGTCTGCAGCGGCGTGCCGTTCTTGCGCTCCTCGTCGTAGTACTGCCCACGCAGGAACACGCGGCCGTCTCCCCAGGCGGTTCGCTCGACGCGCGCGTCGAGCGCCATGTGCTCCGAGGCCGCTTCGCTGTCGACGGCGCCGCGGCTCGCCGCTTCGACGGGGATGTAGCCGTCGGTGTGGTACGCCTCGCCCGCGAGTCGGCCGGCCCACGCGCCGCGCGCCGCGTGCGCGCTCAGCGCGCCCTCGAAGGTCTGGTCGCCGCCGCCCGACAGCTCCGCCTCGACGCCGCCACCCTGGCGCGCGTCGCGCGAGAAGACCTGGATCACGCCGCCGAGCGCGCCGCTGCCGTAGAGATCGGCCGCCCCGCCGCGCAGCACCTCGAGCCTCTCGACGTCGAGGCGCGGCGCGCGCGCCCAGTAGACCCAGCCGCCGAAGGGATCGTTGAGCGGAAGCCCGTCGGCCAGCACGAGCGCGCGGCTCGCGCCGCTCGCTCCCAGCCCGCGCAGCGACACGCCCTGCGAGGTGGGATTCGCCGTGCGGCTCCCCGTGCGGCGGAAGAGCGAGAAGCCGACCACCTGGCGCAGCGCGTCGTCGACGAAGGGCGCGGCCGTGACGAGCAGCCCCTCGCGCGGAAGGATCGCGACGCTCGCGGGCGTGTCGGCGATCCTCGTCGGCTCGCGCGCCGCGGTGACGGTGAGCTCTTCCGTCAGCCGAGGCGGCTCGGCCGGCGTCGGCTGCTGCGGCTTCGGGTCTTCGGCCGCGAGCGCGGCGCACGCGAGCAAGGCGGCCAGCGCGGCTGCCATGGGGCCTCGCGGCTCACCGCACGCTGACGGGGATGACGACGTCGGCGCTGCCGCGCCGGCACCAGGCCTCGCGCGACGAGCAGTAGAAGAAGACGACGCTCGCCTTCACCTCGTGCGCGCCGTGGGGCGCGGCTTTCGAGACGGCCACGGGAAACCGCACCGGCTTCTCCAGGTCGAGGTACTTGGCCGTGAGCGGGTCGAAAGCGGGAACGCTCGTCGGCGCCGCGGGCTGGCGGTCCTCCAGCACCGTCTGGGCGAGGTCGAGCCGCAGCTGCGGCGCCGGCGTCTCGTTCACGTGCACGTCGGGGTCGAGCGCGCGGAACGTGACGGCCACGGCCGCGTTCGCGCCGGCCTTGCGGGCAGGCTCGAAGGTGGCCGCGACCTCGAAGTGGCGCGCGGGGGAAGCGAGGGCGAGAAGCGTGAGGAAAACTCCGGTACGCACCATGGATCGATGATACCCGCTGATGACGCGCGTCCGGGCGGTAGCTCTTTTCGTGAAGCGATTTAGCGCGCCGGTCAAAAGACGTCAAGGGGCCGTAAGGCCGAACGCACGCACGCTAAGATAACGGGTTGTGATCCTGGATCTTCAGCAGCGACTCTCCGGCGCGGTGAAGGAAGCCGCCAGGACCGCATTCGACATCGACCCCGGCAGCATCTCGTTCCAGTACCCGCCGCGCGTGGAGCTCGGCGACCTGGCCCTGACGGCGCCCTTCGACCTCGCCAAGACGCTGCGCAAGAAGCCCCGCGAGATCGCCGAAAGGCTCGCGGGCGAGCTGCGCGCGGGGGGCGACGTCGTCCGCGCCGAGGTCGCGGGCGGCGGCTACCTGAACCTGTTCCTGGAGCGGGGCAAGGTCGCCGCGTACCTGCACCAGACGCTCGTCGAGCGCCGCACGGCACCCCGGCGCCCGGGCCACGTGATCGTCGAGCACACCAGCATCAATCCGAACAAGGCCGCCCACATCGGCCACCTCCGCAATGCCTGCCTCGGCGACACCTTCGTGCGGCTGCTCCGGCACCGCGGCTTCGACGTCGGCGTCCAGAACTACATCGACGACACCGGCGTCCAGGTGGCCGACGTCGTGGTGGGCTTCCAAAAGCTCGAGCAGAAGACGCTCGCCGACGTCGAGCGCATCCCGGGCAGGTTCGACTACTACTGCTGGGACCTCTACGCGCGCGTGGGCGAGGCCTACGCCACGCAGCCCGAGACGAAGAAGCTCCAGGCCGAGGTGCTGCACCGGATCGAGGCCGGCGACGACGACACGGCCCGACTCGCCGAGCACGTCGCGCGCCGGATCGTGGACTGCCACCTCGCGACGATGGCGCGGCTCTCGATCCGCTACGAGCTGCTCGCGCACGAGAGCGACATCCTGCGCCTGCACTTCTGGAACCGCGCCTTCGAGCTGATGAAGGAGAAGGGCGTGCTGCGGCTCGAGACCGAGGGCAAGAACCAGGGCTGCTGGGTGCTGCCGATGGCCGAGGGCGACGGCGAGGCGATCGACGAGGACAAGATCATCGTCCGCTCGAACGGCACCGTCACGTACACCGGCAAGGACATCGCCTACCAGCTCTGGAAGCTCGGCGAGCTCGACCGCGACTTCCGCTACCGCGTCCACCGCACCGAGCCCGACGGCTCGAAGCTCTGGACCACGACGAGCGGCGAAGGCACCCCGGACTCGCCGCGCTTCGGCCACGCCGACCGCGTCTACAACGTGATCGACGTCGGCCAGTCCTACCCGCAGCGCGTGGTGCGCGCCGGCGTCAAGGCGCTCGGCCACGAGAAGGGCGCCCTGGGCTCCCACCACCTGGCCTACGAGAAGGTGGTGCTGTCCCCGGCCACCGCACGCGCGCTCGGCTACGAGGTCAAGGACGACGAGAACGCCGTCAAGGTCTCGGGCCGCAAGGGGCTCGGGGTGAAGGCCGACGACTTGATCGACGCGCTGATCGCCAAGGCGCGCAGCGAAGTCGACGCCCGCGACCCCGGGCGCGATCCCAAGGAACGTGAGGCGACGGCGACAGCCGTGGCGGTCGGCGCGCTCCGCTACTTCCTGCTGCGTTTCTCGCGCACGCGCATCATCACCTTCGACATGGAGGAGGCGCTCGCGTTCACCGGCGAAACCGGGCCTTACCTGCAGAACGCCGTCGTGCGCGCGCGCAACATCTTCGGCAAGCTCGCGGCGGAGGGCCACGCGCAGGACGCGCTCGTCGCCAGGGCCCGCACGCTGGACCTCGCCGCGTTCCTGACCGGCGAGGAGGGCGACCTCGCCTGGTCGCTGCTGCTGCTGATGGCGCGCAGCGAGGAGGTCGTCGAGCAGGCGATCGCGGCCGAGGACGTCGCGCTCGTCGCGAAGCACGCCTTCGCCGTGGCGCAGGCGTTCCACTCCTACTACCAGAAGCCGCAGCACTCGCTGCTCCACGCCGCGAGCGAGGAGCTGCGCGCCTGCCGCGCGCTCGTGGTCGACGCGTTCGTGCGCCAGATGGAGATCCTGCTCGACCTGATCGGCGTGCCGATCCCGGAGCGCATGTGATGCGGCCCGTCATCGGAATCACGCTCGGGGACGGCGACCGGCCCGGCTATCACGGGATGCGCGAGGACTATGCGCGCTCCGTCGAGCTCTCGGAGGCGATCCCGGTCGTGCTGCCGTCGCAGCGCCCGGAGGACGCGGCGGCCGTGCTCGACCGGCTGGACGGACTGCTGCTCTCCGGGGGCATCGACGTGGACCCGGCGCTCTACGGGCGCGCGCCCCATCCGAAGCTCGGGAGGGTCGACCGCAGGCGCGACGATTTCGAGCTCGCGCTCACCCGCGAGGCCCTCGCGCGCGACCTGCCGATCCTGGCTATCTGTCGGGGCCATCAGGTGTTAAACGTTGCGACGGGAGGAACACTCGTCCAGGACATCCCGTCAGAATTGAAGGGAGCCGTGACGCACGACGCTCCAGGCCGACGCACGCGACGCTCGCATGCGATCGACGTGGAGCCGGCGTCGAAGCTCGGCGAGATACTCGGCGGGGGCCCGCTTGCCGTGAACAGCTTCCATCATCAGGCGATCGATGCGCTCGGAAAGGGTCTCGTCGTGTCGGCACGCTCGCCCAAGGACGGCCTGATCGAGGGCGTGGAGATGCCGGGCCGCAGCTTCGTCGTCGGCGTGCAGTGGCACCCCGAGTCGTTCTGGAACGAGACGCGCTCGTTCCAGGTCCTGTTCGACGCCCAGGCCGCCGCGTGTCGGGCCGGCTCGCTGGTGAGGTCGCGCTGATGTCCTCCCCGCTCGCCCTCGCGTTGCTCCTGGCCGGAAGCGCTGGCGAGCGCCCCGCACCGCCCGCTGTGGCGATCAAGTGGGAGAAGAAGTTCGACGAGGCGATGCGCGTCGCGAAGCGCAGCGGCAAGCCGGTGGTCGTGGACTTCTGGGCCGAGTGGTGCGACTGGTGCCGAAGGCTCGACCGCACGACCTACGCCGATCCCGCGGTGATCCGGAAGGTGGACGATTTCGTCGCCGTCAAGATCAACACCGAGGGCTCGCGCCGCGAGGTCGACGTGGCGACCAAGTACGGCGTCGGCGCGCGCCTGCCCGTGATCCTGTTCCTCTCGCCGCAGGGGCATCAGCTCTTCCGCATCGACGCCTACCAGGGGCCGGGCCAGTTCCCGCGCACGCTCGACATCGCCCGCCAGGTGGCGGCCCGCGTGATGGGCTGGGAGGCGACGCTCGCCGCCGAGGCGAACGAGCCGACGGCGCTCCTGGGCCTCGGCCGGCACCTGCTGAACCAGGGCTACTACGAGGAAGCGACCGGCCTGCTGCGCCGGGCGGTCGAGAACGACGCCGGGGCGACCACGAACGCGCGCCGCGAGGGGCGCATGCTGCTCGCGATGCTCGCGCAGGCCTCACGCGACTTCGGTGAGGCCGAGCGCCTCGTGAAGGAGGCGCTCAAGCTCGGACCCGACGCGGAGGAGCATCCGAAGCTGCTGCTGCTGCTCGGCCGAACCTACGTCTCCTCGGGCCGTCAGGAGGAGGGCGTCGCGACGTTCGAGGTGATCGTGCAGCAGTTCCCGCAGAGCCCGATGGCGGAGAAGGCCAAGGAAACCCTCACCACCCTCCGCGCCAGCCGACGGCACTAGAGGTCCGGCGCACGGCTCGTTCGCGAACGAGGGATTGGGCGACCCGCAAGGGTCCCGATCGCGGATCTCCGGACCGCCACGCACGGGTGCTCGACGCCGGAGACGCGTCCGGGACGTCGTCGGGCCGTCGGCCGACCCTCGGAAATCGCCCGTTTCGCAGCGTCGGTGTGGCGTCGGCGCAGCGCTCGCCTCCCGACCGCGGTCGCTCCAGAGCGGTGGGAGTTGACGTCGACCTCACGCCATCCGCACGGTCGTGAATGCCTCAACTCCGTCATGGTCGACGGCATCGGCACTGTGCGCGGCTGACCGTCGTGAGCGTGGCGCACGGCGAGCGCGTGACGTGGACGGCCCGAGTTCGCCGCTCGCCGAGTCGACCTGCGAACCGGCGCCTGGAGACGGCCCTGCCGATGACGGGGCGGCCCAACCATCGCGGCCGGCCCAGGATCTACAGCCGCCGAGTCATGAGCTGGCGGCCAATGGTCGAGAAGCCCTCGCGTCGGTAGAGGGCTTCCGCCCCGGCGTTGTCGAGGCCGACCTCGAGCGCGAGCGACCGCGCGCCGAGGCGCCGGCAGGCGTCCTGCAGCAGTCGCAGCGCGAGGGTGCCTACGCCCTGTCCACGCGAGGAGGGGCGCACGTAGAGCTCCTCGAGGAATGCGCTGCGCCCGCCGAACTCGAGGCTGAATCCGAGCGCCACCGCGGCGTAGCCAACCGCCGCGCCGTCGGCCAGCAGCACGAAGATCCGACCGAATGCCGGGTTGGCGATGAGCTCGCGCAAGGTCACTTCAGAGGCGGAGGCATCGAACGGGATGCGCTCGTGCGTGTAGAGGTCCTGCGTCCAGTCGAGGAGGATCGGCAGGTCCGCCGCCATCGCCGGCACGAGCGAGACGGTTCGCGTGGCATCGGATGGCGTGCCCGGTTCGGACGATCGCATCAGGCGAGCATAACCGGGCCCAGTGTCGTCGCAACGAGCTAGAGCTAGCTACAGGGGTTCGGGGGGTGCTCAAACCCCCCGATAGCCAGTTCAGAGTCTCCGTTAGCTTTCGTTCGTTGCCGTTCGTTCCCTCGCGCTTCGTTCAGCGTCCTGCCTTCGTACGCGCCCGCCGCGCAGGCTTCGGCCGTGCCGCGATCTTCCGCAGCAGCCCGATCTGCCCGCTGTGGTACACGACGTGGCGAATCGCGGCCCGCACCTGGAAGCGCACGTCGAAGTCGCGGTTCGGAATGCGACGGCCGAGCTCGGCGTCGCTGAGGCGCGCCACGCGTGCGGTGAGCGCGCGGTGCCCCTCGAAGAGCGCCTGCATCGCCTGGGCCCAGGCCTTGCGCGTGGGCGCAGGCGGCGCCGGGAAGTCCCCCGCTTCGGGCTCCTCCACGGCCTCCCCGTCGAGGCGGCGGCGGAACACGTCGGTCCACGCCGTCACGTGGAGCACCACTTCCCAGATCGTGTGGGCCGAGGCGATCGGACGGGCCGCGGCCGTCGCGGCCGATACTCCGACGAGCAGCTCGGCGAGCGCCGGACCGTGCCAGGCGTCGCCGCGGCCGAGCGTCTCGAGCTCGCGCGCGAGCGCCCCGGCCTCCGCGGCGGCGGCGCGGGTGCCGCCCTCGCCCACCACCTCGAAGTGCTCGACGTTCGCCGCGAGCGCGGTCAGGAAGCGCTCGTCGTCGGGGTAGTAGCGGGCGCGCTCGGGATCGTCGCCGGCGAAGCGGCGGATTCCCTCCATCGAGTCCCACAGCGACATCACCCGGAAGCGCGTCTTCTCCCCCTCGCGCCGCCGCAGCAGGAACACGCCGCGGTTGCCGCTGGTCGCGAGCAGGTCCCTGAATCCGGTGCTCCGGATGTACTCCGTGTAGGCGTCGGCCTGCCCCGAAGGCGTCAGCCCGTCCCAGCTCCGCGCGATCATTCCCGCCTCCCCCGCCCCCGCTCAAGTAACCGTCTATATTGACTTTGACAGTTACCAAGCTAGTTCCAGCGGTCCGGCCTGTCAAGAGCCGATTGGATCCACGGATGCGGATGCGACGGGGACGGGTCCGCTAGTCCCCGAGCAGGCGGCGCAGCTCCGGCAGACCCGCTTCGAGCGCCTGCTCGCCGGCCTGCGCGAAGGCCGGGATGCGTGTGGGCCGCATCCAGCCCGACTCGCCGATCGCGGGCGCGATCACGAGGTCGGCGCCCTTGAGCTCCGAGCGGGTGCGCCCGCGCACCAGCGTGAGCCCCGCGCGCAGCGCGATCGCGACGAAGGAATCGGCAGCCGGCCACTTGCCGCCGGCGTTGCAGTCGATCGCGAGCACGGCGCCTTCATCCCCTGCCAGCTCGCGCGCGAGCCGCACCGGAACCACCTCGATCACCCCGCCGTCCACGAGGCGCCGGCCGTTCCAGACGAAGGGCGGGAAGACGCCCGGGAAGCTGCACGAGGCCCGCACGGCGTCGCGCACGTTGCCTTCGCGGAACACCACGGCCTCGCCGGTGTCGACGTCGGTCGCCAGCACCACGACCGGCACCCGCAGCGCCTCGAAGCTGGGCTCCGGGACGAACTCGTCGATCAGCGCCCCCAGCTTGCTGCCCGAGAGCAGGCCGCCGCCCCAGCCGCGCACCCACATCCACGGGTGCAGGCCCCCGGCCTGCTCGACCAGCTGGTCGAGATCGGCGCCGCCGGCCCAGGCCGCCGCGATCAGGGCGCCCCCGCTCACGCCCGCGATGCCGGCGACGGCGATGCCGGCCTTCGCGAGCCCTCGCAGCACTCCCGCGTGCGCCGCAGCGTGGGCGCCACCGCCGGCGAGCGCGAGGTAGAGCTTCTTCAAGGCCCAGCGGCCCCGACTTCCCTGCGAGCCAGCTCGTGGATCTCCTGGATCGACAGCACGTCGGTCGCGCGCTCGCGCAGCGCGCGGATCGCCTGGACGGTCGCGGCCGTGGCGGTGAGCGTCGTGACCACGAGCACGTTGTGCAGCGTGGCGCTCTTGCGGATCGCGCTGTCGTCGTAGAACGACTCGCGCCCGAGCGGGGTGTTGAACACGATCTTGATGCGGCCGTCCTTGATCTGGTCGACGACGTTCGGGCGGCCCTCCTGCACCTTGTACACGAACTCGGCCTTGACGCCGTTCGCGTTCAGGTACGCGGCCGTGCCGCGCGTCGCGACGATCTCGAGGCCCATCTCGTGGAGCGCGCGCGCGTGCGACAGCATTTCCGGCTTGTCCAGGTCGTTGACCGAGATGAAGACGGCCCCGCTCGTGGGGATGCGGTAGCCCGCGGCCTGCTGCGACTTGGCAAAGGCGATTCCGAAGTCGTTCGAGATGCCCATCACCTCGCCCGTCGACTTCATCTCGGGTCCCAGCAGGATGTCGGCACCCGGGAACTTCAGGAACGGGAACACCGACTCCTTGACGAAGATGCGGTTGACGGTGAGGTCGGCGGTCATGCCCTGCTCGGCGAGCGAGCGGCCCGCCATGATGCGGGCCGCCACCTTGGCGAGCGGCACGCCCGTCGCCTTGCTGACGAAGGGCGTCGTGCGCGACGCGCGCGGGTTGACCTCGAGCACGTAGACCACGTCGTTCTTGATCGCGTACTGCACGTTCATCAGGCCGCGCACGCCCAGCGCCAGGCCCAGGCGCCGGGTGTAGCTGCGAATCGTCTCGAGGTGCTCCGGCGCGATCTTGTAGGTCGGCAGCACCATCGCCGAGTCGCCCGAGTGGATGCCCGCCTCCTCGATGTGCTGCAGGATGCCGCCGATCACCACGCGCTCGCCGTCGCCGAGCGCGTCGACGTCGACCTCGAAGGCGTCCTCGAGGAAGCGGTCGACCAGGATCGGGTGCTCGGGCGACGCCTTCACGGCTTCGCGCACGTACTGCTCGAGGCGGCCCGCGTCGTAGACGATCGCCATCGCGCGTCCGCCGAGCACGTACGACGGTCGCACCAGCACCGGGTAGCCGATGCGGTCGGCCACCACCTTGGCCTCCTCGAGCGAGGTGGCGGTGCCGCTCTCGGGCTGCTTGATGTCGAGCTCGTCGAGCAGGGCGCTGAAGCGCTTGCGGTCCTCCGCGACGTCGGTCGCGTCGGGGCTGGTGCCGAGGATCTTGACGCCGGCCTCGTGCAGCGGCACCGAGAGCCGCAGCGGCGTCTGCCCGCCGAACTGCACCACGACGCCCTCGGGCTTCTCCTTCTCGAGCACGTTCATCACGTCCTCGAACGCGAGCGGCTCGAAGTAGAGGCGGTCCGAGGTGTCGTAGTCGGTCGAGACCGTCTCCGGGTTGCAGTTGACCATGATGGTCTCGAAGCCTTCCTCCTTGAACGCGAAGGCGGCGTGGCAGCAGCAGTAGTCGAACTCGATCCCCTGGCCGATGCGGTTCGGGCCGCTGCCCAGGATCACGACCTTCTTGCGCTCGGTCGGCGCCGCCTCGCACTCGCGCTCGTAGGTCGAGTAGAGGTAGGGCGTGAACGACTCGAACTCGGCCGAGCAGGTGTCGACGCGCTTGTAGACCGGGACGATGCCTCTGGCCTTGCGGGCCGCGCGCACCTGCGCCTCGGTCTTGCCGGCGATCTGCGCCAGACGCACGTCGGAGAAACCCATGCGCTTGGCCTCGAGAAGCAGTGGGGCATCCCCAGCCAATGGCCATCGTCTCCGCTCGGGACCGGGATCCCGGGAGGAGTCCATCAGCAGGACGGGGACCCCTCCCGGGAGCCCTCCGGTTCCCGAGCTACCCGTGGCCTGAGAGGCTGGGGATGCTTTGCCCTGAGAGGCACCGGCGCCAGTGGGCGCCTTCGCAATCGCGTCCAGCTCCTTGCCGAGGCCCGCGACCATCTCCTTCTCCAGGTCGACGATCTGCTGGAGCTGGTCGAGGAACCACGGGTCGATCCCGGTCATGCGGTAGATCTCGTCGTGCTTCCAGCCGAGGTCGAGCGCGCGCTTGACGTAGAAGATGCGGTCGGGGTCGGCGTGGAGCAGCTTCGGCTTGATGAGCGCGTCGTCGAGGTCCGTGCGCGCGAAGCCGGAGACGCCGGTCTCGAGGCCGCGCAGCCCCTTCTGCAGCGCCTCCTTGAAGGTGCGGCCGATCGCCATCACCTCGCCGACCGACTTCATCTGCGTGCCGAGCGTGGGGCTCGCGTCCTGGAACTTCTCGAACGCCCAGCGCGGGATCTTGACCACCACGTAGTCGATCACCGGCTCGAAGCGACGCGGGCGTCACGCGCGTGATGTCGTTCTGGATCTCGTCCAGGTGGTAGCCGATCGCGAGCAGCGCCGCGATCTTGGCGATCGGGAAGCCGGTCGCCTTGCTCGCGAGCGCGGACGAGCGCGAGACGCGCGGGTTCATCTCGATCACCGTCAGCCGGCCGCTCTTCGGGTCGACCGCGAACTGGATGTTCGAGCCGCCGGTCTCGACCCCGACCTCGCGGATGATCGCGCGCGCGGCGTTGCGCATCACCTGGTACTCGCGGTCGGTGAGCGTCTGCGCCGGCGCCACCGTGATCGAGTCGCCCGTGTGGATGCCCATCGGGTCGAAGTTCTCGATCGAGCAGATCACCACGAAGTTGTCGGCCTTGTCCCGCATCACCTCGAGCTCGAACTCCTTCCAGCCGAGCACGGACTCCTCGATCAGGACCTGGTGCACGGGCGAGAGGTCGATCCCCCGCTCCGCGAGCTCCTCGAACTCCTCGCGGTTGTAGGCGATGCCGCCGCCGGTCCCGCCGAGCGTGAAGGACGGCCGGATCACCGCGGGCAGGCCCGTCAGCTCCAGCACCGCGCGCGCCTCGGCGAGGTTGGTCGCGAAGCCGCTCCGCGGGCACGTCGAGCCCGATCCGCGCCATCGCCTCCTTGAAGAGCTGGCGGTCTTCGCCGACCTCGACCGCCCGGCGCGAGGCGCCGATCAGGCGCACGCCGAGCCGGTCGAGCACGCCGCGCCGGCTGAGCTCGACCGCCAGGTTGAGCGCGGTCTGGCCGCCGACCGTCGGCAGCAGCGCGTCGGGACGCTCGCGCTCGAGCACCGCCTCGAGCGCCTCGGGCGTGAGCGGCTCGATGTAGGTGCGGTCGGCGTACTCCGGGTCCGTCATGATCGTCGCGGGGTTCGAGTTGACGAGCGAGACGCGCAGGCCCTCCTTCTTGAGGACCTTGATCGCCTGGGTGCCCGAGTAGTCGAACTCGCAGGCCTGGCCGATCACGATCGGCCCCGAGCCGATCACCAGCACCGAGCGGATCGAGGTGTCGCGGGGCATCGCCTAGCGCCCCGCGCGCGCGCCGCGCATCATCGAGACGAACTCCTCGAAGAGATAGTGGCTGTCGTGCGGTCCCGGGCTCGCCTCCGGGTGGTACTGCACCGAGATCACCGGGCGCTCCTTCATCCGGAAGCCCTCGACCGTGCCGTCGTTCAGGTTCCGGTGCGTCATCACGATGCCGGGCTTCTCGAACAGCTCCGGGTCGACGCAGAAGCCGTGGTTCTGCGACGTGATCTCGACCTGCCCCGTCTCGAGGTTCTTGACCGGGTGGTTCGCGCCGCGGTGGCCGAACTTGAGCTTGTAGGTCTTGCCGCCGCACGCGAGCCCGAGGATCTGGTGCCCGAGGCAGATGCCGAAGACGGGCAGCGTGTCGACGAATGCCTTCGCCGCCTCGATCGCGTACGTGCACGGCTCGGGGTCGCCCGGGCCGTTCGAGAGGAAGATCCCCTCGGGCTCGAGCGCGAGCGCGTCCCTGGCGCTGGTGGTGGCGGGCACCACCGTCACGTCGCAGCCGGCGGCGGCGAGGTTGCGCAGGATGTTGTGCTTCATCCCGAAGTCGTAGGCGACGACGCGGAAGCGCCGCTCGTCCTGGCGCAGTGCCCGCGCGGCCTCGCGCCTCGGCACCGGCACCAGATGGCCGCCCGCGCCCTCCGCCTTGGGATCGAAGGCCCACGGCTTCTCGCAGGTCACCTCGCGCGCCAGGTCGAGCCCGATCATCGAGCGCGAGGCGCGCGCCTTCGCCACCAGCGAGTCGCGGTCGAGGTCGAGCGCCGAGATGACGCCGCGCTTGGCGCCGTGCGTGCGCAGGTGCCGCGTCAGCGCGCGCGTGTCGATCTCGCTGATGCCGACGATCCCGTTGGCGTCGAGGTAGCGCGCGAGCGAGCCCGACGCGCGCCACGACGAGACCACCTGCGACGCCTCGCGCACGATGAACCCGGCCACCTGCGGACGCGCCGACTCGACGTCCTCCCGGTTGACGCCGTAGTTGCCGATGTGCGGGTAGGTCATCGTCACGATCTGCCCGGCGTACGAGGGGTCGGTCAGCACCTCCTGGTAGCCGCAGAGCGCGGTGTTGAAGACGACCTCGCCCGTCACCTCGCCGCGGCGGCCGAAGCTCAGCCCCTCGAAGAGCGTCCCGTCCTCGAGCGCGAGCTGCGCGCGCGAGCGCACGGCCGCCTCCCCGTCCGGGCGCACGCCCGGCTCTCGCAGACCCGACCCGGCTTTTGTCATGTCGAGTTCAGAAGCTTATCCGAGAGGGGCCCGGCCGGCGAGCGGCCGCGCGTCCGACAAGCTCAGTGAATCGGCCCCATGCGCGCGAGCGGCCAGAAGCGGAACACCGCGCGGCCGTAGATGTACTTCTCGGGCACCTCGCCCCAGGCCCGCGAGTCGTTGCTGCTGCGGCGGTGGTCGCCGAGCACGAAGTAGAAGCCCTTCTTCACCTCGGTCGGGGGCAGGTCGTCGTTGTCGCGGAAGCTCGACGGCAGGTACGCTTCCTTCGCCAGCACGCCGTTCACCATCAGCTCGCCGCTGCGGATCTGGATCACGTCGCCAGGCAGGCCGACCACGCGCTTGACGAAGGAGACCGACGGCTCCTTCGGATACCAGAACACCACGACGTCGCCGCGCTCGATCGGCCGGAAGCGGTAGACGAACTTGTTGACGACGATGCGCTCGCCGTCGAGCAGGAGCGGCTCCATGCTCGTGCCCTGGACGCGGAACGCCTGCGCCACGAACGCGATCAGGAAGAAGCAGAACAGCACGGCCACCGACAGGTCGTGCAGGAACTCCCAGCCCGCGCGCAGGAAGCGCTGGCGCATCGCGGCCTGCGGCAGCACGCTCGACTCGGCCGGCAGCACGAGCTCGGCGCCCCCATCCGCGGGCGGGAGCTCGCGGCCGTCGAGGCTCAACGCCGCGCCTCCTTCACGACGCGCGTCGAGGCGATGCGGTCGTGCAGCCCGCGCCCGCCGAAGGCGACCATCAGGAAGCCGATGCCGAGGCTCGCGGCCGAGAGCAGGTAGCCGAGCGCGCGCCGCACGGCGCTCGCGAGCGGGATCGGCGAGCGGCCGTCCTCGGTGACGACGCGCAGGTCGAGCAGCTCCTTGCCCGGCGTCGCGCCCTTCACGCTCCAGAAGTAGATGTGGTACAGCACGCCCAGCAGCAGCGCCAGCGGCAGCAGCGTGACCGACGCGAACACGGGCAGGAGCGTGCACGTCGGCGGGCGCCGACGGGGTCTCGCGGGCCCACCAGTACCAGCCGACCGGCGCGAGCAGCACGGCCTGGCCCGAGGCACGAACACGGTGTCCACGACGAACGCCGCCAGCCGGCTGCCGGCGTCCGCCAGCTCGAGGCCGGAGCGTCGCGGCGGCGGCTACACCCCGCGCCGCTCGTTCGGAGCCGGCCGCTTCGGGCTCGGCTCGGCGTCGCTCGTGGGCTTCGCCACGAAGGCCGGCTGCGGAGCCGGAAGCATCGCGAAGGCCCCGCTTCCGCGCGAGGCCTGGGGCTCGGGAGCCATCACCGGCACCGGCTGCGTGTCGGACTTCAGCACCTCGCCCGGCGGGTCGATCAGGCGCTGGCCGTCGGGCGCGAGCGTGCCGCCGCAGCTGTTGCAGAAGCGGGCCGGCAGCGGCACCGAGGCGCCGCACGCGGTGCACACCGCCTTCGGCGGGCCGCTCGGCTGCGCGACCTGCGCGCCGCACTCGCGGCAGAAGAGGTCGCCGCGCCTGTAGACCGACTTGCAGGCCGGGCACTCGAGCGGCGCCGCCGAGGGGTGCGCCAGCACCTTGCCGCCGACGGCCTCGACCGACTCCTCGCGGTAGAGCAGCCGCATGCTGCCGATCGCCACCAGGTCGCCGTCGCGCAGCGGGCGCTCGGTGACGCGGTCGCCGTTCACCACCGAGCCGTTCGCCGAGCTGCAGTCGCGCAGGAAGAACTCGCGCCCGCGGTGCTCGACGACGGCGTGGCGCCGCGAGACCATCGCGTCGGGCAGCACGAGGTCGTTGGACGGATCGCGCCCGATCGTCAGGATGGTCGTGCGCGTGAGCGGGATCTCGCGCCGGTTCGACGACGTCGGGTTGACGATCAGCTTCGCCACGCGCTCAGGCTCCCAGGAAGGTCTGGCGGAAGTTCGTCTCCACCTTGACCTTCACGCCGCCCTTGGTGGCCGGCTCGTACTTCCAGGACTTGACCGCGGCCACCACGACCTCGTCCACGACCTTGCTGACCGACTCGACCACCGTCACCTCCCCGACCTCGCCGTCTCGGTCACGACGAAGCGGACCAGCACCGAGAGCCGCTGCCCCGACTTCAGGCGCGGCGCGCGGCTCGACGGGTAGGACGGCGACGCGACCGGAGAGCTTGCGCGCCGGCGTGTCGACCTGTCCGGGCTCGTTCGGGTAGACGCGCGTGACGTCCACCGGCTCGGGCGTGGGCGGCGGCGCGGGCTTCTCCCTGAGCTTCACGTCCACGCGCCCGCTCTGGCCCGCGACCACGTCGAGCGTGCTCGTCCAGGTCTCGTGGCCGGCGAGCGCGACCTCGAGCCGCCGCTTGCCGGCCGCGAGCTTGAGCTCCTTGATCGGCGTCTGGCCGACCGGGATGCCGTCCACGCTCACGACCGCGCCCGAGGGAGTCGAGAGCACCTCCGCCGAGCCCGTGGTCGGCACGGCGCGCGGCTTCAGGCGTGACGCGCAGCTCGGCGGCGGGCGAGTCCGCCAGGAGCTCGACCTTGCGCGACTCCGCGCCGAAGCCGGTCTGCTCGACGCGGACGTCGTAGCGCCCGAAGGCGAGATCGCCGAGCTCGAGCGGAGTGCGCCCGCGCGCCTCGCCGTTGATCGTCACCCGCGCCCCGGCGGGCTCGCTCACGACGCGCAGCGAGCCGGTGGCGCGCCGGAGGCTTCGGACGGCACGACGGGCTTCGCCGGCTCGGTGACGGGAGGCAACGTTGCGGGAGGTCGTGGCGGCCTCGTCGGCCGCTCGCGGGCCGCAGCGCCCAGGCACCGAGCGCGGCCAGAGCCAGAAGCGCCGCGACGGCGCCCAGCGCGAGCGGCAGCGGCACGCCGGGACGAGCGGGACCGGGACCGCGTGGGCGTCGCGGCGGGAGGCGGCGTCGGCGGGCGCGGCTCGGCGAAGAGGCGGCCGGCTGCGTCCTGTGCGGCGGCCGGCGGGATGATCGCCGTGGCCTCCGTGGAGGTGATCACGGTGGCCGGCGGAAACGGCTCCGCGGGAGCGGCGTTGCGCGCCATCGCCAGCGTCGCGGCCGCGCGGGCCGACGCGAAGGGGTCGACTCCGGCCCGGCGCGAGCACCATCGTCTCTTCCTGGGACTCCCGTGCCAGCACGGGGGCGGCGCTCGCCGCGGCGGCGACGGGCATGGGCGGGGCGCCAGGGCGGAGCGCCGCGGGCGCCGGGACACGCGGGATCAGGACCGTCTCGATGTCGTCCGGGCCGACCCCGGGCTTGAGATCGCTCGATCGCCAGGAGCGCGACGGTGTCGTCCACCCTGCCTTCCGCCATCGGCGCGAGCGCCACCGTGTCCTCGTCGCCGAGCCCGCGCCGAACCAGGAGCCGAGGCAGTACTCGAGGTCCTGCACGAAGCTCCGTCGCGGTCTGGTAGCGGTCGTCGGGCTTCTTGGCCAGGACCTTGCCGAACACCTCGTGCCACTTCTGCGGCACCAGGCCGTGCATCTCGAGCTCGGGCGGCTCGATCGGGTCCACGTGGACCAGCTTGTAGAGGATCGACGTGACGTTGGTGCCGGGGAACGGCTGCTCGCCGGAGAGCATCTCGAAGGCGCACACGCCGAGCGAGAAGATGTCGCTGCGGCCGTCGAGCTTGTCGCCCATCGCCTGCTCGGGCGACATGTAGGACGGCGTGCCGAGCAGCGTGCCCGACTGCGTCATCTCGGCGTCCGGCCAGCTTGGCGATGCCGAAGTCGGTGACCTTGACCGGTCGTCCTCGTACAGGATCAGGTTCGACGGCTTGATGTCGCGGTGGATCACGCCGCGCGCTGTGCGCGTAGTCCACGGCGGAGGCGATCTGGCTGATCAGCCCGATCACCTTCTCCGGGCTGAAGCGCAGGCCCTTCGCGAGCAGCGCGGCGATCGTCTCGCCCTCCACGAACTCCATGGCCAGGTAGGGCACGCCGTCCTCCTCGCCGATGTCGAACAGGGTCACGATGTTGGGATGCGAGAGCGTGCCCGAGATGCGCGCCTCGTGGTAGAAGCGCTCGATGAAGGACTTGTACTGCGGGCTCTGGCGCGGGATGTCCAGCCGGATCGTCTTGATCGCGAGGGTGCGCTTGATCAGCGGGTCGAAGGCCTTGTAGACCGCGCCCATCGCGCCGAAGCCGATGCTCTCCTGCACCTGATAGCGCCCGATGGCCTGGGGCATCGACTCGTTGCGGCCGGTTCTTCTCTTCCATATCCCTCGCGGGCCCGCTCTTTCGCCGCGAGCGCCTGCATGCTGAAGACGAGAGGCTCCGAGCGTCGACTCTAGCATCACGGCAAAAAGGTGTCAACGCGATGCCCGCTCAAGTTGCAGCCGCACAATGGCTTGCAAGGACGGCTCAGGGAACGCGCGAGCCCCGCCGGCGTACAGAAGAGATACGGTGGCCTATAATCGCGGGACCATGGCGGCGCGCCCCCCAATGGTCGTCGACTACGGGGCGTTCCAGAGCCGCCCTCGCCGCTCTTTCTCGACTACCTCCTGAACGCTCCGCGCGCCCGGCCGTTCTACGACGGCGGCGCCTGGGACCTCGAGACCGTGCTCGCGGCGGCGACGCGCACGCTGGGGCTGCCGCGGCAGCGCGAGGCGCTGGCGCGTGCCCTCGTTCGACAGCAGACGCGCGCTCGGGGCGCGAGCCGGCAGCCGCGCAGGCCGAGCCGCCGGCGCCGGGATGCCGTGGCGGTCGTGACCGGCCAGCAGGCCGGCCTGTTCGGCGGCCCGCTGTTCGTGCTGTACAAGGCGCTTGCCACGCTTGCGGTCGCGCCCGGCTCGAAGAGCGGCGCGCGGCCGGCCGGTCGTGCCCGTGTTCTGGGTGGCCGCCGACGACCACGACTTCGCCGAGGTGCGGCAGGTCACGGTGCTGGAGGCGACGGGAGCAGCTTCGCACGCTGCGTTACGCCCCGGCGCGCGAGCCCTCCGGCCGGCCCGCCTCGCTGATCATGCTCGACGAGAAGCGTGGGCGGCCTGGTGGACGAGCTGCGCGCGCGTGCTCCCGGAGAGCCTGCACCGCGACGACGATGCTGGCGAGCTCGCGCGACTGTTACCGCGCCGGCGCAGACGCTGCTCCGGCGCGTTCGCGCGCTTCCTGTCGTGGCTGCTGCCCGAGCCTGGTCGTCCTCGACCCGTCGGACCCCGAGCTCAAGGCGGCTGATGGTGCCGGTCATGGCCCGCGAGATCGCCGAGGCCTCGCCCACGCTCGCAGCTCGCGCCAGCAGGCCGGCCGGGCGCTGCTGGCCGCGGGCTACCACCAGCAGGTGCCGGTGCGGCCCGGCTTCCTGAACCTCTTCCTGCTGATGGGCGGCGAGCGCCGCGCGCTGTCGCTCGCGACGGCACGGTGGAGGTGCGCGGCCTGGAGCGGCGGTCCCGCGTCGCCGAGGCCGAGACGCGATGCTGCGCGAGCGATCCGCGCGCCTGGAGCCCCGGCGCGCTGCTGCGCCCGCTGGCGCAGGACCTGATCCTGCCGACGGCGGCGTACGTCGGCGGGCCCGCCGAGATCGCGTACCACGCGCAGATCGGCCCGTCCTACGCCCATTTCGGCATACCTCGCCCGGTGCTGCTGCCGCGGCCGAGCCTGACGCTCGTGGAGCCGGCGCAGGCGCGCGTGCTCGCGGCCGAGGAGCTGCAGCCGCAGGACGTGCAGGAAGACCCCGAGGCGCTCCTCGCGCGCTGGGCGCGCGAGTCGCACCCCGAGGTGGAGGCGGCATTCGAGCGCGCGAGCAGGCGCTGGCCGAGGGCATGGGCGAGGTCGAGCGACGTGCTGGGCGCCCTGGACCCGACGCTGCGCGCGGCCGCGGACGGCGCGCGCGGCCGCGTGCTGCACCAGCTGGACGGGCTGCACGAGAAGGCCACGCGGGCGCTCAAGAAGCGGGACCAGGGCGCGCGCCGACCGGCTGCGCCGCACGCGCGACGCCGTGTTCCCCGGCGGCTCGCTGCAGGAGCGGGGACTGGGCCTGGTGGGCCTCGTGGCCCGGCACGGCCCCGGCCTGGCCGACGAGGTGCGCGCGCGGCATGGAGCCGTGGGCGAAGGGCACCAGTTTCTCTGGCTATGAAGATCGGAATCACCTGCTATCCGACCGTGGGCGGCTCGGGCGCGGTGGCCGCCGAGCTGGGCAAGCAGCTCGCGCGGCGCGGCCACGACGATCCACTTCATCTCGTACCGGCTGCCCTTCCGGCTCGGCGACTTCCACGAGAACATCGCGTTCCACGAGGTCGACGTCTCGTCGCTACGCGCTGTTCGAGTACCCGCCGCACGACCTGGCGCTGGCCGCCAAGATGGCGGAGGTCAGCGCGCGAGCACGCGCTCGACCTGCTCCACGTCCACTACGCGATCCCGCACGCCATCGCCGGCTTCCTCGCGCAGCAGATGCTCGGGAGCGCAGCGCGCCCGCGCTGGTCACGACGCTGCACGGCACCGACATCACGCTCGTGGGCCAGGACCGCTCCTTCTTCGAGATCACGCGCTTCGGGATCGAGCGCTCCGACGGCGTCACGGCCGTGTCGGGGTTCCTGCGGCGCATGACCATGGACGAGTTCCAGATCACGAACCGCATCGAAGTCATCCCCAACTTCGTGGACCTGTCGCTGTACTGCCCCGACGCGCGCCTACAAGGACCGCTCGGCTTTGCGCGCCGGCCACGAAGCGCATCCTGCTCCACGTCTCGAACTTCCGGCCGGTCAAGCGCGTGCTCGACGTCGTGCGCATCTTCGAGCGCGTCAACCGCGAGGTGGCCCGCGGTGCTGCTGATGGTCGGCGAAGGGCCGGAGCGCGCCTCGGCGCAGGCGCTGGCGCGCCGGCTGGGGCTGCACGAGCGCGTGCGCTTCCTGGGCACGCAGCAGAGCGATCGAGGAGATCGCCGGCATGGCCGACGTGTTCCTGCTGCCGTCCGAGCTGCGAGTCGTTCGGCCTCTCCGCGCTCGAGGCGATGGCGCTGCGGCGTGCCGGTGGTGGGCTCGGACGCCGGCGGGCTGCCCGAGGTCGTGCAGCCACGCCGAGACCGGCTACCTGCTGCCGGTCGGCGACGTCGAGGGCATGGCGACGCGCACGATCGAGATCCTGAAGGACGACGAGCGCCGCCGCGAGATGGGCCAGGCGGGCCGGCGCCGCGCCGAGGCGCTGTTCGGCGCCGACCGCGTGGTCAGCCAGTACGAGGCCGTCTACAACCGGGTGCTGGGGCGCTGACATGGATGCCTTCGACATCGCCGCGATCTGCGCGCATCCCGACGACGCCGAGATCGTCATGGGCGGCACGCTGGCGCGCGAGGTCGCGGCGCGGGCGCCGCGTGGCGATCGTGGACCTGACGCGCGGCGAGAGCGGCACGCCGCGGCACGCCCGAGACGCGGGCCGCCGAGGCCGCGGAGGCGGCGCGGATCCTCGGCGCCGCGCACCGCGAGACGCTCCAGCTGCCGGACAGCGGCCTGACGGCGCTGCCCGACCAGAAGGACGTCGCTGGTGGGCGTGCTCCGGCGGCTGCGGCCGCGCGTCGTGCTGCTCCAGCACTGGGAGCAGCGCCATCCCGACCACGCCGCCGCCAGCCGCATCGTCTACGACGCGTCGTTCCTCGCGGGGCTGCGAAGAGCTACCGCCCCGACCTGGGCCTGCCGTTCCGCCCGGCGAAGCTCTGTCTACGCCGCTGAGCACGACGGAGGTCGCCGACATCCGGCCCGAGTTCGTCGTCGACATCACCGCCGTCTGGGCCACGAAGCTGCAAGGCGATCCAGGCGTTCCGCGAGCCAGTTCACGCCCGAGCCCGAGCGAGATGGCGCCCGCCCTTCGACCGCTTCCGCAGGCCGTGGAGCTGGCGGCGCGGCGCCAGGGCCGCCGCATCGGCGTGCGAGTTCGGCGAGGGCTTCGTCACAAGGAGCCGCTCGCGTGGACGACGTCGCGACGCTCGCCGGCGGCGCGTCGATCTGAGCGGCGGGCAGCTCGGGCCGCTCAGCCGTTGACGAGGCTGTGGATGTTCCCTTCCGGGTCCTTGAACCAGGCCACGCGGTGGTCTCCCATCACGTGGACGTCGCCCACGTGCTGGCAGTTCGGGAAGTCGTAGCGCTCGAAGCGGACGCCCTTGGCCTTCAGCTCCTGAGCGAGCCCATCCACGTCCTTGACGGACCAGGTTGCAGCCGTGGCCTTGTTGGTACCGGCGTACTCCGATTTGTAGACGAGGAGCGCCGAGCTCCCTGCCTTGTACAAAACGACTTGCGGCTCCGGCGTGTCGCGCGGCTTGAGCCCGAGCTTGCCCTCGTAGAACTGGCGGGCTGCGTCGAGGTTCTTGACCGCGATCGTCGCCGTCGCTTCGTGGCTTCCGAGCATCGATGCCTCCTACCACTCCGGGGTGCAAGGATCGGGCCGCTGCGTGCGCTGCAGCCGTCGAGCAGTACCTTGTCATACTCCTTGCGCGACCGGAGGACACCGGATGAAGCTCGCCGCTCTTCTCTCTTGGGGATGACCGCCATGGCCCAGGCCGAGGACGCCCAGCGGCCGCTCGTCGGCCGCTCGCTGGTGACGACGCGCTACGGGATCGTGGCCTCGTCGCAGCCGCTCGCGGCGCGCGCCGGCGCGCTGATCCTGGAGCGCGGCGGCAACGCCGTCGACGCCGCGATCGCCACGAACGCGGCGGTGGGCGTGATGGAGCCCGCCATGCAACGGCATCGGCGGCGACCTCTTCGTCCTCTACTGGGACGCGAAGGCCGGCAAGCTCCACGGCCTGAACGCGCGCGGGTGGGCGCCCACGGGCCTGACGCCGCAGTCGCTGCGCGGCGAAGGGGCGTCACGACGATGCCGCGCGACGGCGCCGCTCCGTCACCGTGCCCGGAGCGGTCGCGGGATGGCAGGCGCTCCGCGACAAGTTCGGCACGAAGCCGCTCTCGGAGCTGCTCGCCCCCGCGATCCACTACGCCGAGCGAGGGCTTCCCGGTCAGCGAGATCACCGCGGAAGCCTGGGCCGCGGCGCGCGGGCGGGTCGGCTCGCCGAGCGCCTCCCGCACCTACCTGCCGGCGGCCGGCCGCCGCGCGCCGGCGAGCTGTTCGAGAACCCCGACCTCGCGCGCGTCGCTCTCGCGGATCGCCGAGCAGGGACGCGACGGCTTCTACAAGGGCGCGACCGCCGAGGCCATCGTCCGGACGCTCGCGCGAGCCGGCGGCACGATGACGCGCGCGGACCTGGCCGAGCTCGAGCCCGAGTGGGTCGAGCCGATCTCGACGAGTATCGCGGCTGGACCGTCTCCGAGATCCCGCCGAACACGCAGGGCATCGCCGCGCTGATGATGCTCGAGATCATGGAGACGTTCCCGCTCGGCGAGTGGGGCTTCCACTCGCCGCGGGCGCTGCACGCGATGATCGAGGCCAAGAAGCTCGCCTACGCCGACATGCTGCGCTACGTCGGCGACCCGCGCTCTCCGTCCGGTGCCCGTCGCCGCAGCTCCTCGATCCAGGCGCGCGCGGCGCGCGCGCGCGAAGCGGATCGACATGGCGAAGGCGGCCTGCGAGGTCGAGCCCGACCGGCTCGCCGGGCTCACCGACGCCAAGGGCGGCGACACGATCTACCTCTCGGTCGTGGACAAGGACGGCAACATCGTCTCGCTGATCCAGAGCATCTACTCGGCCTTCGGCTCCGGCATCGTGCCGGAGGGCACCGGCTTCATGCTCCACAACCGCGGCGGGCTCTTCACGCTCGAGCCCGGACACCCGAACACGCTCGCGCCGCGCAAGCGGCCGCTGCACACGATCATTCCGGGCTTCATGCAGAAGGACGGCGTCCGCATCGGCTTCGGCATCATGGGCGGCTTCAACCAGGCGCAGGCGCACGCGCAGTTCGTCGCCGAACATCGCCGACTACGGCTTCACGATCCAGGAGGCGCTCGAGGCCGGCCGCTTCACCAAGCCCACCTTCGCGGGCTGCGACGTCGAGATCGAGGCGCTCGTGCCCGAGGCGACGCGCGCGGAGCTCCAGCGGCTCGGCCACAAGGTGCTCGTGGTCCCGCCGCGGCACTCCAACTTCGGCTGGGGCCAGGCCGTGCTGGCCCGCCCCGACGGCGTCCACTTCGGCGCTTCCGAGCCGCGCCACGACGGCGCGGCCGATCCCCGAGAGCCCGCCCGTCTTCGGCGCGCGATAGAAACGCGTATCATGATGCGGCGTTTGCGGGGGAAGGGGTGTCGAGCATGAAGACGAAGCGGATCCTGCATGCCGGGGCTATCGCGGGAGCGATCGCATTGTCGGCCGTGGCGAGCTTCGCCCAGGAGAAGAGCGCGGCTCCGGCCGACCATGCCCGCTGGCACCTCTACGGCGGCCTCGGCTACGGCGACATCGGCGGCGGCTACGGCGACTTCCTCAAGGAGCCGATCCAGTTCGAGCTGCGGATCTCGAAGGCGACCGCGAGCGGCGCGTGGCGCTTCGGCGGAGGCCTCCAGTTCGGCTCGAACGACATGGCCGACTCCTTCTTCCCTCCGGCCCTCCGGGGCGACCACAACGAGTGGGCGCACTTCGAGACCTTCGGGAGCGTCACCCGCTACTTCAATCCCGGGGGTCGCCTGCGACCCTACCTGCAAGGCCGCATCGGCATCGTGCGGGTCCACCCGAGAAGCCCCGTCTTCAACAACAAGCCGCCTGAAGAAGTGGAGTCGGGAGACAGCCCCACGCTCGCGACGAACGGCGTCGGGTTCACCGTCCAGCCCGGCTTCGAGTTCTACCTCGGCAAGACGCTCTCGCTCGACGTGGGCGCCTTCTGGAACTGGTACAAGACCGGAGAGTACGACCTCACGCCGCTCGGGCTCGAGCCAACGAGCGACGGCATGGAGTGGGGCGTGCGCGCCGGCCTCGCCTGGCAGCCGTTCGCCGAGACGCCTGCGCCGCCGGCAAAGGCCGCCCCGCCGCGCGACGCGAGCGGCAAGCTGCTGCCGCTGCCGCCCGCCGACGACCACATCGACGCCTGGGGCGTGCGCCGCAGCTGGGGCTGGGCGACCGCCGAGATGTTCGCGATCAACTACGGCGCGTCGATGTTCAACGAGTACGTGCGCGACGCGAACTTCAACCAGATCAGCCCGCGCAGCTTCTGGGAAAACTTCCAGGAAGGCTTCACCTACGACGACAACAAGTTCAAGACCAACCAGCTGATCCACCCGTTCAACGGCGCCACCTACTACAACGCGGCGCGCGCGAACGGCATCGGGTTCTGGGGCTCCTCGGTGATGTCGATCGCCGGCGCCTTCGTCTGGGAGTGCTGCGGCGAGACGCACCCGATGTCGTTCAACGACATGATCTCGACCGGCATCGGCGGCATCGCGCGCGGCGAGGTGATGTACCGCGCCTCGTCGCTCTTGCTCGACAACACCAAGACGCGGGAAGAACCGCTTCTTCCGCGAGGCGGGCGGCCTGCTGATCAACCCGATCCGCGGCTTCAATCGCCTCGTCACGGGCGACGCCAGCGAAGTGCGGGGCAACCCGGTCGATCCCTACGCCTGGCGGCCCGCTTCTCGCTCGCGGTGCGCGTCGGCGGGCGCGTGATCGGCGAGGGCGAGTCGATCAGCGAGAACACGAACACGTACGGCTTCCTCGAGGTGGCGCTCTTCTACGGCAACCCCTGGGACTCCGACCGCCACGGGCCGTACGACCGCTTCGACGTCGATCTCGCAGTCGAACTTCGGCGAGAAGACGCGCGTCGGCCGGCTGCTGATCCGGGGCGATCTCTTCACCAAGCGCATCGGCGACGGCAAGAAGCACGTGCTGACGCTGCAGCAGGACTTCGACTACATCGACAACGAGGCCTACGAGTACGGCGGCCAGAGCCTGGGACCGGCCCTGCTGTCGCGCTACCCGGTGTCGGACACGATGGACCTGGTGACGCGGCTCCAGGCCTTCGGGATCATCCTCGGCGCGGTGAACGCCGACTACTCGTTCCTGGCCGACGTCGCCAACCAGGAGCGGCTGCGCGAGTACGACTACGGGCCGGGCGCCGGGGCCTCGGTCGAGCTCTACCTGTTCCGCAAGGGCCTCCCGCTGCTGAGCGGGCGCTACCGCGGGAGCTACATCGACGTCTCGAACGGCTCCACCTACAGCGGCGCGAACGTCGGCCTCGGCTCCAGCCACATCGTGCACCAGACCCAGCTCAAGCTCGAGATTCCGATCACGCACTCGCTGGGAATCGGCGCCGACGCCTCGGTGTTCTTCCGCCGCAGCCACTACGACGTGACGACCGAGCTCCCCGGCGTCGAGCCAGGGCGCCGGACGATCACGCAGCGCAACCCCGAGGCGCGCGTCTTCCTGACCTGGACGATGGTGCGCTGAGCGGCGGGCCGCAGCGGCCGCGCTCGGAAGCTAGGACGGCCTGAGCACGATCGCGGCGGCCACGTCCTTCTCGAGCCCGATCGTGGTCTCGCCGACCTCGATCACGAACGTCGGCAGCCGCTGGAGCAGGTGGAGGCTCACGCCCGGGGCGACCCCCTGGGCGGTGAGACGCGCGAGCAGCTCCGGATCGCCCTCGAGGCGCTCGACGACACCGGTCGAGCCCGCGGGCAGCTCCGCGAGGCTGCCGGCGATCGCCGCCGGCTTCGCGGCGCTCCGCCGGAACAGCCTGCGGATGAGGCGCGCGGCGCCGCTCTTCGACTCGTCCGGCATCGTGTAGCCGCAGCGCGGGCAGTGCTGCGTCGCGCAGCCGCCGATCGCGATCGGGCAGCCGTGCTCCTTGCAGGTGTCGCCGCCGGGCTGGTAGGCGAGCCCGCACATCGGGCAGGTGAAGGAAGCGGCCGCCGGAGCGACGCCGGCGAGCGGGAGCGTCGTCACGGTCCCACTCCGATCCCGGTCGCCTGCATGAAGACGCGCACGAGGCCGCCCGTCGCGAAGGCGAGCGGGAAGATGAAGGCGGCCATCGCGGCGGCGGTCTTCCAGCCGCGCTCCTTCGCGATCATGAACACGTTCGCGATGCAGGGGATGAAGAGCGTGATCGTCACCATCGCCACCACGATCTGCACGGTGTCGAGGCCGCCGCTGCGCGACATGTCGAACAGCCGCGTCGCCGCGAAGTCGCGGCGCAGGAAGCCGATCAGGAACGCGGCCGAGGCCTCCTTCGGCAGCCCTAGGACGCCGGTCACGAGGGGCTCGCCCGCGCGGATGATCACCTCGAGCAGCTTGAGCCGGTCGAGCAGGAACAGCACGAAGGTGCCGACCAGGAACAGCGGCAACGCCTCCTTCAGGTACCACTCGACGCGGGCCGCGGTCTTCGAGAGCACGTTCTCGAGCGCGGGCAGCCGCATCGGCGGCAGCTCGACCACGAAGGCGCCGCGCTCGCCCGGCAGCACCCGCGCCGCCAGCCAGCCGACCGTGATCATCACGAGCGCGAGCGCCGTGAACCAGATCATGCCGGCCGCGAACGGCACCACGGCGAGCATCGCCAGGATCACGCCGAGCTGGGCCGAGCACGGCACGCCGAGCGCGAGCAGCAGCATCGCGAGCAGGCGCTCCTTGCGCGTCGGCAGGATGCGCGTGGTGAGCGTCGCCATCGTGTCGCAGCCGAGGCCGAGCACCATCGGCAGCACGGCCTTGCCGTTCAGGCCCATCAGGCGGAACACGCGGTCGGTCATCACCGCGAGCCGCGGCAGGTAGCCCGAGTCCTCGAGCAGGGCGAAGGCGGTGAAGAAGGTGACGATGATCGGCAGCACGATCGCGAGACCGTAGGAGAGCCCCATCGTGACGAGGCCGTACTCGCCGACGAAGAGGTCGCGCGGCAGGCTCCACGGAACGTAGGCGAAGGCCGCCACCGCCCAGGGGTTCAGGTAGTTGTGGAAGAGCCCCTTCTCCATGAGGTCGACGAGCGTCCCGGCTCCGAAGACGCCCACGAACTCGTAGAGCGCCCACAGCACCGCCGCCAGGATCGGCCAGCCCCAGAGCGGATGCACCGCGAGCCGCCCGAGCCGGCGCGAGACGCGCTGCCCCGTCGAGAGCCCGTCCGTGGCGAAGCGCTTCGCGAGCGTCCCCGCGTGCTCGAGCAGCGCCTCGTGGTAGCGGGCGTGCAGGCTCGCCGGCTGCTGCGACGGCGCCTCGCTGCTGGCCGTGAGCATCGCCAGCGCGGGGCCGGCGACGTCGTCGGGCAGCGGCCAGTGGTTGCGCGGCACGCGCGCCGACGCGAGCGCTTGCGTCACGCTCGCGACTCCGCGCCCGCGCGTCGCGACCGTGGCCAGGACCGGAATGCCGAGCGCCGCCTCGAGACCCGCGAGGTCGACCCGGATCCCGCGCGCCTCGGCCTCGTCGTGCATGTTCAGCACGAGCACGGTCCTGACCTCGAGCTGCGCGAGCTGCGCCGTGAGCAGGAGCGCGCGGCGCAGGTTCTTGGCGTCGGCCACCTGCACCACGACCGCACACTCGTCGCCTCGCACGGAACGCACGAGCTCCCAGCTGACGCGCTCGTCCTCGCTCAGCGGCAGGAGCGAGTTGAGGCCCGGCGAATCGATCAGCTCGCCGCCGTCCGCGAGGCGGCCGCGCATGACCTCGACGGTCGTGCCCGGATAGTTGGAGACGGTGGCGCGCAGCCCCGTGAGGGCGTTGAAGAGGGCGCTCTTGCCGACGTTCGGATTGCCGAGCAGCACGACCTTGCGCGGCACGGGCCTTCGGTGCGGGCTCGCGAGCGTCGGTGGCTCCGCCCGCCGCCGCCACCGTGCCGTCCGTACCGATACTGAAATCCATTTTCAACTTCGGCCTCATAGTCTAGCGCAGGCCCGCGAGGAGCGCTAGAGGCAAATGATCCTGAGGGGCCGCGGGGTCCACGCTGACGCGGCCCCGAAGGATATCTGGCTATTTCGTTGGGCCGTTGTCCGTTGCCTGTCGTCCGCGGTCCGTTTGTCCGGACAGGGCCGTGATCGCCAGCCCCACTCCGAACACGGTCAGCGCACCGACGACGTTGTACCAGAGGAACGCAATGCTCGTGAGCCGGGACACCAGGAAGACCGCGGTCATGCCGGCGAGCAGGCCGTAGAAGGCCCCGCGGGCGCTCGCGCGCGGCGTGAGCACGGCGAGCGCGAAGACGCCCAGGATCGAGCCGTAGAAGTAGGAGCCGAAGCGGTTCACGACCTCGATCGCCGAGCCGAGCCGGCCCGCCTCGAGCGCGATGCAGGACGCGAAGACGCCCCAGCAGGCCGTCAGCACGCGCGAGACCAGCAGGTCGTGAGCGCCGGATCCGCCCGCGTTCCAGAAGCGCTTGTAGAAGTCGATCACGGTCGCCGTGGCGAGCGAGCTGAGCTCGGCCGCCAGGGTCGACATTGCCGCCGCGAAGATGACGGCGACGACCAGGCCCGCGATGCCGCCGCGCAGCTGCGCGATCACGTAGCTCGGGAAGACGTAGTTGACGTCGTTCACGGGGCCGTCCGGGCCGCCCGCCAGCCGGCGTAGCGCGGACTCGCCCGCCTCGAGCCGCTGCTGCGACGCGCGGTAGGCCTCGCGTGCCGGCGCCGGATCGACGCCGGCGTGGCGCGCGGCGGCGAAGGCCGCGGCGGCGGAGCGCCGTTCGGCGTGCGCCGCCTCGGCCTCGCCGCGCAGGCGCTCGAGCTCGGCCGGGGGCACGCGCGACTCGAGCCGTGCCAGCTCGGCGCGATTCCAGAGCAGCGGCGTCTTCTCGAAGTGGAAGAACACGAAGACCATCACTCCGGTCAGCAGGATCAGGAACTGCATCGGCACCTTGAGGAAGGCGTTGAAGAGCAACGAAAGGCGGCTCTCGGTGAGGCTGCGCCCCGAGAGGTAGCGCTGCACCTGGCTCTGATCGCAGCCGAAATACGCCATCGCCAGGAACATGCCGCCGATGAGCCCGCTCCAGACCGTGTAGGAGCGGCCGGGGTCGAGCGAGAGGTCGATCGTCTCGAGCCGCCCCGCGGCCTGCGCGAGCGCGAGCGCGTCCCGCAGGCCCAGCTCCGGTGGCAGCCGCGCGATCGCGACGCCGACGCAGACGAAGATCCCGAACCAGATCAGGGCCATCTGCACGACGTCGGTCCAGATCACCGAGCGGTTGCCGCCGTAGACCACGTAGAGGATGGTGGTCCCGCCCATGAGCGCGATCGTCGCGGTCTCGCTCCACCCCAGCACGACCGAGAGCACGAGCGACGGTGCGTAGAGCGTGATCCCCACCGAGAGCCCGCGCGAGAGCAGGAACAGCAGGCTCGTGAGCGTGCGCGTGCGCGCGTCGAAGCGCCGCTCCAGGTACTCGTAGGCGGTGAAGACGCCGGCGCGGTAGAAGAACGGCACGAGCGTCAGGCAAAGCGCGATCATCGCGAACGGCAGGCCGAAGTAGAACGCGAGGAAGCCCATCCCGTTCGTGTAGGCCTGCCCGGTCGTCCCGACGAACGTGATCGCGCTGATCTGCGTCGCCATCACCGACAGCCCGGCCGCCCACCAGCGCATCTCGCGCCCGGCCAGGAAGAAGTCGTCGATGCCGCGCGTGCCGCGGCCCACCCACAGCCCGAAGGCCACGATGCCCACGACGTACACCGCGAGCACGAGCCAGTCGGCGGTCGCGAAGCCCTGGCTCAAAACGGCCACCGCGAGAAGAGCGCGAGCAGCGCCATCACCGCGACGGCCGAGAGCGCCACCGCGGCGTAGATGGCGCGCCAGCTGCCGAAGACGGGCACCGGCCCGTCGTCGTCCGGTCGGCGCTCAGGCGGGCTCGCGAGCATCCTGGAGTGGCGGCATTATGCGACAATCCGGCCGTGATCACCGGGTTCAACACCGACGTCAAGCACCGGGGTCTCGTCTACCACGTGCAGACGGAGGACAAGGGCAAGGACAACCCGCTGATCGAGACGCTCATCTACAAGGGAGGCGAGATCCTCGCTTCGCGGCGGCTTCCCTACGCCGAGCTCGTCCGCGACCGCGATCCCGAGAAGGCGATCGCCGCGCTGATGGAAGAGCAGCACCAGGCGATGATCCTCGAGGTGAAGAAAGGCAAGTTCGCGCCGGCCGAGGAGCGCCGCGCCGAGGACCTCTCGCTCGACGACATCGTGCTCACCTACCTGGCGGCCCGCGCCGGGAAGGCGTAGCGGCCTTCGCCGTGGAGGAGCCCGAGCACCCGGCACTCGAGGCGCTCCGCGCGCGCCTGGCCGACGAGGAAGCGGCCTACGCCGAGGTGCTCGCGGCCGTGGACCGGCTCTCCGCGCTGACGCTGCCCGCCGAGGCCGCGCCCGAGGTGCGCGAGCGGCTCGCGACGCTCAACACGCTCTGGTCCTCCCCAAAGCCGCCGTCCGAAGGCGGGATCACGGGGCTCGCGCGGCAGCAGGCCTGGGCCGCGCTCGCGCCGGCGCTCGAGCGGCAGCAGGCCTTCAACGCCGCGCTCGTGCAGCTGCTGAACGCGTACCTGGCGCAGACGGACGCGCTCCACGCGCGCCTGCGCGAGCTGGCCGCGGCGCTCGTGCGCTACGCCCAGCGCGTCGAGCCCGTGATCGACGCGCGCGACCGCGTGGCGACGGCGCTCGCCACCACGCGCTCGGAGCTCCTGCTCGAGGCCTTCGACCGGCGGCTCGAGTCGCTGGCGCGCCGGCTCGACGGCCTGCGCGAGCGCTCGTAGCGGCGGCCGTTGCGCCTCGCCTTCGTCTCGCCGCTGCCGCCGGTCGCGAGCGGCATCGCGGACTACACGGCCGACCTGCTGTCGCTCGTCGCGCCGCGCCACGAGATCGAGCTCTTCCACGGGCAGGACCAGGTCGAGAGCGGACGGCTTCCCGCAGGCGTGCCGATCCGCCCGGCCGCCGAGCTCGTCGGGAGACACCGCGAGCGCCGCTTCGACCTCGTGGTCCACGAGCTCGGCAACAATCCGGCGCACGACTTCCAGTACGAGCTCGTCTCGCGCGTTCCCGGCCTGCTCGTGCTCCACGAGCTGGTGCTGCACCACGCGCGCGCCGCGCACTTCCTGGAGTCGGAGGAGGTGCGCGCGTGGCGCGCGAGCCCGGGAAGCGCCGAGGCGAAGCAGAGAGCCGAGCCGGTGCTCGAGGCGTGGCGGGCCGAGCTCGAGTACGCGTACCCCGGCCGTGGCGCGCGGCTCCACGCGGCCCAGCTCGGCACCGTGGGTAACCTGCTGCCCTACGCCTACCCGCTCGTCCGGCTTCCCGTCGAGGCCTCGCGCGCGATCGCGGTCCACAACCGCTTCACCGCCGACGCGGTCCGCGCGGAAGTGCCCGGCGCGCTCGTGCTCCAGGCGCCGATGCCGGTGAGCCGCTTCGACGTGGACAGAGGCGCCGTGCGGGCGCTGCGCGAACGCCTCGGCTTCGGCCCGGAGCACGTGGTCGTCGGCGTGTTCGGGCTGCTGACGCCGGAGAAGCGGGTGGCGAGCGTCGCACGTGCGCTGGCGCGCGCGGCGCAGTCGGACGCTCGGCTGCGCCTGCTGCTGGTGGGGCCGGTGCCCGACCGCGCGCGGCTCGACGCCGACCTCGAGCGCCTGGGCATGCTGGGCCGCACCGTCGTCAGCGGCCGCGTGCCGCTCGCCGAGCTGGCCGCGCTCATCGAGGCGGCGGACGTCGTCGCCCACCTGCGCTATCCGAGCGCGCGCGAGACCTCGGCGGCGCTCCTGCGCGTGCTCGCCCAGGGACGGCCGACGCTCGTCTCCGACCTCGAGCACCAGGCGGAGCTGCCGGACGACGTCGTGCTGCGGATCGACGTGGCCGACGAAGACCGGGCACTCGAGGCGGGCTTGAGGCGCCTGGCCGCCGATTCGGCGCTGCGGGAGCGGCTGTCGCGCACGGCCGCGGCTTACGTCGCGCGCGAGCACGCGCCGTCGCGCGTCGCCGCGGCCTGGGAGGCCGTCTTCGAGACGGCACGCCAGGCGCCCGTTCCCGCCGCGCGGCCGGGCTGGCCGAGGCACTGGCCCCGGCCCGAAGCCTCCTAGGCCCGGCCCCGCGTCCGCGGCCCGATCCCGAGAGCGCGCTCCAGCCGCTCGCGCGCGGCGGCGTCGACGGCTTCGAACTGCACGCCGACTCCCCAGGAGTGCTTGCGGCCGCTTCCGCGCGCGACGCAGCCGCGCACGCGCACGTTGAGATCGGTGCGCTCGCCGCCCACGAGCAGGTGCAGCTCGAGCGGCGAGTTGGGCGCGAGCGGCACGGGCGCCTCGAGCATCAGCCCGCCCGGCCCGATGTTCACGAGCCGCGAGCCGACCACCAGCACGGGCTCGGCGAGCTCGCTCGGCTCGAGGCGCCGGGCGTGCCGGCGCTCCGGCTCCTCGTCGTGCCGGCGGCGCACGGTCAGGGCACCTCGCGAACGACGCGGAAGCCGCAGTCGGCCGCGCGCGCGTGCGGCGGTCGGGCGCAGCGCGCGCCCGGCGGGACCTCGCGCACGTGCTGGCGCCAGGAGCCGCCGCGCGAGACGCGGCACTCCCCCGCCTCCGGACCACGCGGGTCGTAGCGGCGCATCGCCCGGTAGGCGGTCGCGTCGTACCAGTCGTGGCACCACTCGTGAACCACGGTGCCGATGTCGAGCAGTCCCCAGTTGTTCGCAGTGCCGCGGCCGACGCGCCAGGGGCCGGACAGCGGAGCCTCCGGGATCTCGCCGAGCGGGATCTCCTTGCCCCACGATGTCGGCGCGCGTTCCAGGCCGCCCCGAGCGCCGTACTCCCACTCCGCTTCGGTCGGCAGCCGCCAGTGGCCGCCCAGAATCTCGGACAGCCAGTTGGCGTATGCCGCGGCCTCGAACCAGGTGACGCCCACGACCGGCTGGTCCGGATCCCAGAAGGTCGGGTCCTTCCACCACGGCGGCTCCGGCACGCGGCCGCTCGCCAGGAACCAGGCGTACTCGAGATTGCTCACCGGCGTGCGCGCCATGCGCAGCGGCCGCACCTCGACCTCGTGAGCCGGCTGCTCGTCCACTCGCCCTTCCGACGAGCCCATCACAAAGCGGCCGCCGGGAACGAACTGGGTGGCGGGAGCGACAACTGAGTGCCGACCAGTGACTGGAGTTGCAACCGCCATAGGCTACTCCTTATGCAGATTATGACTACTCGATCTGCGGTCCGCCGGGCTCCCTCACTTGAGAACCTTTTCTTTAAGCACGGTTACAGGCAATAATATGACACGTCACTTGATGTTCGTCCAGAGAAAAGTAGGAGCTTGAACCGTGAGGCTGATGCTCGCCGGTACGCTCGCCACCCTGACCGCCGCGTCGCTGGCGATCATCCGGCCCGCCCTGCTGACCGAGGACGAGCGCCAGGCCACGCAGAGCATGCGCGAGAGCCGCTGGCGCGCCGACGTCCGCTTCCTCTCGAGCGACCTCCTCGAGGGGCGCGCACCCGGCACGCGCGGCGACCAGCTCGCGCGCGAGTACGTCGCCGCGCGCTTCGAGGCGATCGGCCTCGAGCCGGGTGCCCAGGGCGGCGCGTGGGAGCAGCCGGTCGAGCTCGTCGGCGTCCGCTCGCAGGCCCCGCGCGAGCTGCGCGTGACGCGCGGCAAGGACGAGGCGACGCTGCGGCTCTCGGACGACTACATCGCCTGGAGCAACCGCGGCGAGAAGGAGTCGAGGATCGACGACGCCGAGATCGTCTTCGTCGGCTACGGGATCGTCGCCCCCGAGTACGCGTGGGACGACTTCAAGGGCGCCGACCTGCGCGGCAAGGTGCTGCTCTTCATGAACAACGACCCGGAGCGCGACCCGGGCTTGTTCGCGGGCAAGCGCCGCCTCTACTACGGGCGCTGGGACTACAAGTACGAGATCGCGGCCGCGCGCGGCGCCGCGGCGGCGATCGTGATCCACACCGACTCCTTCGGCCGGCTACAGCTGGTCGGTCGTGCAGAACTCCTGGTCGGGCGAGCAGCTCAGCCTCGCCGCCGCGACGGGGCCGGAGCTTTCGGTGAAGGCGTGGGCGACCGAGGAGGCCTGCCGCCGGATCGCGCGCCTCTCCGGCCAGGATCTGGATGCGCTCCGCGCCCGCGCCGAGAGCCGCGACTTCCGGCCAGTGCCGCTCGGCGTCAGCGTCAGCCTGCGCCTCGAGAACGAGGTCACGCGCCGCACGAGCGCGAACGTGATCGGCCGACTGGCGGGCAGCGACCCGCAGCTCGCGAAGGAGGCGGTGCTGTTCACCGCTCACCACGACCACTACGGAAGCCAGCCGGGGCCGAACGGCACGACCGCGATCTACAACGGCGCCCTCGACAACGCCGCCGGCGTCGCCTCGCTGCTCGCCGTGGCCGAGGCCTTCGCCGCGCTGCCCGAGCGCCCGCACCGCTCGATCCTGTTCGCCTCGGTCACGGCCGAGGAGCAGGGACTGCTGGGATCGCTGCACCTGTCGCGCCACCTGCCGGTCCCGGCGGGCCTCGTCGCGGCCAACATCAACATCGACGGCGCCAGCATCTGGGGCCGCACGCGCGACGTGTCGGTGATCGGCCTCGGCAAGTCGTCGCTCGACGACTGGGTGAGGGCGCTCGCCGAGATGCAGGGGCGCAGCGTCGTGCCGGAGGCCTTTCCCGACAAGGGCAGCTACTACCGCTCCGACCACCTGAGCTTCGCGCGCATCGGCGTGCCCTCCGCGTACCTGGAGGCGGGCACCGACGTCCGCGGCCGGCCGCCCGGCTGGGGCCGCGATCGTCGCCAGGCATGGGAGGACGCGCACTATCACCAGCCGTCCGACGACCTGACGCCGGAGTGGGACCTGTCGGGCGCGATCGAGGACGCGCAGCTGCTGTTCCTGCTCGGCCTGAAGGTCGCGAACGCGCCGCTCGCGCCCAGCTGGCGCCCAGGCGACGAGTTCGAGTCGGCGCGCAAGAAGGCCCTGGCCGAGCTCGGACGCTAGCGCCGTGCGGGGCCTCTGGCTCGAGAGCGCAGGCGCTCCGCCTCCGCGACGACATTCCGCTGCCCGCGCCGCCCGAGGGCGAGGCGCTCGTGCGCGTGCGTCTCGCGGGGATCTGCAACACCGACCTCGAGCTCGTGCGCGGCTACTACCCGTACGCGGGCGTGCCGGGGCACGAGTTCGTCGGCACGGTCGAGCAGGCCGCGGGCGCTCCCGAGTGGGTCGGACGGCGCGTGGCGGGCGAGATCAACGCCGCCTGCGGCGCTTGCGCTGCCTGCCAGGCGGGTCGACCGACGCATTGCGAGAAGCGGACGGTGCTCGGCATCGTCGCCCGCGACGGCGCTTTCGCCACACACCTGACGCTGCCGATCCAGAACCTCCACGCGGTTCCCGACGGGCTGCCCGACGAGGCGGCCGTCTTCACCGAGCCGACGGCCGCGGCGCTCGAGGTGCAGCAGCAGATCAGCGTCTCCCCCACCGACCACGTCGTCGTGATCGGGGCGGGCAAGCTCGGCCACCTCGTCGCCCAGACGCTCGCCGTGACCGGCTGCCAGCTCGTCGTCGCGGGGCGCAGCCCGGGTCCGCTCGCGCTCCTGGCCGCGCGCGGCATCGCCACGACGACGGTCGATCGGCTCGAGCCGCGCGCGGCCGATCTCGTCGTCGAGTGCACCGGCCATCCCGACGGCCTCGAGCTCGCGCGCCGCGCCGTGCGCCCGCGCGGCACGATCGTGCTCAAGAGCACCTACCACGGCAAGGCCGAGGTGGACCTCGCCCGCTTCGTGGTGGACGAGATCACGCTCGTGGGCTCGCGCTGCGGCCCGTTCGCGCCGGCCCTCGCGCTGCTCGCCTCGGGCCGCGTCGACCCGCGCCCGCTCGTCGAGGCCCGCTACCCGCTGGCGGAAGTGCTTGCGGCCTTCGAACACGCCGCCCGCCCAGGAGCCCTCAAGGTGTTGGTCGACTGCACCTGAGCCGCCTCGTCGTCTTCTAGCGGTGGCCAGTCCAATGATGACCGCATGGCCCCGGGCCATCGATGGATCGCGAACGTGCGCGTTCGTCTGATCGCGGCCGCGCCGGTGCTCGAGTGTCCAGTCCTGAACCGTGCGCCAGGTAACCACTCACCAAAAATATTTCTGCCGCACCTTGACAGATTCCGAGAGCGACTTCTTTCGGCGCGAGCCGCGCGCTCGTGAGTGCCTGTGTGGCGCGCGCGGCGGCCGCGAGTGCAGCAGCGTCGCAGCGAGATCCGCGCGAGTCGACCCGCGCTCACTGGGACCGCGTCGTGTCCTCCGGCGAGGCGAGGAAACGCCTGCCTATATTGCAGTCATGGATGCAGAGCTCACTCTCACGCTTCGAGCCGTTCCCGACGACGAGCTGCTGCGGCGACTCATCGAGCTCGTGTCGCAGTCGCGACGCGTCGAGGCCGACCTCGTCGCGCACATCGGCGAGGTCGACGAGCGACGGCTCTTCGCCCGTCAGGCCTTCCCGTCGATGTTCGCGTACTGCACGGAGCACCTGCACCTCTCGGAGGCCGAGGCCTATCGCCGCATCACCGTGGCCCGTGCGGCACGCCAGCACCCGGAGGTCCTGGAGGCGCTGCGGGACGGCCGGCTCCATCTGAGCGGCCTCGCACGGCTCGTGCCGCTTCTGACCGCGGACAACTGCGTGGCGCTTCTCGAACGGGCGACGCACCTGACGACGCGGCAGATCGAAGTGCTCGTTGCGGAGCTGGCACCGCGGCCGGACATCCCCTCCGCAATCCGGAAGCTCCCGCAGAAGCGAGAAGGCCCTTCGCTCGTCGCGGTCCCGGCGCCGCCTCTCGCTTCGGCTGCCGAACTCTTCCCGGGACGAGTCGAGGCGCAGACCGCCGATCCACCGCCCCACGAACTCGTCGCGCGACGAGTTGTGACGCAGCCGGCGGCGACTCCACGGGTCCTCCCGACTCTCCCCCCGCCGTCACGGACAGCCGTCGTCGAGCCGCTGGCGCCCGCCCGCTTCAAGGTCCAGTTCACCGCCAGCGCCGAGCTGCGCGACAAGCTCGAACGGCTGACGGCGCTCCTGCGCACGGAGGTCCCTGACGGCGACCTCGCGGCGGTCATCGATCGGGCCGTCACCGACAACGCTGAAGCGGCTCGAAGCCCGCCGCTTCGGTAAGACCGCGGTGCCGCGCAAGATGCTCGCGGGAACAAAGACAGCGGCCGCCTCGCGCCACATCCCCGCCGCGGTGCGCCGTGCGGTGCGCGAGCGCGACGGCGAGCGCTGCCGCTTCGTGGACGAGCAGGGCACGGCGCTGCTCCGAGCGGTACCGACTCGAGTTTCACCACCGCCACCCCTTCGCCATGGGAGGCGATCACAGGCCGGACAACATCGGCCTGCTGTGCCGTCAGCACAACCGCCTCTTCGCCGAGCAGGACTACGGCCGAGCCGCGATCCGTCGGTCGGATGCGGAGGCCATGAGACTGCATGAGTCTGGACCAGCGCCGAGAGCGCCAACTAGCAGCCCTGAGAGCCGGTATCAGCAGTGCAGCGGAGACGGCGTCGGTCCCGAAGGGGCGCGTCGAAGGTCGAGGAGATGGGCTAGCCCGAGCTCGTGCATCCAGCAGGTTGCCGCGCTACTTCCGCCCGTCCTGCCACACGACGCGCCCGCCGACGATCGTCATCGCGGGCCAGCCGCGCAGCGTCCAGCCCGCGAACGGCGTGTTGCGGCTGCGGCTCTCGAAGCGGCCGGGGTCGACCGCGCGGCGCTTGGCGAGGTCGAGGAGCGTCAGGTCCGCGGGCGAGCCGGGCGCCAGCGTCCCGCCGGGCAGCCCCAGCACGCGCGCCGGCCGCGTCGACAAGAGTGCGACGAGCTGCGGCAGCGTGACGACGCCGGCGCCCACCAGCCGGTCGAGGCAGAGCGGCACCGCGGTCTCGAGCCCGACGATCCCGAAGGCGGCCTGGTCGTACTCGACGTTCTTGTCGTCGACGGTGTGCGGAGCGTGGTCGGTGGCGATGCAGTCGATCGTCCCGTCGCGCAGCCCCTCGAGCACCGCCCGGCGATCGGCCTCCGAGCGCAGCGGCGGGTTCATCTTGGTGTTGGTGTCGTAGGCCGCCTCGCTCACGGCGGCGTCGGTCAGGAACAGGTGGTGCGGCGTGACCTCGGCCGTCACGCAGCACGCCGCGCGCCTTGCCGCGCCGCACGGCGTCGACCGAGGCGGCCGCGCGACAGGTGCGCGATGTGCACGCGGCCGCCGGTCAGCTCGGCGAGCAGCACGTCGCGCTCGACCATGATCGCCTCGCCCGCCGCGGGCGCGCCGCGCAGCCCCAGCTTCGTCGAGACCGCTCCCTCGTTCATGCAGGCCTGCTCGGCGAGCGTGGGCTCCTCGCAGTGGTCGATCACCACGAGACCGAAGCCCCGCGCGTACTCGAGCGCGCGCCGCATCACGCGCGCGCTCGCGACCGGCCTGCCGTCGTCGGAGACCGCCACGCAGCCCGCCTCCTGCAGGTCGCCGTACTCGGCGAGCTCCACGCCCTGCTGGCCGCGGGTGATCGCGCCGATCGGGTAGACGCGCACGCGCGCCCTCGGAGCGCGCCTTCTCCAGGATCGCGCGCGTGATGCCCGCGCTGTCGTTGACCGGGTTCGTGTTGGGCATCGCGCACACGGCCGTGAAGCCGCCCGCGGCCGCGGCCCGCGTGCCGGTCGCGATCGTCTCCTTGTCCTCGCGCCCGGGCTCGCGCAGGTGCGTGTGCAGGTCGATGAAGCCGGGGCACACGACGAGGCCCTTGGCGTCGATCCGCTCGCGCGTCGCGCGCGCGCAGGCCCTCGCCGAGCCGCTCGACGACGCCGTCCTTCAGCAGCACGTCGAGCTTCGCGTCGAGCTCCTGCGACGGGTCGACGACGCGCCCGCCCGCGACCAGCAGCCGGCTCACGAGGCCGCCTCCGTGCTGCCGCCGAGCAGCAGGTAGAGCACGGCCATCCGCACCGCGACGCCGTTCGTGACCTGCTCGAGGATCACCGAGTAGGGGCCGTCGGCCACCTCGCTCGCGATCTCGACGCCGCGGTTCATCGGCCCCGGGTGCATCACCAGCACGTCCTTCTTCGCGCGCCGCACGCGCTCCTCGGTCAGGCCGTAGCGCTTGTGGTACTCGCGCGTGGTCGGGAAGAAGCCCCCCGCCATGCGCTCGAGCTGGATGCGCAGCATCATGATCACGTCCGCTCCCTCGACGGCTTCGTCGATGCTGTGGGTCACCCGCGCGAGGCCCTCGAGCCCGGGCGGCACCAGCGTCGGCGGGCCGGCGACGCACCGCCTTGGCGCCGAGCTTGGAGAGCAGCCACAGGTTCGAGCGCGCCACGCGGCTGTGCAGGATGTCGCCCACGATCGCCACCTTGAGCCCGTGGAGGCGCCCTTTCTTCTGGCGGATCGTGAGCGCGTCGAGCAGCGCCTGCGTCGGGTGCTCGTGCGCGCCGTCGCCCGCGTTCACGACCGAGAAGCGGCAGTGCTTCGCGAGCAGGTGCGGCGCGCCGCTGCTCGCGTGGCGCACGATCACCATGTCGGGGTTCATCGCCTCGAGGTTGCGCGCGGTGTCGAGCAGCGTCTCGCCCTTGGTCGCGCTCGAGGCGGCGGCGGCGATCGAGAGGCTGTCGGCCGACAGCACGCGCTCGGCGATCTCGAACGAGGAGCGCGTGCGCGTCGAGGCTTCGTAGAACAGGTTGACGACCGTCTTGCCGCGCAGCGCGGGCACCTTCTTGATCGGCCGGTCGAGGATCTCGCGCAGGGCCTCGGCGGTGTCCAGGATCGTCTGGATCTCCGACGCCGCGAGCGGCTCGATCCCGAGCAGGTGCCGGTGCGGGAAGCTCATCGCCGGGCCTTCCGCCTCGCCGCCGGGCGCGGCTTCGGCTTCGCCTTGCCGGCGCGCGGCCTTCGGCGCGCGCGGCCGCGGCCGGCTTGCGGTGCAGCAGCACCTCGTCCCGGCCGTCCTCCTCGCGCACGAGCACCTGCACGGCCTCGTCGCGCGCGGTCGCGAGCGTGCGGCCGACGTAGTCGGCGCGGATCGGCAGCTCGCGGTGGCCGCGGTCGACCAGCACCGCGAGCTCGATGCGCGCGGGGCGGCCGAAGTCGATCAGCTCGTCGAGCGCGGCGCGCACCGTGCGGCCGGTGTAGAGCACGTCGTCCACCAGCACCACCGTGCGCCCGTCGAGCGAGAACAGGATGTCGGTGCCCTTGGTGATCGGCTGCGCGGCGAGGCTCGTGAAGTCGTCGCGGTAGAGCGAGATGTCGATCGCGCCGACCGCCGGCTCGCTGCCGGCGGCCTCCTCGAGCAAACGGGCGAGGCGGCGCGCGAGCGGTACGCCGCGGCTGCGCACGCCCACGAGCGCGAGCGTGCGCGGGTCCGGGTGGCGCTCCAGGATCTCGTGCGCGATCCGCGAAAGGCTGCGGGCCATCCGGCCCGCATCCATCAGGGTCACGCTCGGCAAGGCGGCGCGCATGCTATCACTCTTCCGGCAGCGGCGGCAGCACGTCGAGCGGCGTGCCCGGGACGGCCGGCGCCACGGCCAGGCCCTCGTAGCTCGGGATGAAGGTCACCGGGTGCTCGCGCGCGAACGCAGGCTCCAGGATCTCGGTGAGCACGCGGCCTTCCATGTCGCGGGGCACCGGCAGCCCCAGCAGGTAGAGCAGCGTCGGCGCGACGTCCAGCGCCGAGCAGCCGGCCATCAGCACGGCCGGCCGGATCCCCTCGCCCACCACCAGCAGCAGGCCGTCCGGGGCCGTCTCGTGCGAGGCCGAGGCGACGCGCGTGCCGCTCAGCACGCCCAGCAGCCGGCGCCAGAGCGGCGTCGGCTCGAGGCCGTGGGCCGACACGACCACCAGGATGTCGCCGGGCCCGAGCTCCTTCTGCCAGTCGGCCGCGTAGCCGCCGACGAGCGCCGCGTAGCGCTCGAGCACGCGGCCATAGCGCCGCGCGTCCTCGGGCCGCACGTCGCCGAAGGCTTCGGGGTGCGCCTCGCGATAGAAGCTGTGGCCCACGCTGTCGTAGCCGTTGAAGTTCAGCACGAGCAGCGCGGGGCGGTAGGTGGCGCTCAGCACCGCGGCCGCCCGCTGGTAGCTGAGATCGGGCGCGAGCGCGCTCTCGGCGAGCGCCCGCAGCCGCGGATCTCCGAGCGGAGCCGTGCTGCGCGCGCCCTCGACGAAGCTGGCGACGAGCGCCGGGTCGAGGTCGTCCGCCTGCACCATGCGCGCGGCGCACCTCCTTCAGGAGGTCGCGCGCGTGGAGCGCGGAGCTCGCGCGCGCCTTGTCCTGGCTCAGCAGGTGGAAGTAGGGCGACACGCACGAAGCCCTGGATCGCCTCGGGCGGCTGGGTGCCCCACACGCGCACGAGCCCGGTCGGCATCCCGAACGCGTCGAGCACGTTCCAGATCGCGCGACGCTTGCGCGCGCTCGAGGAGACCGGCAGGCGGCGGGCGAGCCGCGCCCGCTCCAGGAGCCCGACGCCCGCGCCCTTCGGCAGCAGGTGCCACTCGCTCTTCGAGCCCGTGAGCTCGTAGGTGGTCGCGCTCAGCACGCCGTGGTCGCGCGGGTAGCGTCCGGTCAGGAGCGTCGTCCAGAGCGGCGGGCCCTCGTTGGGGTGCAGCGTACGCAGCGACGCCAGCGCTCCGCGGCGGGCGAGCCGCGAGAGCACCGGCGACGCGGACGGCTCGCCCGTCAGGTCGCTCGCGCTCAGCCCGTCGATCCCGACCACCACGATTCGCCGCGCCGACGGCGCGGCCTCGAGGCGGACCGGGATGACGGGTGCGGGCGGCCTGATGTCGGGCCGCAGGGCCAGAGGCAACGGCCACGGCGAGCGTGGGCGCGAGGATCGCGAGCGCCGCCGCCGCCGACCGCTCGCGGCCCGGGAAGAAGAGCATGTGGAGCGCGACGGCGACCAGCACGGCCGCAGCGCTCGTCACCACCGTGGCCGAGAGCGCCAGCGCGCGCAGGACCTCGGCAGGCAGCGCATCGCGATAGGCGAGCAGGTTGGACCAGTAGAGCAGGGCGGCGAGCGAGAGCGCGACGAAGGTGAGCGACACGAAGAAGGGCCCCCTCCGCAGGAGCGGCGGGAACGCGCGCCGCGCGCCGAGCGCGCTCGCGGCCGCCGCGACGAGCGCGAGCAGCAGCGTGCCCGCGAGCGTCCACGGCAGGAACAGGCAGAGCAGGATCGCGGGCGCTTCGAGCCGCAGCACGAGCCCCGGGTTCAGGTAGAGGGCGAGCGTCGAGAGCAGGGCGGCCCCGATCGAGGCCGCGAGGGCTGCGCTCACGAGCGTGCGACCGGGCACGAGCCGAAGCGTATCCGAAGGGCGCGCCCGGTCGAAACGCGGCGGTGCGGCGCTTGGCCGCGCGTGCACGCCCGGATAGGATCGGTCGGATGCCCGCCAATCGGACCGCGTCCCTGGTCGCCCGCGAGGGACTCGGAGGTCCCTACGTCCTGCTGACCTTCCTTCACCCCGAAACGGCGCGCGAGGCGCGGCCCGGCCAGTTCGTGATGATCAAGGCCGGCGTCGCGGCCGAGCCGCCGCTGCGGCGGCCGTTCTCGATCCTCGAGACGAGCCCCGAGCGCGAGACCTTCACGCTCTTCATCAAGTTGATCGGCCAGGGCTCGAAGGCGCTCGCGTCACTTCCGATCGGCGGCTTTGCCCAGTGCCTCGGGCCGCTCGGCCGGCCCTTCAGCCTTCCCGCGGACGACACCGAGGCGCTCATGGTCGGCGGCGGCTACGGCGTCGCGCCCTTCAGCTTCCTGGGCGGAGAGCTCCTGCGCCGCGGCGGACGCCAGCCGCGCCTCTTCTACGGCGGCCGCACGACAGCCGACCTGCCGCTCCTGGCGCGCCTGCGCGCGCAGGGCCTCGAGGTGGTGCGCGGCGACCGAGGACGGCACGACGGGCGTCAAGGGAAGGGTCACGCTTCCGCTCGAAGCGCACCTCGACGCCGGCTCCGGTTCGCGCCGGCTCTACGCCTGCGGCCCCGAGGCGATGATGCACGCCGTCGCGCGGATCGCGGCGGCGCGGAAGCTCGCGGCCGAGGTCAGCCTCGACCCCTGGATGGGATGCGGCGTCGGGACCTGCCTCGGCTGCGTGGTCAAGATCCAGCGCGCCGACGACCCGCGCTGGAAGTACAGGTGCGCCTGCACCGAGGGGCCGGTGTTCGACGCGTCGTGCGTGGTCTGGCCGGGCGAGAGCGCCTCGCGCGCCCGCGAGGCGCGGGAGGCCGAGCGCGAGCCGAGCGCGAGCGAGGCCCGGACGTGAAGCTCTCGGTCGAGCTCGCGGGCATCCAGCTCAAGAACCCGCTGCTCGCCGCCTCCGGCACCTTCGGCTACGGCGTCGAGTACGAGGAGCTGCTCGACCTGTCGCGGCTCGGCGGCGTCGTCTCGAAGGGGCTCTACCTCGAGCCGCGCGACGGCGCGCCGACGCCGCGGATCGCGGAGACGCCCTCGGGCCTGCTGAACGCGATCGGGCTCCAGGGCATCGGCATCCACGCCTTCGTGCGGGACGTGCGTGCCGCGCATGCGCCGCCACGACACGGCGCTCGTCGTCAACGTGTGCGGCGACACGGTCGAGGAGTACGCCGAGGTCGCACGCGTCTGCGACGCGACGCCTGGCATCGCCGGCCTCGAGATCAACATCTCGTGCCCGAACGTGAAGCAGGGCGGGATGGCCTTCGGCGGCGACCCGAAGATGACGCACGCGGTGGTCGCGGCCGTGCGCGGCGCGACGAGGCTTCCGGTGATCCCGAAGCTGTCGCCGAACGTGGCCGACATCACGGTGTTCGCGCGCGCCGCCGAGGAAGCGGGCGCCGACGCGCTCTCGTGCATCAACACGCTGCTGGGCCTCGCGATCGACGTCGAGCGCGCGCCGGCCGCGGCTCGGCTTCGGCACCGGCGGGCTGTCCGGGCCGGCGATCCGGCCGATCGCGGTCCGGATGGCCTGGCAGGCGGCGCGCGCGGTCAAGATCCCCGTGATCGGGATCGGCGGCATCTCGACCGCCGAGGACGCGCTCGAGTTCCTGATCGCGGGCTGCCGCGCGGTCCAGATCGGCACGGCCAACTTCGTCGATCCGACCCTCTACGAGCGCGTGCTGGACGGGCTCGAGAGCTATCTCGAGCGGCACTCGCTCTCGGACATCGGCCAGGTGGTGGGCACGCTCGAGTATCCGGGCGAGGCGAAAAACGCGGCGCAAGGGAGGGGAAGGGTGAACGCGCGCGACCGGCTGATCGTGGCGCTCGACGTGCCGAAGGCCGAGGACGCCAAAGCACTCGTCGAGCGCCTCAAGGGCCACGTGGGCCTGTTCAAGGTCGGCAGCCAGGCCTTCACCGCGGCCGGCCCCGAGCTCGTGCGCTACATCGTGCAGCAGGGCGAGCACGTGTTCCTCGACCTCAAGTTCCACGACATCCCGAACACCGTGGCGGGAGCGGTCGCGAGCGCCGCGCGGCTCGGCGTGTCGCTCGCGACGATCCACGGGCTCGGCGGGCGCGCGATGCTGGAAGCGGCGGTCGGCGCGCTGCCGGCGATGGGCACGCGGCTGCTCGCGATCACGATGCTGACGAGCCACGACGACGCGACGCTCGACGAGATCGGCGTCGGCGGCGGGATGACGGCCTCGGTGCGACGCCTCGCCCTGCTCGCGAAGGAGGCGGGGATGGACGGCGTCGTCGCGTCTCCCCACGAGGTCGCGCTGATCCGCGAGGCCTGCGGCCGCGACTTCCTGGTCGTGACGCCGGGGATCCGGCCCGCGGGCGCCATGGCCGGCGACCAGGCGCGCGCGGCGACGCCCGCGGCGGCGCTCGCGGCGGGCGCCGACTACCTCGTCGTGGGCCGGCCGATCACCGAGGCCGACGACCCGGCCGCGGCCGCCGACCGCATCGTGCGGGAGATGGAGCAGGCCGGGCGCTGAGACGGCTCACGGCGCCAGCCGGATCTCGGCTCAGGGCGCCTGCCGGAGGCGCTCGGCCCAGGGCGTCTCCGGGTAGTCGGCGCGGAGCCGCGCGCGCCAGACCGCGGCCCCGGACGCGTCGCCCGCGGCCTCGCGTGCGAGCGCTCCCGAGAAGAGCGCCTGCGGCCGATACGGACCCGAGCCGGCGTCGACCACCTGGCCGAAGGCTTCCGCGGCGAGCCGCGGATGCTGCGCCCGCAGCAGCGCCTCGCCGCGCAGGCACGCGAGCTCGCCGCGGCGCGTGTCGTCGCTCGGCGTCCGCTCGAGCGCGTGGCGTGCGTACTCGGCCGCGTCTTCCCAGCGATCCTCGGCATAGGCGCGCGCCGCGTGCTCGTCGAGCCACGACAGCTCCACGTCGCGAGGGCGCTCGGGGGCGAGCCGCAGCGCGGCGAGAGCGGCGAGTGCTATGAGCGGCAGCGCGCGCAGGGCCCGCGTGGCGGGCCGGGGCGGGCGCGACCCGGGGCCTTCGGGCTGCGGCGGCTCCGGCCTCGCCCGCGCGGCCGACTTCCCCATCCGGCGCCGGCCCGCCAGCGCGAGGCCGAGCGCGAGCGTGGCCAGACCGACGGTCCGCCCGAGACGATCGGCCCAGGTCCGGGCCGCGTACGTGAGGCGAACCTCGGCCTGACGCGGGACGACCATCATCAGTCCCGGCGAAACCAGGTAGGGGCCGTCCGCGCCCTCGGCGCGCCAGCGCGGGTGGTACGAGATCTTGACGAGCAGCGGGTGCCCGGGCCGGCTCGTCGTGATGGAGACGGACTCCGGCTCGAGGCGCGCGCGGACCTCGACCTCGTCCGGGAGCGGCCGCTCCGTGGGCGGCGACCAGGTGTCGCCGGCCGCCTCGAAGCGCTTGTCGTCCGTGAACACGAGCAGCGCGCGGTTCGCCGGCTTGCGCGTCATCCAGCGATAGGACGCGTCGCGCCACTCGCGCGGCGAGGCGCGCAGCGGCGCGAACGCGAGCGGCTCGACGTAGCCCGGCCCTGGCTCGCGCAGGCGAAACAGCGTGTAGGGCGGGATCTTCGCCTCGCGCTCGACGTCGGGGCGAGCGGCGAGCGCGGCTTCGAGCTCCGGGCTCACCGCGACGATCTCGGAGACGTTGAAGAGCCGCAGCCGCGGCAGGGCGCTCTCCGGATCGAAGCTCGAGTAGCTGCGGCTGCGGAACGGGTTGGGCGAGCGCGCGAAGAGCTCCGAGGCGAGGTAGTAGACGGGGTGCGTCGTCGTGGCCGCCTGGTTGTAGACGCCCTCGAGCGTGTCGCGGCCCGAGAAGAAGGGCAGCGTCTCGTACATGCGGATCGAGCCGGCTCGCTCGTGGACCGGCCCGTACTCGACGGCCACGCGGCCGTCGTCGTGGCCCTTGCGCAGCGTTTCCGTGAGCTCGCGCCACGCCGGCCACAGCTCCTTCGCCTCGAGCCCGGAGTAGTTCCAGTCGATCCAGCTGCGCAGCACGCGCGAGCGGGAGTCGGCCGCGGTGGCCGCGATCAGCACCAGCCCGAGCGCCGCCACGTCCACGAGCGCCAGCCGGACGCGCGGCGAGCCGAGCGCCGAGCCGAGCGCGAGCGCGCCCAGCGAGCGCGAGCGCGAGCTGCGCGAGCGGCACGAAGCGCACGTCGATCACGCCGAGCCCCGGACCCGCGCACGCGAGCGCTGCGCCCGTGAGCGCGCCGAACGCGAGCAGCAGCAGCCGCGCGTCGACGCGCTCGCAGCCGGCAAGCGGCGCGTGACGCTCCAGGCGAGCCCAGGGCCGCGGCAGCGAAGAACGGCTGCAGCAGCAGCGGGAAGACGCCGCGCGTCGTCAGGTCGATCCAGGCGTCGTCGTACGGCGTCGTCCAGCCCCAGTCCGCGAGAGCGGCAGCAGCGCGGGCGCGGCGAGCGCGAACGCGACGAGCGCGACGCCCGCCAGCCAGGCCGTCAGCCGCAGCGTCGGGCTCTGCCGGAGGCCCGCCGAGGACTTGCCGTGGTCGCGCGGCGACACGGCCGGATCCGCGAGCAGCAGCAAGGCGGCGGTGAGCCCCGCCCACAGCACCGCGTAGCCGTGGGCGTAGGACACGAGCGCGAGCGCCGCGCCGGGAAGCCAGGGGCTGCGCCCGTCCATCCGCGCCCGCACCAGCACGCCCAGGAACAGCAACGCGAAGCCGACGCCGTAGGTGTAGGAGAACTCGCCGGCCAGCGTGCTCGCGATCGTGCCGCCCCAGATCGGCGTCTCCTCGACGTAGAGGAAGACGAGCGCGGCCGCCGCGGCCAGCAGCGGCGCGGGAAAGGCGAGGCGCATGAGCCGGAACGACGCGTAGGCCAGGAGCGGCAGCAGGAACACGCCGAGCGCGGTGCCGAGCTTGAACGCGACCGGCATGCCCAGGGCCGGCGCGAGCGCCGCCATCACCAGGAACGGGAACGGAAAGTAGTAGAGCAGCAGCGGATGGCCGAGGTACGCGCCCGGGTACCAGCCGTGCAGCCGCAGCTGCGGCAGCAGGCGCTCGTAGAACCAGACGGCCGTCGGGTAGTGGCAGGGCGTGTCGCCGCCGGCCGTGATCGTGGGCAGGAGCAGCAGCGACGGGCGCAGCAGGTCGAGGAGCACCAGCAGCACGACGCCGAGGCCCAGCGCGTCCGCGAGCGCCTGCCGCCTCGGTGAGACCCGCATTCGCCGGAGTCTAATCCAGCGTCTTCGGCGGGGGCCGGCTCGGAATAGGATTCGGTTCCCCCCCATGAAGGAAGCGCGGCGGATCCTCGTCGTCGACGACGACCCGGGCATCGGTCAGATGCTGTGCGAAGGCGCTCGCGCGTCACGGCTTCCAGGTCGACGCCACCACGTCGGCCGAAGAGGCGCTCGAGAAGTCCGAGGCCAAGGGCTACGACGCCGCGCTCGTCGACCTCGTGATGCCCGGCCGCGACGGCGCCGACCTGTCCGAGACGCTGCGGCGCCGCTTCCCGGGCTTCCGATCGGCCTGCTCACCGGCTACATGCACTCGCCGCTGATCCCGGCCGTCGAGAAGTCGCGGGATGGCCGTCTTCAAGAAGCCGGTGCTGATCCAGGATCTCGTCGAGTTCCTGCAGCGCGAAATCGGGCACTGATCGCCTGCTTTCGCTGCAGCCGGCGACGCCGGCGCTGGCAGCCCCTCGGCCTGGTGCCAGGCGCGCCGGTCGCGCTCCGCGAGCGGCTCGACGCAGAGCGAGACCGCGCTCGACGGCCTCGAGCGCCCGCTGGAGCTCGCGGCTCCTGTGCTCGTGGTGGATCGCGAGCTCGCGCCAGCCCTCCACCTCGCCGGCTTCGCGCCGCCGCGGTCCAGAGCTCGGCGGCGCGCTCGTACTCGCCCGCGCGCTTGGCGCGCGCACGCGAGCCGCAGGAGCGACGGCGCCGCGCACCGCGTCGGAGCCGGCCGCGAGCGCGCGCCGGTACTCGGCCTCGCAGCGCTCGTAGAGCCGCGCCGCGCTCGAGCACCCGCGCCAGGCTGAAGATGTCGCGCGCGTCCTCGGCCTGGCCGTCCTCGACCCACTGGCAGGCGAGCGCGGCGAGCGCCGCCAGCGAGACGATGTCCTGCCGGTTGTGCTCGAACACGCGCGCCAGCATCGCGCGGCGTCGCGCCGGCGCACGTAGTCGAAGTAGACGTGCGGGATCTCCTCGCCGGCGATGTCGCCGTGGCGCCTGAGCCCCAGCAGCTCCGCCTCGAGCGACTGCAGCCGGCACGACTCGAGCCGCGCCTTCCACAGCCGCCGCGCGGGGTGCAGCAGGTCGAGGTGCGGCGCGCCCGCGAGCGGGAAGCGGCCGCGGTTGAGCCGGAAGCGGGCCTCGAGCAGCGGCACGTCGAACATCTTGCCGTTGAAGGTCACCAGCCGGTCGAAGCGCCCGAGCTCCTCGGCGAGCGCGTGGAGCAGCGCGCGCCTCCTCGTGGTAGTCGCGCATGAAGTACTGGCGCACGCGGAAGCGCTCGCCGTCGACGCAGCCGAGGCCGATCAGGAACGCCGCGGTGCCGGCGCCGCCCGCGAGGCCGGTGGTCTCGGTGTCGAGGAACACGGCCGCGGCGCAGGTCGAACGACTCGAGCTCCGGCTCGGCCGTCAGCACCCCGATCGTGTCGCGGCTCGATCGCGTGGAAGCGCGACAGCGGCACGTCGCCGTGGCGGATCTCGAGGTGCACCGAGCTCTCCACAGGAAGAACTCGCCGCGCTCGTTCTCGACGCGCATGCCGTCGACGAGCTCTTCGAGCGGGACGGGCGCGCGGGCCGCGGCGCCGCTCGCGCTGGGTGGCCGCCGCCACCAGCCGCTCCAGCCGCTCCTTGAGCGGCAGGTACGCGTCGGGGACCGGGGCCGCGGCCGGCCCGAGCAGCTCGCGCTCGAGCGTCTCCAGCCCCATGCTCGGCATGGCGCGCACGGCTTCGCCGGCCGCCTCAGCCTCTGGAGCCGGTCCTGGAGGCTCACTCCCTGCGTCACGCGGCCGGCACCCGCACCGCGTCGAGGATCGCGAGCGCGACTTCCTTGCCGCGGCTGCCGACCTCGCCCGCGGGCCCGACGCAGGACGGGCAGCCGTCGCTGGCAGGCGCAGGCGGCGATGAGCGCGCGGCTCTCGGCGAGCAGCCGGTCGTGGAGCCGGTAGAGCGGCTCGGAGAGGCCGATGCCGCCCGGGTAGTTGTCGTAGACGAAGACGTTCGGCTCGTAGTCGTCGCCGGGCGGCGGCTCGTCGCGGCGGGCGCCCTTCGCCGCGCCGAGCCGCAGCAGGCCCGCGCTCGATGCGCGCCTCGCCCTGGCCGTTGTCGCCGAGCGCGACGCCGAGGTCGTGGCGGTCGCACATCAGGAAGAGCGCCGCCAGCTGGCCGAGCGTGTAGGAGAGCGCGACGACGCCGTCGCGCCGCTCCTCGCGCGTGTAGGGCAGCGCGCGCATCAGCTCGCGCGGCACCGTGAGCCAGTACGAGGTCGTGTGCATCTCGTTCTCGGGCATCTGCAGCTCGCCCGAGCCGACGTTCTCGTTGGTGTGGAACTTGATCTTCTTGAAGCCCACGACCTGCGAGGTGACGTGCACCTCGCCGTGGTTGCGCCGGCCGGCGCCGCGCAGCTCCTCCGCGAAGCGGTCGAGGATGCGCACCTTCGTGTAGGTGATCGCGTCGGTGTAGTAGTCGACCTCGGCCTCGCGCACCTCGGCGCGCCGCTCCTCGTGGTCGTACTTCTCGACGAAGTAGGTGCGGCCCTCCAGGATGTAGATCGCCTTCTCGTGGAGCATCGACGGCGCGCGAGTCGTAGTCCACCTCGGCGATGATCCGCGGCTCGCGCGTCACGTCCTGGACCACGAAGTTGTCGGAGGAGACGCTGCGCAGGCTGACCGCGTCGGCCGGGTAGCTCTCGCTCGTCCAGTGCCAGCGGTCGCCCGCGCGGTGCAGCAGCTTCTGCTCCTCGAGGAACTCCAGGATCTCGGCCAGGTTCTCCTTGCCGAAGCGCTCGTCGTCCGCGAACGGCAGCTCGAAGGCCGCGCACTTGATGTGGTTGACCAGGATCTGGAGGTTGTCGGGGTTGATGCGGCCCTGCTCGACGGGCGCGCCGAAGAAGTAGTCGGGGTTCTTGGCGACGAACTGGTTGAGCGGCGTCGAGTTGGCGACCAGCACCGCCACCGAGGTGCCCGAGCGGCGGCCCGCGCGGCCGGCCTGCTGCCAGGTCGAGGCGACGCTGCCCGGGTAGCCGAGCGAGCACCGCGACGTCGAGGCTGCCGATGTCGATGCCCGAGCTCGAGCGCGTTCGTCGAGACGACGCCGAGCACCGAGCCCTCGCGCAGCCCGCGCTCGATCTCGCGGCGCTTCAGCGGCAGGTAGCCGCCGCGGTAGCCGCGGATGACGCCCTCCGAGCCCGGCTTCGTCTCGAGGGCTTCCTTCAGGTACGTCACGAGCACCTCGGTCGCGAGCCGCGACGGCGCGAACACGATCGTCTGCAGCCCCTTGCCGAGGAACGACAGCGCGACGTCGCGCGCGCGAGTTGAGCGCCGAGCGCGGATCCCGAGCTGGCGGTTCACGACCGGCGGGTTGTAGATCGCGAAGTAGCGCTCGCCGCGCGGGGCGCCGCTCTCGTCGACGAGCGCTCATCTCGCGCTCGGTCAGGCCCTCCGCCAGCTCCTTCGGGTTGCCGATCGTGGCCGACGAGCAGAGGAACTGCGGCCGCGAGCCGTAGAACCGGCACAGCCGCCGCAGCCGCCTGAGGATGTTGGCGACGTGCGAGCCGTAGACGCCGCGGTAGGCTGTGCAGCTCGTCGATCACGACGTAGCGCAGGTTCTCGAACAGCTTCACCCACTTGGTGTGGTGCGGCAGGATGCCCTTGTGGAGCATGTCGGGGTTCGTGACCACGACGTGCGCGCGCGCGCGGATCGACCTTGCGCGCGTCCTGCGGCGTGTCGCCGTCGTAGGTGAAGGTGCCGATGTCGGCCCCGATCGACTCGATCACCGCGTGCAGCTCGGCCAGCTGGTCCTGCGCGAGCGCCTTCGTCGGGAACAGGTAGAGGGCGCGCGCGTCCGGGTCCTTCAGGATCCGGTCGAGGACCGGCAGGTTGTAGCAGAGCGTCTTGCCCGAGGCCGTCGGCGTGACGACGACGACGTCCTCGCCCGCCTGGACGCGCTCGTAGGCCTCGCGCTGGTGGCGTGTAGAGGCCGGCGTAGCCCCGGCCGGCGCAGCGCCTCGCGCAGCTGCGGGTGGAGCGCTTCCGGGAAGTCGGCGATCCGGGCCGGCTCGGCCGGGAAGTGCCGGAGCGCCGCGAGCACCGGCTCGCTGCCCAGCGTCTTCTGGATCTCGAGGCCCTTCAGGACGGAGAGAAGCGCCGCGTCTCCCCCGGCGCGCGCCGGCACCGGCCGGGTGGGAGTGGGCACCAGCTGCTGGCTCAAAGGCGTCTCATGCCTCCAGGCCGCCCTTCGGGACGGCTGCGATGCTGAGGCATGATGCGCGAGGGGGCGGTCAGGCCAGGTCCGGACCGTCACAACCGCGCCGGATAATGCTCTATTCTCCGGAGGAGACTCGATGAGCCCCAAGAGCACCATGCAGGAAGCGGTCCGGACCCTGCTGTCCGGCGTCGGCGAGGACCCCGAGCGGGAGGGCCTCGCGCGGACGCCCGAGCGGGTGGAGAAGGCGCTCCACTTCCTGACCAAGGGCTACAGCGAGGACCCGAAGGCGCTCATCGGCGAGGCGCTCTTCTCGGTCCACTACGACGAGATGGTGATCATCAAGGACATCGACATGTTCTCGCTCTGCGAGCACCACCTGCTGCCGTTCCACGGCAAGGCCCACGTGGCCTACATCCCGAACGGCAAGGTGCTCGGGCTGTCGAAGGTGCCCGCGCATCGTCGACATGTTCGCGCGCCGGCTCCAGGTGCAGGAGCGCCTGACGGTCCAGATCGCCGAGACGATCCAGCAGGCGATCGACCCCCGCGGCGTCGGCGTGGTGATCGAGGCCGTGCACTTCTGCATGATGATGCGCGGCGTCGAGAAGCAGAACTCGGTCGCGGTCACCTCCTGCATGCTCGGGGCGTTCCGCGACCGCCAGCCGACGCGCGAGGAGTTCCTGTCGCTGATCCGCAGGCCGAGCAAGACGGGGTTCTAGCTACTCCGTCGGGTTCACCTTGCGCAGCCGGCCCGCCATCACCCTCATGACCTCGAGCGCGAGGCTGGGCACGCGCCGCACCAGGTCGTTGAAGGCCGCGGCGTCGACCAGCACCAGCGTGCAGTCGGGGCCCGCCACCGCCGTGGCGCTGCGGGGCGCCGCGTCCACGAGCGCCAGCTCGCCGAAGATGCCCCCCTGCTCGACGGTCTCGAGCACGGTGTCGCCGATCCGCAGCTCGACGCTGCCGGTGCGGACGATGAACATCTCGCGGCCCGGGTCGCCGGTCTCGAAGATCACCTGACCGGGGTCGACCTTGAGCGGCGCCTCGTCGAGCTTCATGAGGGCCTCGAGGTAGGTCTTGACCCCGTTCATGCATCACCTCCGAAATCGCGAGCGGGATCCTAACCCGGAAGTGGCGTCGCGCGCGCCAGCGCCCGGCGCAGCTCGTCCGATCCCGCGAGGCGCCCCTCGAGCGCCGGCCACGCCGCGCGCAGGTCCGCGAGCGTGTCGACGTCCCGCAGCGGCTCGAGCACGTGCACGCGGAGGCGGCTTTGGGCCGCCCGCTCCAGCGTCTGCGCCAGCACCGCGGGCGTGCTCCAGTCGATGCCGCGAACGAGCTCGGGGTGCGGCTCGCGGAGAGCGATCAGGTAGTAGCCGCCGTCCTCGGCCGGCCCCACCACCAGGTCGGCGTCCTCGAGCGCATCGAGCGCCCGAGCGCCGTCTCGCGCGTGACGCCGGGGATGTCGGAGCCCACGATCGCCACGCGCGTGGCGCCGCGCCCGAAGGCTCGCGCGAAGGCGTCGGAGAGCCGCGCGCCCAGGTCCGCTCCCGCCTGGGCGCGCAGCGACACTCCCGGCAGCCAGGCGCGGAGCGCCTGGCGCGCCTCGGGCGGATCGAAGAACACGAGCCGCTCGTACTCACCCGGACGCGGCGTCGTCGCCTCGAGCACGCCCTCGGCGAGCGCGCGGTAGACGAGCGCCGCCGCGTCCGCGCCGATCTCGGCCGCGAGCCGCGTCTTGACCGCCCCCGGACGCGGCTCCTTCACGAACACGACGAGCGTGCGATCGGACACGGGCGAAAGGCGACGCTCGCAGCGCGCGCGTCAGTTGGCGGCGGGCGGCTTGACGTCCTTGGAGGTGATGTCGAGCGTGAGCATGAAGCCGTTCGTGCCCTTGAACTCGAAGGCGTTCGGCCCCACCCGGTAGGCTTCCACCTCGTTCGGCATCATCACGAAGCCGTCGTTCCTGGGAGCGCCCCAGTACGGCAGGTTCTTCATCACGACGGGCTGGCCGCCCATGCCGCGGGAAGGCCTTGAGCTTCACCTCGCCCGTCTTGCCGCCGTCGAGCAGCGCGTGGGCCCCGTCCTTCGTGAACTCCCACTTGTCGATCGAGCCCTCGGCGGTCTTGAGCGACTTCCACTTCACCGGGAACAGCTGGCCGACGAGCATCTGGATCGCGTCGCGCTGCGGCTGGCTGAGCGTCTTGTCGAAGTAGAGCACCGCCCAGTCCATCTCGCCGTCCGAGAAGTCGTCGCCGAGGTCCGTGGCCACCCAGAACTTGGCGCCGTCGAGGTTCGTCGTCCCGACGTATCCCTTGTTGACCTTGTAGGCGTTGTTGGCGCGGCAGAAGTGCTTCGCCGCGCCGCCGTGCCCGGCGTGGTCGCCGTGGGCGGACGGCTTGGTGTTGAAGTAGCACTGGCAGAACATCGGGCAGCTGCAGGCCTCGATCACCGTCATGTTGGCGGCCCAGTCCGGGCCCGCCGCGCGCGCCGGCGTGCGCGCTCCGGCCGCGAGAGCCAGGAGAGTCAGGCACAGGCGCACCCGTCATCGCGAGAGTCCGTCGCGACATCCGCTCACCTCCAAGTGGAACTACGGAGAAGCTGCTTCGAGCCAGGCCGGCTGCTGCGTGCGACCAGCCGCTCAGGAAACCGGGAGGATGCTCGTCTCGTGCGGTGGATCCGGTGGGACGATAGGGCCGGCTGCCGCGTCCTGTCAAGGAGCCGCCGCCGCGGCGTCACACGGCTCAGCGGCTGGTCTTGACCTCGGTCCAGAGCCGGTCGTAGAGCACGGTCGCCTCCCCCATGTCGCGGATCAGCTCGAGCCGCCGGGTGACGTCGGGCGGCGGGAAGATCGCATCGTTCGTTCGAATCTCGGGCGGCAGCAGCGCGAGCGCCGCGCGGTTCGGGCTCGAGTAGTGCATCGTGCGGCAGATCTCCGCGGCGATCTCGGCCTCGAGCGTGAAGTCGATGAAGGCGTGCGCGAGCGCGGGGCTGCGCGCGTCCCGCGGGATCGCCAGGTTGTCGATGAAGAGCGTCGCGCCCTCCTTCGGCACCACGTAGGCGATGTTCGGGTTCTCGCTCATGATCTTCGCGAACTGGCCGCTCCAGCCCTGCGCGAGCCACACGTCGCCCGACAGCAGCACGTCGTCGAAGTTGGTCGAGCTGTAGGCGCGCACCAGCGGCTTCTGCTGCGCGAGGTCGGCCCTCGCCTGCTCGAGCTCGGCCGGGTCCTGGCTGTTGAGCGACCGCCCGCGGCGCTTGAGCGCCGCGCCGATCGCCTCGCGCGCGTCGTCGAGCATCAGGATGCGCCCGGCGTAGCGCGGGTCCCAGAGCGCGCCCCAGGAGTCGACCGGCTCCTTCACGCGCCGCACGTCGTAGGCGATCCCCGTCGTGCCCCAGAAGTAGGGGACCGAGTGGCGGTTGCCGGGGTCGTAGGGACGGTCGAGGAAGCGCGGGGTCGACGTTCACGAAGTGCGGCAGCGCCGAGTGGTCGAGCGGCCGCAGCAGGCCCTGGGCGATCAGCACCTGCACCGAGTAGTCCGACGGGCAGACGACGTCGTAGCCGGCGTTGCCGGCCTGGAGCTTCGCGAGCAGCGCCTCGTTCGAGTCGTAGAGGTCCACGTTGACCCGCACGCCGTGGCGCGCCTCGAAGCGCTTCAGCGTCTCGGGGGCGATGTAGTTCGACCAGATGTAGAGGTTGAGCGTGCGCTCGGCCGCGGCCGGCGCGCCGACGAGCGCGAAGGGCAGCAGCAGGACGGCGAGCCCGAGGCCCGCGGGCAGCGCCGCCAGCCGGGCGCTCTTGCCCTGCTCGATCAGGAACGCGCCCAGCACCAGGAGCGCCGTCGACAGCAGCAGCACGGTCGAGACGGCGTTGATCTCCGGCGAGAGGCCGCTCTTCACCATCGAGTAGATCTGCAGCGGCAGCGTGGTGGCGCCGACGCCCGCGACGAACGAGGTCACGACGTAGTCGTCGATCGAGAGCGCGAAGACCAGGAGACCCGCCGCCATCACGGCCGGCAGGATCAGCGGCAGCGTGACCTTCCAGAAGACCTGCAGCGGCCGGGCGCCCAGGTCGAGCGCGGCTTCTTCGAGCGAGCGGTCGAAGCCCGCGATGCGCGCCCGCACCACGACGTAGCCGTAGGAGACCGTGAAGGCCGCGTGCGACAGGATCACGGTCAGGAAGCCGAGCCGCAGGCCGAGCGCAGCGAACACGCAGCAGCATCGACGCCGCCAGCACGATCTCGGGCGCGACCGTCGGCAGCGTCAGCAGCGCCTCGAGCGCGCCCTGGCGGCGGAAGCGGTGCCGGTGGAACGCGAGCGCCGCCGCCGTGGCCGCGGCGGTGGCGGCGAACGTCGCCACGGCGCCGACGATCAGGCTGTTGCGCAGCGAGCCGAGGATGGCGGGATTCGCCGCAGCGCGCGCGTACCAGTCGAGCGTGAAGCCGTCCCACGACGCCGACAGCCGGCTCGCGTTGAAGGAAAGCGCCGCGAGCACCAGGATCGGCGCATACAGGAAGAGGTAGACCCCGAGCGAGAAGCCGCCGAGGACGAATCCACGCCGAGGACTCACAGCTCCTGGGCCGCCTTCAGCGGCCGGCGGAACACGAGCAGCAGCACGACGACCAGCAGCGAGAGCACGAACGACAGCGCCGCGCCGAACGGCATGTCGCGGGCGACGGCGAACTGGCTCTGGATCAGGTTCCCGACGTACGCGGTGCGCCCGCCGCCGAGCAGATCGGGCGCCAGGAAGGCGCCGAGCGACGGAATGAAGACCAGCAGGCAGCCGGCGGCGATGCCGGGCAGCGTCTGCGGCACGACCACGCTCCAGAACGCGCGCGCGGGAGAGGCGCCGCAGTCTGCGGCGGCTTCGACGAGCGCGTTGTCGAGCTTCTCGAGCGAGACGTAGAGCGGGACGATCATGAACGGCAGCTCGCCGTAGGTCTGGCCCACCAGAACGGCGAAGTCGTTGTAGAGCAGCTCGACCCGCGGCAGCCCGAGGCTGGCGAGCGCGAGGTTCACGAGCCCCTCCGAGCGCAGCAGCACGATCCACGCGTACATCCGCACGAGGAAGCTCGTCCAGAACGGCAGCACGACGAGCGCGAGCAGAGCGCTGCGCGAGCGGAGCGGGACGCGGCGCGCGAGCCACCAGGCGAACGGGAAGCCGAGCGCGAGGCAGGCGAGCGTCGTGAAAGCCGCGAGCCCGAAGCTCCGCCAGAGGATGCCCAGGTACAGGGGCTCGAGCGCGCGCGCGTAGTTCTCGAGCGACAGCGTCCGCACGACGCCCCCGTAGGCGGAGCGGTGGCCGAGCGACACCACGAACAGGAGCAGCTGCGGCAGGTAGAAGAGCACGACCAGCAGCAGCAGCGACGGGACGAGCAGTGCTATGGCGACGCGCGGGTCGCGCTTCACGCCAGAGGCTCCCCGTCCTCGAGCCGCAGCACCGCCTCCGGCGGGAACGAGAGCGTCACCGCGTCCCCGCGCTTGCGGTCGCGCGCGAGCACGTTTCCTTCACCCACGCTCAGCACCGACGCGCCGCTGCGGACGCGCCACTCGGTCCAGTCGCCCAGGAAGATCTCGTCGTCGATCGCGCCCTCGAGCAGGTTCGCCTCGCGCTCGACCAGGCTGATGCGCTCGGCGCGCAGCCCGATCCAGACCGGCGCCTGCGGCCGGTAGCCGCCGTCGTCCTGCGCCGCGATCAGCAGACCGCCCTCGGTCGCGACGCGCGCGATCCCGCCCGCGACCTCGCGCACCGTGCCGCGCAGCAGGTTCTGCACGCCGAGGAAGTCCGCGACGAAGCGGGTCCGCGGCTTCTCGTAGAGGGCCTCGGGGGCATCGACCTGCTCGATCCGCCCCCGGTTCATGACCGCGATCCGGTCCGAGAGCAGCAGCGCCTCGTCCTGGTCGTGGGTCACGAACAGGAACGTGATCCCCACGCGCTCCTGCAGGTTCTTGAGCTCGACCTGCATCTCGTGGCGCAGCTTCGGGTCGAGCGCCGCCATCGGCTCGTCGAGCAGCAGCAGCTCCGGCTCGAGCACGAGCGCGCGCGCGAGCGCCACGCGCTGCTTCTGCCCGCCGGAGAGCTCGGAGACGGCGCGCTCGGCGAAGCCGTCGAGGCGGACCAGCGCGAGCGCCTGCGCGACCTTCGCCTTGATCTCCGGAGCCTGCGTCCCGCGCATCTCGAGCCCGAAAGCCACGTTGCCGGCCACGTTCCGGTGCGGGAAGAGCGCGTAGTGCTGGAAGACCGTGTTGACCGGCCGCTTGTAGGGCGGCACCGCCGTCACGTCGCTCCCCGAGATCGCGAGCGTGCCCGAGTCGGGGCGCTCGAAGCCCGCCACCAGGCGAAGCAGCGTGGTCTTGCCGCAGCCCGAGGGCCCGAGCAGCGTGACGAGCTCTCCCGGCGCGATGTCGAGCGTCACGTCGCGCACGGCCTCGTGGCCGCGGTAGCTCTTCGAGACGCCCCGGACGGCGAGCGCGCCCCGCATCAGCGCGCGATCAGCCACGTCCCGTCAAGGCAGCGGGCGCAGCTTGATGTTGCGGAAGGCGAACGCGCTGCCGTGGTCCTGGAGCACGATGTGGCCGCTGGCCGCCGAGCCGTAGTCGGGCGCTTCCTTCCACTTGCCCGAGTCGCGCAGCTTCTTCCACTCGTCGTTCCAGCGCTCGAACTCGAGCACCTTCTTGCCGTTCAGCCAGTGCTCGACGTGCTTGCCGTTCACGACGATCTTCGTGGTGTTCCACTCGCCCACCGGCTTCAGCTGCTTCTGCGCGTTCGGCACGTGCATCGCGTAGTTCGCCGCGGCCTTCTGCCACTCCTCGAGCTTCTGCGGGAAGCCGACGTCGTCGATGAACTGGTACTCGGGGCCCGTCATCCAGGCCGTCTTGTACTTCGGGTCTTCCACGACACCGTACATCACGCCGCTGTTGCCGCCCTTCGAGGCCTTCCACTCGAGGCTCAGCTCGAAGTTCGTGAACTGCTGGTCCGTGGAGAGGTCGGCGCGCTGGTCGCTGCCGTAGTTGCCCTCGGTGCCCGCGGTCTCGAGGCTGCAGTCCGCGATCTTCCAGGCCGGCGTCTTCTGCCCGTTGTAGCCGTGCCAGCCCTTCATCGTGGCGCCGTCGAACAGCAGCACGTAGCCGGCCTTCTTCTCGTCCGCGCTCGAGCCCCGCGCACTCGGCGGCCGTGAGCCGGGCGGCACCGAGGACGCCGAAGCTCGCCGCGAGCACCAGCGCAATCGTGTTCTTCATGCTTGCACTCCCGTGCGGCCAACGTTAGCACCGCCGACCGTCGATTGACACCGGCGCGCACGTCCGCCGAGAATCCCGCCTCCGCCGACCCAATAAGAAGGAGAGCACCGATGACGCCCGCCCGAGCCCTGCACGCCGCCTCGCTCCTCCCCATCGCCGCCGTGCTTTCGCTCGCCGCGGCTCGGCCGGCCCTGGCCCAGGCACCGGCCGCGCCGGCCCGCGTGCTGGTGCAGGCCGGCAGCCTGATCGACGGCCGCTCCGACGACGCCGCGCCGCGAGGTCACGATCGTCGTCGAGGGCGAGCGCATCGTCGAGATCGTGTCGGGCTACCGCGCCGCCGCCGCGGGCGAGACGGTCGTCGACCTGCGACAGCTCACGGTGGTTCCCGGCCTGATCGACATGCACGTCCACCTCGGCGGCCAGCTCTCGCCCACTTCCTACATCGAGCGCTTCACGCTCAACCCCGCCGACATGGCGCTGCAGGCCGCGAGCCACGCGCGCACGACGCTCCGCGCGGGCTTCACGACGGTCCGCAATCTCGGCGACAGCTACAACGTGACGGTCGCGCTGCGCGACGCGATCCGCAAGGGCTGGGTCGAAGGCCCGCGCATCTACACGGCCGGCAAGTCGCTCGCGACGACCGGCGGCCATGCCGACCCGACGAACGGCTTCGCGGCGGCGCTCGCCTCCGACCCCGGGCCGGCCGAAGGCGTCCTCAACGGGCCGGAGGACGCGCGCAAGGCCGTGCGCCAGCGCTACAAGGACGGCGCCGACCTCATCAAGCTCACCGCCACGGGCGGCGTGCTCTCGCTCGCGCGCAACCCCGACAACCCGCAGTTCACCGACGACGAGCTTTCGGCCGTGGTCGCGACGGCGCGCGACTACGGCTTCGCGGTCGCGGTGCACGCGCACGGCGCCGAAGGGATGAAGCGCGCGATCCGCGCCGGCGTCTACTTCGATCGAGCACGGCACGCGGCTCGACGACGAGGCCGTGAAGCTGATGCTCGAGCACGGGACGTACCTGGTGGCGACGCTCAGCGCGGGCCGCTTCACGGGCGAGATGGCCAAGGTGCCGGGATGGTTTCCCGAAGTGGTGCGGCCGAAGGCGGCCGCGATCGGAGCCGTCGGGGCGCAGGGCTTCGCGCGCGCGTACAAGGCGGGCGTCAAGATCGCCTTCGGCACCGACACCGGCGTCTCGCCGCACGGCGACAACGCCAAGGAGTTCGTCTACATGGTCGAGGCCGGCATGCCGCCGATGAAGGCGATCCAGGCCGCGACGCTCGAGGCCGCCCGGCTGCTGCGCGCCGAGTCCGACCTGGGCTCGGTCGAGAAGGGCAAGCTCGCCGACCTCGTCGCCGTGAAGCGCGATCCGCTCGCAGACGTCGCGGCGCTTTCAGGACGTGGCCTTCGTGATGAAGGGCGGAGCGATCGTAAAGCGGCCCTGAAGTACACAAGGTACCCATCGGTTGAAGTGTTCTTCTTGACAGTTCGCCATCCGCCCGCCAAAATCCTTCGCATTCCACAAAGTCGTTCGCACGCGTTTCCGTTTCGGGTTGGCGTCTTCGGTGGCCGTGGCGATTCGTCGCAGTCCCCTCCTCGCGACGCAACACCAGCCGTCGTGCGCCGCACTGAGAAGAGGAAGGGACCCATGCTCTCGCCCGCCGTCGTCCGCGGCTCGATCGTCTCCCTCGCGGTGCTCGGCGCCGCCCCGGTGCTCATGGCAGCGTCGGCTCGGGAGACCGTCTACTTCAAGACCCCGAACAACACGATCTCGCGCGCAGAGTCCGCGCGCTTCTTCAGCTGCGGCGCCGCCAACGGCTGTTACAACCCGTTCCCATGAGACGCACCAAGGAAGGTTGCCGATGTCACTGACGATCCGCCGAGTCGCCCCGCCGTCTCTCCTCTTGCTGGGAGTGCTGCTGGCTGCCGAGCCGGCCGCCGCCCAGACGCCCTGCTTCGATCCCGACAGCTCGCGCCACGGCGGTCTACTTTTCCAGCCCGAACAACAACATTGCCTGCGTGGTCGACTTCGCGACCGGTGAGTCGCGCAGCGTGATCGCGGGCGGCCAGGGCACGAACTTCAAGGGGCTCGCCGTGCTCTTCAAGGGCGTGGGCTCGGGCGGCGGGCTCAGCATCGTCGCGGCCAGCTCGACCCAGACCGGCGACATCCAGGTCTTCGACTGCGACGCCGACGGTGAGCAGTGCGCGCTGCGCGGCGTGGCGGCGGCGTTCTCGCAGGCGAAGGGCGTGGCGCTCGACACCTTCGGCAACATCGCCGCGGTCAACGACAGCCGCATCCTGTACGTTCCGCGCTGCATCACGGGCGACCCGCTCTGCCCCGCCTCGGGCTACGGCTCCAACCACGGCCCGCTGGTCGTGCCCGGCCTCAGCCAGCTGGCGGACGTGCGCTTCGTCTCGAACGCCATCGCCGTCGTCGCCGGCGCCAAGTACAACCCGGGCGACGTGCTCGTGCTCGGTCCCGGCCAGCTCCGGGCCTACAAGGCTTCCGAGCTCGCCGGCGGCGCGCTCGCGACGTCGATCCTCGTCGCCAACCTGCCGGCGGGCACGACCGGCAAGGGGCTCGCGCTCTTCCCCAAGACCGGCGAGGCGCTGGTGACGACGAACGAAGGGCGGGTGGTCGTGATCAGCCGCCAGGGCGCGGTCCAGAACCCCGACTTCGTCGCAGGCATCGGCCAGGGCGTGAACGCGGCGATCGGCAACAACGCCCCGACCGGCGACGATCCCGCGAACGGGGCCGAAGTGTTCCTCACGGCCAACAGCAGCGGGCGCGTGATCCGTTACGTGGCCCAGCGCAGCGGCGGCAAGCTCGTCGCCAACCCGGGCGTGCCGGCTCAGGTGATTTCCACGGGCAACCCGCCGTACGGCGTCGGCAACGCGACGCTCACCGACGCCGCCTGGACGAGCGCGGGCAACAACGTGCTCGTCAATCCCGCGGTCGGCTACGACCTGACGTTCGAGAAGGTCAACACCTCCGGCTTCTCGGCGAGCCGCACCTACCTGATCGAGCAGAGCCAGGTGCCCGGGCGGCGTGCTCCAGGGCTCGCTCGTGGGCCTGCCCGACGGCTTCTCGCGCACGATCCCGTCCTACGTGGGCTGCTTCACGCGCAACGTCGGCCCCGTGGGGCTCTGCTACTACCTCGTCTCCGTCGCGGAGACGAGCGCCGACGTCTTCGGCGCGACGCAGCAGCACCACTTCGACGAAGCGCCCTTCGGGCTCAGTTGGCCGACTGCGAGGTCCTGCCCCAGCCGCCGGCTCTTCCAGGCGACGGACGACGACGACCCGGCGGTCTCGGAGGGCCCGATCTTCGCCGACATCACGGCCGGCTGCGGCAGCCACATCGGGCGCGGCGGCCAGTTCTCGCTGTTCCTGACGGGCTGGGACTCGCGCCCGCTCGCCCAGATCGTCGACGACAAGTTCGCCAACTTCGCGAGCTCGCTCAACGGCACGAACGTCCTGACCGGCGGGCTCGCTCCGTTCATCAAGAAGAACACCAAGGGCTCGCTCTCGCGCGATCTGGACAGGGCGATCACGGCGTGGAACAGCGGCGACGAGGCGGCGGCGCAGTCGTACCTCGCCGCGATGGTCGCGACGGTCAAGTCGAGCCTGTCGAGCTTCTCGCGCTGCTCGGGCGGCGTCTGCCGCAACAGCCCGGGCGAGATCATCGCGCGCGCCGAGTCGGCGAGCTTCATGGTGTGCCAGGCCGGAGGCGGGACGGCTCACGACTGCGGCCGCGAGCTGAACTGAGCGCGAACCCGCCCGCCGTGAGGTAAGCTCCGCGGCATGAAGTGTCCCCGCTGCGGGCGGGATAACGCTGTCGGGCGGACGGAGTGCGAGGGCTGTCGGGCGCCGCTCGAGGATCGGGCGAGCCGGACAGCCATCACCGAACATTCGCCTCGCCCGAGCGCGCGCGTCGACCCCGCCACGCCGACGCAGCGCGAAGGCGAGGCCGAGACGCATGTGCACACGGGTCGCACCGCGGGAGGAAGCCTCGCCGCGACCTCGCCGAGCGCCGGCGGGATCTCCGGGGGCACGTCGGGCATCTCGTCGACCGGCGAGCTGATCCTCGGCACGGTCTTCGCCAACCGCTACGAGATCGTCGGCATCCTGGGCCAGGGCGGCATGGGCCGCGTCTACAAGGCGCGCGACCGCGAGGTCGACAAGCTGATCGCCCTCAAGACGATCCGGCTCGATACCGCGGAGGGCCCCGACGCGCTCGCGCGCTTCAAGCAGGAGCTGGTGCTCGCGCGCAAGGTCACGCACAAGAACGTGGTCCGCATCTTCGACCTCGGCGAGGCGGAGGGGATCAAGTTCTTCACGATGGAGTACATCGAGGGCGACAGCCTCAAGGCGCTGATCCGGCGCCGGGGCCCGCTCCCGGTGAGCCAGGTGCTGCCGCTCGCGCGCCAGATCCTGGGCGCGCTCGAGGAGGCGCACTCGCAGGGCATCGTGCACCGCGACCTGAAGCCGCAGAACGTCATGGTCGCGGCGGGCACGGGCACAGCCCACCTCATGGACTTCGGCATCGCGCGCGCCACCGACGGCACCAGCATGACCGCGACCGGCGCGATCGTCGGCACGCCCGACTACATGTCGCCCGAGCAGGTGAAGGGCGAGCGCGCGGGGATGGCGTCGGACGTCTTCTCCTTCGGCGTGATCCTCTACGAGATGCTGACCGGGGAGCTGCCCTACCAGGCGGACACCCCGATGTCGAAGGTGATGATGCGGCTCTCGCACCGGCCACGCTCGGTGCGCGAGATCCACGCCCAGATCCCGAAGTACCTCGAGCGCGTCGTCAAGCGCTGCCTCGAGATCGACCCGGAGCTGCGCTACCAGCGCGCCGGCGAGGTGCTCGCCGACCTCGAGCGCGAGGGCGTCTCCTCCTCCTTGACGCTACGCGTCTCGCACACGTTCAAGCGCCGGCGGCAGACGATCGTGGCCTTCGGCCTGCTCGCGGTGGCCGCCGCGACCTTTGCCTGGTGGGTGGCGCTGCGCCCGCGCGCCGAGCGTGCGGCGGCTGCCGCGGCCGCGGCGGCTCCCGCCGGTCCGGTGCGCACGCTCGCGATCCTGCCACTCACCAACGCGGCGGCTTCCGCCGAGCTCGACTGGATGCGCGAGGGCCTCGCCGACATGCTGGTGACCGACCTCGCGCAGTCGCGCTACGTGCGGCCCGTCCCCGGCGAGCGCGTGCTGCGCGTGCTGAAGGACATCGGCGCCGAGGCGCAGACGCGCTTCGACGCGTCCGCGCTCGAGGCGATCTCGAAGCGGGCGCCCGCGCAGACCGTGCTCTACGGCCAGTTCGTGCAGTCGGGCGACACCGTGCGGCTCGACCTCTCGCTGCGCCAGGCCGGCTCGGGCGTCACCCAGCCGATCAAGGCCGAGGCCAGGCACGGCGACGTGCTGTCGCTCGTCGACCACATCGCGACCGCCGTCAAGCAGCAGCTCGACCTGACGCCGGAGCAGATCAAGGGCGACGTGGCGCGCCCCTTCAGCGAGGTGGCGACCTCCTCGGTCGAGGCGCTGCGGCTCTTCCACGAGGGGGCGGCGGCGCTGCGCGCCGGCTCCGCGCAGGACGCGATCGCGAAGCTGCGCGACGCCACGGCGAAGGACGCGGGCTTCGCGATGGCCTGGACCCGGCTCGCCGAGGCCTACGCGGACGCGGGCGAGCAGCGCGAGGCCGAGAGCGCGGCCGAGCGCGCCCAGGCGCTGGCCGAGAAGGCCCCGCTGCCGCTCGCGCAGCGCTACCAGATCCACGCCGCGGTCGCGACCGTGAAGGAGGACCTCGAAACGGCCGCCAAGAGCTACCGCGAGCTCGCCGCGCTCTATCCCGAAGACCCCGACGTGCAGTACCGGCTCGCGGCCACGCTGCGCGGCCTCGGGCAGCAGCCCGAGGCGATCACGGCCTATCAGAAGGTGCTCCAGCTGTCGCCGGGCTACGGCGCCGCCGAGATCGAGCTCGCCGGCGTGATGTGGCAGGCCGGCCGCTCGGAGGACGCGATCCGCATGCTGAAGGAGACGCTCGGCTCCGGCCGCTTCAAGGACGACACCGAGGCGCTCGGCACGATCCACTCGATCCTGGGCAACGCGTATCGCGACACCGCGCAGCTCGACAAGGCGCTCGAGAGCCTGCAGCTCTCGCTCGACTACCGCCGCAAGGCGGGCGACAAGCGCGGCCAGGTGGTGACGCTCACCAACCTCGCCTCGCTCCACGAGCAGGCCGGCGCCATCCCGAAGGCGATCGCCGCCGAGAAGGAGGCGCTGCGGATCGCGCGCGAGATGCGCGACCGCGCGCGCGAGTCGTTCGTGCTCCACAACATGGGGATGACCTACTCGTCGGCCGGCGACCTCCAGCGCTCGCTGCAGGCCTTCCGCGACTCGCTGCAGATCGAGATGGAGCGCGGCAACGCCTCCGAGATCGCGAACCGCCTCGACAAGGTGGCCGACGCCTACCGCCTGATGGGCCGCTACGACGACGCGCTCGTCTACCTCGAGCAGGCCAAGGCACAGCTCGCGAAGACCGACGCCAAGCAGGAGGTCGCGATCAACCAGCAGTACTTCGGCCAGGTCTACGCGGCGCAGGGGCGCTTCGCCGAAGCGCTCACCGCGTTCCAGGCGGCGCTGCCGGTGTTCCAGGAGATCAACCAGCCGATCGGCGTCGGCATGGCCCACAGCGGCCTCGCCGAGGTCTACACGCGCCAGGGCCGCTACGCGGACGCCTGGACCTCGCTTTCGACGGCACTCGACACCTACACCAAGCTCAAGGCCGAGCACGACATCGCCGAGGTGAAGGCGCCGCTCGGGCGGCTCGCGGCGCTGCTCGGCCGCGCCGACGAGGCGGAGGCGCTCATCGCCGACACCGCGAAGTTCGCCGGCCACGGGCACGCGGGCGGCGTCGAGATCGACGTCCAGCTCGCGCAGGCCGAGCTCCTGCGGCTGCGCGGCAAGGCCGCAGAGGCAGCCGAGGTGCTCGAGCACGCCATCACGCAGGCCCGCGCCAGCGCGCACCTCGCGCACGCCACCGAGGCGAGCGTCGCGCTCGCGCGCCTGCGCCTCGCGCAGGGCAACCCGGCCGAGGCCGTCACTCTCGCGACGCGCGCCCGCCTGGAAGCCGAGAAGCTGCGGCGGCGCCCGGTCGAGGCCGAGGCGCTCGCCACGCTGGCGGCGGCGCAGGCGACGCTCGGCCGCGCCGAGCCCGCGCGCCGCTCGGCTCTCGACGCGATCAGCCTGGCCGAGAAGTACGAGGGGCGGCCGGTGCTGGTGATGGCCCGCGCCGCGCTCGCGCGCGCGCTCGAGAAGCTGGGCCGGCCCGCCGAAGCGACCGACGCCTGGGCGCGGGCGGCCGCCGACCTCGACTGGATCCGCGGCAGCCTCAAGCCCGAGCACGCGCAGGCCTTCATGGCGCGCGCCGACGTCCAGTCGTTCCTCGGCGAGGCGCTCCCCCGCCTCGACAAGGCCGGCCGCGGCGCAGACACCGCGGCCCTCCAGCCCTTCCTGACGAAGCCGAAGAAGGCGGCCGCCACCCGCTAGCGGAGGCCAGACCGCCCCTCGGCCTGCCGCCGGCCCACTCACCAATCCCACTTGCAGCCCTCGCTCGTCTTAGCCGACCATCCAATCTGCAAACTAGGTGTTCGACGACGTGGTGGGTGCGTGCGACGGTGTGGCGAGCGAGAGAGTCCATGACCAGGGCAGAACTGTTGGCTTTCATGCGTCGTTACCGGGTGGCGGTACAGACCTCCGTATCGGCGAGCGGCGCGCCCCAGGCTGCGATCGTGGGCGTGGCCATCGGGGACGACTTCGAGGTCGTGTTCGACACGCTGCAGACGAGCCGAAAGGCTCAGAACCTGCGGCAATCGCCGAAGGTGGCGCTCGTCGTGGGTGGTTGGGGTCAAGGTGAGGAGCAGACGGTCCAGTACGAGGGTGTTGCCGACGAACCGGGCGGTTCTGAGCTGGACCGAATCAGGGAGCTGTATTTCGGTGTCTATCCGGATGGCCGAGAGCGCCTGGCGAATTGGCCGGGGCTCATTCACGTCAGGGTGCGACCGACTTGGCTTCGCTACAGCGACTTCGGTCAGCGCCCCGAGGTCATACTCGAGTTCTCGGCGAGCGAGTTGGCCGCGCTGCGTTGAATGCCGCGCCGTGCGCTCGCCGCGACCGCCATCCTTCTGACCATCGTCGGTGTCGTTCACCGAGCGAGACGCGGCCAGACACACCGACCGAACATCGTCTTGATCGTTTCAGACGACCTGGGCTACGCGGACATTGGCGTCTACGGCAGCCGAGATATTCCAACACCGAACATCGATCGGATCGCTCAGAGGGCATCCGCTTCACCGACGCCTACGTGAGCGGCCCCTATTGCAGCCCCTCGCGGGCCGGCCTCATGACCGGCCGGTATCCGCAACGTTTCGGCTACGAATTCAACCCGGACGGATCGCCCGAATACGGGTTGCCGCCAACCGAGACGACGATGGCGGAAAGGCTGATGGCGGCCGGATACCGCACGGTCTTGTTGGGCAAATGGCATCTCGGTTCGGCGGATCGATTGCACCCGATGCGTCGCGGCTTTGAAGAGTTCTACGGATTCCTCGGCGCCGACCATTCGTATGTGACAGTTGCCCATACCGACGTTGGTACGAATCTGCCGGACCCGCTGCTGGACGGCATGACGCCCGCCTCCTCGGTAACGTACCTCACCGACACGCTCGGCGATCGGGCCGTCGCTTACATCAAGCAGCACGCGTCAGAACCGTTCTTCATGTATCTCGCGTTCAACGCCGCACACGTCCCGATGGAAGCGCCCGAGAAGTACCTCGCTCGCTTCCCGAGCATCGCAGACCCACGGCGTCGTACGTATGCCGCCATGGTGTCCGCGATGGACGATGCGATTGGGAGAACGCTGACTACCCTGCGCGATCAGAAGCTCGAAGAGAAGACGCTCGTGATCTTCTTGAACGACAACGGCGGGCCGACGATGCCGACGACGACGGTCAATGGGTCGAGCAACCGTCCACTGCGTGGCTCGAAGCGGCAGACCTGGGAAGGCGGCATTCGCGTTGCGTTTGCGATGTCGTGGAAAGGGCACCTCGACGCGGGACGCGTGGATCACCGGCCGGTCATTCAGCTCGATGTTCTGCCAACCGTGCTTGCCGCCGCGGGCATAGCGCCGAACGAATCGGAGCTCGATGGCGTCAACCTCTTGCCGTATCTGACGGGCACAGCGATGGGCGCGCCGCACGACGCGCTGTATTGGCGCCTCGGCGGCATGATGGCTATTCGCAAGGGTGATTGGAAGCTGGTGAAGACTCGCGACGGCCCCCTCGTCGACGTGGATCCGTCGGCTCTACGCGATCTCTCGGAAGCTGGTCTCTACAATCTCGTCTGAGGACATCGGCGAGACGCGGAATCGTGCCGCCGAGCGTCCGGACAAGGTCAAGGAGCTCACTGATTCGTGGCAGCAGTGGAATCGCCAACTGGCCAGGCCGTCGTGGGAACCGCGGCCCAGCGGCAGTCCCCCGACGGCGCCCTGAACCTCAATGAAACGAGGACTGATCTTCGTACTCGTGCTGACGGGCTGCGTAGCCTGTCCAATAGCTGCATCTCGACCCACGCCTGACGGGTCCCAGGGCTTCATATTGGGGCCCGATGAGGGCGACAGGGTGTTGAACCACTTGATCAAGGTGGATCCCGCCCGAGGATCGCAACGGCTCGGGATCGGAACGCAGCAGTTGAAGGCGGGACGCGGTATCGCTCTACACATCCACGACGGCGAGGACGAAGTGCTGTTTGTCGTTTCCGGCCACGGAGTCGGGGTCGTTGGGAATGTTGAACGCGAGGTGGTCGCAGGAAGTGTGATCTATGTCCCTCAGGGAGCTTGGCACGGGATCAAGGCGATCGAGCCGATCCAGGTCATGTGGATTGTTTCACCTCCCAATTTCGCACGCTTCAATCGTGAGTGGCTGTCTGCTGGCGGGAGCCGCTTAGCGGACTCCAGGCGCGAGGAGATTGCTCGAAAGCACCAGCAGACTGACGGCCGAGCATTCCTTCGCCTCGTTCTAGCCGACTCGGCCTGGCAGGGAGAGGAACCGTGGGGGCGTGTTGCGTTTCGCTCGGACGGCCTCGTCGCAACGTATCAAAGCCCATCCGGCCTCCAGGGCACACTGGAGATCCGTGACGAACGAGCCGAAGACCTGGGCTTCATCGGCGTGTGGAACGCTGGAAACAGAGAAACGGGCGAGTTCATACTGACCTACGACTTTGCAAGCGGCGCGGCGATCCACCTGAAGTGGGGCGAGAGCTATGGCCAGCACGCCACGCTGCGCCGCATTCGGTGAATGACCGTCATGAAGATCCTGTTGGGTATCGCCTGCCTGCTGCTCACCGCCTGCATGCGGGCGCGGGCGCCGACCGTGACGGTCGGCGAGGCGCGGACGGGTGCCCCGACCGTGGCCATCCGAGCTGTCACCGTCGTCGATGTGATGGATGGAACCCTCCGTGGCAAACAGACCGTTCTTGTAGCAGGGAACCGAATCACGGCCGTCGGCCCGGCCGAGCAGGTCCGGATACCGCAACGACGCGAACCTGGTCGACGGCACGCGGCGGCTTCCTGATCCCAGGCTTGTGGGACATGCACGTCCACTCCGTCGCCAACGTGACGTGGGACATGGATGTCCACTCGATTGGCAACGCGGAGTGGCATTTCCCGCTGTTTCTCGCTCACGGCGTCACGGCCGTTCGCAACATGAACGACGCGACCGCCGATCCGGCTCTCGAGCTGACGCGGTCGGTCAAGCGCCGGCTGGCCGACGGAGCGACCTTCTCGGTCCCCGCCTCCTTGCCAACGGTCCCTCCGTCGACGGCGACCCACCCCTGACGAGTAACCCGATCGTCGTCCGCACGGCGGCAGAGGCTCGGGCAGTAGTGGACACACTGACCGATCATGGCGCGGACTTCGTCAAGGTCTACACGAATCTCTCCCGCGAGGCCTACTTCGCGATCATGGATCAGGCGCGAAAGAGGGGGATCCACGTGGACGGCCACGTGCCGTTCCGCGTGCTGCCCGCGGAGGCCGCCGACGCCGGCCAGCGCACGTTCGAGCATCTGCTGGCCATGGCCCTCGGTTGCTCGACCGAGGCCGACGTCCGAACGGAAGGCGTTCGCCCGCGTTCTCTCCGACATGGGCCGTTCAGCGATGGTCGAACGGAGCCCGCTGGAGCTTTTCCGGCACGAGCGCCGTCTCTACGAGACGCGAAATCCCGCGGCCTGCTCGGAGACGATCGAGGCCTACAAGAGAAACGCGCGTGGCCGAGGCTCCTTCCCTGGTCGGGTACCACCACGTGGTCAACGCGAACGAGATCCTTTCGGACGCCACGAAGCTGCAACTCGTTCCGCCGGCTGTTCGCCGCAACTGGGCGGAAAGGCTCGACTCCGAGACGGGCCGGACAGTCCGCTCGATCCTCGGCCCCCTGGTTCTCGCTACAGGTGGAAAACACGCGCCTGCTCCACGAGGCGGGAGTCATGCTGCTGGCGGCGACGGACGTAGGGATCCCGATGCTGGTGCCCGGACTCAGCCTGCACGAGGAGCTGGCACTTCTGGTCGAGGCCGGGCTCACTCCGCTGGAAGCCTTGCGGACCGCAACCGTGAACCCCGCGCGGGTGCTGGGCATGGCGGACTCGTTGGGGACCATCGAGGCGGACAAGCTGGCCGATCTCGTCCTCCTCGACGCCGAACCCGCTGGCCGACATCGCCAATACCCGGCGAATCCGCGCCGTCGTCGCCAACGGCCGGCTCTACCGCCGGACCGACCTCGACCGGCTTCTCGGAGGTCGACCTGCCGACAGGTAGAGATGAGTCGGCCCGCCAGGAGCGTGCCAAATGGACGAAGATCTTGAGAGGCTAAGTCACGCAGAGCTCGTTGCGGAGGTGAAACGGCTGCGCGCGGGCATACGAGCGCACCGCGACAGCACGGGCCAAGATCTCTGTTGGCACCACCCTGCGCTGTGGGGGCTCTTGCCCGAGAAGGTCGAGCCGGCAGTGGCCGTTCCGCCCTGGCCCAAGTTCCTGCGCGGGTGCGTGCGTTACCGGGAGTCACTCGAGAGTGAGCTCCCGAACGCACCTGGTACATGACGCGGAAGCCGGAGCGCGGGGCCGCCCCACACAGGGTTGAAGCTGGTGTCAGGCGTTGGTCATCGACTTCCAATGGCTGAGCCGCGTGGCGATCAGCTCGGCGCGTTGCCGATCGTCGGATCCGTCGAGGATGCTCAAGTCCTGAGGATCGGCGCGCACGTAAACACCTGACGTCCGCGCGTTGAGCTTCGGGTTGGTTTCCGAGCGAGTCGTGAAGTAGCCCGCCGCGCGATCGGCGGACTCGATTCGGATCTCACCCGTCCCGTCCAGCTTCGGCGCGTTCGGGTCCCGAGGCCGTTCGCCGTTCCAATAGTAGAAGACGCCCGGTGGGTCTCTCCGCTCCTTCGCGGCTTCGCTCCGGTATCGTGCGGACAGGCTGCCGTCCTCTTGCCACGAGCGGCCGCTCACCTCCAGCAGGCCGTCGCGGTCCCGCGAGATCCGCAGCAGACTCACGGCCGAAGGCTCCTTGGAGCTGCGCTCCGTCAAGGAGAACTGCCACCAGAGGCCCTCGATGCGGGCGACCTTGCCCTCGTCCTCGATCGCCTTGCGAAGCTTCTGATTGATGGTCCTCACCTCCGTGGCGGTCGTCGCGTCGCCGTAGCGAACGCACGTGAGGCCGAGCAGATCGCTCGGAAGCTTCGCGCCGCTCGCATGGAGGATGAAGGTTCGACGCATTCCCAGGACGCCACCGAAGAGACCGGCTTCGAAGACCACGTTGTCTCGCGGAGCGGCCTGGCCGGGGGCCGCGGGATCCGCTGCGGGTGGGCTGTTGGCCGTCCAGTCGTCCCGAGCGAACACGAACGCGGCGAAGTCGACCTGATGCGCGAGCTCGAGGAGACGCTCCAGCGTGCTGGTCCCGGGACTGAACGAAGTCGTCCAGGGTTCGACGCGCGCGACGTCTTCGAGACCGCGCGTCAGCGCCTGCACCAGCTTCTCCTGCTTCAACGACGAGCCCAGGAAGATGCGCGGCTTGTCCATCCGTTCCTCCGACAGCAGGTCGACGCCGCCCGTGACGATTACGGTAACGTACAGTCGTCGACAGACGCCAGTCGCAGAGCAAGGGGAATGATGACTTTCGTCGAGCGGTCCTGGCTTCGGCTTCCGGTTGCGATACGCGCGGTCGCGGCCGGCATCGCCGTGGCTGCTGCAGGGACGCTTCCATGGGCCTGGTTGGTGTCCGAGAACCTCAGGCACCAGTCGGCGCTCCCCTGGTGCGTGCCGATCATGGCCGCGTATCTGTGGCTGTATTGGCGCTATTTCGTGCGCGGATGGGGATGGCCCCGATCGACAGCCGAGACGCGACGCGTTCATTCGCGCGCCAACCGGCTGCCGGAGACTGTCTGGGGATCGGCGCTGCTGGCAGGGATGCTCGGTCTCGTGAGCGTGCTGCTGCTGCAGGGTGTGCTCGGTCGCCTCGTCGCGCTTCCCCAGCAGCGAGACATCGACCCGGCGCTGTACCCGCCAGTCACGGTGCTGCTGTGGGTCGTGATGAGTGCGCTCGTCTCCGGGGTCGTGGAGGAGACAGCCTTCCGCGGTTACCTGCAGAGGCCCATCGAGCGTCGGCACGGACCGGTGATCGCCATCTTCGTGACCGGCGTCTTCTTCGGGCTCGTGCACTTTTCCCACGCGGAGGTGGGGCTCGTGCTCCTTCCGTTCTACCTCGCCGTCGCCGCCGTGTATGGCGCGCTGGCGTTCTTCACGGACTCCACGTTGCCGAGCATGGTCCTGCATGCCGGCGGCAACATCTTCGGTGCGCTGAACCTCTTTGCACTCGGCCGGTCGGAGTGGCAGCTGTCGGCCGCACCGGCGCCCCTCATCTGGGAGACCGGACCTGACGCGGCGTTCTGGGGGACCCTGGCCGCGCTTGTCGTCGTCGGCGCCGTCACGGTCTGGGCGTATGCCGCACTGGCCGCTGCTGCACGCGTGGCTCGGGCATCGACCGCCGGCTAGCGCAGGTTGCTGCTCCACATCCGGCGGACGATCTCGTAACCGCCGTCGGGCTTGCGCCGGAGCAGGTCGAAGTACTTCGTTTCGAAGGGCTCGGGGGCGGCGCCCGCCTTCGCCGCGCGCTGCCCCTTGAGCGTGCTGCGGTAGATCACGAAGGCACCGCTCATCTGGAGCTCGTCCTCCTCGATCGACGGCGGCGTGCCGGCGGCGCCCGCCTCCGCCCGAGAGCGCTCCTGCCACTCCCGGATCGCCGCACGCCCGCTCAGGGGCAGCGCGTTCGGCGGCAGCAGCACCGCGTCCTCGGCAAAGAACGACGCATAGCCCTCGGCCCCGCGCGCCACGCCCGCCTGGCTCCAGTCGCGATAGAACGCCCGCACGTCGTCGCCCGGGCTCGCGGAGCTCGTCCGCTTCATCCCGGGCGAGGCCCAGTTGACGACGTGGTAGACGGCCGTGGTGTTGCCCACGTTCGTGACGTTGTGCGGCTCGTTCGAGCCCATGAACAGCAGCGACCCGGGGCCGACGCGCGTCACCTTTCCGTTCTGGTACGCGTCGAGCGTGCCCTCGCGGATCACGATCAGCTCCTCGTTCGCGTGCGTGTGCGGCGCGTGCGTGGTCTTGCCCGCGGGCAGCGCCGTCACGTGGATCTCGAGCTCGTCGAGCGTCGCCGTGGGCGACCGCAGCACCGAGCGCGCCATGCCGCTCGTGCCGGTCGGCTTCGACTGGATCTCGTCCCAGGTGATCGCGAACGAGCCCTGCACGGGCTGCTCGGCGGACGACAGGGTGGCGCCGAGGATGCGGCGGCGGCGAGCGGGGCGAGAAGCGGCTTGCGCATCGTTCGAGGACCTCCGTGGGTCCGGCAAGGATAGTCGAAGCGGACGCCGGCGGTCAGGCGGGGCTCGCCGGTCGCGGGCGCAGGAGCGGCCAGGCGGCGACGGCGACGCACGGCCCGTACTCGAGCGCGCGCCAGCCCCAGCCGAGCGCCCACGGCTCGCCCGACTGCCAGGCGGGGTAGACGAGATAGGCGAGCGAGACCGTGCCGGTGAAGAGCAGCGCCGCGGGCTCGTCGCGCAGCACGAGCAGCGGCAGCAGCCAGAGCGCGTACCACGGCAGCACGTTGGGGCCGAGCAGCAGCGACGCGACCACGACCAGGGTGGCGGCCGCGACGGTCTCCGTCCGCCGCCAGCCGAGCCCGAGCGCCAGCGCGAGCGTCGCCACGGCTCCCGCCCGCACGGCGGCCGCGTGGCTGCCGAGCACGGCGGCGAGCGGCGCGAACAGCGTCTCGTTGAATCGCCAGAAGCTCGCGTACTTCGACAGGCTCAGCAGCATCGTCTTCCGCGACTCGGCGTCCAGGTAGAGGGCGACGAGCGCGGCCGCGGCCGCCGCGGCGGCCAGCACGTGCCAGAAGCGGAAGCGGCGCATCCAGGCCACGGCCACGAGCCCGGGCAGCAGCTTCGCCATGAAGCCAAAGGAGGCGGCGAGCGCCGCGAGCAGCGGACGGCCGGAGTCGAGCGCGAGGATCGCGAGCGCCAGGAACAGCATGCCGAAGGCCTCGTTGTGACCGCTGCCGGCGATCTCGACGAGGGCGAGCGGGCTCCAGGCGAGGACGAGCAGCCGCTCGCGCGGCAGGCCGCGGCGGTGGAGCGAGCGCGCGAGCGCCGCCAGCGTCAGCAGCTCGCAGCCGACGAGAAAGGCCTTCATGGCGCCGAAGGAGTCGGACACGCTCGCGACCGCGCGTGCCGCGAGCTCGAACAGCGGCGGGTAGACGGCCGTGTAGTCCTTGTGGTTCATCCCCTCGTAGACGGCATCGCGCAGGGCGAGCCAGCGCGGCGACTCCGGCCGGTCGCCCCAGCGATAGGGATTGCCGCCGTGGAGCTGGATGCGGCCTTCCCACACGTAGCGGTTGATGTCGTTGCTCAGGAGCGGAGGCGCCAGCACGAGCGCCGCACGCCAGGCGAGTGCCATTCCGAGGCAGAGCAGGAGCCCACGCCGGCCGAGCCCGCGCGAGGCCGCGAGCGCGACGAGGTACGCGACGAACGCGAGCCCGAACCATGCGAGGTGCGCGCCGATGCGCCCCGGCGGCGGCGCGCTCCAGGCCCACGCCAGCACGCAAGCCGTCAGCACCAGGCCCGCCGCCGAGAGCGCGAGCGCGCGCGCCGGCAGCGCGTAGCGCAGGATCGTGGCGATGATCTTGGTTCCGGCGCCGAACGTCCCGCGCAGCGTCCCGCTCACCTTGCTCCTGCCGACGCGCGGCCGGTAGTCGACCGGCACCTCGACGACGCGCAGGCCCGCGCGCGCGGCCTTCACCTGCATCTCGACGGTCCAGCCGTAGTTGCGGTCCGCCATCGCCAGCTGCCGGAGCGCCGCCGCCGAGATCGCACGGAAAGGGCCGAGGTCGCTGGCGTGCGAGCCGGCCAGCAGGTTCATCAGCTCGACGCACACGCGCGTGCCGGCGATCGCGTGCCACGGCTGCGCGCCGGGCGCGCGGCGGCCGAGGCTCCGCGATCCGATCACGAGGTCCGCGCGGTCCTCCAGGATCGGCGCGAGCACCTGCGCCAGCTGGCGCGGGTCGTCGCTGCGGTCGCCGTCGACGAAGGCGAGCACGCTGGCGTCGCCCGCGGCGGCGATGCCGGCGAGGCAGGCCTGGCCGTAGCCGCGCCGCGGCTCGCTCACGACCGTCGCGCCGGCCGCCCGCGCCCGCTCGGCCGTGCGGTCGCGCGAGCCGTTGTCGACGACGATCACCTGGGAGACGAGCGGGACCAGGTCGCGCACCACGTCGCCGATCGCCTGCTCCTCGTCGAGCGCCGGGATGATCACGACGACGCGCGGCGCGGGCATGCGGCGCACAGTCTATCCGCAGGGCTTCCCAGGCGTGGTGCCGGGGCCCTGCGGATTCGCGCTCAGCGGAAGATGTCGAAGTTTCCGAGCAGCCACCAGAAGAACAGGAACGCCAGGACGGTGCCGAAGCAGCCGCAGCCCATCTTCTGGGCGCCCCAGCCGGCCACGACGCCGCGCAGCAGCTTGCTCATCGCTATCCCGCCTTCCGCAGCGTCCCCGACCGGCGGCCGCGGGTCCGCGCCTGCTTGTCCTTCTCGGCCTGGCCCGCCGCGAGGCTGGCCTTCAGCGCCTGCATCAGGTCGATCACCTTGGCGGGCGCGCGGCCTTCGGGCGCGGTCCGGATCTCGCCGCCCGCGACCTTGCGCTCGATCAGCGCGCGGATGCGCTTCCTGACCTCGTCCTCGTAGCGCTCGGGCGCGAAGCGGTCCGTCGTCAGGCGCGCCACCAGCTCGCGCGCGAGCTTGAGCTCCGCGGGCTTTGCCGCGGCCTCGGGCGCGGGGATCTCCGACACCGGGCGCACCTCGTCGGCGTGGTAGAGCTGGTGCATCAGCAGCCGGCCCTCGAACGGCCGCAGCGCCACCAGGTAGTCCTTGCCGCGCGCGGCGTACTGCGCGATCGCCACGAGGTCCTCTTCCCCGAGCGCGGCCACCAGCAGCGCGAAGGCGCGCTCGCCGCCCTTGCCGGGGCCGAGGTAGTAGCTGCGCTCGACGTAGAGCGGCTGGAGCGCCGAGGCCTTCACGAATTCCGCGACCTCGATGCCGGAGCTCGCCTTCTGGTCGAGCTCCTTCAGCTCCTTGTCGGTCAGCGTCACGAAGGCGTCCTTCGCGTGCTCGTAGCCCTTCACGGCCTCCGTGCGCGCCACCACCTCGCCGTCCTTCGGACACACGAGCTGCTGTCGCAGCCGGACGCCGTCCTTCGCGTGCAGCAGGTGGAAGGAGAGGCCGGCCGACTCGCGCGTCGCCGGATAGAGCTGGACCGGCACCGCCACCAGTCCGAACGTGATCGTGCTCGACGCCATCGACCGGGCCATTCCGAGTCCCTCCGCGCGCTCCCGCCGGGGAATCCAGCAAGCGGCATGCCGCGAGCGCCGACGACGCCCATTTCTACAAAGGCGATGGATTGGGTGAGAGCGAACAGCCCCGGATCGGCGTTTCGACTGCGTTTCCAGGCGCGGTTGCGGCCGATTCGACCCGCGTGGACCGCCTCTTGCAGCGACAGCGACCCAGGTGCAATGAACCGGGGAGGAAACATGACACGCCGACTGCTGACCGCTGTCGCCCTGCTGTCGCTCGCCGGCTCCGCTTCCGTGCGGGCCGAGACCCTGTTGACCGGCTTTGGCGGCGTGGCGTTCGCCGGCGCCACGGAACGCAGCCGCGGGACGTACGGAGGCTCGCTCGGCTTCGTGGGCAGCGTGGTCGGGTTCGAGGCCGAGTTCGCGACGACGCCGGATTTCTTCGGCAGCTCGAGCGACTCCGGCGCCTTCACCGAGAACGACGTCGTCACGCTGATGGGCAGCTTCCTGTTCGCGACGCCCGGCAACCTGCGGCTCTACGCAGCCGTCGGCGGCGGGCTGATGAAGACGCGGCTCGCGGACCCGGGGCGCTTCTTCAGCATCGACAGCAACGACTTCGGCATCAACGTCGGCGGCGGACTCATGGGCTTCTTCGGAGAGCACGTCGGGCTGCGCGCCGACTTCCGCTACTTCCGCGACCTGCAGGACGCCGACCCGGACGGCGAGTTCGACCTCGACTTCGGCAACGTCGACTACTGGCGCGCGGTCGGCGGAATCACGTTCAGGTTCTGATCGAAAGGACGAGAGCACATGCCTCACCGACGTCCCGTTCTGCGAAGACGGCAGAAGGACCGCTGGATCGTGCGCGGCCAGAGCACCTCTCTCACCGGCCACGTGGTCGAGAGCCTCGTCACGGGCGTCGGCCCCGTGGAGAACGAAGAGACGCCGATCCCGGGCCGCGAGGCGCAGCTGATCCGCATGGGCGATCCCGACGTGAACGTGCTCCAGAACGAGTACAGCGGCGACGAGTCTCCCGGTGCCTCCAACCCCACGCCGGACCAGAACGTGCTCGACGCCATGGGCCGAGCCCTCGGCATCGCGAACGCCGACGCCGGCGCGCTCCGCACCTCTTCGGAGCTGCTCGACGAGCGCGACAGCCACGCTGGATTCAAGACATCGCGAGGCTGATCTTTCTACAAAGGGCTACCTCGCGACGCCGGCACTGGCCGTTGTCGAGGCCCTCAAGCGCGCCCGGATCTTGCTGACGCGTGGGCTGCGTCCAGAATGCCGGACGCGATTTGGACCGCCCCTTGCAGACGCACAGACTCAGGCAGGATTTCAGGAGGTCAACCGATGCAAAACCGCATCCTCGTTTCGACCGCCGTGAGCCTGGTGCTGGTCGTGACCGCCGGCTGCGCGGGCCATCGCTCGGACACGTCGTCGCGCGTCACGCATCGCGACAAGACCGCCAAGGGCGCTGCGATCGGCGCCGCCGCCGGAGCCACGACGGCGGTGATCGCCGGCAAGCGCGACGCGGACCAGATCCTGGTCGGCGCCGCGATCGGCGGCGCAGTGGGCGCCGGGGTCGGCGCCTACATGGACGCCCAGGAGGAGCGCCTCGCGCGCATCCCCGGGACGCACGTGGAGCGCGTCGACAACAACACGCTGCTCGTGCGCTTCGACTCCGACATCCTGTTCCGGCCCGACTCCGCGCGGCTCGGCCCCGCGGCTCGAGGGGACGGTCGAGGAGGTCGCGAGTGTCCTCGGCGAGTACCGCAAGACGGCCGTCGTCGTGCAAGGGCACACGGACTCCATCGGGCCCGCGAACCACAACATGAACCTGTCCCAGCGCCGCGCCGAAACGGTGGGCGGCGCACTCGTCGAGCACGGAGTCGCGCCGCAGCGCGTGATGGCCACTGGCTACGGGGAGACCATGCCCGTCGCGACGAACAACTCCGAGCGCGGCCGCCAGCTCAACCGTCGCGTGGAGATCCTGCTCAGGGCCAGGGCGACCTAGGCCGGCTCCTGCCCGTCGGCGTCGCCCGAGAGCGCGTCCAGCACGGTCTCGACGACGACGCGGGGATCGACGGGCTTCGTGAGGTGGGCCCGGAAGCCTGACTCGCGGATGCGGGCCGCGTCGACGGGCATCGCGTAGGCGGTGACGGCCACGACCGGCACCGGCCGGCCGTCGTCGCCGCGCAGCGTGCGCACCCGCTCGAGCAGCGCGTAGCCGTCCTCGCCGGCCATGCCGATGTCGCTCACGACCATGTCGGGGCGCTCCGCGTCGAAGTGCGCGAGCGCCTCCTCTACCGACGCGGCCGTCGTGACGCGCGCGCCGTGGCAGCCCAGCACGTGCGACAGCACGTCGCGGACGTCGGCCTCGTCGTCGACCACGAGCAGCCTCCGCCCGCGCAGGAGCGCGTCCCTGCCGGCGACGGCGCCGGCCGGCTCTGCGGTCGCGGCGGGCGCCGGCAGCTCGACCTCGATCACGCGCGGCAGCACCACCGTGAAGGTGGCGCCCTTGCCGATGCCGCCGCTCTCGGCCGCGACGCTGCCGCCGTGAGCCTGCACGATGTGGCTGCACGATGGCGAGCCCCAGGCCGAGGCCGCCGTGCGTGCGCGTGCTGCCCTGGCTCGCCTGCTTGAAGTGCTCGAACGCGTGGGGCAGGAAGTCCGGGCTGATCCCGACGCCATCGTCGTGCACGCTCAGGCGGGCCTTCTCTCCGTCCGCCTCGACGCGCACCTGCACCGTGCCGCCCTCGCCGCTGAACTTCACGGCGTTGGCGGCCAGGTTCCAGACCACCTGCTGCAGCCGCTCGGGATCCGCGAGCACGCTGACCGGCCCAGGCCCCAGGTCCACCGCCAGGTGGATGCGGCGCCTGGTCCGCCGCGGGGCGCACGGCGTCGAGCCCCTTCTCCACCACCGAGCGCAGGTCGACCGGCGTCGGCTCCATCCGGAACTTGCCGGTCACGATGCGCGAGACGTCGAGCAGGTCCTCGATCAGCTGCGCCTGCAGGCGCGCGTTGCGCTCGATCACCTCGAGCGCGTGCGCGACCTCGCCCGGCGCCACCTGCTCGTTGCGCAGCATCGTGGCCCAGCCCAGGATCGGCGTGAGCGGCGAGCGCAGCTCGTGCGAGAGCGTCGCCAGGAACTGGTCCTTGAGCTCGTTGTCGCGCTCGGCGGCCTTGCGCGCCTCCTGCTCGCGCACCAGCTCGAGGCGCGACTCCTCGGCCAGCTTGCGGAAGGTGACGTCGCGCGCGAACAGGTAGACGAGGCCCTCCTCCCGGAAGGCGGCGGCGGTCCACGACAGCCAGCGGTAGCTGCCGTCGGCGTGGCGGCAGCGGTTCTCGAAGCGCGCGGCGGGCGCGCCCTCCACGAGATCGCGCAGCTGGTCGAGCAGCGCCTGGCGGTCGTCCGGGTGCAGGAAGTCGACGACCGAGCGCGCGCACAGCTCGTCGTGCGCGAAGCCGAGGCTGCGCTCCCAGCTCGAGTTCAGCTGGAGCAGGCGGCCCTCGAGGTCTGCGATCGCCAGCAGGTCCGGCGCCAGCGTGAAGAAGCGGTTGCGCCGCGTCTCGAAGTCGAGCCGGTCGGCGGCTTCCGCCAGGCGCTGGGCGTGCTCGCGCTCCTCGCGCAGCCGCCGCCGCTCCGCCTGCTCGCGAACCTGCTCGCGCCTCTTGAAGAGCTCGACGAACACCGAGACCTTCGCCCGCAGCACTTCGGGCTGGACGGGGAGCTGGATGTAGTCGACCGCCCCCAGCGCGTAGCCGCGCGCCATCCCGGCCTCGAGCTCGCTCACCGCGGTCAGGAAGATGATCGGCGTCTTCTCGGTGCTGGGCCGCCCGCGGATCAGGCTGGCGGTCTCGAAGCCGTCGAGCTGCGGCATGTTGACGTCGAGCAGGATCACCGCGAACTCGTGGCGCAGGAGCGCGCGCAGCGCCTCGTGCCCGGAGCGCGCGGTGGTCACCTGCACCCCGAGGTCCGCCAGCACCGACTCGAGCGCCAGCAGCTTGTCGGCGCGGTCGTCGACCAGCAGCACGTTCACGGGCGCGGGCGGCTGCTCGCGCAGTGCGACGTCTCCGGAATGGGTCATCGGCAAGACCGCGTTCAACGCTGGAGCCAGCTGCGGAGCTGCGCGACCAGATGGTCGGCCTCCACCGGCTTCGCGATGTAGTCGGAGGCGCCCGCCTCCAGGCACTTCTCGCGGTCGCCTTTCATGGCCTTCGCGGTCAGCGCCAGGATCGGTAGGGTGCGGCGGTCCGGCATGCTGCGGATCGCGCGCGTGGTCTCGTAGCCGTCCATCTCGGGCAGCATGATGTCCATCAGCACGACGTCGATCGCGGGCGTGCTCTCGAGCCGCAGCAGCGCCTCGCGGCCGTTCTCGGCGCTGATCACCTGCATGCCGTGGCGCTCGAGCAGGCTCGTCATCGCGAAGATGTTGCGGACGTCGTCGTCCACGATCAGCACCGTGCGGCCCGCCAGCGCCTCGGTCGTGGAGTGGAGCCGGCGCACGATCGCCTGCTTGTCCTCCGGCAGCCGCGCCGCGTCGCGGTGCAGGTAGAGCGCCGTCTCGTCGAACAGCCGCTCGAGCGAGCGCACCTGCTTCAGGACCATGCGCGACGACAACGCACGCAGCTCGTCCTCGGCCGAGGCCCACAGCTCGCCGGGGCCGTAGAGGATCACCGGGATCCCGCGCAGCTCCGAGCTCGCTTCGAGCCTGCGCAGCAGCGCGAGCACCGGGCCGTAATCGCCGCGCGTGCTCACCACGATGCAATCGAACCGCTGCGCCGACAGCAGCGCGAGCGCCTCGCTCGCCGTCGCCACCGCGTCGACCTCCACGTCGCTGTTGCCGACGATCTCGAGGATCTCGGTGCGGCGGCTCGCGTCGGCCTCGAGCACCAGCAACCGCTTCTGCTCCTGCTCCACGATCTCGCGCAGGCGGCCGAACGCCGCCGCGAGCTGGCCGCGCTCCGCGGGCTTGGCGAGGAAGCCCACGGCACCGCTGCGCCGGCTGCGCTCGAGCTCGTCCGCGGCCGACACCAGGAACACCGGGATGTGGCGAGTCTCGGGGTCGTCCTTGAGCCGGTCGAGCACGCGCCAGCCGTCGAGGTCGGGCAGGCCGATGTCGAAGGTGATCGCGTCGGGGCGCAGCTCACGCGCGCTCGCGATCGCGTCGGCGCCGCGCGTCGCCACCACGATCTTGAAGCCGCGCTCGCGGCCGAGGTCGGCCATCACCTGCGCGAAGCCGGGATCGTCCTCCACGATCATCAGCACGCGGTCGCCCGGCGCCACGCTCGCGCGGTCGTCGACCACGCGCGGCACCGGCCGCGGGGGGGCGGAGGCCTGCGCCACGACCTCCAGCATCGGCCGCAGCGCGAGCACGGCGTCGGTGGGCTCGAGCGGCAGGTAGAGCGTGAACACGCTGCCGCGCCCGGGCGCGCTCTCGAGCCGCAGCTCGCCGCCCAGCAGCCGCGAGATCTCGCGGCTGATCGCGAGGCCGAGCCCGGTGCCGCCGTAGCGGCGGCTGGTGCCGCCCTCCGCCTGCTGGAACGCCTCGAAGATGATGTCCTGCTTCTCGGGCTCGATGCCGATGCCGGTGTCGTGCACGGCGAGCGCGAGCACCTCGCGCGCGCGGCGCAGCGAGGCGTTCTCCGGGTCCCAGCCCTGCGCGGCGCGCCCCACCCGCACCGACACGCTGCCCTTCTCGGTGAACTTGAAGGCGTTGGCGAGCAGGTTCTTGAGCACCTGCAGCAGGCGCTTGCCGTCGGTGTTGAAGCCCTGCGGGAGGCCCGCGCTCGACCGCCACCGCGAACGCGAGGTTCTTGGCCTCGGCCATGTGGCGGAACGAGCGGTCGATCGAGTCCGCGAGGTCGGAGAACAGCACCTCGGCCGGCTCGACCGTGCACGGTGCCCGACTCGATCTTCGACAGGTCGAGGATGTCGTTGATCAGCGTGAGCAGGTCGCGCCCGGAGGCGAGGATCGTCTGCGCGAACTCGACCTGGCGCGCGTCGAGGTTGCCCTGGGCGTTCTCGGCCAGGCGGTCGGCGAGGATCAGCAGGCTGTTGAGCGGCGTCCTGAGCTCGTGCGACATGTTCGCCAGGAACTCGGACTTGTACTTCGAGGTGAGCGCGAGCTGGGCCGCCTTCTCCTCGAGCGCCTGGCGGGCCTGCTCGACCTCCTGGTTCTTGCGCTCGACCTCGATGTTCTGCACCACCAGCAGCCGCGCCTTCTCCTCGAGCTGGTCGTTCGACTGCTGCAGCTCGCGCTGCTGGCTCTGCAGCTCGCCGGCGAGCGACTGCGACTGGCGCAGCAGGTCCTCGGTCCGCGTGTTGGCCTGGATCGTGTTGAGCACGATCCCGATGCTCTCGGTCAGCTGCTCCAGGAAGGTGAGGTGGGTGGGGCTGAAGCCCTCGAACGAGGCCAGCTCCATCACGGCCTTGACGTCGCCCTCGAACAGCACCGGCAGCACGACGATGTTGAACGGCACCGACTGGCCGAGGCCCGAGGCGATGTGGATGTAGTCGGTCGGCACCTTGGTGAGCAGGATGCGCTGCTTCTCGATCGCGGCCTGGCCGACGAGGCCCTCGCCGAGCTGGAACTCGTTGCTGACGCTCTTCCTGACCTGGTACGCGTAGCTCGCGAGCAGCCGCAGCCGCGGTTCGCCCGCGCCGTCCGCCACGATGTAGAAGACGCCGTGCTTGGCGCCGACCAGCGGCGCCAGCTCCGACAGGATCATGCGGCCGACCGCCAGCAGGTCGCGCTGGCCCTGCAGCATGCGCGTGAAGCGCGCCAGGTTGCCCTTCAGCCAGTCCTGCTCGGCGTTCTTGAGCGTCGTCTCCTTGAGGTTGCGGATCATCTCGTTGATGTTGTTCTTGAGCTCCTCGAGCTCGCCCTGCACCTGCACCTGGATCGAGCGCGTCAGGTCGCCCTGCGTCACGGCGGTCGCGACCTCCGCGATCGCGCGCACCTGCGTCGTGAGGTTGGCCGCGAGCTGGTTGACGTTGTCGGTCAGGTCCTTCCAGGTGCCGGCGGCGCCGGGCACCGCGGCCTGGCCGCCCAGCTGGCCCTGCACGCCGACCTCGCGCGCCACCGTCGTGACCTGGTCGGCGAAGGTCGCGAGCGTGTCGATCATGCTGTTGATCGTCTGCGACAGCGCGGCGATCTCGCCCTTCGCCTCGAGCGCTCAGCTTCTGCTGCAGGTTGCCGTTCGCGACCGCGGTCACGACCTGCGCGATGCCGCGCACCTGGCTCGTGAGGTTGCGACGCCATGAAGTTGACGTTGTCGGTCAGGTCCTTCCAGGTGCCGGCGACGCCCGGCACCACCGCCTGGCCGCCGAGCTTGCCTTCGGTGCCGACCTCGCGCGCCACGCGCGTGACCTCCGAGGCGAACGAGCGCAGCTGGTCCACCATCGTGTTGACGGTGTCCTTGAGCTCGAGGATCTCGCCCTTGACGTCGACCGTGATCTTCTCGAGAGGTCGCCGGTCGCCACGGCCTTCGTGACGTCGGCGATGTTGCGCACCTGGCTCGTGAGGTTCGACGCCATGAAGTTGACGTTGTCGGTCAGGTCCTTCCAGGTGCCGGCGACGCCGCGGCACCGCGGCCTGGCCGCCGAGCTTGCCCTCGGTGCCGACCTCGCGCGCCACGCGCGTCACCTCCGAGGCGAAGGCGCGCAGCTGGTCCACCATCGTGTTGATGGTGTCCTTCAGCTCGAGGATCTCGCCCCGCACGTCGACGGTGATCTTCTTCGAGAGGTCGCCGCCGGCCACGGCGGTCGTGACGGCCGCGATGTTGCGCACCTGGCTCGTGAGGTTGCCGGCCATGAAGTTGACGTTGTCGGTCAGGTCCTTCCAGGTGCCGGCCACGCCGCGCACGTCGGCCTGGCCGCCGAGCTTGCCCTCGGTGCCGACCTCGCGCGCCACGCGCGTCACCTCCGAGGCGAACGAGCTCAGCTGGTCCACCATCGTGTTGACCGTGTTCTTGAGCTCGAGGATCTCGCCCTTCACGTCGACGGTGATCTTCTTCGAGAGGTCGCCCTTCGCCACGGCCTTCGTGACGTCGGCGATGTTGCGCACCTGGCTCGTGAGGTTGCCGGCCATGAAGTTGACGTTGTCGGTCAGGTCCTTCCAGGTGCCGGCCACGCCGCGCACGTCGGCCTGGCCGCCGAGCTTGCCCTCGGTGCCGACCTCGCGCGCCACGCGCGTCACCTCCGAGGCGAACGAGCTCAGCTGGTCCACCATCGTGTTGACGGTGTTCTTGAGCTCGAGGATCTCGCCCTTCACGTCGACGGTGATCTTCTTGCCCAGGTCGCCCTTCGCCACGGCCTTCGTGACGTCGGCGATGTTGCGCACCTGGCTCGTGAGGTTGCCGGCCATGAAGTTGACGTTGTCGGTCAGGTCCTTCCAGGTGCCGGCCACGCCGGGCACCACGGCCTGGCCGCCGAGCTTGCCTTCGGTGCCGACCTCGCGCGCCACGCGCGTCACCTCCGAGGCGAACGAGCGCAGCTGGTCGAGCATGGTGTTGAACGTGTCCTTGAGCTCGAGGATCTCGCCCTTCACGTCGACCGTGATCTTCTTCGAGAGGTCGCCGCCGGCGACGGCCTTGGTGACGTCGGCGATGTTGCGCACCTGGCTCGTCAGGTTCGACGCCATGAAGTTGACGTTGTCGGTCAGGTCCTTCCAGGTGCCGGCCACGCCGGGCACGCTCGCCTGGCCGCCGAGCTTGCCTTCGGTGCCGACCTCGCGCGCCACGCGCGTCACCTCCGAGGCGAAGGCGCGCAGCTGGTCCACCATCGTGTTGATCGTGTCCTTGAGCTCGAGGATCTCGCCCTTCACGTCGACCGTGATCTTGCGCGACAGGTCGCCCGTCGCCACCGCCGTCGTGACGTCGGCGATGTTGCGCACCTGGCTGGTCAGGTTCGACGCCATGAAGTTCACCTTGTCGGTCAGGTCCTTCCAGGTGCCGGCGACGCCCGGCACCAGCGCCTGGCCGCCGAGCTTGCCCTCGGTGCCGACCTCGCGCGCCACGCGCGTCACCTCCGAGGCGAAGGCGCGCAGCTGGTCCACCATCGTGTTGATCGTGTCCTTGAGCTCGAGGATCTCGCCCCGCACGTCGACGGTGATCTTCTTCGAGAGGTCGCCCTTCGCGACGGCCGTCGTGACGGCGGCGATGCTGCGCACCTGGCCGGTCAGGTTGCTCGCCATCGGGTTGACGTTGTCGGTCAGGTCCTTCCAGGTGCCCGCGACGCCCTTGACGCGTCGCCTGGCCGCCGAGCTTGCCTTCGGTGCCGACCTCGCGCGCCACGCGCGTCACCTCGGCGGCGAACGAGCTCGAGCTGGTCCACCATCGTGTTCACGACGCGGGCGGTGCGCAGGAACTCGCCGGCGAGCGGCCGGCCGTCGAGGTCGAGCGCCATCGTCTGCGAGAGGTCGCCCTTCGCGACGGCGCCGATCACGCGCGCGGTCTCGGTGGTCGGCCGCACCAGGTCCGTGACGAGCGCGTTGACGTGCTGCACCGAGGACGCCCAGGAGCCCGCGGGCCTCGCCGAGCGAGGCCCGCTGGTTCACCTTGCCCTCCTTGCCGACGGCGCGGCTCAGCTCTCGAACTCGGCCGCCATGCGCTCGTTCATCTCGACCGTCTGGTTGAAGGCGTCGGCGATCTTGCCCGCGACCCCCGTCCATTCCTCCGGCAGCCGGACGGAGAAGTCGCCTTTCTTGAAGGCGTTCAGGGCGGCGAGCAGTTGAGCCGCATCGAGGGGTTCGGGCATCGCCGTGGGGTGCACGGACATGGTGGCCTCCGGTCCACTCGTCGGTCGAGCATAGGGAGCAGTCCATTGCAGGGAAGGTGCCAGTGTCGGCGGGCTGCCTGACCGCCGTATTCAGAGCGACTTAGCGACGGTCGACGGCGGCGGTTTGCAAATTCTGCAAGAGCGGATTCGTCCTTTTTACAAGGTGGGGAAGATGCCCCCGGAAGCCCCGGAGTGACGGCCCGGCGGCACGCTCGAGACGGTGCGCTGACGAAGCGCCAAGCCGTTGAGTGCTCGGAAGGTCGACGACTGCCTGCGCTACGCATTTCTCTTGCACGCCACGAGTGGCTCTGCTATTCATTTGTTTCCGTGACTCGAAGACTTCCCTCCCCGAGTTCCGACGGCGCCGACGTCGTGTCGAGCGATGCGATCCTCGACGCGCTTCCGCACGGCCTGCTCGTGCTCGACGCCGCGCTGCGCGTGAGGCGCGCGAATCCCCGCTACTTCGAGATGCTCGCGACTACGCCCGCAGAGACGATCGGGCGCGAGCTGTTCGAGCTGTCGCACGGGCTCTGGAGCGCCGCCGCGATCCGCACGCTCGTCGAGCGATCGAGCGCGGCCGACGAAGCGAGCAGCGTCGACCTCGAGCGCGCGCCCGACGCCACCGGCGCGCGCTCGCTGCGCGTCCACCTGCGCCGGCTGGCCGCCGGCGGGGGAGACACGGCGCCGAGCCTGCTGTTCGTCGTCGAGAACCGCGCGACGCTCCGCGCGCGCGACGCGGCGAGCGAGACGACGCGGACGCGTGGTCGTCGGCGAGGCGGCCACGGGCGACGACCTGGTGTCGCGCGCGTCGCACGAGCTGCGCGGTCCGTTCGGCTCGATCGCGAACTGGGTGCACCTCCTGTCCGAGAGCTCGAAGGACGGGGCGCTCGTGCAGCAGGGCCTCGCGGCGATCCACCGCGCGGTGAAGGCCGGCAGCCAGATCGTCGACGACCTGCACGACCTGGCGCAGCTGCGCTCCGGTCGGCTGCGGCTCAGCGCGGGACTCGTCGACCTCGCATCGATCCTGGAGACGTCGCTCGAGAGGCCGCGCGCCGCGGCGCTCGAGAAGGGCGTGACGCTCGAGGTCCACCGCGACGTGCCGAGCCTTCCCGTGATGGGAGACCCGATCCGGCTGCAGCAGATGCTGGTCCACCTCGCGACCAACGCCGTGAAGTTCACGCCGGCGGGCGGACGCGTCGACGTGCAGCTCGCGCGCGAGGAAGCCAACTGGCGCGTCACCGTGACCGACACCGGCCGCGGCGTGCCCGAGCAGCTGCTGCCGAGGATCTTCGAGGGGTTGCGGCTGCCGGGCGGGTCGGCGCCGGGCAGCCTGGGCGTCGGCCTCTCGATCGTGCGCCATCTCGCCGTGCTGCACGGCGGCAGCGTCGAGGCCTCGAGCGGCGGTCCCGGCCAGGGCTCGCGCTTCGTGCTCCGGCTCCCGGTCCCGGCACTCGCGCCGTCGAAGACGCCGACGCCTCCCACGCGCAGCACCGTTACGCGCGTCCCCCCGCCGCCCGGCCCGGACGACTCGTCCGCGCGCATCCGGACGATCGGCGCCGTCTAGCTCTGGCGCGCTCGCCGCTCGGCGAGCGGTCGCCTTGTCACTGCTCGTCGTCGCCCGCAGGGCTTGGCGTCCTGTCCGACAGCCGTCTCAACCGATAGCCCTGCGGATCGGCGTCGAACCGTTCTTTGCAGAACGGAGAGCAGAAAAAGTACGTCTTACCCTGGAAGCGGCTCTGGCCGGCGACGTCGTCGCGCGACACCGCTGCGCCGCAGACGGGGTCCTTATCCATGCGTTCAGTCGTTGCAGGATCGATGCCCGTGGAGCCGCGCCGCTTTGTAGATTCGGGACCGTCCGCTGGCATGTCTGTTGCTGATTCCGCCGCCATGCAGGTCTCGACACCGACCCGTCGATTCGTCCGTCGCCGGCGCGCGAGCGTACCCAGTTTCATGAAGGATCGCGCGGCGCGCGAGGAGTCCCTGCGCCGGCAGCTGCAGGGCCGGCTGCAGGCGGCCCGCGAGCGCAGCGACGAGGTGCTGGGCCTGGTGCGCGACGAGACGCTCTACGAGCGTCCCGTTCGCGGAGCGTCATCGGCTCATCTTCTACCTCGGTCATCTCGAGGCCTTCGACGCGAACCTGCTGCTGCGCGACAGCCTCGGACGCGTCCCGCACCGGCCCGACCTCGATCAGCTCTTCGCCTTCGGTATCGACCCGCTGGACAGCGGCCTGCCGGAGGACCGCCCCTCGGACTGGCCCGGCGTCGAGGAGGTCCGCCGCTACGGGGCGTGCCTGCGCGACGCCGTGGACGGCGCCCTCGAGACGACGCCGCTGCTGCGGCCGATCCACCCGAACCTCGAGGCCGGCTGGGCGTTCGGGCTCGCGATCGAGCACCGCCTGATGCACGCGGAGACGCTCGCCTACCTGATCCACCAGCTCCCCTGCGCGTCGAAGGGTCCCGGCCCGCTGCCGCCCGTGCCCGTGCGCCCGGCGCCGCCGCGCCGGCTCGTGGAGATCCCCGCGGGACGCACGACGCTCGGGCTCGAGCGCGCGAAGGAACCGCACCTCGGCTGGGACAACGAGTACGAAGCGCACGAGGTCGAGGTGGACGCCTTCGCGATCGAGCGTCACGACGTCACGAACGCCGACTTCCTCGCGTTCGTCGCCGCCGGCGGCTATCGCGAGCGCTCGCTCTGGAGCGAGGACGACTGGGAGTGGCTTCGGGCGAGCGGCCGCGAGCACCCGCCCTTCTGGGTGCTGCGCACGGGCGAGTGGCGCTACCGCGCGATGTTCGGCGAGGTGCCGCTCGGCGCGTCGTGGCCGGTGTACGTGAGCCACGCCGAGGCGGCCGCGTACGCGGCCTGGCGCGGGCTCTCGCTGCCGACCGAGGCGCAGCTCCAGCGCGCGACGTACGGAACGCGCGAAGGCGACGAGCGGGCCCATCCGTGGGGCGACGCGGCCCCTTCGCCGCGGCACGGCGTCTTCGACTTCCGGCTCTGGGATCCCGTGCCGGTCGGCGCCCATCCCGCGGGCGACAGCGCCTTCGGCGTCGCGCGACCTGGTGGGCAACGGCTGGGAATGGACGACGACGCCGTTCGCGCCCTTCCCCGGCTTCGAGCCGCTGCCCGTTCTACGCCGGCTACTCGGCCGACTTCTTCGACGGCCGCCATTTCGTGTTGAAGGGAGGCTCGCCACGGACCGACACGTCGCTGCTCCGCCGCTCTTTCCGGAACTGGTTCCAACCCCACTACCCGCACGCGTACGCGACCTTCCGCTGCGTCCAGGACCGCGGATGACGACGACGCTCGCGCCGCCGAGCCTGCTGCAGCCGAAGCTGCGCAACGCGATCCGGCACGGGCTCAGCACGCGTCCGCTCAGCCTGCCGGTCGAGTGCCTGTACGACCCGCTCGGCTCCGCGCTCTTCGACGCGATCACGCGGCTGCCCGAGTACGGCCTCTCGCGCGCGGAGCGGCGGCTGCTCGAGCGCCACCGCCACGTGCTCGCCGAGTGGCTGCCGTCCCCGCTCGAGGTCGTGGAGCTCGGCAGCGGCACCGGCGTCACCACCTCGATCCTGCTCGAGGCGCTCGCCCGGCGCGGGCGCGTCGGCTACCAGCCCGTCGACATCTCCGCAGCGGCGCTCGAGGACTGCAGACGCGCGCGTCGAGCGGATTCCCGGCGTCGAGGTCGAGCCGTTCGAGGGCAGCCACCGGGACGGCCTCGCGCGCTCGAGCGAGAGCCGCGCGCCCGGCAGCGCGGTGCTCGTGCTGTTCCTCGGCAGCAGCATCGGCAACCTCGAGCGCGACGACGTGCGGCCCTTCCTGGCCGACGTGCGCAGCTTCCTCCGGCCCGGAGACGGCCTGCTGCTCGGCGCCGACCTCCTCAAGCCGGAGGCCCAGCTGCTCGCCGCCTACGACGACGCGCTCGGGCTCACCGCGGCCTTCAACCGCAACGCGCTCGCGCGCGTGAACCGCGAGCTCGACGCCAACTTCGACCTCCGCGCCTTCGAGCACCGCGCCGTCTACGACCCGCTCGCGCGCCGCGTCGAGATGCACCTCGTGAGCGACGAGCCGCAGTGCGTGGAGATCGGTGCCCTCGGGATGCGGCTCGCGATCGCGCCGGGCGAGACGATCCATACCGAGTCGAGCCACAAGTTCCAGCACGGCGAGCTCGCCGCCATGGGCCGCTGCAGCGGCTTCGTGTCGGTGGTCGAGTGGGACGACGTCGGAGTGGCCGTTCTCGCTGAACCTGCTGATCGCCGACTAGCGCCAGCAGGCGCTTTGCAGATTCTGCCGAGCGCCTCGTAGAAAAACGTTGCGGGACGAGGCTCCTGGCCCGGCTTCCGCGCTGGCACAGCGGTTGCTCCACCTTCGGACATGACGGACGCCAGTGCGTCGGACAAGGTCGTGTCGATCCAGAAGGCGGCGGCCGCGCGCGCCTACGCGCCCTACCGCGCGGCGCTCGCGGGCCTCAACGCGCGCGGCGTGCCGTACCTGGTGGGCGGCACCTTCGCCTTCGCGGCGTACACCGGCATCTCGCGGCCGACCAAGGACCTCGACCTGTTCGTGACGCGCGACGGCCGCGACCGGGCGCTCGAAGCGCTGCGCGAGCTCGGCTGGCAGACGCAGATCGCCTTCGCCCACTGGCTCGCCAAGGCCCAGAAGGGCGAGCACAGCCTCGACGTGATCCACGGCGCCGGCAACGGCGTCGCGATGGTCGACGACGAGTGGTTCGCCCACGCCCGTCCGGCCCGCGTGTTCGGCGTCGAGACGCGCCTGGTGCCGGCGGAGGAGATGCTCTGGTCGAAGGCGTTCGTGATGGAGAAGTACCGCTACGACGGCGCGGACGTCGCGCACCTGCTGCTGCGCCAGGGCGCCTCGCTCGACTGGAAGCGGCTGCTGCGCCGCTTCGGCCGGCACTGGCGCGTGCTGCTCTCCCACCTGGTGCTGTTCGAGTTCATCTACCCGGGCCAGCGCGTGGTGCCGCCGTCGCTCGTCTCGGCGCTGCGTCGCGCGCGTGGCGCGCGAGAACGGCGAGCTGCAGCCGAGCGTCGTGTGCCGGGGCGTCCTGCTGTCGCGCAAGCAGTACCGCATCGACACCGAGAGCTGGGGGCTGCGCGACGCGCGGCTCGACTCGGACGTCGCGATGAGCCCCGAGGACATCGTGGAGTGGACGCTGGCCGACCCCGCGCGGCCGGGTCCGGACGCCTGACGATGCGGATCGCGGCGGTCGGCGACCTGCACTGCTCGAAGAAATCGGAGGGCCAGCTGCAGGCGGTGTTCGCCGAGGCCGCGGCGCACGCGGACGTGCTGCTGCTGTGCGGCGACCTCACCCACCGCGGGCTGCCGGACGAGGCACGCCTGCTGGTGCGCGAGCTCAAGACCGCGGGCGTGCCCGTGCTGGCGGTGCTCGGCAACCACGACTTCGAGTCGAACGAGGTCGAGGCGCTGGTCCGCGTGCTCGAGGAGGGCGGCGTCAACGTGCTGGACGGCGAGACCTGGGAGAAGGACGACGTCGGCTTCGCCGGCGTCAAGGGCTTCGGCGGCGGCTTCGGCGAGTCGAGCCTCGCCCCCTGGGGCGAGCCGGTGCTCAAGGCTTTCGTGCAGGAAGCGACGCAGGAGAGCCTCAAGCTCGAGCGCGCGCTGGCGTCGCTGCGCACGCGGCGCCGCGTGGCGTTCATGCACTACGCGCCGATCGCCGCCACCGTCGCGGGCGAGCCGCTCGAGATCCAGCCGTTCCTGGGGTCGGGGCGGCTCGAGGAGCCGCTCGACCGCTACCACGTGGACGTGACGTTCCACGGCCACGCGCACCGCGGCTCGCTCGAGGGGCGCACGCGCGGCGGCTGCCCCGTCTACAACGTCGCGCTGCCGCTCCTGCAGGGGAAGGCCGCGGCGCCGTCGCTGCTCGTACTCGATCTCGAGGCGCTCGCGCCCGCCGGGGAATCGCCCGCCGCCGCGACGAACGCCGTCCGGCCAAGGAGGAAGCCATGCAGTGTGAGCACCCCGGTTGCAGCTGTGGCGAGAACGGCGTCGAGCGCGAGGGCCGCAGGTACTGCTCGGAAGAGTGCGCCTCGTGGGCGGCCGAGCGCGCGCCCGGCGGCTGCGGCTGCGGCCACCCCGATTGCAAGTGACCACGGTCCGGGCCGGCAGGCCTCGCGCGAAGCCTGCCGGCCGGGGCCGCGGCGACGTCAGCGCCTCGTGCTGAAGACCTCCAGCACGGCGCTCGCCAGCGCGATCGCGATCGTCGGCACGAGCCCGTGCCGGTACTCGTCGATCACCCGTCGCCGCCCGAACGACATCCCGCACACGACGCCCGCCCCGAAGGTGAGCGCCACCGCCGCGCCGGGGTGGTCGAGCGCGTACTCGCGCACGCCGCGATAGGCGCGCGAGGCGCCCTCGGCTCGTGCGGTCGTACGCCGCGGCGGCGCGGTCCGTCGCGCGGCGCAGCTTGCGCGACGCCTCCCCGGCGGCCTTGCCAACCGCTTCCCCCGCCTTCACGCCGGCGTCCTCCGCCAGCTCGGCGGCCTCCCTGGCATCCCTCTCCCAGTCCGGCCGCACCGGATCGTCCGCCCGGATGTCCACGTCCTTCTCCTCGCCGAATCGGTTCGCCATGTCGCTCTCCCTCGTCAACGCTCGTCGTGCTTCGAAAAGGCCCGCTCGACGCGCCGCCAGGCATCCCTCACCGCCTCGCGCGCGCGCTCCCACGCGAGCCCCGCGTTCCACTCGCTGCGCTCCCATCCCCTCCGCAGCTCGGGCTCGACCTCGTCGAACCCCTTGCGTGGGTAGAGGCTGTAAGACTCCCAGCCGTAGCGGTAGGCCGGCGCGAAGGTCTCGTAGTCCTCGCCCTCGCGCACGTAGTTGCGCGACGCGTAGGTCTCGCGCCAGTAGTCGTCCTCGAACCTCGGGTTGATCGCCTCGGCGACGCCCTTGCCGGCGAGACCGCCCGCCACGCCGCCGACGACCGAGCCCACCGCCGTGCCGACCGGCCCGCCGGCCGATCCCACCACCGCTCCCGTCGCCGCACCCGTTGCGGCTCCCACGCCGACTCCGACCGGATGCGCGCCGCTCTCGTCGCCCTTCTGCTTCTTGCGTCCCATGAGTGCCGTCCTTTCCGCGATAAAACGACTCTGCGAAAGTTCGTGCGCCGGCTCTTCCTCGGGGTTGGACTTTCTTCAAACTGCAGAGCTGCTTTGGAAGCACGACCCGGTTTCGCCGACGCTCCGCGGCCCTTCGAGAGTCACATCTGCCAGTGTCAGGTGAAGTTCGTGCAGGATCAGTGCCACGACCGCGCACCACGCGCGCGCGAAGAGCGCGCGCCGTTTCGCGGGGCACGGCGCTTGCAGCAATGACAACGGGCTCGTTGCGAGCCTGCGGCACGGCCGCTCACACACGTACGGACCGGAGGTCCACGATGCCGAACATGCCGGAGATGGACAAGGAGCCGGAAGTCGACCCCATGCGGGGCGAGACGAAGCCGCGACGCACGCCGAGCGGGCGCGTCAAGCGCTCACGCACCTCGGCCACGAGCCGGCGCAAGAACGGCGGGCGCGGCGCGCGCAAGACCGCGCGCTCGCGCAGCCGGTCGGGCGCGGGCCGCAAGAAGTAGAGCCGTTGCGGGCGGGGCACTCTGCAGGAGCGCCCCGCTCGCCGCGCGCCTCAGGGAGGAGGCCGACGATGAAGACGCGCACGACGTGGCTCGGCGCTCTCTCCGCCTGGAGCCTGGCCGCGGCCGCCTTGTCGCTGCAGTCGAGCGAGGCACCGCCGCGCGTCGCGACCCGCGACGACGAGTTCGTCCAGCGCGTCGCGGCCGACGTGCTCGCCGACGTAGCGCTCGGCCGGCTCGCGGCCCAGCGGGCGACGCGCCCGGAGGTGAAGGAGTTCGCCCGGACGCTGGCGGACGAGCAGTCCCGGGCCTACGAGGAGCTGAAGGCGCTCGCCATCCAGAAGAAGTTCACGCTTCCGAGCGAGCCTCGGCCCGAGCAGAAGGCGCAGATCGGGCAGCTCGAGGCCACGACCGGCGCCGCGTTCGACGAGGCCTACCTGGCGGCGACGGCTGCCTCGCGCGCGGGGGCGCTCCGCGCTCTTCGACGAGGCGGCGGGCGCCTGGGGCGACCCCGACGTCAAGAGCTGGGCCGCCAGGCTGCTTCCGACACTGAAGCAGCGCCTGGCGCGCGCGCGGGAGCTGGCCGCTCCCGCGACGCTCGTGCTCGAGCGCTGATCCGGATCAGGCCTGCCCGGGCGGCGGCAGCGCGTCGATCAGCCGCCGCAGCGCCTCGAGGTCGGGCGGCTTCGTGAAGTGCCGGTCGAATCCCGCCGCGAGGCTGCGCTCGCGGTCGTCGGGCTGCCCGAGGCCCGTGAGCGCGACCAGCAGCGGCCTGTGGTTGCCGGACTTCGAGCGGAGCGCCCGCGCGAGCGCGAGGCCGTCCATGTCGCCCGCCAGCTGCAGGTCGCAGATGAACACCTCGGGGCGCCAGCTGCGAGCGCGCTCGAGCGCCCCGCGGGCGTCCGCGACCGCGTCGACCTCGTGGCCCCAGAGCTGTAGCAGGCGTCGCAGGCTGTCCGCCGCATCCTGGTTGTCTTCCACGACCAGGATCCGGCGCGGGGCGGAGGTCGCCGCAGGCAGCGTGGCGTGCACCTTCTCGTCGGCTTTGCGGCGTCTGGAGTCGACGAGCGGCAGCGTGATGACGAACGCGGTGCCCTTGCCGGAGCCCTCGCTGTGCGCCTCGACCGTGCCGCCGTGCGACTCGACGAGGCCGCGCACCAGCGCGAGGCCGAGGCCCAGGCCCGCCTTGTGGCCGACGCCCGTCCCGGCCTGGGCGAACGGCCTGAACAGTGCCTCTTCCGTGCCGGGCTCGATCCCGAGACCGGTGTCGGCGACGATCACCCGCACGCTCTTGTCGCCTGCGGCCTCCTCCACCTGACGCTGACGGTGCCACCGGGCTCCGTGAACTTGTCGGCGTTCGTCAGCAGGTTGCCGACGGCCTGGGAGAGCCGCAGCTTGTCGCCGCCCACCACGAGCTGGCGGTCGGGAAGGCTCGCCTTCAGCTTCAAGCCGGCATCCGCGAGCTGCCGGGCGTGGTCCTCGAGCAGCGTGCGCACCAGCTCGACGAGGTCGACGTCCTTCCAGTCCAGCACGATCTTGCCGCTCGAGATGCGGGCCGCGTCCATGAGCTGGTCCACGAGCGCCGTGAGCTGCGAGAGCTGGCGGTCCATCACCTGCAGGGGCTGCGTCAGCTCCGGCGTTGCTGCCCCTGGCGCCGGCGCAGGATCTCGAGGCTGGTCCGCAGCGGAGCGAGCGGGTTCCGGAGCTCGTGGCTGAGCATGGCGAGGAAGCGGTCCTTCTCCGCGGCCTTCGCTGCGCAGCGTCTCCTGGACCCGCTTCAGCTCGCTGATGTCGCGGAAGATCGCCGGAGGCGCCGATCAGGCCGCCGCCCGCGTCCTTGAGCGCCGACATCGCGACCGACACGGCGAGCGGGACGCCCGGCCCGCGTGACTCTCACGGCTTCGAACGGGGGCGACGGCCTCGCCCTTCAGCACCCGCTGGTGGACGTCCTGCACGTGCGCCATCGTCCTGCGGGCGGCACGATCAGGCTGATCGGGCGCCCGATCGGCCTCCTCGCGCCGGGTAGCCGAACATCCTCTCGGCCGCCCGGTTCCAGGTGAGGATCGTCCCGTCGAAGGTGCGGCCCGACGATCGCGTCCTGCGAGGACTCCACGATGCGAGACCAGCTGCGCCTGCCGCTCGAGCGCGCGGTTGAGCTGCGTGACGTCGAGGAATGTGAGCACGAGGCCGTCGATCGACGTTGCCGGGCGCGCCGGTAGCGGCAGTACGCGCATCAGGTAGGCGTCGAGCTGCCGTCCGCGAGCGAGACCTGGCGCTCCCGGATCGACGAGCGTGCGCAGCGCCTCGTCGAGGTCGGCGAAGATGTCGCCCTCGAAGCGGGGCGCGATGTCCAGGATCGGACGGCCGACGTCGGTCTCGATCAGGCGGAAGACCTCGGTGGCGGCCTCGGTGAAGCGCTTGATGCGGAGGCTGCGTCCAGGAAGAGGGTCGGGATCTGCGTGCTCTGGAAAAGGTTCTGGAGGTCGCTGTTGGCCGAGTCGAGCTCCTCGACCTTCTTGCTGAGCTCCGCGTTGATCGTCTCGAGCTCCTCGTTGACCGACTGCAGCTCCTCCTTGGAGGTCTGCAGCTCCTCGTTGGCCGACTGCAGCTCCTCGTTCGTGGAGAGCAGCTCCTCGTTGGACGACTTCAGCTCCTCGTTCGAGGTCTCGACCTCCTCGATCGAGGCCTGCAGGTGCTCCTTGGTCGTGCGCAGCTCGCTCTCGAGCTGCTGCACCACGCCGTCGTCGCCCGGGTCGAAGCGCCCGCGCCCTCCGCGTCGGCCTCGCGACCGGGGCAGCCCGAGCTCCTGGAACACGACCAGGAAGCAAGCCGCGGTGCGTCGCCGACGCTCCGTGAGCGGGCCGCACCACCAGGTTGATCTGCTGGACGTCCCCGTTCGTCTCGACGGCGATCCGTCTCGCGGACCACGGCCTCCCCGTCTTGCACGGCCTTGTGGAGCGCGGTGCGCAGGTCGAGCCGCAGCCCCTTGCGCGCCATGCTCACGACGTCGACGCTCGGGGCGCCCGACCGCCGGCTCCAGGAAGCGGCCCGTCCGCGGCGAGAAGTAGACGCTCTCGCCCTGGGGATTGACGATGACCCAGGCCGGCGCGTAGTGGTCGAGCAGCACGCGCTCGAGCGCCGCGACCGTCCCCTGCTGCTCGCGCGGGCGGCCATGCGCGTGGCCCACGGACGCGCGGTGTGCGCCGCGGCGCGTCGCGGGGAGCGGCGAACGTGATCGCCGGGACGCGCGATCGTCTCGCCGCGTGCGAAGAGGCGGTGCTTCTTGTCGACGGTGCGGAAGAGCTCCGGGGGGCCCGCGACGCTCTCGGAGGGCCCGAGGAAGAGGTACCCGCCCGTGCTGCAGCGCGTAGTGGAAGATGCTCGCGACGTGGCGCTGCAGGTCGCTCTCCAGGTAGATCAGCAGGTTGCGGCACACGATCAGGTCGAGGCGGGAGAAGGGCGGGTCCTTGATGAGGTTGTGCGTCGAGAAGATGCACATCTCGCGCACCTCCTTCGCCACCTGGTAGCTGTGGTTCTGCCGGGTGAAGAAGCGCTCCGAGCCGCTCCGGCGTGACGTGCTCGGCGATGCCCTCGGGGTAGCGCGCCTGCCGCGCGAACTCGAGCGCCTCGTCGTCGATGTCGCCGGCGAAGATCTGCACACCGGGTCGGCGTCGCGGCGCGCATCGCCTCGCGGAGCAGGATCGCGACCGAGTAGGCCTCCTCGCCGGTGGCGCAGCCCGGCGCCCAGATGCGGACTCCCTTCGGCCCCGGCGTGGTCGAGGAGCCGCGGGATCACCTCGCGCTCGAGCACCGCGAAGGCCTCGGGATCGCGGAAGAAGTGCGTGACGCCGATCAGCAGGTCGCGGAAGAGCTGCTCGGCCTCCTGGGGTCCTGCCGCAGGCGCTCGACGTAGGCCGGCACGGAGGCGAGCTGGTGCACCTGCATGCGACGCTGGATCCGCCGTACGAGCGTCGTCGGTCTTGTAGCGGCTGAAGTCGTGGCCGGTCTTGCGCCGCAGCAGCGCGCAGATGCGCGCGAGCTGGCTGCCCAGCTCCTCGGAGAGCGCGTCCTTGACGTTCTTCCGGTGCAGCTCACGCAGGTAGCCGCGCGTACTCGACGAGCTGCGCCGGCATCTGCTCGGGCGGGCAGCACGTGGTCCACCATGCCCGGTGCCGATCGCGCTGCGCGAGCATCGCGTCGTGCTTCGCCGATTCGGGCGTCTGCGCCATCACCATCCCGCCGTGCTCCTTGACCGACGCGCAGGCCGAGCGTGCCGTCGCTGCCCGAGCCCGAAAGCAGGATGCAGATGGTGCGGTGGCCCTGGTCCTCCGCCAGCGAGTGGAACAGGCCGTCGATCGGCATCCGCAGGCCCGTCGCCGCGGGCGGCTTCACGCGCAGCACGCCGCCCTCGATCGTCAGCGTCGCGTTCGGCGGGATCACGTACACGTGGTCCGGCTCCACCGGGCGTCTCGTCGCTGCACCTGCTCGACGTTCATGCGCGTCGTCTTCCCGAGCAGCTCCGGCATCAGCGTGGCGTGGTGCGGATCGAGGTGCTGCACGACCACGAAGGACATGCCGCTGTCGGACGGCATCGCGGTGAAGAACTTCTGGAAGGCCTCGAGCCCGCCGGCCGAGGCGCCCATCCCGACCACGAGGAGGGGGCGGCGGCGCGCTCGATCTGGAACGACTCCTCTGCCTCGGGCCTGCGTGACGTCTCCCGTCCTGCCGCGCGCGGACTTGCGGGCAACGGCACGCCGCTTGCCCGCCGCTGGCTTTCGCTCAGCGACGCGCCGCTTGCCAGCGGATTTGGAGGCGTGCCATGGCCGGAGAGTTGATCCCGAGTCCCCCGTGCGAGCCGGACCGCGCCAGGCGAACCGAGGCCCGCCGCGGTCGTCGGGCCGTGCGACGGCGTTCGTGCGGTCGACGCGGCTAGATCGGCCAGGGCTTCAGGTGGAAGCCGTCCGTTCGCCCCTGGCTCAGGATCGCGTCGAGGCTGAAGACCCCCGCGCCGCGAGCGGCCACGTAGAGGAACAAGAACGAGTAGAGGACCGCGAGCTCGCCGCCGTTCTCGATCGGCCAGGGACCCTTGGGGGCGTGCGCCACGAAGAAGGCGACCGCCATCTCACCGCTGGCGAGGAACGCGAGCGGACGCGTGAGCAGGCCGACCGCGATCAGGATGCCCGCCGCCAGCTCGATGACCCCGGCTATAACCATGAGCGATCCCATGAGCGATCCGGCCTGCACCGGGCTGCCGCCGAACGCCCCGAACAGCTTCTGCGCCCCGTGGGTCGCGAACATCAGGCCGGCGACCACGCGGAGCATCGTGTAGATCCCTTCGCGATGGCTTGCGAGGAGCTTCTTCATCCTTGTCCTCCAGCCGACGGCAGCGGAGCGGCTCTCGCCCGTCATGCCGGGCGCGCGAGTGGGGGAAGCGTGAGCTGCAGAAGGCGGGGACCGGGAGGTTTCGACGTCCCTGGCTCGAGGATCCGCCGTGGCTCAACCTCCCTGAGGGATCGGGCCACTCTCGCGACTTCGTCGTGAGAGACGTCGGATACCAGCCGCGGGCGGGAGGCTAGTCCATCGCCCTTGGTGCGGGCGTCCCTTTCGGGGTTTCCGCTTCGATCCATCGACATGTCCACTCCCGGCCCCCCGCCCCCCGAAAAAGCAACATCAGTGCCACTGCCCGCCGCGCTCGATTTGCTTCAAAAAGGCGGCGCGAGGCATCTGACGACGCCAGAGGCCGGAGCAGTTTGTAGAAAGGGCAACGCCTTGGGCTGCGCCCGGGCTCAGGCGAGGCCGAGCGCGGGTGCGGCGAAATAGGGAGCGGGGTCCGTGAGCGGCGGCTGCCGCCGGTGCAGGAACGTGGGGTCGAGCACCATGTGGCGGCTCAGGAACGGGATCGCGAGCACGAGGCCCGCGAGCGGCGCGCGGAGCGCGTGCGGAACGAGCGCGGCCGCGGCCTGCGGAAACCGGCGGGCCGAAGCGGGAGACGAGCGCGGTCTCGTAGGACGCGAGCCGCTCGCGCGTGAGGCGGCCGGACGCCGCCGCGACCGCGGCAGCCGCGAGGCGGCCCGACTCGATCGCGCGGGCGGATGCCCTCGCCGCTTCCCGAGTAGGCGAGGCCGGCCGCGTCGCCGACGAGCAGGACGCCGTCGTCGACAGCGGCCGCGGCGCCTCCCCTCGTAGAGCCGGTAGGCGTGGCCCGACCAGCGCGGGGCGGAAGCCGGCGGCACGCGCCCCGATGCGCGCAGGAAGCTCCAGAAGCGCGTGCAGCGCGCGCCGGGAACGCCGCGCGCGTCGCGGCGGCCGAAGCCGACGTTCAGGAAGCCGCCCTTGCGGAAGATCCAGCCGTAGCCCTCGAGGTCGCGAGCAGAAGTAGAGCTCGGGCACGCTCGCTCGCGACCGGGCAGTGCTGCTGCGCTCGCGCGCCGTCATGCGGCGAACTCGACCTCCTGCGCCGCGACCACCGGCTGCCGGACGCGCTCCCGCGCCGAGCGCGCGCGCCACCGGGCAGAAGTGCCCGCCGGCGCCCACGACGAGCGGCGCGCGCGACGGCGCCGTTGACGACCAGCCGGCTCGCCGTCGCGGCGCAGGCTGAGCACGGCCGTCGTGGCGGACGCGCGCCCCCGAGCGGCGCAGCAGGTAGTCGTCGAACTCGCAGCGGCGGATGCCGTAGCTCGACCACCTCGGGCGTAGCCGACGTTCGCGGCGGGCGCCGCCCACCTGCGCAGGTCCGGAAGCCCGCGGATCGGCTGCAGCACGCGCCGCGCGCCGTACTCGTCGAGGTCGAGCTCCAGCGGCGGCGACGGCCTGCGGCGTGACCCAGCCCGCGCACGGCTTGTCGCGCGGGAACGCGCGCGCGGTCCATCACCAGCACGTCGAGGCCCGGCGCGGCGCAGCCCCGAGGCGCAGGTCGAGCCCGCGGGCCCGCCGCCGACGACGAGCGCGTCACACGCTCTGCAGCGTCGGCCTCCCCGGTAGATGTACGCGCGCGCGTCCAGGGCACGTCGTCCTCGCGGCCGCGCGCGAACAGCACCTGGAACAGCTGCAGCGAGCCCGCCGCGAACGCCGCCTGCGAGCCCGCCAGGTACAGCCGCCAGCTGCGGACGAAGCGCTCGTCGAACAGCGCGCTCGCGCGCGGGACCGCGCGCTCGAAGCGCGCGCCGCCAGTGCTCGAGCGTGCGCGCGTAGTGCGGGCGCAGGTTCTCGACGTCGAGCACCGAGAAGTCCCACGGCTCGAGCACGCTGCGAGCAGGCCTCCGACAGCGTCGGGCGGTAGCGCGCCCGGGAAGATGCGCGTGCGCGATCCAGCGGTCGAGCGCGCGCGGACGGTTGCGGCCGATGAAGTGCAGCAGGCCGCGGCCGTGGCGCGGGTCGAGCCGCTCGTGGATCACGCGGCCGAGGTCGCGGTAGTTCGCGAGCCCCACGTGCTCGAGCATCCCGACCGACACGAAGACGTCGAAGCGGCCCGCGACGTTGCGGAAGTCGTCCTGGACGTAGCTGGACGCGGTCGCCGAGGCCTTCGTCCTGCGCGCGCTCGCCGCGCGTAGCGGATCTGCTCGCTGCGAGACGTTGCAGGCGGTGACCGAGACGCCGTAGCGCGTCGTCATGTAGCGCGCGAGCGCGCCCCAGCCGCAGCCCGCCTCGAGCACCGTCTCGCCCGGCCGCAGCCGCAGCTTGCGGCACACGCAGCTCCATCTTGGCGAGCTGCGCCTGCTCCAGGCGTGAGCGCCCGCGACCAGAAGTACGCGCAGGTGTAGACCATCTCGTCGTCGAGCCAGAGCCGGAAGAAGTCGTTGCCGAGGTCGTAGTGCCGGCTGGCGTCCAGCTTCGGCGCGCGCGAGCGTAGCCTGCCTGAACGGCACGGGAGCCGGCGCCGGCGGCGCCTGCCTGCGGAAGAGCCCCTCGAGAGCGCCCACGAGGTCGCCCCGCACCAGGATCGCCCGCGTCCTGTAGGCCTCGGCGAGGCGGAACACCGGGTCGAGCAGGATCTGGACGAGCGTTCTCGCGTTACGGACGACGATGGTGGCGTGGACCGGGCCGGGGTGCGGCGTCAGCACCTCGCCGTTCCACAGCTGCAGCCGCACCGGGAAGTGGCGCAGCCGCCGCGCGAGCAGCGCGACGATCCGAAAGGCCCGCGAGGGGCGGAAGCGCGCGCGGCGCCAGGCCGGTCCAGTGCTCCGAGCTCATGGCGCGAGCGACGTCGCGCGCACCACGAAGCGCAGCGGAGCCTTTCCGACGTAGCTGAAGGGGTAGCAGGTCACGAGCGTCGCCTCGCGCGGCGACCGCGGCTCGAGCACGTCGAGCCGCGTCGGCTCGACCACCTCGACGTGCGTCACCGCGTACACGAAGGCGCCGTCCGGAGTCAGGAGCCGCACGGCGTCCCCGGGCGGACATCCGCGAGCGGACGGAACAGCGTGTCGCGGTGGGCGGCGATCACCACGTTGCCCGGCTCGCCCGGAAGCGCCGTGCCGGGGACGTGCCCGGCGGCGAAGCGCAGGGTGTCGTCGTCGACGCCTTCCCGCACGATGGCGAGCAGCCCGAGCCTGGGCACCTCCAGCCGCCCGATGAGGCCGCTCCGCCGCAGCTCCGAGCGCGCGCGCTGCCGCGGCGGGTCGGAGGTCGAAGCGAACATCAGCTCCTCGAGCCGCTGGTCCTCCCGCGCGTACTGGACCTCGGTGCCGATCACGACGTAGGCGCAGTAGGACAGCGCGAGCAAGGCGATGCCGGACAGCGCGCGATGGAGCGCGCGCAGCGTCCGGGTCGCCCGCTTCGGCTTCGGCATGGCGGCGGCCACGCGTGCCGTCAGTGACCCTGATTCGCGATCTGGAGCGCCTTCGACGCGAGGAGCGAGGCGAGGCCGAGCGCGCCCACGATCAGGAGCGGGCTCGCGGTGCGCGGCAGCGTCGGGTCGATCGAGCTCGCTCGGCGGCGGCGCGTCGCGCGCGCGTGCGGCGCGGGCTCGGCGTGTCGTCACGCGCGCGACGTGCCGGCGGTCGCCCTCGAGGCGGTGGTACTCGACGCTGACGCGGGTACCGGCGGCGAGGTTCGCCGGCAGCGTGCTGTTCACGTCGACGATGAAGCGCTGGCGGCCGCTCGGGGTCTCGATCACGAGCTCGCTGGCGCTCACGGCCACGACCGTGCCGTTGAGCGTGCTCGTCGGCGTGCCGGGCGGCACCTGCACGGGCGAGCCCTGGGCCAGGAGGTTCGCCGCGAGCGCGAGCGCGGCGAGTGCGGCGAGGCCGAGCAAGAGATGCCTACGCATGATTCCTCCTCCTTCGGTCGACCGGCGTAAACGACGGTCGTTCGGAGTGCAAGAGAAGTGCCATGGAATGAACGCGCTTCCGCAGCGGCGTCCATGGGCGGAGCACGCTTTTCGGACGGCGCCGCGTGCTGGCCGAATCTACAAAGCTCCGTTCAGCCGCGCGGCTTTCGGGCGATGAGGGCCGCCCCGACGGCCACCGCACCGATCCCGGCCCAGACGGGAACGTTGACGTGCTTCTTCTCGTTCACCTGGATCTCGACTGGGCCGATCTTGGCGTCTCCCTTTTCGCGGTTGTAGCTGAAGCCGCCGTAGACGAGCGCGAGGATGCCGGCCACGAGCAAGACGATTCCAATGAGTTTCACGAGCGTCCTCCCAAAGGACTCCCTACAGGAATCGCGCCAGTGTCCGGGTGTCCCGCGCAGACACTGACGCTTTCTCGTGGCACGACGCTTGCTCAATCCGCTGGCGTCACGCCGCACAGAGAGACTGCCCGCCGCGCACAATTCGTATCGTTCGTGCACAAAGGAAGGGGCGATTGACGCACACACGGGAGCTCGCCGTCATCGTCGGCGCGACGTTCCGGCCCCTCCTCTCGGGCGTTCCGCGCCGGCAGCTCGAGCTGCAGAAGACGCTCCTGCGCTTCTGCCGCGAGCGTTGGCGGTCCCCCGGGCTCCTGCTCGTGCCTGTGCTCGCGGTCCTCGGCCTCGCCGAGTGCGAGCTGGTGCTTCCGCTGGCCGCGAAGCTCCTGCTCTGGGGCGACCATCCGCCGCTCGCGCGCTTCCTCCAGGAGACGCCGCCCACGATCGGCAGGATCGAGGACGGCCGCGGCGTGCTGCTCGTCGAGCTCGCCCGCCAGCACCGGCAGCCCTTCGAGGCTCACGAGCTTCCGCCGGTGCTGGTCGATGCGCTGCTGTCGGCGGAGGACCGTTCGTTCTTCGAGCACCGCGGCGTCGACCTCGCCGCGCTGCCGCGCGTGGCGCTCAAGGTCGCCGTCGCGAGCCTGCGCGCCGGCCGTCTCGTGATGCCGCAGGGCGGCTCCACCATCACGCAGCAGCTGGTGCGGGCCGTGCTGCTGCGCGGCCTGCGCTCGCGCGAGGCGGGATCGCAGCTGCTCTACGACTCGCTCGTCGACCGGACGGTCGCGCGCGCCATTGGAGTGCCCGCGGCCAACAAGCTGCGGCGCAAGGCCGAAGAGATCCGGCTCTCGTACTGGCTCGAGGCCGAGCTCGAGCGCAGCCTCGGCTCGCGCGCGCAGGCCAAGCTCGAGATCCTGCGGCGCTACGCGACGTACGTGTACCTGGGCCAGGGCCGCTACGGCTTCGCGGCGGCCTCCGAGCTCTATCTCGGCCGGCCGCTCGCGAGCCTGTGCCACTCCGACGCGGCGGCGGCCGCGCTGCTCGCGGGCCTGCCCAAGAACCCCGGCGAGTACGCGCCGATCGAGCGCAACGGCGCCCGCGTGCGCGGGCGCCGCGACCACGTGCTCCGGCTGATGGCGCGAAACGGGTTCATCACGGAAGCGGAGCGCGCGCAGTTCGCCGCCGAGCCGGTCCGCCTGGTGGCGCCCCTGCGGCCGCCGCAGCCGCCGATCGGCACGGCGAGCGCCGTGGGCGCGCTCTTCGCGGAGCTCGGCGCGCTCGGCGATCCGCGCATCGGCATGCGTGCGCTCTACGACGGCCGCCTGGTCGTGCGCACCTCCGTGGTGAAGGAAGTCCAGGCGATCCTGACCCAGGCGCTCGAGGGGGGGCTCCGCGCCTACGAGACGCGCCATCCGCGCAGCGAGGGCCTCGTGCAGGGCTCCGCGGTCGTGCTGGCCAACGGCGACGGCCGCGTCCCTCGCGCTCTGCGGCGGCCGGCAGCGCTACGGCGAGCGGGCGGCCGGCTATCGCGACTTCAACCGCGTCACCGAGTCGCGCCGCCAGCCGGGCTCCGCGATGAAGCCGTTCGTCTACCTGGCGGCCTTCCGCCAGGGGGCGACGCTCGCGACCCGCGTGCTCGACGAGCCGATCGCGGTCCAGATGGGCGAAGGCCGCCCCGCGAAGTGGATCGTCAACTACGACGGGGAATTCCGCGGCTCGATCACGCTGCGGCGGGCGCTCGCGGAGTCCCGCAATGCCGCGACCGTCCGTCTGCTGACGCAGGTCGGCATCCCGGCCGTCCTCGACGTCGCGCGAGAGCTCGGGCATCAGGAGCCGGCTGCAGCCGGTGCCCGCGACCGCGCTCGGCGGATCCGAGGTGACGCTGCTCGAGCTCGCCAACGCCTACCGGAGCCTCGCGAGCGGCTCCTGGAGCGAGCCGTGGCTGCTGCAGCAGGTGACGTCGACGGAAGGCGCTCCCATCTACCGGCACGTCCCGGCCATCACGCATCCGCTCGACCCGGCCGCGCTGTCGCTCGTCCAGGAGGCGCTGCGCGGCGTCGTGCGGCTGCCGGGAGCGACGGCTCACTCCCTCGCCACGCTGCCGATCCCGGTGATGGGCAAGACCGGGACCACGAACGAGTTCCGCGACGCGCTCTTCGTGGGATCGACCTACGGCCCCACGGGCGTGACGGTGGCGATCCGCGTCGGCTTCGACGACAACCGCTCGCTCGGAAACGGCGAGACCGGAGCGCGCGTGGCGCTGCCGGTCTTCCGCGAGACCATGCTCGCGCTCTACTCGCGGGGCCTCGTGGGCCCCGGTCCCCCGCTTCCCGCGCGCGCTCGAGAAGGGGATCGAGGAATACCTGGAGGGGCCGCGGCTCACGCCGCCGCAGGAGCTCGTCGCCGAGGCTCCCGCCCTCGATCGCGCTCGCGCCGCTCCTGCGCGCCTCCCCCGCTCGCGCTGCGCGCCGAGCTGCCGCTTCCCGCCGCGATGCTGGCTCCCACGCCCCAGATCCGCCCCGCGACGCTCGGCGGGCCCGTCTCCGGCGAGCGCTAGGCCCGGATGGACAGCCCGCTGGAAGTGGACTACAACAGGCCGCGGAGCGCGCGTCTCGGCGCGTCCGCCTGAAACATGCCGAAAGCCCTGCTGGTGGACGACGACGAAGGCTTCGTGCTCGGGCCTCGCCGAGGCCGTCAAGCGCGAGGGCTTCGAGGTGCGCACGGCCGGCACGCTCCAGGACGCGCGCGCAGGCGCTGCGCGAGCAGGAGCCCGACGCGCTGCTGATCGACCTGCAGCTGCCGGACGGCTACGGCCTCGAGCTGCTGCAGGCCCCGAGGGCCGGCTGCCGCCGGGCGTCATCTTCATCACGGGCAACGCGAGCGTGGACTCGGCGGTCGAGGCGCTGCGGCTCGGGCGCGATGGACTACCTGACCAAGCCCGTCGACTTCGCGCGCGTGAAGATGGTGCTCGCGAACGTCGCGCGCACGCGCGAGCTGACGCAGCGAGGTCGGGAGCGCTGCGCGGCGAGCTGCGCCGGCTCGGGCCGCTTCGGCGCCGATGGTCGGCGGCTCGCGGCCGATGCAGAAGGTCTACGACCTGGTCGCGAAGGTCGCGCCGACCGACGCGACCGTGCTTCGTGCTGGGCGAGACCGGCACCGGCAAGGAGCTCGTCGCGCAGACGCTCCACGAGCTGAGCCGCCGCGCCAAGCAGGCCTTCGTGCCGATCAACTGCGGCGCGGTCTCGCCCACGCTGATCGAGAGCGAGCTGTTCGGCCACGAGCGCGGCAGCTTCACGGGCGCCGACCGCAGCCACCGCGGGCCACTTCGAGCGCGCGCACGGGGGCACGCTGTTCCTCGACGAGATCACGCGAGATGCCGGTCGAGCTGCAGGTGAAGCTGCTGCGCGTGCTCGAGACCGGGCGCGTGCTGCGCGTCGGCGGCAACGAGCCCGATGCAGGTCGACGTGCGCGTGATCGCCGCGACCAACCGCGCGCCGCAGCAGGCGGTGGCCGAGGGCAAGCTGCGCGAGGACCTGCTACTACCGCCTGAACGTCTTCCCGATCACGCTGCCGCCGCTGCGCGAGCGCGAGGACGACGTGGCGCTGCTCGCCGAGCACTTCCTCGACGAGCTGAACAAGGCCGCGAAGGACACGCCGCCGAAGGGCTTCACCAAGGCGGCGCTCGAGCGCCTGCGCGCGCACGCCTGGCCGGGCAACGTGCGCGAGCTGAAGAACGTCGTCCAGCGCGCGCTACATCCTCGCCGCCGAACGACATCGGCGCCGACCGCTGCCGCTGGGCGTCGTCGAGGAGCGGCTCGGCACCAGCCTCTCGATCCGCGTCGGCACGCCGATCGGCGAGGCCGAGCGGCGCATGATCCTGGCGACGCTCGAGCACTCGCCGGCGACAAGAAGAAGGCGGCCGAGCTGCTCGGGATCAGCCTGAAGACGCTCTACAACCGGCTCAACGTCTACAACGCGTGAAGGTATGTAAGTTCTACAAATTCTTGACGGTGCGCGGCGTTCGCCTGTGTCGCGTGCCCCGTCAAAAGCCTGCCCGGCGCGCGATAGCGCCTCGCTTTCGTCCGTTGGCACATCCGTTGCACTTTCGCTTCGGACTAAGGGAGCGTGTGGAATGTCGCGTCGGCAGGCGAGGCCGGTCGCGGGCAGCATCGCGAAGGCGAGAACGGGCATCGAGGGACTCGACGAGGTCACGGGCGGAGGTCTTCCCCAGGGACGCCCCACGCTCGTCTCCGGGGCCGCAGGCTGCGGCAAGACGCTGCTCGCGCTCCAGTTCCTGGTGAGCGGCGCGACCGCGCTTCGGCGAGCCCGGCGTGTTCATGGCCTTCGAGGAGACCGGGCGCGAGCTGACCGAGAACGCCCGCTCGCTCGGGTTCGACCTCGCGCGGCTCGAGCGGCGCAAGCGGCTCGCTGATCGACCACGTGCGCGTCGAGCGCAGCGAGATCGACGAGACGGGCGAATACGACCTCGGCGGGCTCTTCGTCCGGCTCGGCCACGCGATCGACACGCTCGGCGCCAAGCGCGTGGTGCTCGACACGATCGAGAGCCTCTTCAGCGGCTTCTCGAACGCGTCGATCCTGCGCGCCGAGCTGCGGCGGCTGTTCCGCTGGCTGAAGGACCGCGGCGTCACCACGGTGATCACCGGCGAGCGCGGCGAGGGCCAGCTCACCCGGCAGGGGCTCGAGGAGTACGTCTCCGACTGCGTGATCGTGCTCGACCACCGCGTGGACGAGCAGCGCTCGACCCGGCGGCTGCGGATCGTGAAGTACCGCGGCACCACGCACGGGACCAACGAGTACCCGTTCCTGATCGACGAGGACGGCATCTGCGTCATGCCGATCACCACGCTGCGGCTCGAGCACAAGGTGTATCGCGAGCGCGGATCTCGACCGGCGTCGAGGCGCTCGACGGGATGCTGAGCGGCGGCTACTACCGGGGCACGAGCGTGCTCCTCTCGGGGACGGCCGGCACCGGCAAGACCAGCCTGGCGTCCCAGTTCGCGGCGAGCGCCTGCGGCCGGGGCGAGCGCTGCCTGTTCTTCGCGTTCGAGGAGTCCGCGGCACAGCTGCAGCGGAACATGCGCTCGATCGGGATCGACTTCGCGCCGTACGTCGCGAAGGGCCTGCTGCGCTTCCAGGCGGCGCGCGCGACGATGCACGGGCTCGAGATGCACCTCGCGACCATGCTCAAGGCGGTCGCGCGAGTTCGAACCGCAGGTGGTGGTGGTCGACCCGATCAGCAACATGCTCGCGGCCGGGGACGCGCGCGAGGCCACCCTGCTCGCGGCCCGGCTGGTGGACTCCCTGAAGTCGAAGGGCATCACCGGCCTGTACACGAGCCTCACGAACGTGGACGGCAACGAGGCGCAGAGCGAGCGTGGGGATCTCGTCGCTCGCCGACAGCTGGCTGCTGCTGCGCGAGCTCGAGGCCAACGGCGAGCGCAACCGCGGGCTGTACGTGCTCAAGTCGCGCGGCATGCCCCATTCCAACCAGGTCCGCGAGTTCCTGCTGACGTCGCGCGGGATCCGGCTGCGGGACGTCTACGTGGGCCCGGAGGGTGTCCTCGCGGGGTCCTCGCGCCTCACGCAGGAGGCCCGCGAGCGCGCTCGCGCGCTGGCGGCACGCCAGGAGATCGAGAGCCACGCGCGGCAGCTGAAGCGCAAGCGCCATTCGCTCGATGCCCAGCTGCAGGCGCTGCGCACCGAGTTCGCGCTGGAGGAGGACGAGCTGCGGCGGCGGATCGAAGACGCCCGGGTGCGCGAGGGTCTGGTCGCCCGGGACCAGGCGGCGATGGCCCGCAGACGCGGGGACGGGAGCGCCGGGCCGAAGTGCGCCGCGGGAAGGCGCCGAGCGGGTGCAACGGCATGAAGAGCGGGAAGTCCAAGCGGTCGCGGCCGGGACGGTCGCGCGCGGCCCGCGCGTCGCGCGTGGCGCGGCAGGCCTCGGCCAAGCGGACCGCGCGGCCCGACGTCTGGCGGCTGCGTCTCTACGTGGCCGAAGGCTCGCCCCGGTCGCGCACCGCCCTCGCCAACCTGAAGCGGCTCTGCGAGGAGCACCTGCAGGGCCGCTACCGGATCGAGGTCGTGGACCTGCGCCTGAACCCGCGGCTCGCGCGCGGCGACGAGATCGTCGCGATCCCGACGCTCGTGCGCCGGCTGCCGCCGCCGATCCGCAAGATCGTGGGCGATCTGTCGAACGTGGACCGCACCCTCGTCGGTCTCCAGCTGCGGGCCGAGTCGTGAAGCGGACGGCGCCAAGGCGGCGACGCAAGCCGGCCCGCAAGCGCGCCCCCACCGAGCGCTACGAGCTGCGGCTCTACGTGACGGGCATGACGCCGCGCTCCGCCCAGGCGATCGCCCGCACGCGGGCGATGTGCGAGGAGCACCTGAAGGGCCGCTACGAGCTGCGGGTGATCGACATCTACAAGCACCCCCAGCTCACGCGCGAGGAGCAGATCATCGCGGCGCCCACGCTCGTGAAGCGGCTGCCGCTGCCGCTGCGGCGGATGGTCGGCGACCTTTCGAACCGGGAGCGGCGTGCTCTTCGGCCTCGACCTGCGCGAGGCAGCCGGGGAGTAGCGGGATGCGACCCAGCGCCCGGGCGAGGCGCCCCGTGCCCCGGAAGAAGGCGCGACGTCCCGACGGCGGGCCAGAGGCGCTGCGGGCCCGGCTGCGGGAGGCCGAGCAGACGATCGACGCCATCCGCAGCGGCCAGGTGGACGCGCTCGTGCTGCGCTCACCCGACGGCGAGACGGTCTACGCGCTCGAGACGGCCGACCGTCCCTACCGGGTGCTGGTCGAGCAGATGGCCGCAGGGCGCCGCCACCCTCGACGCCGCGGGGCTGATCGTCTACTCCAACCCGAGGCTCAACCTGCTGATGGGCGTCGCGAGCGACGCGCTCGTCGGCATCCCCTTCGTGTCCCTGTTCTCCGAGGAGCTGCGCGGAGAGGTCGAGCGGCTTCGTGGCGCAGGCCCGCACGGCCCCCTGCACGCTCGAGACCCGGCTCAGGCTGGACGGCCGGCTCGCCCCCGTGCAGATCAGCGCGTCCCCGCTCGGGCTCGAGCACATGGCGATCGTGGCGCTCGTCACCGACCTCTCGGACGCAGAAAGAGAAGGCGGCGCTGGTCGCGGCGCGCGAGGCGCTCCAGCGCGCGGACCGCCAGAAGGACGAGTTCCTGGCGACGCTCGCGCACGAGCTGCGCAACCCGCTCGCGCCGATCCGCAACACCGTCAGCTTGCTCCAGAGCCGGCTCCAGCCCGGCTCGGAGGCGCTGCCGGGCATCGAGGTGATCGAGCGCCAGGTCGAGCACATGGCGCTCCTGCTCGACGACCTGCTCGACGTTTCGCAGCTCACGCGCGGCGCGATGCGCGCTGCGCAAGGAGCCGGTGCTGCTGCAGCGGGTGGTCGACCTCGCGATCGAGACCAGCAGCCCCGTGATCTCCGCCGCGGGCCACGAGCTGCGTGGTCGCGCTGCCCGAGCGGCCGCTCGTGCTCGAGGCCGACGCGCTGCGTCTGTCGCAGGCGATCGCGAACGTGCTGAACAACGCCGCCAAGTACACCGACCGCGGCGGCCGCATCGCGCTCGACGCCGAGAGCGGCGACGAAGGCTTCGTGCGCGTGCGCATCCGCGACACCGGCATCGGGATCAGCCCGGAGGCGCTCGGCACGATCTTCGACCTCTTCTCGCAGGCGACGCCGGCTCTCGAGCGCTCGCAGGGCGGCCTGGGCATCGGCCTGTCGCTGGTGCGGGGCCTGGTCGAGCTGCACGGCGGCACGATCGAGGCGCGCAGCCGCGGGCTCGGGAAGGGCAGCGAGTTCGTGATCCGGCTGCCGCTGGCTCCGGCCGGGCAGCGTGGAGTCCACGCCGGCGCGCGAGCGCGCCGCGAGCGCCGGGGCATTGCCCCTGCGCATCCTGGTGGCCGACGACAACCAGGACAGCGCGGAGAGCCTGGCGCTGCTGCTCACGATGATGGGGCACGACGTGCGCACGGAGCTGGACGGGGCGCAGGCCGTCGAGACGGCGCGCGCCTTCCAGCCGCAGGTCGTGCTGCTCGACCTCGGAATGCCGCGGCTCAACGGCTACGAGGCCGCCCGCCGCATCCGAGAGCTGCCGGGCGGCGACGAGGTGGTGCTGATCGCGCAGACGGGCTGGAGCCAGCCGGAGGACCGGCGGCGCAGCCAGGAGGCCGGCTTCGACCACCACGTCGTCAAACCGATCCCGAGCGGCTCGCTGGAGAAGCTGCTCTCGCCGCGGCGGCCGGGCGCCGTGCCCCCGTCGCACTGATCCGGGCCGAGGACCAGACGAGCTCGGAGTCGACCCGCAGCGCCGGCCGCCGGAGCGACAGCTCGACGTCGCGCGCCCCCAGGCGCACCTGCTGCGCGAGCTGGGCCGGCAGCCGGACGCTCCTCGACGAGCTCGTCGGGCAGCCGCACCGGGATGCCGCGCGCCGCGAGCGCGCGCAGCTCGCCGAGCACGCGCTCGGGCTTGAGCAGGATGCCGCAGCGGCCGAGGCTGTCCTGCGCCTCGAGCGCCTGCTCGACGCTCGCCCAGGCCTCGGGCTGGAGCTCGACGCGAAGCGGGAACTTGCGCTCGGAGAGCGAAGGCGTCGCGATCAGGACGCCGTCGCCGTCCGAGAGCCGGATCGCCAGGCTCAACCGGTGCCGCTGGGCGACCACGCGTCCGTCGAGCACCTGCCGGACCGCGAAATCCCGGCAGACGCACGTTCGCGAGGCCCTTCGAGTCCCACGCGAAGTCGAGCGCGATCCGCCCCGCCGCCGGCAGCACCTCGACCGGCACGTCCACGTCGACCTGGTTCTCGTGGAAGGTCAGGCGCGGGTGGCCGGCGCGCAGCCGGCCGCGGAGCCGCTCGACGCTCGCCGCGAGCTGCCACTCCCCGAGCTTCAGGCGGCCGACAGCCGTCTTGGGGCGGACCTCGCCGTCGGCATCGGCGTCCACCGCGGCCAGGTCCACCACGACGTCGTCGAAGTACTGGTGCGCCACCTCGGCCAGCAGCGTCTCCACGAAGTCGGTGCGGATCGCGAGCACGCACGTCCGCCTTCCCGGCGAGCACCCGCGTCGCCAGCGGGTCCCGGTGCACGGCAGCTTGCAGCCGCTCGCTCAAGCGCCGCGTGCTCGGCGCGCAGCTGCGGCGAGCGGTCGGCGGCGCGGACGGCGCGTGGCGCCGCGGGATGCGGAGCCGAGCCCAGCGCGAGCAGGCCCGCCGCGAGCAGGAGGCGCCGCACGCTCAGCCCTCGCCCCGCGAAGGCGCAGGCCTCGCCGCCCGGGTTCGCGACCTGCGCGCGCACCCCGACCCAGAGCTTGCCCGCGAACACCCTCACCGAGCTCACCGTCGCGGCGACGGCCACGTCGAGCGCGGGGATGCTGACGCGGCGCGTGCGCAGCGCGGGTAGCCGGAGCCGGTCCTCGATCCGCACCGGGACCTCGATCGGCCCGAGCAGCGACTCGAGCCCGCCCTCGGCGAGCGCCTGGGTGAGGCGCCGCGCCGGCTCGTCGATCCCCAGCACGTCGGCCTTCGGGATCTCGACCGCGTACACGCCGACGCGGGCGCGGAGCACTCCGGAGGCGGGGTCGAGCTCCACGACGTCGAGGCCGCCGTAGACGCTCATCTCGGCCGAGATCTCGCCGCCCGACGAGGCTCGCCTCGCCGTCCAGGTGGACGAGCGCCACCCCGTTCGCGAACTCGGCCCGAGCGGCGTCGATGCGGACGTGGAAGCCCTGGCCCACGTCCCCCTCGAGCGGGGTCGCGCTCGCGAGCAGCCGCTGGACCAGGTCCTGGTCCACGACCACGAGCATCTGCTCGAAGTCCAGGAGCGTTCCGGCCTCGGCGGCCTCGACCTGCGCGCGCAGCTTCTGCACCTCGCGCTGCAGCACGAGCTCCTCCGCGCTCGGCGCCGGCTGCAGCCTGCGGCAGGTGACGAGAGCCGATCCGGCGGCCAGGGCGAGAAGCGCTACCAGAGAGCGTCGCGAAGCCATGCATTTGTACCTGCAATAGCAGGACCAGAGCGCATCGGCTCGGCACGCCAGCGGCCTGGCGCGTGCCGTTGCTGCATTTTGTAGAGTCTGCCGGCCTCACGAAACCGGCGAAAAGGGCCGCACGCCCACAGTGTTCGTCCAATTCGCGTATGTGTCGGGCTTTAGCCCGTACGGCCGCGCCGGCAGCGGGATGGCATCGGCTTTGCTCCAGGGGGGACGACGATCCACTTGGTAAGGAGGGGCCGATGCTCACGATGCACAAGACGACACTGCGGCGGCTCGAGAGGATGCTCGAGCGCCACGCGAGCGAGCTGCAGGAGAGAAAGCACACGCTGCGCAGCAGCCTGACGGACGATGCGGCGGGCTTCGGCCCCGAGAGCGAATGGGGCTTCGCCTGCGACGCGCGCGGGCTCGGCGCCGCTCTCGTCTCCATCTCTGCTGCCACGGTGCAGTCGATCGAGACGGCGCTGCGGCGGCTGCGTTCGGGCACCTACGGCAAGTGCATCGACTGCGACGAGTCGATTTCCCCCGCGCGGCTCAACGCCTTGCCCTTCGCCGAGGTCTGCGTCGAGTGCCAGGCGCGCCGCGACGAGGCGTCGGGAGGCGGAGCGATCCCGGCGCTCGCCTGAGCGGCGGGGAGCCTCGAAGGCCCCTGCGAGCCCCATCGGCCCGAGCGGCCGGTGGGGCTTTTGCCTTTCAGACGGGGAGCGAGCTAGCGGCGCTTGCGCGACGCGCGGGGCGGGCGCGGAACCTTGCCGCCGGCGCGGCGGGCTTCGGACAGTCCGATCGCGATCGCCTGCTTGCGGCTGGTGACGCGCTTGCCCGAGCGGCCGGAGCGCAGCTCGCCGCGCTTCATCTCGTGCATCGCGCGCTCGACCTTCTGCGCGGCCTTGCGCCCGTAGCGGCGGCTTGCCATGGCTCTCACCTCTCTGCGGGCCGGGCCGGCTCCGCGTCGGCGCACGTCTCGAGCGGGTGACCGGCCTTCTCCTCGACGGACGCGACGTTCGTCCGGATCTTGTCGTGCTCGCCCTCGTCGTCCTCGACGCGGATCAGGGTGATCACGTGCTTGGAGCGGCTGCGGGCCTCGCGGTGGCAGGCGCGGATCAGCTCCATCGCCTCGTCCCAGCCGCCCTCGATGCACGTGCTGCCCGGGCCGAGCTGGTACGGCAGCCCCGAGCGGTCGATCAGCGACAGCACCGGGGCGAGGTCGTCGCTCAGGTGCTTGTCGCCTCCGAGCGGGATCACGCTGAGCTCGAAGAGCATGGTCGCCTCCTGCCGGACGCCGGGCGTCACTTCGCGCCGCGGTCGCGCTCGGCCGGCCGCAGCCGCGTCGGAATCGCTGGCGTCTCGTCGCTGTCGTCGAACGCGGGAGTGATCTCGTCCTTGCCCGGCAGGCGCCGCTCCTGCGGGCGCTCCGGCTCCTCGCGCTGCGGAGGGACCGGCCGGTCGGGACGCGGGGATCGGCATCGCCTGCCTCATGGCTGCCTCCTCTTCGAGGGTGCGGAGGACCCTCCACCTGGGCGCCCGCGGCGCCCCCCTCGTCGGCCAGCGACGCGGCGCGATCGCGGTCGAGGGCGTCGAGACCCTTGGTCGCGGGGGGCTGCGCCGAAGGCTCGGGTGCCGCCGGTCGCTTCGACATCCCGGACGGCGCCTTCAACGGGGCGGCGGCGGGACGGCGCCTCTGGACGCCCACGGGCTTCTTGGCCTTCGGCGCCGCTCGGCGAGCGCGCGGTGCCGCCGCTCCGCGCTTGCCGCGAGGGGATCCTCCCCCTCGACCGTCAGCGGGCCGGGTGCGGACTCCTCGTACGCGACCAGCTCCTCGCCGTCGGGCAGCTGACGGACGCGAAGGACTCTTTCGTCGTTCATGGCTCACGGCTCCTTCTCCTCGGGTGCGCGGCTAGCGGTGGTCCCGCAGCTCCGGCGCGCCCCGTCCCCATCCCCCCCACTCGAGCGAGTGACGCCGCTCGATCTCGCGGATCCGCCCCGGAGAGAGCACGCGTCCCGCCGCGTCCTCGGCATCGGCCATCGCCTCGTTCACCGCCTGGCCGAGGCTCACGATCTGGTTGTACATGTCGCGGCAGTTGCCGCTCGACAGGTCCACCTGCGCCGCGCCGTCCCACAGGCTGAGCCAGGGCCGCGCGCCGTCGTAGGCGGCGCCGCCCGCGCAGCAGCACGTTGCACGAGGTCCTGAAGCTGCTCCAGAGGCCGTCGACGCGGACCGACTGCTGGGCGAGCGCGGCCACGCGCGCCTCGAAAGCGCTGCCGGCGCGCGTCTCCTCGCCGGTGTCCTCGACCACCGCGCTCGGCCGCTGCTGCGCGACCGCCCGCGTCTGCGACGCCGCGGACTTCTGCGACGCCTCGGACTTCGAGAACGACTCGACGCGCGAGCGCCCGGCCTCGCCGCGCAGCGTCAGGATCACGCGGTCGCCCGGACGCAGCTCGCCGATCCCCACGACGTGGTCGTCGAGCTCGAGCGTCTGCTCGACGCCGTCGGCGTTCTTGATCACGAGCAGTCGCTCCTGGGTGCGCACCTTGACCACTTCGGCGTTCGTGTACTTCGGGGTCTGCTGCGCGAGGGCGCTCGAACCGGCGAGCGCCAGCGCCACGCCGCAGGCCATGATCGCCAGCCTCTGGATCCGGTCCATGGAAACCTCCTCCCCGCACGCCTCACGGGGTCGTACTCACTCTTTTGAAGACGAGTGCGGCTGCAAGCTTCCTGCCACGCTCGGAGCAGCCCGACGCGCTCCGAAGGCTCGACGGAGGCGGCGCGAATGGCCCGATTCGCGGCTCTCGCCGGCCAGAGGCCGAGCCTCCGAGCCAGCGCCGCCGCTGCCGTTTCTACAATCCGGCGCCCGCGCCCGTGCCCACCGAATCGGGCACCTGCAGGTCGAGCCGGCGCGCCGCTTCCAGGCGGACGTTCACGTCGTCCCAGTTCCACAGGTTCCAGACCGCCTCGAAGAACGCGAGCTTCTGGTTGCGGTACTGCAGGTAGTAGGCGTGCTCCCAGGCGTCGATCACCATCAGCACGACACCGCCCTGGCTGAGGTTGGACTGGTGGTCGTAGACCTGGCAGGTCATCAGCCGCCGCGCGAGCGGCTCCCACACGAGCGTCGCCCAGCCCGAGCCCATGATCGTGCCCGCGACCTTCGTGAGCTGGGCCTTGAACGGCTCGAAGCCGCCGAAGTCGCGCGCGATCAGCCGGCCGAGCTCGCCGCGCGGCTCGCCGCCGCCGCCCGGCGCGAGGTTCTTCCAGAACACCGAGTGCAGCACGTGGCCGGAGAGGTTGAAGGCGAGCGCCTTCTCGAACGCGGCGAGGCGCGTGAAGTCCTGCTTGGCGCGCGCCTCGTCGAGCTTCTCGAGCGTCTCGTTCGCCTTCTCGACGTAGCCCTTGTGGTGGCCCGAGTGGTGCAGCTCCATCACCTCGCCCGAGATGTGCGGCTCCAGCGCGCCGAAGTCGTAGTCGAGATCGGGCAGGACGTAGGTCGGCATGGCTTCCTCCTTACGCGGTACGCGGCCGGAACTCGGCGCGCGCGCGGCCCGCTTCGGCGTCGAGCTCGAAGAGGTCGCGGCGGCACATGCGCACGATGGTGAGGAAAAAGGACACGATCAGCGGCCCGGCCACCAGGCCGGCCATCCCGAAGGCCGCGAGCCCGCCGATCAGGGAGAAGAAGATGACCGCGCTGTGCACCTCCATGCGGTTGCGCATCAGCAGCGGCTTGACGATGTTGTCCGTCACGCCCACGACGACCGCCCAGATCGCGAGCACGAGCGCCTGGGTCGGGTGTCCGGTCACGTACAGCATCCCGGCGAGGGCGAAGCTCACGCTGGCCGCGCCCAGCACCGGCACGAACGCCACGATGAACGTGACGAGCGCGAAGAAGACGGGCTGCGGCACGCCCGTCAGCAGGAAGCCCACGAGCGCGACGGCGGTCTGGACTCCCGCCGTCGCGAGCGACGAGATCAGCACGGCTTCCGACACCGTGCGGAAGTCGTGGAGCAGCTCGTAGGTGCGCGAGCGGCCGATCGGCGCCACGTCCGCCAGCCACTCGACGAGCCGCTTGCCGTCCACCAGCAGGAAGTAGAACGCCACCAGCATCGCCGCGATCTGGACGAGCGCGTTCGAGGTGGCCACGATCACGCCGCCCACGGCCGCCGCGGCGCGGCCGGTCTGCTCCTGCGCGAGCTGCTGGACGCTGCGGCGATCGCGCGGCAGGTGGAAGGCCTCCACCAGCTCGCGCACGGGAGGCGGCAGCTTCGCGACGAGCGCGGGCAGGCCGCCCGCCTGCAGCGTGTCGCCGACGTAGCTCACCGCGTCGATCGCCTCGCGTCCCAGCACGATCGCGAAGGTGCTCGCCGGCAGCACGATCAGCACCGCGACGACCGCCGTGGTGAGGCCCGCGGCGAGCGGCCGGCGGCCGCCGACGCGGAGCGTCAGGCGGTCGACCATCGAGAGGAACGAGCCCGCCAGCACCGCGCCGAAGAGCAGGGCGCCCGCGAACGGGTACACCAGGACGCCCAGCAGCGCCAGTGACACGAGCGACAGACCGACGAGCACGGCGCGGGCGATCCTGTGGCGCATGAGCCTTCGTCGAGCAATGCCCATGCCAGCCCGCGCGCGGGAGCCGAAAGACGATAGGATCGATGGAACATGGTGACCCTCAAGGGCACCCCGGCTCGGCTGGCCGCGACCCTGGCGGTAACGGCGTTGGCCGTGACTGCGCGCTGGCTGCTCAAGCCGGTGCTCGGTACGGAGCTTCCCTACGTCACCCTCTTCGCGGCCGTGGTGCTCGCGGCCTGGCACGCGGGGACGGGCTACGCGCTGCTCGCGAGCGCGCTCGGGCTCGTCGCCGCGCAGAGGCTGTTCGTGGCGAACGCGCTGTCGGGCTCCGCCGAGGTCGCCGGCGCCTCCGCCTATCTCGTCTCCTGCGCCGTCGTGATCCTGTTCGGCGCCGCGCTGCGGCGGGCGGAGCGCCGGGCGCTCTCGAGCGCGGAGGAGACGCAGCGCCAGCAGGAGCTCGCCCAGCGCGAGATCGAGGTCCGGCGACGGGCGGAGAGCGCGCTCGCGCTGCAGAAGGAATGGCTGCGGGTCACGCTCGCGAGCATCGGCGACGGCGTCCTGGCCACGGACGTCGAGGGCCGCGTCACGCTGCTGAACGCCGTGGCGCAGCGGCTGACCGGCTGGAGCGAGGAGGAGGCGCGCGGCCAGCCGCTCGAGGCCGTGTTCCGCATGATCGACGAGCGCACGCGCCAGGCGGTTCCCGACGTGGTCGGCGAGGCGCTGCGCGGCGGCGGCGGCGCGGGCCTCGAGGGCCACCGGCTGCTCGTCGCGCGCGACGGCAGCGAGCGGCCGATCGACGACAGCACCGCCCCGATCCGCGACGAGCAGGGCCGCGTGCTCGGCGTCGTGCTGGTGTTCCGCGACGTCGGCGAGCGGCGCAGCGTGCACGAGCTGCGGCGGCAGGTGCTCGACCAGCTCGCGCGCCAGCACGAGCGGCTGCAGCTGCTGAACGACGCCGCTGGTCAGCTGCTCGGCAGCGACGACCCCGACGTGATCGCGCGCGATCTGTTCCTGCGGCTCGAGAAGCACCTCGGGCTCCACGCGTACGTCAACTACGTGATGAGCGACGACGGCCGCGAGCTCGTGCTGCGCGCGTCGGGCGGCATCCCGGAAGGCCGCGCGTCCCGCGGCTGCGGCCGGGCGAGGGGCTGTCGGGGCTGGTGGCGCAGACGCTGCGGCCGCACCACGCCGGCCACCTGCAGGTGTCGAACGACCCGGCGCTGCGCAGCCTGCGGGAGCTGGGCTTCCGCGCCGCCGTCAGCCACCCGCTGCTCGCCGAGGGGCGGCTGATCGGAACGCTCGCCTTCGTGAGCCGCAGCCGCGACCAGTTCGACGCCGAGGAGATCGAGCTGCTCGGCACCGCCGCCGGCTACGTCGCGGTCGCCTACCAGCGCGCGCGGCTCGTGCGCGAGCTGCGGGAAGCCGACCGCCGCAAGGACGTGTTCCTGGCGACGCTCGCCCACGAGCTGCGCAACCCGCTCGCCCCGATCCGCAACGCCCTGGAGCTGCTGCGGCGGCCCGGGGTGGCCCGCAAGGTCGCGGAGTCCGCGCGCGCGATGCTCGACCGCCAGGTGGGCCAGATCGTGCGCCTGGTCGACGACCTGCTCGACCATTCGCGCATCACGCGCGGCGTCGCGGAGCTGCGGCGCGAGGAGGTCGAGCTCGCGAGTGCCGTCGGCGGGGCGCTCGAGACGGTGCGCCCGTTCCTCGAGCAGAGGGGCCACGAGGTCGAGCTCGCGCTTCCGAAGGAGCCGGTCCGCCTCGACGCCGACCCCGTGCGGCTGGTGCAGATCCTCGGCAACCTGCTGAGCAACGCCGGCAAGTACACGCCCACGAGCGGCACGATCCGGATCGAGGCGGCGGTCGAGGGCGAGTTCGTCGCGGTGAGCGTCTCGGACACCGGCGAGGGGATCGCGGCCGAGGACCTGCCGCGCGTCTTCGACGTCTTCACGCAGGTGAGCCCGGGGAAGACCGGAGGGCTCGGCATCGGCCTGTCGCTCGTCAAGGGTCTCGTCGAGATCCACGGCGGGACCGTCAGCGTGCGCAGCCCGGGCCGCGGAGCCGGCAGCACGTTCACCGTGCGGCTCCCGCTGCTGCGCCGGGAGCAGGCCGCGGCCGCGCCCGCCCCGGAGCGCCGCGACGAGCCGCAGCGCAGCGACGAGACCGCGCGCCGCCGCCGCATCCTCGTGGTCGACGACAACACGGACTCGGTCGAGAGCATGGCGCTCCTGCTGAGCGAGCTGGGCCACGACGTGCGCACGGCGCGCGACGGCCACTCGGCGCTCGAGCAGGCGAGCGCCTTCGACCCGGAGGTCGTGCTGCTCGACATCGGGATGCCGGGGATGGACGGCTACAGCGCCGCGCGCCGGATGCGGGCCCTGCCGGGCGGTGCGGCGCGCAGGATCGTCGCCCTCACGGGCTGGGGGCAGGAGGAGGACCGGCGGCGCACGCGGGCCGCCGGCTTCGACGCGCACCTGACCAAGCCGGTCGACCCGCAGACGCTGCGTCAGGTCATCGACCCGAGCCCGTAGCCGCGGCGCACGGCGAGCGCGGCCAGATCGACGCTCGCGCGGAGCTCCCGCAGAAAGCGCACGCCGCGCCCCGCGGGCGGCGGCTGCGGGTCGGGCTCGTGCTCGGGCGGCCGCGGGTCCGGCGGGCGGGGCGCCGGCGAGGGCGCCGGGTCCGGGTGGGGCTGCGGCGGACGCACCGGGCTCGGCAGCGGACGCGGCTCCGGCGGAGGAAGTCCCGCGACGTCGAGCGTCATGACACGTGCGGGCGCGCCATCGGGGGAACTTCCCCGGGCGAGTGGGCGAGACCGTGAAGACGAGCACGGTGCCCAGCAGGACGTGGAGGATGTTGTCGGGCGCGAGAGCCGATGCGTCGAGCGGACCCCGGGTGGCCGATGAGCGCCTGGACGAGGCCGGGAGCCAGGAAGCCGAGCAGCCCGATCAGCACGTAGACCGAGCCCGAAGGTCAGCATCAGTCCGCGGACGGCGTCCTCCGAGCCCGCGAAGCCCACGTACAGGAACACCAGGCCGGAGAAGGCGTGGATGAGGTTGTGGATCGTGGTCAGGTGCAGGCCGAACAGGCTCGGGTCGGCGAAGCCCGCGAGCCCGGCCAGCACGAAGGCCACGCCGAAGACACGACAGAGGGTTCGAGACATCACGGTACCTCCGCGCGGGTGACCCCGAGAGGCCCACCCGGACGGCGACGTTGCAGGATCCGAGCCACCGCAAGATCGCATCCCGCCGCGGAAGGGCGGTGCCGAAGGCGCTGGAAGAATCTTCAAACTACCTCGGGCGGATTGCACGGAGACGACGAGAAGGCCGGGAAAAGGCGGCGCGCGCCCGTCCGGCGGCTACGGCACGTGAGTTGCAATTTTGGGGAAAGCCGGGCGCTGGCCGGCCAACCAATGCGACTGCTTCAGCTGGTCCCCTCCGTCCTGCTGATCGGCAGCAGCGTGAGTGCTGCGTCGGTCTGTCTCTTCGCCCGCAGGCCCAGGATCGCCAGGTCGCCGAGCTCGGCGGGACGATCACCACCGTCGACACGCGTGTCGCTCCGGGTCCGCCCCGACGATGGCAGCGTCATGACCTTCGTCGTGGACGATCCGAGCTCGCTGCCGCTGGGCCTCGTCGCCGGCACGCGCGTCACGGTCAAGTACGAGACGCGCGAAGGCGGCGGACGGCGCCTGCTGAGCGTCGGGGCTGGCGCTCGAATCGAACCCGCCACCGCCCGAAGCGCCCGCGACGATCGACGCCTTCACAACGGCGGCTCCGGCCGATGCGGCGGCCGCGGCTCTGCCGCTCGAGTCGGCGGTATCGCTGCGCGCCTCGGCGGGGATCGAGTCCTCGCTGTCCGCGCGCGAGGCCCGGGCCGCGACCGTTCCGGCGAGACCCGCCGCCGCCGGTCCCTGCCCGCTGCAGCTGGTCGCGGTCGTGCTGCTAGTGGCGACGGGAGCGCTCCTCGTGATCGCTTCCTGGCGCTGAGGCAAAGGCGAGATCGTGCGGCAGCGGTCGAGGCTTGAGATCGGCGAGCGGGGGTCCCGAGATCACGCGGCCGCCGGCCGCATAGCGCCCGCCGTGGCACGGGCAATCCCAGGTCCGCTCGGCCTCGTTCCAGTGCACGATGCAGCCCATGTGCGTGCACGCGGCCGAGACGGCGCGGAGCGCGCCGTCCCCGTCGCGGCTCACCGCGAGCGTCTCGCCGTCGATCGAGACGATCGCCCCCTGGCCCGGCGCGATCTCCGCGAGCGCCGCCTCGCCGGCGGCGAGCCGGTCCTTGACGAGGTGGAGAGCGACGTCCAGGCCCGAGGCGGCCGCGCGCCCCACCGCGCGCGGCGTGGGAACGCGCGTGGCGCGCAGCAGCGAGGCGAGCTCGGACTCCGGCTGGCCGAGCACGAGCTCAGCGATGATCTGCGCCGAGAGCGTGCCGAGCACGAGCCCCGTGCCCGCGTAGCCGGTCCCGACGAAGATGCGCTCGGCGAGCGGGCTGCGGCCCACGTAGGGCAGGCCGTCCGCCGGCTCGTAGAGCTGCGACGACCAGCGCCGCACCACCTCGATCTCGCCGAAGCGCTCGCGCGCGAACTGCTCGAGCTGCCGGTAGCGGTCGAGCGGGGCCGCCTCGTGGCCGGCCTTGTGGTCGCCGCCTCCGAGCAGCACGAGGCTCTCGCCCTGGAAGCGGACCGGGCGCAGGTAGTGATAGGGGCTGGCCGTGTCCCAGAAGAGGCCGGACGGCAGCGGCGCGGGCGTGCGGAACGCGATCAGGTAGGACCGATAGGCCACGAGCTCGGCGTGAACGATGTTGATGCCGAGCGGGGTGTGCGTGGCGAGCACCGCCTGTGGAGCGCGCAGCCGTCCCGAAGGCGTCTCGAGCGCGACGCCGTCCTCCGTCTCCTCGATCGCCGTGACGCGCGAGCCGACGTAGAGCCGGCCGCCGGCCTGCACGAAGAGCTCCGCGAGGCCGGCGAGATAGGCCATCGGATCGAAGGCGGCCTGCTCCGGGAAGAGCAGCGCCGCCTTCACCGGGAACGGCAGGGGCACGCTGTCCGAGAGCGAGGCGGCCACGCCGAGCGCGCGCGCGGCGGCGAGCTCGTCCTCGAGCTGCGAGCGCTCGTCTTCCGCTTCCGTGTAGCGATAGCCCGGGCAGCACTCGAACGAGCAGCTGACCGCGCCCTGGGCGAGGCTCTTCACGAGATCGAGCGCGCGCTCACAGCCCGCGACCACGAGGCTCGCGCGCTCCCCGCCGAGGCGGCCGAGCAGGTCCTTGTACGAGACGTCGAGCACACTCGTCACGTGCGCAGACGTCGCGCCCGTCGTTCCGGCGCCTACGGCTTGCGCTTCGACGAGGGCGACGCTACGTCCCTGGCTCTGCAGCAGCCAGCCCGCCGTGAGACCGGTGATTCCGGCTCCGACGACCACCACGTCCGCACGGACCTCACCCCCGAGAGGCCGGGCCATGCCGGCACGCTCGCGGGAGCGCCAGAGCGGTGCGCCCAGGTGACCTGGCTCAATTCTGTCCATCGCCACTCCATAAGATCGCCAGATCGCGGCCATGCCCCACTCCCTCGCAAGCCGAGTGCCAACCGCGGCGGCCGCCGGACTGCTCTGGGGGCACGGGCCTTGCACCCTGAGCCGATGGAGGTCTCCGCCATGGTGTCGATCCGTTGCGAGCAGTGCGACCTGCTCCTGCCAGAGCGAGGTCCTGTTCCACGCCGGAACTAGCTCGTACTGCAGCGAGTACTGCGCCTCCGCCGAGCCCGACGCGGCGGCTCCCTGCGAGTGCACCCACGCGGGCTGCGAGGCAGCCGACGACGAGACGGAGGCGCAGGTCACGGCCGCCAGCACCGGAGACGCCGGGCCGCGCTGAGGCGAGGCACCGGAAGGCGGGCTAGCGCGAGTGCTTTGTAGATTCTGGCGCCAACGGCGCGGGCGCTCCACAGGAGGCTTCTTGCGGCACTGGATGGAGCTGAGGCGTGGGTCCGACTCCATCCCGCCAGGACCGTTTCGCGCCGAGCTGCTGAACGTCGAGCGGCTCGAGGACCACGCGCGCCACCTGGCCGCGGAGATCAAGGTCGCCGCGCGACCGCGCGCCCGCAGCCGCGCCTACTACCGCCGCGTCGCCGACAACGCCCGCGCGCTGCGCGAGGCGTACCGCCTGCTCGGCGACGACGTGCACCGCGGCGAGGCCGTGCCGCCCTCGGCCGAGTGGCTGCTCGACAACTTCCACCTGATCGAGGCCGAGGTGGTGCACGTCCGCCGCGACCTGCCGCCGTCCTACCACCGCCAGCTGCCGACGCTCGCCGCCGCCGGGCTGCGCTCCACGCCGCGCGTGCACTTCCTGGCCGTCGAGCTGCTGCGCCACAGCGACGGCCGGCTCGACACCGAGCGGCTCGAGCGCTTCCTGGCCGCGTACCAGACGGGAGCGCCGCTGAGCCTCGGCGAGATCTGGGCCTGGCCGAGCGTGCTGAAGGCCGCGCTCGTCGAGAACCTGCGCCGCCTCACGGACGAGCTGATGGCCGCGCGCGCCGCGCGGCGGCGGGCCGCGGCCTTCGTGGCGCCGCTCGAGGCCGAGGCGCCCGACGTGGAGCTCGAGCCGCTGCCGGACGAGCTGCCGACGCCGTTCGTGGCGGAGCTGCTCGCGCGCATGCGCGAGTTCGGCCCGAAGGCCAGGGCTCTGCGCGAGCAGCTCGAGGCGCGGCTCGCGCTCCACGAGCAGACGCGCCGAGCACGTGATCCGCGCCGAGCAGCAGGCGGAGGCCTCCGCGCAGGTCTCGTTCGCCAACACGATCACCAGCCTGCGCCTGTGCGCGAGCCAGGACTGGACGCGCAACGTCGAGCGCGTGAGCCTGGTCGAGCAGATCCTGCAGCGCGACCCCGCGGGCGTCTACGGGCGGATGGACTTCGCGAGCCGCGACCGCTACCGCCAGGCGGTCGAGGAGATCGCCGAGTCGAGCGGCGAGGCGCAGGTGGCGGTCGCGCTCGCCGCCACCGAGGCCGCGCGCGCCGCGCACGAGCAGCGCCCCGAGGATCCCGCGGCGCACGTCGGCTTCCACCTGATCGGCAAGGGCCGGCCCGCGCTCGAGAGCGCGCGTCGGCTTCGCGCCGCGGCCGCTCGCGCGCGTGCGGCGCGCCGTGTTCCGGCACGCGACGCTCGGCTACCTGGGCGCGCTCACGCTCGTCTGCGGAGGCGCCGTCGCCGCCGCGGTGCTCGCCGCGCGCGCGCAAGGCGCCCCGCCGACGCTCCAGGTGCTGGTCGGGCTGCTCGCGCTGCTGCCCGCGAGCGACCTCGCCACCGGCGCTCGTGCAGCGGCTGGTCGCGGCGCTGGCGAAGCCGCGCCACCTGCCGCGGCTCGACCTCGCGGCCGGCGTCCCGGAGAACGCCGAGACGATGGTGGTGGTCCCCACGCTCCTCGACAGCGTGGCCGGCGTGCACGAGCTCGTCGAGCACCTCGAGGTGCAGGCGCTCGGCAACCTCGACCCGCGCGTCCGCTTCGCGATCCTCTCCGACTTCCGCGACTCGCCCACCGAGACACGCCCGGAGGACGCGCCGGTGCTCGAGGCCGCGCTCGCGGCAGATCGAGGAGCTCGACCGGCGCCACGGCGGCTCCCGCTTCTTCCTGTTCCATCGGCTGCGGCGCTTCAACCCGAGCGAGGGCTGCTGGATGGGCTGGGAGCGCAAGCGCGGCAAGATCGAGGAGTTCGTGCGGCTGCTGCGGGGCGACGCCGACACCAGCTTCGACGTCGTGCGCGGCGACCTGAGCGTGCTGCCGCGCGTGCGCTACCTGATCACGCTCGACCGCGACACGCGCCTGCCGCGCGGCGTCGCGCGCGGCCTGCTGGGCATCGCGGTGCACCCGCTGAACCGCGCCCGCTACGATCCCGCCGAGGGCCGCGTCACCGAGGGCTACGGGATCCTGCAGCCGCGCGTCAGCGTCACCTTCGAGAGCGCCGCCGGCTCGCTGTTCGCGCGGCTCTACGCGGGCCACACCGGGCGTCGACCCCTACACGACCGCCGTCTCGGACACCTACCAGGACCTCTTCGGCGAGGGCATCTTCACCGGCAAGGGGCTGATCGACGTCGACGCGTTCCGCGCGGCGCTCGGCGGGCCGCGTGCCCGAGAACGCGCTCTTGTCGCACGACCTCTTCGAAGGCCTCCACGCGCGCACGGCGCTCGTGAGCGACGTCGAGCTGGTCGACGACTATCCCGCGAGCGTTCTCGCGCACGCGCGGCGCCTGCACCGCTGGGTGCGCGGCGACTGGCAGATCCTGGGCTGGCTGCTCCCCTGGGTGCGGACGCGCACGGGCTTCGAGCGCAACCGGCTGCCGCTGATCAGCCGCTTCAAGATCTTCGACAACCTGCGGCGCAGCCTGCTCGCGCCCGCGTACCTCGCGTGGTTCGCGGCGCGCTCACGCTCTTCCCCGAGCCGGCCTGGGCCTGGTGCGCGGCGGCGCTCGCGGTGCTGGCGTTCCCCGCCCTGCTCACGCTGCTCGGCGTGCTCCAGGGCCGCGGCGAGGAGCCGCTCGGCGTGTTCGTCCGCACGCGCCTCGAGGCGCTCCGCACCGACCTGGCCCAGGCGCTCGTCCGCCTGACCTTCCTGGCCTACCACGCCGAGCGAGATGGTCCACGCGATCGTGCTGACGCTGGTGCGCCTGGTGCTCACGCGCAGGCGCCTGCTGGAGTGGGAGACGGCGGCCTCCGTCGCCTCGTTCGCCTCCGGCCTGCGGGGGCTGCGCGGCGTGCGCACCCTCTTCGTCGAGATGGTCGCGAGCCCGGTCGCCGCGCTGGTGGTCGGCGCTGCTGGTGCTCGCGCTGCGTCCGGACAACTTCGCGGCGGCGCTGCCCTTCCTGCTGCTGTGGGCTGCGGCGCCCGGCTTCGCCTACCTGCTGAGCCGCCCGTCCCGCCCACGGAGATCGCCGAGCTCGACGAGGACGGAGCGCCAGTTCCTGCGGCGCATCGCGCGCAAGAGCTGGGGCTACTTCGAGCGCTTCGTGCGGCCGAGGACAACTGGCTGCCGCCCGACAACTTCCAGGAGCAGCCCGGGCCGATGCTCGCGCACCGCACCTCGCCCACCAACATCGGCATGGCGCTCGCTGTCGACGCTCGCCGCGCACGACCTCGGCTACATCGGCGCGGCGGAGCTGGTCTCGCGCCTGGAGAAGACGCTTCGCCACGCTCGACAGCTCGAGCGCCACGAGGGCCACCTGCTCAACTGGTACGACACCCGCACGCTGGCGCCGCTGCTGCCGCGCTACGTGTCGACCGTCGACAGCGGCAACCTCGCGGGCGTGCTGGTCGCGCTCGCCCAGGGGCTGCGCGGCCTGGCGGACGGCCGCGAGGACGGCCCCACTGGCCGGGGCTCGGCGACACGGCGGATCGCCTGCGCGCGGCGCTCGAGGCTCGCGCCGCGCGACGCTCGAGCTGCCGAACGGCGGCCGCGAGGCGCTGCGCGCACGTGGCTGCGCCAGGTGCACGAGGCGCGTGCCGATGCCTCCGACGCGCGCCGCCGCGTGCTGCTCGGCGAGCCTGGCCGCGGCGCTGCGCTGGGCGACGCTGGAGGCGGCGACCGGCACGCGCGGCGCGAGGCGGCGCTGCACGATCGCGGCGCGCGCCGGCTCGCGCGCAGACATCGAGTCGCTGCTCGCCGACCCGATCGGCGAGCCCGGACGCCGAGCCGCGCTCGCCGCCTGCTCGCGCTGGCCGCGCGCGCCGAGGCGCTCGTCGTCGGAGATGGACTTCCGCTTCCTCTACGACCGCAAGCGCAAGCTGTTCGCGATCGGCTACCGCCTGGCCGACGCGGAGGGCCCGGGCCGGCTCGACGCTCGCGCTACGACCTGCTCGCCTCCGAGGCGCGCACTCGCCAGCTTCCTCGCGATCGCGAAGGAGCGACGTGCCGCAGGAGCACTGGTTCCAGCTCGGCCGGCCGCTCACCAGCGTCGACGGCGCGCCGGTGCTGCTCTCGTGGAGCGCGACGATGTTCGAGTACCTGATGCCGCTCCTGCTGATGCGGAGCTACCGGGCACGCTGCTCGACCGCTCCTGCCGCCTCGCGGTGCGCCGCCAGATCGAGTACGCCGCGAGCGCGGCGTGCCCTGGGGCATCTCCGAGTCGGCGCTTCGCGGTCGTGGACCGCTCGGGCCACTACCAGTACAAGGCCTTCGGCGTGCCGGGCCTGGGCTTGAAGCGCGGGCTCGGCGGACGAGCTGGTGGTGGCGCCCTACGCGACCGCGCTCGCCGCGCTCGTCGACGCCAAGCTGCGCCGCGCGCAACCTGCAGCGCCTCGCCGAGCTCGGGCTCGAGGGCCGCTACGGCTTCTACGAGGCGGTCGACTACACGCGCGCGCAAGGGCGACGTCGCCGCTCGTCGCCACGGCCGCGGGCGGCGGCATCGATCGTGCGCGCCTACCTCGCCCACCACCAGGGCATGACGCTCGTCGCGCTCGCCAACGTGCTGCGCGACGCCGCCGATGGTGCGCCGCTTCCACGCCGACCCCGCGTGCAGGCGACCGAGCTGCTGCTGCAGGAGCGCGTGCCCGGACCGCGTCGTCGATCCAGGAGCCGCGGCCGGCCGAGGAGACGCGCGTGGCGCCGCCGCAGGGGCCGATGATCCGGCGCGCCGCTTCCGCTCGCCGCACACCGCGCACCCGCACGCGCACTTCCTCTCCAACGGCGCCTACACCGTGATCGTCACCAACGCCGGCGGCGGCGCCTCGCTCTGGCGCGGGCGCGCGGTCACGCGGCTGCGCGAGGACGAGACGCGCGACCCGGGCGGCAGTCTCCTCTACCTGCGCGACGTGCAGGAGCGGCGCCGTCTGGTCGGCCGCGTACCAGCCGACGCGCCGGGAGCTGGAGGACTACGTCGCGAGCTTCCTGCCCGAGAAGGCCTCCTTCCACGGCGAGGCCCACGGCATCGAGACGCTGCTCGAGATCGCGGTCTCGCCCGAGGACGACGTCGAGGTGCGCCGCGCTCACGCTCACGAACCGCAGCGCGCGCGCCGCGCGAGATCGAGGTCACGAGCTACGCCGAGCTGGTGCTCGGCCTGCCCGCGGACGACCTCGCCCACCCGGCGTTCGGCAAGCTGTTCGTCGACGACGAGCTACCTGCCGGAGAGCTATGCGCTCGTCGGCCCACCGCCGGCCGCGGCGCAGCTCGGAGCCCGTCGCTCTACGGCGTCCACGTGCTGAGCGTGCGAGGGCCGCATCGCACGGCGCCGTCGAGTGGGAGACCGACCGCGCGCGCTTCCTCGGGGCGCGGGCCGCGAGCGTGGACGACCCCGTGGCGCTCGACGGGCGGCCGCTCGAGCGGCACGACCGGCGCGGTGCTCGACCCGATCGTGAGCCTGCGCCACCGGGTGCGGCATCGCGCCGGCGGCTCGGTGCGCGTCTCGTTCGCGACCGGCGTCGTCGACGGACCGCGACGCCGCCCACGCGCTCGCGCAGAAGTACCACGATCCCGGGCGCGCCAGCGCGCGCCTTCGCGCTCGGCGCACACGCACGCGCAGATGACGCTGCGCCACCTCGGCATCTCGAGCGAGGACGCGCAGCTGCTTCGAGCGGCTGGCGTCGCGCGTGCCTGTACGTGGACGGCGTCGCTGCGCGCCGCGCGCGCGAGCTGCGCGCGCGCAACACGCTGGGCCAGGCCGGGCTCTGGGGCGCACGGCATCTCGGGCGACCTGCCGCATCCTGCTCGTGCGCGTGGTCGAGGAGGACGACCTGCCGCTGGTGCGGCAGGTGCTGCAGGCCCAGGAGTACTGGCGCCTCAAGGGCCTGCGCGCGGACGTGGTGATCCTCAACGAGCACCCGGCGAGCTACCTCGACGAGATGCACGAGCAGCTCGGCTCGCCTGATCGAGAGCGGGCCCTGGGCCGGCTACAAGGACCGGCCCGGCGGCGCCTTCCTGCTGCGCGGCGAGAGCCTGCCGACCGCCGAGCGCGTGCTGCTCGCGGCGGCGGCGCGCGCCGTGCTGAGCGGCGAGCACGGCGACCTCGGAGAGCCAGCTCGACCGGCCGGTCGCACGAGGCCGACTGGCCGGCCGAGACGCTTCGTCGCGCACGCGGCCGAGCCGAAGCCGCCCGGCGAGCGGCCGGCGCTGCGCTTCGACAACGGCGCTGGGCGGCTTCGGCGAGGACGGCCGCGAGTACGTGGTGGTGCTCGACGGCGACGACGAGACGCCGCTGCCGTGGGCCAACGTGCTCGCCAACCCCGGCTTCGGCACGCTCGTGTCCGCCTCGGGCTCCTCCTTCACCTGGTCCGAGAACAGCCGCGAGAACCGGCTGACGCCGTTCGCGAACGATCCCGTCGGCGACCCGACGGCGGAGGCGATCTTCATCCGCGACGACGAGCGCGGGCACGCCTGGGGCGCGACGCCCGGGGCCGCTCCGCCGCGCCGAGCAAGGCGGGCCGCTTCGATCTGCCGCCACGCGGCCGGCGTCACGCGCTTCGAGCACGAGGTGGACGGCATCCGCCAGCGAGCTGGAGGTGTTCGTGGCGGCGAGCGATCCGGTCAAGCTTCCAGGTGCTGACGCTCGAGAACACGCGCGCGCGGACCCGGCGGCTGAGCGTCTTCGGCTACCAGGAGTGGGCGCTCGTCGCCGCCGCGCGCGGGCGAGCAGCTGCACGTGGTGACCGAGCTCGACGCCGGGCGCGGCGCCGTCTTCGCGCGCAACCCCTACAACCGCGACTTCGCCGCGCGCGTGGCGTTCGCCGCCGCGAGCCCGAAGCTGCGCTCCGCCACCGGCGACCGCGCCGAGTTCATCGGGTCGCAACGGCTCGCTGTCGAGCCGCGGCCGCGCTGCGCCGGCGCGAGCTCCAGCGGCCGCTTCGGCGCGGGCTCGACCCCTGCGCCGCGCTGCAGGTGACGCTCGAGCTGCGCGCCGGGCGCGCGCGCAGAGCGTCGTGTTCCTGCTCGGCCAGGGGACGGACCGCGCGCAGGCCGAGGCGCTGTCGAGCGGCTACTGCTCGCCCGACGCCGCCGAGCGCGAGCGCGCTCGCCGTGGAGGCGCGCTGGGACGACTGCTCGGGGCCGTGCAGGTGCGCACGCCGGACGACTCGTTCGACGTGATGATGAACCGCTGGCTGCTCTACCAGACGCTGGCGTGCCGCGTCTGGGCGCGCTCGGGCTACTACCAGCCCGGCGGCGCCTTCGGCTTCCGCGACCAGCTCCAGGACGCGATGGCGCTCGCGCGTCGTCCGGCCGGACGCTGCTGCGCGAGCAGCTGCTGCGCGCGGCCTCGCGGCAGTTCCGCGAGGGCGACGTGCAGCACTGGTGGCACGCGCCAAGGGCGGCCACGGCACGCGCACGCGCTGCTCGGACGACCTGCTCTGGCTGCCCTACGCCACGCTGCGCTACCTCGAGGTGACAGGCGACGCGAAGGCTGCTCGAACGAGGAGGTCGCCTTCCTCGAGGGCGCGCCGCTTCCGCCGGGCGAGCTCGAGGCCTACGGCCAGCCCGACCGTGTCGTCCGAGAAGGCCTCGCTCTTCGAGCACTGCGTGCGCGCCATCGACCGCGGCCTGACCGTCGGCCCGCACGGCCTGCCGCTGATCGGCAGCGGCGACTGGAACGACGGCATGAACGCGGTCGGGCAGCGAGGGCCGCGGCGAGAGCGTCTGGCTCGGCTGGTTCCTGCTCGGCATCCTGCGCGCGCTTCGCGCCGCTCTGCGAGGCGCGCGGCGACGGCGCGCGCGCCGCGCGCTACCGCGCGGAGAGCCGAGCGGCTCGCCGACATGCTGGAGCTGGCGTGGGACGGCGAGTGGTACCGCCGCGCCTACTTCGACGACGGCACGCCGCTCGGCTCGAAGCAGAACGAGCAGTGCCGGATCGACTCGGTGGCGCAGTCCTGGGCGGTGCTGTCGGGCGCGGCGCCCAGCCGCCGCGCCGAGCGCGCGATGGACGCGGTGCGCGCCCACCTCGTGAAGCGCGGCGTCGCGGATGATCCTGCTGCTCGACCCGCCCTTCGACGCGGCCCAGCCCGACCCCGGCTACATCGCGGGCTATCCGCCCGGGCATGCGCGAGAACGGGGGCCAGTACACCCACGCCGCGCTCTGGGTGGTGATGGCGCTGGCGCGGCTCGGCAGCGGCGACGAGGCCTTCGAGCTGTTCCACATGCTGAACCCCGTCAACCACGCGCGCACGCGCGCGGACGTGCGAGCGCTACCGCGTCGAGCCGTACGTGGTGGCCGCGGACATCTCCTCGCACCCCGACCACGTCGGGCGCGGAGGCTGGACCTGGTACACGGGCTCGGCCGGCTGGATGTACCGCATCGGCCTCGAGGAGATCCTGGGCCTCAGGCGTCGCGGCAAGACGCTCGAGGTGAGCCCCTGCATCCCGTCCGCGTGGCCGGGCTTCTCGGCCGAGTGGCGCGTGGGCGGCGCGATCTACGAGCATCGAGGTCACGAACCCCGCGCGGCGCAGCCGCGGCGTCGCGCGCGCGCTCCACGACGGACGCCGGTCGACCCGCGCCGCATCCCGCTGGTGGACGACGGCGCCACCCACCGCGTCGAGGTCGTGCTCGGGGAGCCGGGATCCCGCGAGCCGCCCGCGCGGCTCTCCAGGAGGCGGCGGCTCAGCCGCCCGCGCGGTAGACGTTCAGGCGGTTGTAGAGCGTCTTGAGGCTGATCTGCAGCATCGCGGCCGTGCGCTTCTTGTCGCCCTCGAAGTGCTCGAGCGTCGCCAGGATCAGGCGCCGCTCCGCCTCGGCGATCGAGGTGCCCACCTTCAGCGATCAGGCCGCTCGAGCCCGGCGCATCCTCGATCGACGCCGAGCGGAAGCGCGTCGACGCCGATGTCGTTCTCCGCGAGGATGTACGCGCGGTGGATCACGTTCCTGAGCTCGCGCACGTTGCCCGGCCAGGAGTGCGTGCGCAGGCGCTGCGAGCGCGGCGGCGGTGAAGCGCTTGGCGGTGCCGCTCTCCTTGTTGAGCTCGTCGAGGAAGTGCTCGGCGAGCAGCTCGATGTCGTCGCGGCGCTCGCGCAGCGGCGGCAGCTCCACCGGCAGCACGTTCAGCCGGTAGAGCAGGTCCTCGCGCAGCTTGCCCGCGGCGATCGCCTCGTCGGGGCGCCGGTTGGTGGCCGCGATCACGCGGACGTCCACGTGGATCATGTCGGTGCCGCCGACGCGGTTGAGCGTGCCCGTCTCCAGCACGCGCAGCAGCTTGACCTGCAGCTCCGGCGGCATCTCGGTGATCTCGTCGAGGAACAGCGTGCCGCGGTTCGCGCGCTCGAAGAAGCCGCGGTGCGCGCGGTCGGCGCCCGTGAAGCTGCCCCGCTCGTGCCCGAACAGCTCGCTCTCGATCAGCGTGGGCGAGACGGCGCCGCAGTTGACGGGCACGAAGGCTTCCTTCGCGCGGCGGCTCATCGAGTGGATCGTCTGCGCGACCAGCTCCTTGCCGGTGCCGGTCTCGCCGAGCACCAGCACGCTCGCGTCCGAGGCGGCGATGCGCGGCAGGAAGTCGTAGACGCCGCTGCATCGCCCTCGCTCGCCCCGATCAGCGGGCCGAAGCGGCCGAGCTTGCGCAGCTCGCCGCGCAGGCTCCCGATCTCGCGCTTCAGCTCGCGGGTGCGGGAGAGGTTCGCGAGCACCGTCTTGACGCGCGCGAAGTCCACCGGCTTGGTCAGGTAGTCGCGCCGCCCCGCGGCGCAGCGCCTCGATCGCGGTCTCGACCGAGCGCCTGGCCGGTGATCAGGATCACCTCCGGAGAGCCGTTGCCGGAGAGCTCCTCGAGCAGCTCCATCCCGGAGCCATCCGGGAGGTTGAGGTCGAGCAGGACGGCGTCCGGGCAGGCGCTGCGCGAGCTCGGCACGCGCATCCGCCAGCGTCGTCGCGGTCGCGGCGGTGAAGCCCTCGCGCTCCACGACCTGCGCCAGACCTTCCTGGAAGTTCGTATCGTCGTCGACGATCAGTGCATGAGGCATAAGAGGGACCCTCGCACCGAGACGGTCCGCAAGAAGCGTTCCAGCCCGGAAGGCGCCATTTGGTAGGACTTGCAAGGACGCGCGCGGGAGCGAGGGCCGGAAGTTTGTAGAGTGTACACGCGCGCTACACGCTTTCGCGCCGTCGCTGAGCCCCGCCTTCACGGGACTTCTCGCGCCCTCGTCGTGGCACACCGCTTGCTCTCCTCGTGAGCAGGAGGGCAGAGACATGCTCTGGACGATTGCCGTGATTCTCGTCGTGATGTGGCTGCTGGGCATGGTGAGCTCCTACACGCTGGGTGGCTTCCTGCATCTCCTGCTGGTGCTCGCGATCATCGCGGTGCTGATCAACATCATCGCGGGCCGCCGCCCCGTCTGACGTCGACGCGCGGCCCGAGCCCACTCTCAGGAGGTAGCACGTGAAGGTGTCCGAAGCCATGACGCCCGCAGTCGTGACCGTCACGCCGCGACACGCCGCTCACCGACGCAGCGCGGCTGATGCGCGACTCGGACGTCGGGCCGCTGCCCGTCTCGGAGGATGGCCGCCTCGTCGGCGTGCTGACCGACCGCGACATCACGATCCGCGCCGTCGCCTCTGGCAAGGACCCGCGCTCCACGCGCGTCGACGAGGTGATGACTCCCAAGGTGGTCTGCTGCCTCGACACCGACGACGTCGAGCGCGCCGCCGAGATGATGCAGTCGGCGCAGCTGCGGCGGCTGCTCGTCGTCTCGGACAGCGGCCGGCTGGCCGGGATCGTCTCGCTCGGGGACATCGCCGTCCGCGCCGGAAACGACGCGCTCAGCGGCGAGACGCTCCAGCACGTCAGCGAGCCGCCCCCGAGCCGATGAGCGCCTCCGCGACGGGCTCGTTCCTCGAGGCGATCGAGACGATCCGCAAGCGCGCGCGCGCGCACATGGAGAAGGGCGCGGTCACCGAGGGCTACCAGGCCCCGCTCGACACCGTGCTGCGCCTGCTGAACGAGGCGCTCGCGACCGAGATCGTCTGCGTGCTGCGCTACAAGCGCCACTACTACATGGCGAGCGGCATCCACGCCCAGTCGGTGGCCGCCGAGTTCCTGGAGCACGCGACCGAGGAGCAGCAGCACGCCGACATGATCGCGGCCCGCATCGTCGCAGCTCGGAGGCGAGCCCAACTTCAGCCCCGACGGGCTCACGGACCGGAGCCACTCGGAGTACGTGGAGGGCTCGAGCCTCGTCGACATGATCCGCGAGGACCTGGTCGCGGAGCGCGTGGCGATCGATTCCTACTCCCAGATGATCCGCTTCCTCGCCGACCGCGACTCGTCCACGCGCGTGATGCTCGAGAAGATCCTGGCCGCGGAGGAGGAGCACGCCGAGGACCTGGCCAACCTGCTCGTCACCCTCGACCCGACGAAAGAGGGGTCCTGAGATGGGCGGCGTTGCTGCGTCTTTCGATGATCGTCGGGGTGCTGGTGATCGTCTTCCTCGTGCTCCCCGAGGGCAACGGCCCCGTGGCGAGCACGCGCCAGAAGGCCGAGCAGAAGCTCGGCGCGGCCGCCGAGCAGGCGCGGCGGGCGCTCTCCGAGGTCGAGGTCGAGGCGATCGGGAAGGAGCTGCGCGAGACCGGGCGCGTGGTGCGCCGCCGGTCCTCGCACGCGGCCCGCACGCTCGCCGAGGCGACCGAGGACATGCGCACGACGGCGGCGATCGAGGCCCAGTACGTGATGGACCCGCGGCTCAGCGCGCTCACGATCGAGGTCGACACCCACGCGGGCGTCGTCACGCTCGCGGGCCGCGTCGACAGCGCCGCCGACGTGGCGCACGCGATCGACCTCGCGATGCGGCACCGGAACGTGCGCGAGGTGATCTCCACGCTCCAGGTCGTCCAGCCGGTCGCGGACGCGCTGCCGCGCGCGCACACGCAGTAGTTTCTTTTGACGGCGAGCGCGCCGAGCGCGCGGCCGAATGGCACGCCGCTTGCTCCTGGAATTCCCCGGGAGACGCCGACCGCGCGACGGGGCGGCGCGCATTCATCGTCACGAAGCGAACTCGTCCAGGAGGAATTCATGCGTAGATTCGGAATCATCGGGCTCGCCCTCGCGGCGGCCCTGGTGCTGGCGGTCCCGGCGGCGCGGCCCGACACCGGCGACGCCTGGCTCACGACCAAAGTCAAGATCGCGCTGCTCACCGCCGACGGCGTGAGCGCGAGCGCGGTCAACGTCGACTCGCAGGAAGGCAGCGTCACGATCCACGGCAAGGTGAAGACCGCCGACGAGAAGGCCAAGGCCGAGACCGTGGCGCGCCAGGTCGACGGCGTCAAGGAAGTGAAGAACCTGCTGCAGGTGGTGCCGGACGCCGAGAAGGACGTGGTGAAGGCGACCGACGACAGCATCTCGAACGGCGTGGAGGCCGCGCTCCAGGCCGACCGCGCGCTCGACTCGGTCAAGGTCGCGTCGGTCAACAAGGGCGTCGTGCTGCTCAAGGGCAAGGCGCCCGACCTGAACGCGAAGCTGAAGGCGATCGAGCTGACGCTCGCCACCCCCGGAGTGAAGCGCGTGGCCTCGGAAATCGAGACCGCGCCTCAGAAGTGAGGACACGAATGAACGAGGACATCCTCAAGGGTCAGTGGTCGCAGCTCAAGGGACGCGTGCGACAGGAGTGGGGACGCTTCACCAACGACGACGTCGCTCGCATCGACGGCGACCGGGAGGTCCTCCTGGGCAGGCTCCAGGAGCTCTACGGACGGACGCGGGAGGAGGCCGAGGAGGAGGTCGAGCAGTTCCTGTCGGCCGAGCCCCGGCCTCGCGCCAGCCGCTGACGTGGCGGGGCCTTTCCGGGCTCGCCCGGGAAGGCCCGCCGTTCGACGTACAGGTGGTGCCGACGGGAGCCGCCCCCCGGCCCTTTCACAAGGAGGTCGTCGGTGACAAAGCCAATCCTGCCGCTTCTGGCGGCCGCACTGGCCATCGCGGGCTGCGCCAAGAAGTCCTACGTGCAGCGCGAGGTGGGCGAAGTCAACCAGAAGGTCGACGCCGTTTCCGGGCAAGTCGAGAAGACGCAGCAGCGCGTCACCGAGAACGAGGCGCGCATCGACTCCGTCGACAAGACATCCAGAGCGGCATCAGCGAGGCCAAGGGGTCGGCCTCGGCCGCGATGAGCAAGGCCCAGGACGCCGAGCGGGCCGCCAAGGGCAAGCTGATCTACACCGTGACGCTCTCGAACGACAAGGTCCACTTCCCGATCGACAAGGCCGAGATCAGCGACGAGGCCAAGGCGATGATCGACGAGGCCGTGACGCCGCTCGTGAGCGCCAACAAGGGCGTCTACTTCGAGATCGAGGGTCACACCGACGCGACGGGCGACCCGGCCTACAACTTCAGGCTCGGCGAGGAGCGCGCGCTGGCCGTGCGCGACTACATCGCCAAGACGCACTCGATCGCCCTCAGCCGGCTGAACGTGATCTCCTACGGCGAAGAGAAGCCGGTCGTCGACAACAAGACGAAGGACGACCGCGCGCAGAACCGGCGCGTGGTGATTCGCATCCTCGAGTAGGGCCGACGAAGGCGCCGGCTGGCCGTCGAGACCAGCCGGCGCTCCACTGAGACCGTCGAGCTAGCCCGGCCAGGTCGAGCTAACCCGGTTAGAATGAGGGGCATGAAATGCCCCCTCGTCGCCGCGACGTCGCTCGCCGTGCTCGCCGTCTCGAGCGCCGCCTCCGCCCAGGACCCGGCGGCCGTCTACCAGAAGAAGAACGAGGCCTTCGGCTTCGCCGGCGACACGATCGTGCGCTACGAGTGGACGCGCGACATCCCGCTCGCGGCGGTGGGCGAGCAGCCCTTCGAGCTCACGGACCAGGACCGCTACGTGCTCCTGGCGCGGCCGCGCATCGAGATCAACGTGGGGCCGTTCGAGGCCGGCGTCGGAGGCGCCTTCAACTACAGCGACGACATCAACTACGAGACGCCCGCCGGCCTGACGCCGCCGCTCATCCGCGACAACTTCAAGTCGCGCGACGCGCGGCTCGACCTCGCCTGGGGCAAGCTCAAGCTCGGCCCGGTGAGCGTCGTCGGCGGCCGCTTCCTGATGACGATCCCGTTCACCGAGATGATCTGGGACCGCGACCTGCGGCCGCAGGGAGGCGCCGCGACGGTGACGCTCGGCGACGCCGCGAGCCCGGCGCGGCTGCGGCTGCACGGCATCTACGCGATTGCCAGCCACGTGTTCGAGGACGAGTCGGAGATGTACGGCGGCGGGGCCGAGATCGCGCTCGGGCGCCCGGGCGAGGCGACGCTGTCGGTGCTGGGCAGCTACCTCGAGTTCGACGAGCTCAACAAGCTCGAGCCGCCGATCAGGCGCCAGAACACCCGCGTCGCCGGCCTGATCGCGCGCGAGTACAAGGTGATCGACATCCTCGGCCGCCTGGGCCGCGGCGGCCAGGTGCCGACGCAGCTCGTGTTCGACTACTGCTGGAACAACGCGGTCGAGACCGACAACAAGGGCCTCTGGATCGCGGCCGTGCTGGGGGCGATCGGCGTCTCGCCGGCCGAGCTCCAGTACACCTACGCCAAGGTGGACAAGGACGCCACGGTCGCCGCCTTCGCGACCGACGACTTCTTCTGGGGCACGGGCTGGGAAGGCCACCGCGGCGACATCGGGATCTCGACCCACAAGAAGAACTCGATCCACGCGATCGCGCAGTGGCAGCGCTTCAAGGACAGCCCCGACCCCCTGGTCAGCCAGCAGTGGGTGAAGCGCTATCGCCTCGAGTGGCGGACGCAGTTCTAGGCACGGCGTCGCCGGCTCGACTACGAGGACGGCGCCCAGGCGTAGGCGAACCGATACCGGCCTGAGCCGATCTCGATCACGGCGCTGTCGCCGTCCTGCCGCCGGGCGCTGACGCCGTTTCCGTCCGCCAGCGGCTTGCCGCCCTCGCTCACGCTCGCGAGCTCCGCCTTCGGCAGCCGCAGCGTCGCCTTCGTGTTCGGCGGCACCTCGACCGCGAGCTCGAAGCGGCCGTCCGCGATCGTCCAGGCCGAGGCGACCTTCCCGTACGGCGTCTCGTGGCTCGCCTTCACGCTCGTGAAGCCGCCGCCCGGCCGCGGCTGGATCAGGATGCGCTTGTAGCCGGGCGCCGCCTCGTCCACGTCGATCCCCGCCATCACGCGGTACATCCACTCCCCGATCGCGCCGTAGGCGTAGTGGTTGAACGAGTTCATCGAGGCGTCCTGGAAGCTCCCGTCGGGCTTCTGTCCGTCCCAGCGCTCCCAGATCGTGGTGGCGCCCTGCTTCACCGGGTAGAGCCACGAGGGATATTCCTCGCGGTTGAGCAGCAGGTACGCCTCGGCGACGTAGCCATAGCGGCTCAGCACGTGGCACAGGTACGGCGTGCCGAGGAAGCCCGTGGTGAGGTGCTTGCGCGTCCGGATCTCCTCGGCGAGCCGCTTCGCCGCGATGGGTCTGAGCGCCTCCGGCAGCAGATCGAAGTGGAGCGCGAGCACGTACGCCGTCTGGCTGGCGTCGCCCACGCGGCCCTTCTCGCTCACGAACTCCGCGCGGAACGCGGCCTTGATCTTCGCGAGCTCGTCCGCGTAGCGCGCGGCGTCGGCGTCGCGCCCCAGCACGCGGGCGGTGCGCGCCACGAGGTCGGTCGAGTGCGCGAAGAAGGCGGTGGCGATCAGGTCCTTGCTCGTCGTCGCGCCCGGATAGCTGCGCGCCTCGCGGCTCGGCGCGGTGTAGGCGAGCCAATCGGCGAACTGGAAGTCGCCGTCCCAGATGAGGTCGTCCCCCGCGCGCGTGCGGACGTAGTCGAGCCAGCGCGTCATGCTCGGGTACTGCCGCTCCAGGATCCGGCGGTCGCCGTAGGTCTGGTAGAGCGTCCAGGGGATGATCACCGCCGCGTCGGCCCAGCCCGCGGCGCCCGCGGCCGGGTTGTCCTTGCGGGTGAGCGCGTCCGGAATCACGTGCGGCACGCTGCCGTTCTCGTACTGGTCCGCGCTCACGTCGCCCAGCCACTTCGTGAAGAACGACGCCACGTCGAAGTTGAAGGCGGCGGTCCGCGCGAACGCCTGGGCGTCTCCCGTCCAGCCCATGCGCTCGTTGCGCTGCGGGCAGTCGGTGGGCACGTCGAGGAAGTTGCCCTTCTGCCCCCAGCGGATGTTGTGCTGGAGCTGGTTGACGAGCGGCGCTCGAGGTCTCGAACTCGCCGCCCGCCTCGAGCTGCGTGTGGATGACGACACCCGTGAGGCTGTCGAGCGTGACCTCCCCCGGATAGCCGTCGACGGCGACGTAGCGCCCGCCGAAGAAGGTGAAGTGGGGCTCGAAGCTCTCCGGGCCCGAGCCCTTGAGCGTGTAGCGCACGGTCTCCTTCGCCTCGCGCAGGTTCTCCGTGTAGAAGTTGCCTTCCTTGTCCAGGACCTCCGCGTGGCGCAGCGTGACCGTCGTCCCCGCGGGCCCCTCCACCTTGAGCCTCGGCCAGCCGACCATGTTCTGGCCCAGGTCCACGACCGTCAGGCCCGCCTTCGTCTTCAGGACCTTGACCGGACGGATCTCCTCGATCCTCCGCACGGCCGGCGCTGCCGCCGCGATCAGGGTGTCCTTGCGGTGATCGGCGAGCTTGACGCCCGTCCAGTCGCGATCGTCGAAGCCGGGCCGGGTCCAGCCCGGCTTCTCGAGGCGCGCGTCGTAGGTTTCTCCGTGGTAGATCTCCGACATCAGGATCGGGCCGGTCGCGGACTTCCAGCTGGCGTCGCTGCCCACGATCTCGCGGCGCCCGTCCGCGTAGGTCACTTCGATCTGCACCAGCAGCGCGAGCCGGTCGCCGTAGACGTTGCGCCGGCCGGCGAAGCCCATCTGGTCCCCGCGGTACCAGCCGTTGCCGACGAGCGCCCCCACGGCGTTGGCGCCCGGCTTCAGGAGCGCCGTGACGTCGTAGGCCTGGTACTGGAGGCGCTTGTTGTAGCTGGTCCAGCCGGGAGTGAAGAGCTGGTCGCCCACGCGCTGGCCGTTCAGGTGCAGCTCGTAGAGGCCGTGGCTCGTCGCGTAGGCGCGCGCGCGAGCGGGCGTGCCCGAGAGCTTGAACTCGCGCCGCAGCATCGGAACCGGGCCCGTCTTCGTCACGTCCTCCTCGAGCGCGGGCTCGATCCAGCTCGCCTTCCAGTCGGAGGGCTGGATGAGGCCCATCTCCCACCATGCCGGTGCGCTCCAGGCGGAGGCCCGGCCGCTTCCGTCCCACACGCGAACCTGCCAGTAGAGCCGCTCGCCCGAGCGCAGGTCGGGACCGGCGTACGGGAGCTGCGTCGATGCGTCGGACGCGACGCGACCCGACGTCCACACGAGCTCGCGGCCGGCACGGAGCGCGCTCTCGCTCCGCGCGGCCCGCAGCTCGTACGCGGACTGCACCACGCCGCGCCCCTCGGACTGCAGCTTCCAGCTCAGGCGCGGCCGGGGAGCGTCGATCCCGAGCGGGTTCTCCTTGTACTCCGTGCGCAGGGCCACGACGCGCACGCCCGGCGCGGCGGCCGAACCCGCGGCGGGTGGCGCAGCGGACGACACCGATGGGAGCCCGACCCAGAGCGCGACCGCAAGAGCAATTCCTGGCTTCGAACCGGCCCGGTGCGTGTTCATGAAGGAGGTTCTACACCAGACGGACGCTGCGCGCAGCGGCTCGCCGGCTCAGGCGACGGCGACCTCCGAGGAGGCCGACGGGATCGCCGCGATCAGCGGACGGTCGGCGCGGGCTCGGGCGTCGACTGCACGGCCTGCGGCCGCTTGGGCTGGAGCGCGTCGAGCGTCTCGTAGGGGATCCGCGCCGAGACGAGCACGCGGTTCTCCTCGGTCGCGACGCTGACAGCCGAGGCGAGCTGCGAAAGCTCCGGCTTCTGCGCCGCCTGCAGGCTCGCCATCGCGACGAGGCCGCGCACGACGTCGGCCAGCTTGCTTCGCCGCGGCCGCGTCCTGCGCTTCGCCCGTGACGGCCAGGGAGACCTGCGGCTCGAGGTCGCCCGTCACGGTCAGGCCCTTGAGGGCGGGAAGCGACATCGTCCCGCCGGCGCGCCGGGACCGGGACGGGGGCAGCGACGCGAGCAGGCTCTGGTCGCCCACCATCCAGAACGTCGAGCCGGGCTGGATCTTCTCGACGCGCGCCATCAGCGCGGTGTTGGTCTTGAGCGGCGTCTCGCCGCGCGTGCGGCTCGCCAGCGCCTGCGTCACCTGGTCGGTCGGCCCCAGGACGAGCGTCGACTCGTCGACGAGCGCGAGCGACAGCGGCTGCTTCGACTCCTCGGAGAAGTTGTAGACCGTGACGCCCTCGTAGCTCGTGCCCTGCGCCTTGCCGCTGGCCTCGATCGCGCGGCCGAGCTTGTAGAGATCGAAGTGGCCGAGAGCGACCGCGACCGCCGGCGCCGCCTGCACGCCCGTGCCCGCGACCACGATCTGGTCGAGGTCGCGCGCCGGGTTGAGGCCCGTCTTCGCCTCGAGCTCGGCGAGCGCCTCGGGCTTCATGCCGCGCTGCGCCTTGAACCTCTCGTAGAAGGGGCTCGCCGCGAAACGCTTGACGTCGAAGCCCATCACGAACTTCGCGTCGGCGGGCAGGATCAGCGCCTCCCCTACGAGCGGCCCGACCGCGGCCCGCGCCGGGCTCAGCCACAAGGCCCCCACGCCCGCCGCGACCCCGACGACGACCACGGTCATGGCGGCAAAGAACACGAGACGGCTCCGAGTCATGGGCGGCCTCCGTAAGCCAATTCTAATGAATTCGTTGGGGATCGGCCCGCAGAAATGGCGCGAGCCGTCGCGACCCCCTACTGATCTAGAACGTACTCGCGGCTCGAAAAGATCCAGGCCGCTGCAGCCACGAGCGCAAAGGACACAAATATAAGAACCACAAGAGCCTGGTCGGCCGGAAGCACCTGCTGGAAGAGCCCGGTGAGACCGTCCTCGGCCGGCCGGTAGGGCACGAGCGAGCGCAGCCAGGCCGTGAGCGTGAAGCGCGGCAGATAGCCCGGCACGTTCGCGAGCAGCTCCCAGCCGTAGAGGAAGACGAGCCCGGGGATCACGGGCCGCTTGAGCAGCACGCCCAGGAGCCCGAACAGCGCGCCGTAGGCGACGAGCGTCAGCAGCATCACGCCGAGGTCGCGCGGCAGGTCGGCGAGCGCCGTGGCGAGCGGCGGCGCGAAAGGAGCCGTCATCAGGATGAAGAACGTGACCACGGCCGCCGGCAGCGCCAGCGTGAAGGTGGTCGCGACGTAGGCGGCGAACTTGCCCGCGAAGATCGCCGCGCGCGTGAGCGGGCGCGTCAGCAGGTACGTGAGCGTCTTGCCCTCGACCTCGTCGGCCACGAGCGAGGTCGCGTAGAAGAGCGCCGCGAGCGGCAGCACGTTGCGGATCCAGTAGACGGCCGCCATCAGCGCGTAGAGGTCGGAGGCGCCGAGCGGCGGCTGGCCGCGCGTCGCCGCCAGCACGCGATAGAGCACGGCGAAGGCGACCGGCGCCGCGACCAGCAGGCCCATCAGCAGGCTGCGGCGCGAGAACACCATGCCGTCGAGCGTCAGGTCGAAGACGCCGCGCGCGGCGGCGGCGAACGGCAGCGGCCGCGTGGTGTCTCTCATCGCGCCACCAGGTAGCGGAAGACCGACTCGAGGTTCTCGTCGGGCGAGTGCATCTCGACGACACCCGCCTCGAGCGCCGCGTCGTGCAGCGCGCCGTAGAACTCGTCGGGCCGCGTGGTCTCGACGGTCACCCACTCCCCCGCCGGGTCGAGCCGCACCGACAGCACCGCCGGCCAGCACACGACCGCCGCCGCCAGCTTGCGCGGCTCGCGCGCGCGGAGCGCCACCGTGTGCGGGTGCTCGTCCAGCAGGTCGCGGATCTCGCGCACGTCGCCCTCGGCCAGGATGCGGCCGTTGTGGACGAGCAGGACGCGCCGCGTCATCGCCTCCACCTCGTACAGGATGTGGCTCGACACCACCACGGTCTTGCCCTCGCGCCCGAGCCGCCGCACGAGATCGATCACGCGGCGGCGGTTGAGGGGGTCCATGCCCGTGACCGGCTCGTCGAGCAGCAGCACCTCGGGGTCGTGCGCGATCGCCTGCGCGAGCTTGATGCGCTGGCGCATGCCGCGGCTGTAGCCGCCGATCTTGCGGTCCTGTGCCGCCGCCAGATCCACCTCGTCGAGCGCGCGCGCGACGCGCTCCTTGCACTCGGCCTCGTCGAAGCCGGAGAGCCGCAGGAGCGTCGTCAGGAACTGGCGGCCGGTCAGGTTCTCCCAGAACGCGTCGGCCTCGGGACACAGACCCACGCGGTGGAACACCTCCGGCGAGCCCCAGGCGGGCACGCCGAGCAGCTTCACCTCGCCCTGGCTCGGCCGCAGCTGTCCCGCCGCCAGCTTCAGGAACGTCGACTTGCCCGCGCCGTTCGGCCCGAGCAGGCCGGTGACGCCCGGCGGCAGCTGCGTCGTGACGTCGTTGAGCGCGATGACGGGGCCGTACCAGCGCGAGGCGCGCGTGAACTCCAGCACCGGTGCCGTGGCGGCGGCTGCGGCCGTCACGTGACGATCTCCACGGCGCGCACGCGCGAGCGCAGGATGAAGAGGCAGGCGAGCGACACCAGCACCAGCACCAGCGCCGACCAGCCCCAGCGCCATCACCACTTGCCGGTCCGTGATGCCGAAGAGCGCCGTGCCGAGCGCGCGCAGGTTCGTCTGGATCGACAGCAGCATCGCCGGCTTCTGGCGGAACCCCATCTGCAGCACCAGGCGCACCATCTCGAGGCCGACGATCAGGCCGAAGAGCCCGAGCCCGGCGACGCGCGCGCTCTTCGAGAGAGCCGAGATCGCGAGCGTCAGCAGGCTCACCACCAGGCTGATCGCGCAGGCGTGGACGACGATCGCCGGCGCGATCCAGGCGAGCTCCCACTTGCCGTAGAAGTCGGGCGCGAGCGAGAGGCCGGTGGCGTAGAGCAGCAGGCCCGGCGCGAGCGTCACCGCCAGGTTCAGGAAGAGCGGGACCAGCAGCTTGCCGACCACGTAGTCGCGGCGCGTGAGCGGGCGCGACAGGTACGCGAGGATGGCGCCGGTCCGCAGGTCGTTCGCCACGAGCCCGGAGGCGCCGAAGATCGAGAGCAGGATCGTGAAGCCGATCTGCTGGTTCAGGAATTCGCCGAACAGGCGACCATCGATCGGCAGCACGCGGTCGGCCTGCGGGTATTGCGTGACGATGTAGATCTGGACCACGCGCACCACGAAGGGGATGTACCCCGCCGCCAGCAGCGCGAGGAACCAGCGCCTGACCAGCACGAGCCGCAGCGCCTCGCGCGTGATCGGCCAGAAGCGCGCCTGGCGCAGCGGCCCGCGCGCCTCGTAGCGCCTGTAGCCCTGGTCGTAGATCGGCATCAGTCCTGGACCTCGTGGCCGAGCGCCCGCAGGAACACGTCCTCGAGCGTCTCGGCGCCGGGGCGCAGATGCCGCACCTGCACGCCGCACTCCTTCGCCACGCGGAAGACCGTCTCCGGCCCGAGCCCCTCGGGCAGGAACACCCGCACCGAGTCGTCGCCCTCGCGCCAGTCGGCGCCCAGGTCCTTGAGGTCGGTGAGCACCGCGGCGCCGTCGCCCTTGAAGCGGACGTCGAACACCTGGCGCCGCGCGCCGGTCAGCTCGCGGATGCTGCCCTGGCGCGCGATCTGGCCCTGGTTGAGCACGATCACCTGGTCGCAGACGCGCTCGACGTCGTGGAGCAGGTGCGAGCACAGGATCAGGCTCATGCCGCGGCGCGTCGCGATGTCGCGGATCAGCACCAGCATCTCCTCGCGCCCCTGCGGGTCGAGGCCGTTCGTGGGCTCGTCGAGCAGCAGCAGCTCGGGATCGTGCACGAGCGCCTGCGCGAGCTTCACGCGCTGCTTCATGCCCGTCGAGTAGGTCTCGAGGTTGCGGTAGCGCGCCTCGCCGAGCCCGACGTAGTAGAGCACCTCGTGCGCGCGGCTGATCGCCTCGTCGCGCGGGAGGCCCGACAGCTCGCCGGCGAACGCGACGAAGGCCGCAGCGCTCATCCCGGGGATGTGGCAATCCTGCTCGGGCATGTAGCCGAGACGCCGCCGCACCTCGAGCGGCTGCTGCGTCGGGTCCTTCCCGAACGCGGTCATGCGCCCGGCGTCGGGGTCCAGGAAGCCGAGGAGCGTCTTGAGCAGCGTCGTCTTGCCCGCGCCGTTCGGGCCGAGGAGCCCGGTCGGCCCGGGGTAGAAGGCGCCCCTCACGCCGGCCAGCGCCTGGACGAGGCCGTAGGAGACCGCGAGGTCCTCGAAGGTGACGAGCGGCGCGCGGTCTTCAGCCATTGTCTTGAATCAACGAGCCTCGCCCGCGCCCGGTTCCATGGAAGTGGGCCGCAGCACCGCTTCCTGCTCGAGCCACAAGTAGCCTCGCGAGAAGGCGACGCGGCGGTCCCGACCGCGGACCTCATGGTATCCGGTGAGCGGCAATTCGATGAACGCACCCGACGGGCGCAGCACCAGGGGCGGCCGGCCGGCGGGGTGCGCGAAGCCTCCTGCGCCGCCGAGCGTGAGGCCGAGCGATTCGCGCGCTGCGGGCGCCCGCACCAGCAGCTCGACCGCTCCGGGGCCGACCACGGCCTCGTCCTCACGGAGCGACACGCTGCCCGCTCAGGAAGAGCGTCGTCCCCTCGCCCGCGAGGAGCTCACCCGGCCAGGCCGGCCGAGAACGCGTGTCGTGCGCCGCGCGCTCGAGCACGAAGGCCGCGAGGAGCAGTGTCGCCGCCACCCCCGCGAGCGCGCGGAGCGGCGACGCGCCGGCACTCCCGCCCTCCGCGGCCGCGCGCTTCAGCCACAAGGCCGTGGCCGCGATCAGCAGCGCCCAGGCGACGAGCTGCACGGCAAGCCCCGGCGCCGCGTCCGCCCAGGTCCGGATGAAGAGGCCGGGCACGTACTGCCGCCCGTCCGCGAACGTGCTCTTCGCCAGCAGCAGCCACGAGTCGTTGGCGGCGTGCGGGTCGAGCCGGAGCCCGAGCGCGATCAGCCCCGTCCACGAGGCGAGCGCGAGCGCCAGCGCGACGACGCCTCGCCGGTGCGAGGTTCGCGCGAGCGCGATCCCGACGAGCGCCACGAAGAGCGGCGCGACCGGCATGAAGTAGCGCCCGAGGTTGCAGACCGCGCCCGACCAGTTGTCGGCGGACGCGACGGTCAGGTAGTAGGCGAGCGCCGCCGGCAGCACGGGTGCGAGCTTCCGCGCCCCGCCGAGCAGCGAGCCCCGCGGCCGCCAGCATCAGGAGCGGCACGTACGGCAGGATGCCGTAGCGCGAGTCGAAGAGCAGTCCGAGCACTCCCTGGCCGAGCCGCGCGCTCGTCACGCCGCCGGGACCCCAGGCGAGGAAGAGCGCGTCGGGACGGATGCTGCCGGTGATCGCGAAGTTGTAGAGACCCGTGAGGTAGAGGCTCACGAGATTCGGCGCGAGCAGGAGCGCGGCCCACTTCCAGCCGCTGCGGTCGAGCGTGAGCACCTGCGGTCGGCGCCAGCCGACGACGAGCGCCGTCAGGAGCACAACGCCCCACACGGGCAGGAACTTCTGGTGCAGCCACGGCAGCACCGCGACGAGCACGCCGAAGCGGACGGCGTGGAGCCGGATCCGCTCGGGCCGGAACGCCAGGGTCTGGAACGCGATCGCCAGCACCAGCGCCCCGAGCATCTCCGGGTAGAACTGGTGGAAATAGAAGAGGAAGGGCGGGACGAGCGCCAGGAAGAAGGAGAGCGCCGCCGCCAGCCCGGGGCGCTCCGTCGCGTCGCGCAGCAGGAGGAAGAGCGCCGCCACCAGCCAGGCCCCGAGCGCGCAGAAGAGCAGCACGCTCACCGCCACGCGCCCCTCGACGCCTCGCGCGCGGTTGATCGCGCGGTCGACGCGCAGCGTCGGCGCGAGCAGCAGCGAGGGACCGGGCGCGAGGACGGAGTAGACGCCGCCGTCCTTGCCGCGAACGACCTGGCGCGACGACGCGAGTCGCGCGGATCGCGTCCTTGCCCGCCTCGCCCCGCGCCACCGCCGCGAGCATCGCCCCCGACTCGCTCACGACCGTCGAAGCCGCGGAGGCGAGCGACGCCCAGAGCGGGCGCGTCTCGAGCCTCTCCATCGGCCCGCTCACCGCCTCGGCGTCGAACGTCAGCCAGTGCCCGAGCGCCACGGCCTGCCGCAGCGTCTTCGGCTCGTTCCCCGGGTGCGAATCCCACTGCCACGCCCACTCGGGCACGAGCGCCGCGTACACGAGGAAGCAGGCGCCGAACACCTCGACGGCTCTCGGCGCAGGGAACCGCGGAGCCGGCAGCGTCGCCGCCAGCACTGCCGCGAGCGCCAGCAGGTCCTGCGCGATCCCCCAGTCCTGAGTCAGCGCCACGGGCAGCGTGAATGCGTAGGGATAGGCCGGCTGCAGCGCGATCGAGGCCAACGCGAGGAGCGTGAGCGCGGGGCGCAGCACGAGCGGCAGGAGCAGCGTCCATTCCCCACCGGCGGTCGCGGCCTGCTGCGTCGTCGCGCGCCGGGCGCTTCGCCACGCGAACGCGGCGGCGAGCGCGAGGCCCCCTGCGACCATGCCGACGAGGCGCCAGCCGGCCGCGGGCCACTCGGCGGCCATCGCACGGACGACCTCGCTTCCGAGTCCCTCGGGCGCGACCTCGGCCCGCAGCACGAGCCCGAGCGCGCGGTCGGCCTCGCGCGCGAGCGCGTGGAGCGCAAGCAGGCCGATCACGAGCGCGAGCGAGCGCGAGCGGGGCACCGCGCGGATTGTCATGCCGCTCGCCCGCAGGACAAAATTTCGCTTACGATCCTTCCTCCATGTCCACGAATACGAGGTCACCCTTGCGCCTTCTACGCCACTCGTTCCTCTCTCGCCGCCGCGTCCTGCCTGTTCACGGCGCCGCTCCCGGCCGACGAGCGCCCGCTGCGGGTCAGCGATCTCTTGTCCTTCAAGGACGTCGCGGACCCGCGGCTGAGCCCGGACGGGCGCTTCGTCGCCTACACGGTCACGACCTCCGACCTGAAGGAGGACACGTCCGACGCCGACGTCTACCTGTCCGCCCTCGACGGCGGCGAGCCGCTGCGTCTCACGTCGAGCAAGAAGGGCGAGTCGCGGCCGCGCTTCAGCCCCGACGGCGAGTGGATCGCGTTCGTCTCGAGCCGCGAGGGCGACAAGGCGCAGGTGTTCCTGATGAGCCGCAAGGGCGGCGAGGCGGTCAAGCTCACCGACTACAAGGCCGGCGTTTCCACATTCGCCTGGTCGCCCGACTCGAAGCGCCTCGCGGTCGTCGTCTCCGACGAGGATCCGGACGCTCCCGAGGAGGGCGCGGGACAAGGACAAGAAGAAGACGGCGAAGCCGATCGTCGTGCGGCGGCTGCAGTTCATGAGCGACGGCGACGGTTATCTGAAGGACGTTCGCTCGCACGTCCACGTGTTCGACGTCGCGAAGAAGACCTCCTTCCAGCTCAGCTCCGGCCCCTTCGACGACTCGAACCCGGCCTGGTCGCCCGACGGCACGCGCATCGCGTTCGTGAGCAACCGCACGCTGCCGGACGCGGACCGCTCGCTGAACACGGACATCTTCGTGGTCGAGGCGCGCGAGGGCGCGATCCCGCACGTCGTGACGACGAGCCCGGGCCGCGACTCGGCGCCCGTCTTCAGCCCGGACGGCCAGACGCTCGCGTACGTCGCCGGCTGCGACCCGAAGGACCTCTGGTACGGCGCGAGCCACATAGCGCTCATCCCGGCCGCGGGCGGGGCCTCCAAGGCGCTGACGGCTGCCCTCGACCGCAACGTCTCGTCGCCGCGCTTCGCTCCCGACGGAAGGGTCCTGTTCCTGCTCGAGGACGGCGGCAACCAGCACCTGGCGCGCGTCGGGACGGACGGCGGCGCCGTCGAGCGCGTGGTGGGCGGCGAGCGCGACGTGCGCTCGTTCGACCTCGCCGCGGACGGGACGATCGCCGTGCTCGAGACCTCGGCACTGCAGCCCGCGGAGATCTCGCGCGTCGGCAAGAGCGGCCTCGAGCGCGTCACGCACGTCAACGACGCGCTGCTGAAGGGCCTGAAGCTGGGCAAGGTCGAGCGCTTCAAGGCGACGAGCAAGGACGGCACGCAGGTCGACGGCTTCCTGACGCTGCCGCCGGGCGAGACGGGCGGCAAGAAGCTGCCGGCGATCCTGCGCATCCACGGCGGCCCGGCGTCGCAGTACTCGACCGCGTTCAGCCTCGAGTGGCAGATGCTCGCCGCCTACGGCTACGCGGTGGTCGCGGCGAACCCGCGGGGCTCGACGGGCTACGGCACGGCCTTCAGCCGCGCGATCTGGGCCGATTGGGGCAACAAGGACTTCGAGGACGTGATGGCCGCGGTGGACGCGGTCGTGGCGAAAGGGGTCGCGGACCCGAGCCGCCTCGGCGTCGGCGGCTGGAGCTACGGCGGCATCCTGACCGACCACGTGATCACGAAGACGACGCGCTTCAAGGCGGCCGTCACCGGCGCGAGCATCGCGAACATCCTGGCCGGCTACGGCACCGACCACTACCAGGTCCACTACGAGGTCGAGCTCGGGCTGCCCTGGAAGGAGCGCGACCGCTGGCTCGCGGTCAGCTCGCCCTTCTTCGACGTCGAGAAGGTGACGACGCCGACGCTCGTGATGTGCGGCCAGCTCGACATGAACGTGCCGCTCATCAACTCGGAGCAGCTCTACCAGGCGCTGCGGCGCGTGGGCAAGGCCGAGACCGAGCTCGTGATCTACCCGAACCAGTGGCACGGGATCCGGACGCCGAGCTACCAGAAGGATCGGCTCGAGCGCTACCTCGCGTGGTACGACCGCTTCCTGCGGCCGGGCGTCGTCACCGCGGCGCGCGAGGGCTCGGGCCCCGACGGCGGCAAGCCCGAGGCGACGTCGCTGCTCGGCGTGCCGCTCTTCGCGCCAGCGCTCTCGCCCGAGCGGCAGAAGGCGCTCGACGCCGATCTCGCGAAAGCCACCGCCGAGTTCGTGAAGGACCCGAAGAGCGCCGACGCCGCCGTGTGGCTCGGCCGCCGCTACGCCTACCTCGGCCGCTACCGCGAGTCGATCGACGCCTTCACGCGCGGCCTCGCCGCGCATCCCGACGACCCGCGCCTGCTGCGCCACCGCGGCCACCGCTACATCACGACGCGCCAGTACGACAAGGCCGTGGCCGACCTGTCGCGCGCCGCGGAGCTCGTCAAGGGGAAGAAGGACGAGCCCGAGCCCGGCTCCGACCCGACGCGCCCGGCGACGACGACGCTTCAGTACGGGATCTTCTATCACCTCGGCCTGGCGCACTACCTGAAGGGCGACTTCGCCTCCGCCGAGAAGGCGTATAGGCGCTGCCTCGAGACGGCCCGCAACAACGACGACAGCGTCGTCGGCGTGACCGACTGGCTCTACATGACGCTGCGGCGCCAGGGCAGGGACAAGGAGGCAGCAGCGCTCCTCGAGCCGGTGCGGGCGGACATGAAGGTGGCCGACTCGCGCGTCTACCTGAACCGGCTGCTCATGTACAAGGGCGTCTACAAGCCCGAGGACCTGCTGCGCGCCGGCGGCGACGGCCTGGCGCGCGCGACCTACGGCTACGCCGTCGGCAACCTCGCGCTCGTCAACGGCCGTCCGGACGAGGCGCGTGCGGCCTTCGAGCAGGTGACGGCTGGCGAGCAGTGGGCCGCCTTCGGCTTCGCCGCCGCCGAAGCCGAGCTCGCGCGCAAGAAGACTCCGCTCGTCGGGCAGTAGCGGCTAGGGAAGCCGAGGTCGACGCGGGTCAACTGCGACAGACGCCGCAAGCGAGCATCGGCCTTAGCGGCAATGCCGAGGTCGCTACGGATAGCGGCGAGCCGGAGGGCTCCCGGGAGGGGTCCCTATCCGAGCTGTGGACTCCGCCCGGGATCCCGGCGCCGCGGAAGCGTCGACCTCGGCCTCTTGTGAGAGCTACGGCTTGAGAACCGTCGCCTCCCCGAACGGCGCGAGCTCTTCCTTGACCTTCGCCTCCTCGCCTACGACCACGACCGTGAGCCGTGACGACGGGAAGTAGCTGCGGCCGGCCGCTCGCACCTGCTCGGCGCTGACCGCGTTCACCTTCGAGACGAACTCGCCGAGGGCTTCGGGCGGCAGGCCCTTCACCCAGTTCGAGGCGAGCGTGTTGGCCACGGCCGTCTGGATCTGGTTGCGCAGCAGGTAGAGGCCGCCCTGGTAGCGCTTGGCGCGCTGGAGCTCCTCCTCGGTCGGCAGCGTCGCGCCCAGTCGATCCTGCTCGTAGAAGATCTCGGTGAGCGTCGCGCCCGTCACCTCGGTGCGGACGTCGGCGGTCGCCGTTACCAGCCCGCCCTTGGTGCGCGTGGCGATCGAGCCGTCGGGCGAGTAGGTGTAGCCCTTGTCCTCGCGGATGTTCTCGACGAGGCGGCTGCCGAACGCGTCCGAGTAGATCGTGTTCGCCACCAGCAGCGGGTAGTAGTCGGGATCGGTGACGGTGGCGCCCACGCGGCCGACCACGATCTGCGACTGCACCGAGCCGGCGCGCGGCGCGATCAGCAGCCGCCGCGTGGCCGGCGCGGACGGCGACGGCGGCGTGTCCGGCACGTTCTCGCTGCCGCCCTTCCACGGGCCGAAATGCTTCGTCACGGCGGCCGAGACGGCGGCCGCGTCGAACTCCCCCACCACGACGAGCAGCGAGCGCTCGGGGTGGAAGCGCCGCGCGTGCTCCTGCTTGAGCTGCGCGGGGGTCGCGGCCTGGATCGTCTCCGCGCTGGGCGCGACGACGTGGTACGGGTGGTCGCCGTAGACGGCGCGGGCGAGCGCCTTCTGGGCCTGGAACTCGGGCGTCGACTCGCGCGCGGCCAGGCCCTGGAGCGCGTTGCCCTTGGCGAGCTCGACCTCCGCCTGCGGGAAAGCGGCGTTCCGCGCGACATCGGCCAGCACCTCGACGACCTTCGGCACGCCGGTGCCGAGCCCGCTCGCGGTGACGTAGAGCGCGTCGGGCGCGCCGTTGGCGCCGATCTCCGCGCCCACGCCCTGCAGCTCCTCGGCGATCGCGCGACTGGTGCGCGTCGCGGTTCCTTCCTTCACCGTGTCTGCGAGCAGCTCCGTGATGCCTTCCGCGTTCTTCGGATCGGAGGCGGTGCCGCCGCCGCGCACGGCCAGCACCACGGCCGCGCGCGGGAAGCCGCTGCGGCGCACGAGCCAGACGCTCGAGGCCGTTCGGCAGCTTCGACTGCGCGATCTCGGGAACCGGGAGCGGCTTGTCGGCGCCGAACGGCGGCAGGTCCTTCGGCAGCGGCTTCTTCTCGGAAGCGGCGAGCGCCGCGGGCAGCGCGAGCGCGAGGGCGACCGGGAGCAGGTAAGCGAGTGTCTTCTTCATGGTCCTACTCTCCCTTCGCCTCGGGGGCCGCCGGCTTGCGGTCCACCACGGTGCGGTTGCCGGCCGTCAGGTACTTCGCGGCCACGCGCTGCAGGTCGGCGGACGGTCACCGACTCGATCTCCGCCGGGATCGTGTTGACCGCGTTGGCGTCGCCCAGCAGCAGCTGCGCGAGCGCGATCGTGTCCGCGCGGTTGATCGGCAGCTCGATCCCGGAGTAGAAGTCCGCGCGCATCTTGTTCTTCACGCGCGCGAGCTCGACCGCCGGCACGCCGGCGCTCTGGACCTTCGCGACCTCGGCCTGCGCGGCGTCGACCACGGCCTTCACGTCCGTCCCCGGCTTGTAGAGGCCGAAGTAGCTGAAGAGCGTGGGGCCGGCATTCCTCCATGGACTCTCGAATGGAAAGTTGAGCCCGCCCTGGACCTGCAGCATCAGCTCCTTGCCCTTCACGAGCGTCTGGTAGAGCCGCGAGGCGTCGCCGTTCAGCAGCACGTCGCCGAGCACGACGAGCGCCACGTAGTCCTTGCCGATCTTCATCGGCACCTTGTAGCCGACCGCGACGGCCGGCACGCGCGCGAGCGCGTCGGTCTGACCGAGCGTGCGCTCGGCGGCGTTCATGCCCTCGGCGACGTCCGCGCGCTGCGGTACCTGCCGCGTCGGCAGCGCGCCGAAGTACTTCTCCACCTTCGCGAACACCTCGTCGGGCGTCACGTCTCCCACGATGCCGATCACGGCGTTGTTCGGGCCGTAGTAGCTCTGGAAGAAGCCCTCGACGTCCTTGATGTTGGCGGCGTCGAGGTCCTCGAACGAGCCGTAGCCGTCGTGGTTGTTCTCCCACTTGTCGTAGGCCTTGCCCACGAGGTCGGTCCAGAAGAAGAGCCCGTACGGCCGGTTCTTCACGTTGACGCGGATCTCCTCCTTCACGACCTCCTGCTGGTTCTTGAGGTTCTTGTCGGAGAAGTCGAGCGCCTTCATGCGGTCGGCCTCGAGCCACAGGATCGCGTCGAGCGCCGAGACGGGCGCCGAGGCGATGTAGTTCGTGTAGTCGTTGCGGGTGGAGCCGTTCAGGACGCCGCCGCCGCCCTCGATCACGCGCGTGAGCGTGCCCTTCGGGGCCACGGGCGTGCCCTCGAACATCATGTGCTCGAAGAGGTGCGCGAAGCCGGTGCGGCCTTTCGGCTCGAGGCGGAAGCCGACGCCGAACGCGGTGCTGATGCCGAAGGTCGGAGCCGAGTGGTCTTCGGAGACCACGACCGTCAGCCCGTTCGGCAGCTTCTTCACCGCGATGGGAATCTTGAAGCCGCTCGCCGCGGGTGCGGCGGCAGCGAGAGCAGGCAGCAGGCCGAGGGCGGCCGCCGCGATCAAACCACGCATCGATCCTCCTCGTGAGTCGCGGAGTGCCGCGTCCAATACTTCGGATGTCCGCGCAGTCCGCAAGTGTTCGATTCTACGCGGATGCGCAAGCGCGAGTTCCGCCGTCCGAGCGTCGCGTCAGCGCGCCTTGCGTTGCGGCTTCGGCCGCGGCTTCCTCGACGAATCGAGGCTCGTCCAGAGGTAGAAGCAGGCGATCGAGCGGTACGGCCGCCACGCCTCGGCGATGCGGCGCATGCGCTCCTTCCTGGGCAGGCCGCGCATCCCGTAGGCGCGCCGCATCGCGGAGCGGATCCCGAGGTCGTCGACCGGCAGCACGTCGCCGCGCCCGAGCCGGAACATCAGGTACATCTCGGCCGTCCAGCGGCCGATCCCCTTCACCACCGTGAGCGTCTCGATCACGCGCTCGTCGCTCATGCGGCTCAGGCGATGGAGCGGCAGGCCGTCGTTCGTGTGGGCCGCCAGGTCGCGCAGGTAGGACGCCTTCTGGCGCGAGAGGCCGAGCGCGCGCAGCTCGTCGTCCGTCGCCGCCAGGATCTGCTCGGGCCGCCAGGGCCAGCCCCAGCGGTCCGTCATGCGCTGGCCGATCGAGCGCGCGGCCGCGGTGCTGATCTGCTGCGCCAGGATCGCGCGCGACAGGTAGGCGAACGCGCTGCCGCCGTGGCGCACGCCCATCGGCACCGCGCCGATCTCCTTCGACAGCCGCGCGATCACGCTGTCGCTGCAGCCGCCGAGGTGGCGGCGCGCGCGCTCGATGGCCCGGCTATCGAGTCTCACGCGCGCCATTCTGCCGCGGGACGAGAACGGCGCCAGCTCCCGGGCGATGAGCTCGTGGCCCTGCACCGAGAGATGCCAGGGGTCGAGCGCGTCCTTCGCCGCGTCGTGGCCCGAGCGCTCGAACGCCGGAAGCAGGTCGAACGCCTCGATCCCGTTCTGTGCGCAGAAGGCGAGGACCGCCGCGTGGATGTCGCGCAGCGGATAGCCGGCGAAGTCGTGCCTGCCTTCGAAGAAGACCGGCAGCACCGCGAGCAGGAAGCTCGCCGGACGTGCGGCAACCGCCTGCTTCATCGCGAGGACGTCGGCGAACGCGGCTTTCCGGTTCCGTTCGAAGTGATACCGGTGGAACTCGATCCCGCGCGCGCGGCGGTAGAGCACGCCCATGTCCTCGAGGAAGAAGCTTCTGGGCCTGCGGAAGTAGCGGATCTTCTCGGCCGAGGAGTCGGTCTGGTCGAAGTCGTTGAGGCACATCACGTAGACGACCCGGTCGGGCTCGAAGCCGAGCACTCGCGCCTTCACGAGCTCGGCGACCTGCGTCGTGTTGTAGCCGTCGATGCCGAAGTTCAAGACCTGGAGCGGAGGCGCCGGCGCGAGTGCCTGAGCTTCGCGTTCCGCGAGCCGCTCGAATGTCTGCTCAGCTGGAACCCCGAGGCCGAGCGTCACGGAGTCGCCGACGAAGGCGACGCGGAAGACGCCCTCGGGCTTTCGCGGCGAGTCGAAGTCGCGCTCGCGGAAGCCGTAGCGATTCGTCTCGATTCCCCGGTGGCTCCCGTTCGGCTTGTACTCCCACATCAGCACGGGATCGCTCGACGGCACGGTCAGCGTCCCGAGCCAGCCCTTGTTGTCGTAGCGCGCGCGCCAGCTGCGGTACTTCGCCGACTGCCACGCCTCGTAGCCGAGGACGAACAGCACGAGCGTCAGGAGCGCGCTCGCGAGCGCGAGGATCAGGTTGCCGCGGAGGCCGGACGGGAGTCGCATGGTGCCGAAGAGGCAAGGGAAGCGTCTCGGGATTGTAGCGGCTCGATGAGCGTGCTACCGTCCCGCCTCCCGTGCCCGGTCCCGCCCTCTCCCCCTCGAGCTCGCGCTCGCCGCGCTCGCGGCGGTGGCCGCGGGCGCCGTCAACGCGATCGCGGGCGGCGGCACGCTGATCACCTTCCCGACGCTCACGGCGCTCGGGCTGCCCGTCGTCGCGGCGAACGTCACCAACACGCTCGCCGTGGCGCCGGAGCCCTCGGCGGCCTCGTCGCGCTGCGGCGCGAGCTCGTCGGGCAGGGACCGAGGCTCGCGCGCCTCACGCCGGCGGCGCTCCTCGGCGGGCTCGCCGGAGGCTACCTGCTGCTCCACACCGAACGAGGCGCTCTTCCGGCGCCTGGTGCCGTGGCTGATCCTCGGCGCGTCGGCGCTGCTGGCCGTGCAGGATCCGCTGCGCGCCTGGCTATTGAGGCGCCTCGCGGGCGCGAACGGCACGGTCGACGGCGCCGCGCAGGGGCGCCACGGGGAGGCCGTGGCGACGCTGCTCGTGTTCGGCGCGGCCGTCTACGGCGGCTACTTCGGCGCGGGCCTCGGCGTGATCGTGCTCGCGGTGCTCGGCCTCGTGCTCCACGACTCGCTCACGCGCCTGAACGCCAGCAAGCAGGCGATCGGCTTCGCGGCCAATCTCGCCGGGGCGCTGCTCTTCGCCGCGTTCGGTCCGGTGCACTGGCCGGCCGCCGCGGTGATGGCGGTCGGCGCCATCGCGGGAGGCGTCGTCGGCGGTCGCTTCGCGAGCCGCATCCGCGCGAGCACGCTGCGCACGCTCGTCGTCGCCACCGGCACGATCGTCGGCCTGATCTACCTGATTCGAGGCTGACCCTCAGCCCTTCCACGCGCCGAGCAGGCGCCGCAGCAGGACGAGCTGGCCGAGGTGGTACGCATTGTGATCGGCCAGCATCAGGGCTTCGCGCAGGACGGTCTGGCCGTCGCCGTGCGGGATGCGCGCGAAGGGATCGGTCTTCGGGCTCCCCACGAGCTTCTCCATCTCGGCGCGGTCGGCCTGGAAGGCGGCGACGCTCGCGTCCCACGCGGCGGCGTCGGGCGGCGCCTCGGTCTTCGGCCAGTAGCCGTCCGGGAAGGTCGGCGAGACGTGGTCCGCCCGCCTGCTGAACTCCAGGATGTCCGACTGGCAGATGCGCAGGTGCTCGAGGAGCTGCCAGGCGGTGTGGGGTGCGCCTTGCGGCTTCACGCCCTGGAGCTTGGCGGGCCAGTCCGCCAGGACCTTCTCGAAGGTCTCGTGCGCGTGGCCGCCCCGCAGCAGCTCGTGGACATGATCGACGAGCGTCCTCTTTCGCGGCATGGGTGCTAGCTTGTCCCGGCGTGGCGGCCGCGGGCAAGTCCCGGCCCGGGCGCGCTCACCGCGACCCTGTCAGCGCCGCCGGAGCGCCTCCTGCACGCCGAAGAACGCGGGCTTGGCGGCGTAGGACTCGTCGAACGGCAGGGGGTCGTCCGGACCGAAGAAGCTGTCGATCCACGAGTAGCGGTCGGTGAAGCCCCAGAAGGTGACGGCGTGGCAGCGGGCTCGGCCACGCAGAGCCCGACGAGGTCGCGGTACTCGCGGCGCTGCACCTCGAGGCGCGTCGGGAGGTCGCCGGGCACCGCGCGGATGCGGACGTCCATCTCGCTGATGTTCACGAGCAGACCGAGCGCGCCCAGCCGGCGCATGTTGGCGGCGATGTCGGCGCTCGACGGGCGGTCCTGCGCCGCCACGTGCATCTGCAGGCCGACGCCTCCGATCGGCACGCCGCGGTCGCGCAGCCGGCGCACGAGCGCATAGACCTCGTCGGACTTGCGGCCCAGCCCTTCCGCCCCGTAGTCGTTGTAGACGAGGAGCGCGTTCGGGTCGGCGGCGTGAGCGGCGCGAAACGCCAGCTCGAGGTAGCCCTCCCCCAGCTTGCGCAGGAAGACCGTGTCGCGCAGGCCGTTGCCGTTGTCGGCCACGGCCTCGTTCACGACGTCCCAGGCCGCGATCTGGCCGCGATAGCGGCCGACGACGGCGGCGATGTGGCTCTCGATCGCCGCCTGCAGCTCAGTGCTCGAGAGCGCGCTCACCCAGTCGGGCAGGGCCTGGTGCCAAAGCAGGGCGTGGCCCTTGATCTGCATCCGGTTGGCGGCGGCGAACGCCACGATCGCGTCCGAGCCGGCGAAGCTGAAGACGCCCGGCTGGCGCTCGGTGGGATCCCACTTCATCTCGTACTCGGCGGTGACGTAGTCGAAGTGGCGCGCGAGCGTACGCGCGTAGAGGGGCTCGGCGAGATAGCGCGACTGGATGGCGGCGCCCACCAGGCGGCCGCTGGCCTCGGCGTCGGCGCGCAGCGGGTCCTGCTCCGTGGCGGGCGGCGGCGTCGGCGTGGGCGTCGGAGCGGCGGGGTTGGAGCCAGCGCCGCCGCAGGCGCCCAGCAGTGAGACGAGCGCCAGCGCGCCGGCGCGTCCCCTCACGACCGTCCCGTGAGCCGCCGCCACGTCAGCAGCTCCTCCATTCCCGGCGCGAGCACGGCGATCGCGAGGAGCGCCAGCACCGCCAGGAGCACCAGCCGTCGCCCGCGTAGAGGCGCGAGCGAGTCGTCGCCACGGCCGACGATGAGGGCGCCCGCGAGCATGAAGAGCACCGGCAGCACCGGCAGGCGGAAGCGCGTGGTGGCATACGCCGCGACGTGAGCGGCGTTGTAGGCGGCCGCCAGCACGAGCAGCAGCACGGCGGGAGGCGTGAAGCGCAGGCGCGCGACGCCCAGGAGCGCGAGCGCCAGGAGCGCGAGGTACGGCAGCACCAGCACGAGCTCGATCGCGACGAGCCGCGCGGGCGCGAGCGGGCCGCAGGCGTCGCGGCCGACGAGGTGGTCGAGCACCTCGCTGCCGGCCTTCCAGAACTCCGGCATCTGCTCGGCCAGCTTCTCGAAGACCCAGGCGGGCTGGCGCGCGGCGATCGTCTCCCACGCCAGGCGCCGGCAGTAGCGGTCCTGCGCGACGGCTCCGTCGATCCCGGCGAGCACGTCGTAGATCTGGAGGTGCGTGAGCGTCGTGTTGCCCTGCCAGAGGTTGAGGCCGCCCATCGTGGAGACGGGGATGAAGGCTCGAAACACGATCGCGTTGCGGATGGTCCAGGGCGCGATCGTGAGCACGGTCGCGAGCAGGAGGGCGCCGGCTCCGACCAGCCGGTTGCGGGAGAGCACGATCCGCGTGCCGACGCTCGTCGCACCCACGGCCCACGGCCTCACCATCCACAGCAGGACGAGCGGCACCAGGTAGAGCGCCAGCTCGCGCGTGAGCGTCGCGAGGCCGAAGAGCACGCCCGCGGCCGCGGCCGTTCGCCACGACGCGGCGGCATCGGCGGCGAGCGCGCGCTCGATCGCCGCCCACAGCAGCAGCAGGAAGACCGTCTCAGACCAGAAGTGGGCCGGATACCAGACGAGCTCCGGATAGACGGCCGTGAAGGCGGCGGCGAGGATAGAGGCGCGCGGGCCGAACGCCTGCGCCGCCGCGCGGCCGACGACCGGGACCAGCAGCGCGCCGAGCACGACCTGCACCCAGAGCACGGCCGCCATCGAGCCGAACAGCCGGAAGAGCGCGCCGACGAAGTACGGGTAGACGGGCGGGTAGAAGACGAGGTCGCTCCGCAGCGGCGAGAACGCGACGGCCGGCCGCGCGAGCTGGCGCCCGAGCTCGATCCAGCTCGGCTCGTCCCCCGTGAGCGCGCAGCGCGGCTCGAGCACGAGGTAGGCCGCGCGCACGACGAGCGCGGCCGCCGCGAGCGCCCAGCAGGCCCATCCCGCCCCGGCCGAGCTTCCTCTCCTCCATGTGCGGGACGGCCGATTCTATCCCGCGGCGGCGGACGGCCGCGCCGCAGCTAGCGGTCGAAGGCGGGATCGACGCGCAGCAGCGCGCGGTAGTCGGACGGAGAGATCGGACGGCTCGAGTACGGGTAGGGATCGAGCCGGACGAGAGTCAGGGTCAAGCCGCTAGCGGAAGCGTGACGGCCCTCGCCGGTCGTGTGCAGCGTCAGGCTCGACGACGAACTGCCGCTGAGGCGCACGGAGAAGACCGCCGTGGCGTCGCCCTGCCACACGCAGATCGCGTCCGCGGGGCAGCGCGAGTCGCTCGTCACGAGGTCGAAGCGCAGCTCGGCGTCGGTGTTCTCGACCGATACCGACTCCGAAGGCCGAAGCTGGAACTCGCTGCCGATCGCGACCGACGGACCCGTCGTCGTGTCGTCGCAGGCAGCCAGCAGGAGCAGCGCCGGCAGCACGGCCGTAAGCGCGCGCATGTCGCCTCTTCTCTTGGGCTCTCGAAAGGTCTACGTAGGCCCTCGTCGAGGGTTTCAGGGAAAAGGTGATCGCGCGCACAGGTTCCGCTTACTTCAATCAGATCAGCTGTTTGCAGATGGTGAAAGCACGTTGGCGAGGTCCAGGAGCAACCGTCCGCCGTCCCCCGACCAGGCGCTGCCGTGCATGCAGGCGAGCGTCTTCGGCTTCGTCGCGGCGAGCTTCTCGACGAGCGCCGCGGGTGTCCTTCGCATGGGCGTAGTAGTCCATCGCCAGCGCGCATCGCCTCGCTCGGCCCCAGGATGTCGCCCGTGGTCACGGGCGCGTGCTCGGCGCCCGGCTGGGTGAAGAGGTCGCCGCAGAAGAGCGTGCCCGTCGTCTCCTCGAACAGGTAGCCGCACTCCCAGCCGTGCGGGAGGTGCGGCGCGTCGAGCCAGCGCACGCGCTTGCCGCCGAGGCTCACGGCTCTCGCCGTCCGCGAGCGCGCGCGCGGGCCGGTCCGCCAGGTCGTTCACCGACACCATGGCGGCGATGCTGCCGCAGAGCGGCTCGGCCTGGGGCGCCGCGGCGAGCAACTCGTTGAGCGAGCCGCACTCGTCCGCCTCGACGTGGGAGAACGCGACGTAGCGCAGGCGCTCGACCGGCATCACCGCGGCGATCGCCTCCCGGACGAGCGGGAACATCCGCCGCGGCCCGGTGTGGAACAGCAGCGGCTGCTCGTCCACCACCAGGTACTGGTTGAAGCTGAAGCCGCCCGGCAGGATGCTGACCGGCGTTGAGATGCGATAGACGGCGGGCGCGACCTCGTCCACGCGAGTGCCGGTCCCGGGGTTGGTAATCATTCAGGCCTCCTGGTCTTCAGGTGGGAAGTGTCACGCGGGCGCCCACCGTGACACATCCGAAGCAGGAAAAACATGGGTGCTAAGCTCGGCCGGTGGATCAGGCGCGGGTCGAAGCCGCCGTCTCCGACCAGGAGCTGGCGCTGCGCGTGGCGGGCGGGAGCGACCCGGCCGCCGAGACGGAGCTCGTGCAGCGCCTGGCCCCGCGCGTGCGGCTCTACGGCCTGCGGCACCTGCGGGACGCCGCTGCCGCGGACGACCTCGTCCAGGAGGCGCTGCTCTTGACCCTGGAGCGCCTGCGCGCCGGACGCGTACGCCAGCCGGAGCGGCTCGCCTCGTTCGTGTTCGGGGCGTGCCGGCTGCTGGTCCGGAACCAGCGGCGGGGCACACGGCGGCGCGACGCGCTCCTCGAGCGCTTCGCGGGCGGGCTCGAGCGCCACGCCGTCCCCGACTCGCTGCGACTCGACGAGCCGAAGCTGCGCGATTGCCTCGCTCGTCTGGCCGAGCGCGAGCGCAGCGTGCTCGTGCTGACGTTCTACGCGGAAGCGCCCGCCGGCGAGATCGCGGCGCGGCTCGGCCTCAGCCCCGACAACGTGCGGACGGTCCGCCACCGGGCCTTCGGCCGGCTGCGGCGCTGCGTGGAAGGCGGCGCCGCGTGAGCTCGTGCTCGACCCCGCTCGCGGACGAGCTGGTCCTCGGCTGGTGGAGCGGCGAGCTCGCCGCCGCCGAGGCCCGTCGCGTGGAGCGGCACCTGCTCTCCTGCGGCTCCTGCTCGGCCCGGGTGGAGCTGCTCCCGGCCGTCGCCGAGGGAGTGCGGGGGCTCGTCCGCGAGGGCCGGCTGCCTGCCGTGCTGTCCCCGATCGTCGTGGAGCGGCTGCGGCTCGAGGGACGGCGGATCCGCGAGTATCGCGTGGCACCGGGCGGCGGCGTCCGCTGCAGCGTGGGGCCCGAGGACGACGTCGTGCTCGCGCGGCTCTCGGCCCGCTTCGAGGGCGTCACGCGGGTCGACCTGGTGTCGCGCGTGAACGACGGCCCGGAGCAGCGCTACGCCGACCTGCCGTTCGAACCCGCCGCGGGCGAGCTGATTCTCGCCCCGCCCACCGACCTGCTGCGCGCCAGGCCGGCGTCCGTCGAGCGCATGCGGCTCGTCTCGGTCGAGCCCCAGGGCGAGCGGCTACTGGGCGAGTACACCTTCGACCACTCGCCCTGGCCTCGCAGCCGCAGCGGGCGCGGAGCGGAGCGGGATTCACTCCCGCGGAGCGGGAGGGGGCTTGGGGGGCGGCGCAGCCCCCCGATAGGATAGCTACACCCGCTCGTCGACCCGCAGTTCGCGCAGCGGTAGCACGAGCCGTTGCGGATCATGATGCTGCCGCAGTAGTGGCACGGCGGCGCGTCCGACTGGGCGCGCATCGCGGCAACCGGACCACCCGCTTCGGGCGCACGGTCGACCTGGATCCCGCTCGCCACGACCGGCCCCGAGTGAGGCTTGAGCGACGCCTCGCTCGTCTGGACGCCGACCGCCTGCTGGTGCTCGGCCGACAGGAACTTCGAGGCCAGCCAGCGGAAGATGTAGTCGGTGATGCACTTGGCGTACGGGATCTCGGAGTTCTTGGTGAAGCCCGAGGGCTCGAAGCGCACGTGCGTGAACTTCTCGACCAGCGCCTCGAGCGGCACGCCGTACTGCAGCGCCATCGAGATCGAGGTGGCGAAGGCGTCCATCAGGCCCGAGATCGTCGAGCCCTCCTTGGCCATCACGAGGAAGATCTCGCCCGGCTTGCCGTCCTCGTACATCCCGACCGTGATGTAGCCCTCGTGGCCGGCGATCGAGAACTTGTGCGTGATCGCGTGGCGCTCGTCGGGCAGCTTGCGGCGCGCCGGCCGCGGCGCGGCCGCGACCGCGGCCTCCTCGCCGGAGCCGGGACGGCGACCTTGGCCTCCTCCTTCGAGGTCGACAGCGGCTGGCTGCGCTTGCAGCCGTCGCGGTAGACCGCGATCGCCTTGAGGCCGAGCCTCCAGCCCTCCGTGTAGGCCTGCTCGATGTCCTCGGGCGTCGCGTCGGTCGGCATGTTGACCGTCTTCGAGATCGCGCCGGAGAGGAACGGCTGCACCGCCGCCATCATCTTGATGTGGCCCATCCACTGGATGGAGCGCTTGCCGTCGCGCGCCGGGAAGGCGCAGTCGAAGATCGCGAGGTGCTCGTCCTTCAGTCCGGGCGCGCCCTCGATCATCTCCTTCTCGTCGATGTAGCGGACGATCTCCTCGACCTGCAGCGGGCTGTAGCCGAGCTTGCGGAGCGCCTGCGGCACCGTCTGGTTGACGATCTTCATCATCCCGCCGCCGACCAGCTTCTTGTACTTGACGAGCGCGATGTCGGGCTCGATGCCCGTCGTGTCGCAGTCCATCATGAAGCCGATCGTGCCGGTGGGAGCGAGCACGGTGACCTGGCTGTTGCGGTAGCCGTGCTGCGCGCCGAGCGCGTAGGCCTCGTCCCACACGTCGAGCGACGCCTGCAGCAGCGGCTTGGGCACGAGCTCGCCGTCGATCATGTGCGCGTGCTTCCTGTGCTTGTCGATCACGCGCAGCATCGGCTCGGCGTTCTTCGCGTAGCCGGCGAACGGACCCATCGCGGAGGCGACGCGCGCCGACTGGGCGTAGGCCTCGCCGTGCATGAGCGCCGTCATCGCCGCCGCGTACGCGCGGCCTTCGTCCGAGTCGTAGGGCAGCCCGCGGTCCATCAGCAGCACGCCGAGGTTGGCGTAGCCGAGGCCGAGCGGCCGGAAGTCGTGGCTGTTGCGGTCGATCGACTGCGTCGGGTAGCTCGAGTTGTCGACCAGGATCTCCTGCGCCGTGATCGTGGTGCGGCAGGCCGCCCGGAAGTCGTCGACGTCGAACTCGCCGTCCGCGCCGACGAACTTCATCAGGTTGAGGCTCGCCAGGTTGCAGGCCGTGTCGTCGAGGAACATGTACTCGCTGCACGGGTTGCTGCCGTTGATGCGCGCCGTGTTCGGGCAGGTGTGCCAGTCGTTGACCGTGGTGTCGTACTGGATGCCGGGGTCGCCGCACTGCCAGGCCGCCTGCGCCATCTGCGCCATCAGGTCGCGGGCGCGGTAGGTCTCGCAGGGCTCGCCCGAGAGCACGTCGCGCGTCGTCCAGTCGCGGTCCTCGACCACCGCGCGCATGAAGTCGTCGGTCACGCGCACCGAGTGGTTGGCGTTCTGGAAGAACACCGAGTCGTAGGCGCCGCCGCGCACGTTGAAGGAGCCGTCGTAGCCGGCGTCGATCAGCGCCCAGGCCTTCTTCTCCTCGTCGGCCTTGCTGTGGATGAACTCGACGACGTCCGGGTGGTCGGTGTTGAGGATCACCATCTTGGCCGCGCGCCGCGTCTTGCCGCCGCTCTTGATCACGCCGGCGAAGGCGTCGTAGCCGCGCATGAACGAGACGGGCCCCGAGGCCGTGCCGCCGCCGGCGAGGCGCTCCTTCGAGGAGCGGATCGAGCTACAGGTTCGAGCCGGTGCCCGAGCCGAACTTGAACAGCATGCCCTCGGTGCGCGCGAGGCCGAGGATCGAGTCCATCGTGTCCTGAACCGAGTTGATGAAGCAGGCCGAGGACTGCGGTGCCTTCTCGATCCCGACGTTGAACCAGACCGGGCTGTTGAAGGCCGCCTTCTGCTGGACGAGCAGGTGCGTGAGCTCGTCGGAGAAGGCCTCCAGGTCCGAAGGCGTCGCGAAGTAGCCCTGCGCTTCGGCCCAGCTGCGGATCGTGTCGACCACGCGGCCGATCAGGCCGCGCACGCTCGCCTCGCGGTCCGGCGCGCCGAGCTGGCCGCGGAAGTACTTCGAGGCGACGACGTTCGTCGCCGTCTGGCTCCAGGTGGCGGGCACCTCGATGTCGTGCTGCTCGAAGACCGGCTGCCCCTTCTCGTCGTTGATCACCGCGGAGCGCCGCTCCCAGGTGACCTCGTCGAAGGGGTGCCGTCCCGCGGTCGTGAAGTGTCTGCGGAAAGTCAGACCCGTGCGTTTTTCCGCTGCCTGCGGCGCGCGGGTCTCGGCTCTCTGCTTCTCCACGGGATGAGTCGACATCGGTGCTACCTCACTTCCAGGTAGGAGGGACGGATTCAAGGATGACACTCTCCGGCAGCCCGTGTTTCGCTCACCTGGCCGCCGGCGCGCTTGGTTGTTTGAGTCGCTAACAGCGTCGGCGATTCTGCGGGAACGCATTCGGCAGTGTCAAGGAAAAAACACAACCTGTTGGGCCCCGTCCTCATCCAGCAACATTATCTGGCTGTTCAGTGAGTTACGAGGGAACACAGCAAGTATTCTCGCAGGGATCAGGGCCAGGGGAGGCCCGAATCCCCCTGCGGCTGACGATTGGAAATTTTTATTTGTTGGTACGTAGTTATGCGGCGTTTCCTAAAATGAGTCTCACCGCCATTACGTGAAGTAATGACGGAATTTACAAGAACGCCCTTGTTGCGTGAGGTCCGTCGGCTGGGTTTAGAGCTCCGGGCTGGGGGGCGCGAGCGACCTTTTTAGTATATCGGTTTGCCAATCGCACCGCACTACCTTTTTCTGGGGCGCTGCGCCGTGCCCGCCGGAGTGAATCCGGCTCCGCTCCGCGCCGTCTCAGTCCGGCATCTGGGCCACGTAGCGCTCTTCCTTGAACGGACGAAAGCCTCGCGCCAGGTAGTTCGGCAGCGCCGCCTTCGCGTCGAGCGTGCAGGTGTGAAGCCAAACGCGCGTCGGCGCGAGCGACCAGGCCGCGCTCACGGCCTCGCTCAGCAGATAGCCCCCGAGCCGACGGCCGATGAACTCGGGCAGCAGCCCGAAGTACGCCACCTCGACCGAGCCGTCCTCGTGCTTCTCGAGCTCGAAGTACCCGGCCGGCGCGCCCGCGACGCTCAGCAGGTGGAGCGTGACACCCGGCTGCGCGAGCCGCGCGCGCAGCTCGTCGTCCGTCCACGGCAGGCGATCCACCCAGTGCCACGCGCGGCCCACCTCGGCGTAGAGGTAGCGGAAGAACGAGGCCGGGGCTCCCTGAACCTGCTCGACCCGCGCACGGGGGTCGGGGCTCGCGACCGGCTTGAAGTCCGCGCGCGACTCGAGCTGCAGGTAGGTCTTCAGCACGTCGACGGGAGGCATGAGCCAAGAGTCTAACCGGCCGACCGCGAGGCTAGAATGCGGATCCGCTGAAGCGAGGAGGCGAGATGACGAGAAGAAGCGTCTGGGCGGGAGCGCTCGCGGTGGCGCTCACGGGCGGGGCGGCGTTCGCCGCCGGGCCGGAGGACGCGGTGCTCGCCGCACAGGACAAGCGCATCGCACTCACGGTCGCGGCGGACGTCGCGGCGCTCGGGGCGATGATGACGGACGACCTCACCTGGACGCACTCGAACGCCAACGTCGAGTCGAAGGCCCAGTTCCTGGAGGCGATCCGCTCGGGCAAGTACAAGTACAAGTCGATGACCTTCGACGACCGCAGGGTTCGCCTCCACGGCGACGCCGCGATCGTGTCGGGCACCTGCCGCGTGCAGGTCACGACCGACGGGCGCGAGATCGACATCAAGCTGCGCTTCACGGAGCTGTATCTCAAGCAGCAGGGCGCCTGGAAGCAGGCGCTGTGGCAGTCGACGCGGGTGCCCGACCCGGCGCCTTGAGCTACTCCCCCACCTCGAGGAGTCCCGCCCGAGCGGGCAGGTGCCTGTCGACGCGGAGGAGGCGCGCCCGGACCGGCGGGAAGCGGATCTCGCCGCGCGCGCGGCGCGGGTCCCGGTAGAGCGACAGCGTCGCGTCGGCGAGGCTGGCCGCGGCGTCGAGCGTCTCCCAGCGCTCGCCGTCGAGCGAAGCTTCGACGCGCGGGCGCGCGATCCAGGGATCGTCCGAAAGCTCGAATGCGATCCGCCCGATCGAGCGCGGCTCGGGGAGGCTCAGCAGGATCCCTCCCGAAGCGAACCGCGTGGGCGCCGCGTCCCCCGCCGCGACGACGCTCGCGCCGGGGCCGCCGCCGATCTCGACGACGGCCTCGCGCGCGAAGCGAGCCGCTTCCCGCACGCCCGCGGGCGGGCTCGCGCCCGAGGCGGGAACCACGGCGTGGCGCACGTCCACGGCGCGCAGGAAGCGCAGGTTCTCGTCGTCGAGCCCGTGCTCGAAGAGCTCCATCGCCCGGTCGAACGCGCGCGGGATGAAGCCCGAGTCGCCGTTCACGAGCGGCCGGCCGTGGGCGAGGCCGTCGAGCATCGCGAGGGTGTCGTTCTCGGCGAGCGGGAGCACCAGCACGGCGCCCGGCTTGCCGGCGAGCCAGCGCGACGCCTCGCCCGGCCCGTCGTAGCGCTCGAGCCGCAGCGGCAGGTTGGCCGACTCGAGCATCATGAGCACGAGCGCCGCGGCCACCACGAGCCGGCGCCGGCCCGCGAGCGCGAGGCCGGCGAGCACGGACAGCGCGAGCGTGGGCACGAGCGCGAAGCGCGCGAGCGCCCGCACCCCGCGGATCAGCACCAGGTGCTCGTGCAGGAAGCGGTAGAACGCCGTCTCGGGCCCGAGCGAGAACAGGACCGCCACCGCTGAAGCCGCCACGGCGACGGCGCGATACCGCGAAGGCGCCGACGCGAGCCCGGCGATGCCGAGGGCCAGCACCGCGAGGCCCGGAAACAGCGTGTCGCGAATCGTCGTGGGATCGACGAGGCGCTGCGAGAGGCCTCCCCAGAACTGCGTGCCCGCGGCGACGTACGACGGCAGCGTCGCCGCGTAGGTCGCGACCGTCTCGAGCGTGAACTCCTGGCCCTGGAACTCCCGCATGCGCAGGTAGGGCGCGGTCACGGGCCACAGCAGCGCGGCCGCCAGCAGCATGGCGATCGCGAGGCGGCCGAGCTCGACGGGCTTCAAGCCGCCCAGGACCGCGACGAGCACCGCGACGCCGAGCGCCGTGGCCGTGATCGCGCCGAGGTAGATCGACGAGAGCCCCTGGAGCGCGAGCATCAGCCCGACGAGGAGCGCGCGGCGCAGCGTGCGGCTCTCCCAGAAGCGGTCGAGTGCTATGAGCGCGAGCGGGAAGAACACCGTGACCTGCGCGTGCAGGTGCGACAGTCGCGTCCAGCGGTGGGGTCCGGCCGCGAAGAACGCCCCCGCCACGAAGGCGGCGAGGCGGTCGCCGGTCGCGCGCCGCACCAGGAGCTGGACGCCGAGGCCGGAGAGCAGCAGGCTCGCGACGAGCGCGACGTTGTAGGCGAGCACCGGGCCGGAGGCCCACTGCAGCGGCGCCACCACGGCCGCCGGCAGCAGCAGGTTCTCGGAGAACGCGAGCACGTCCTTCGAGGGGTGGAAGGCCGGCGCGTCGAAGAGCCGAGACGGATGCGTGAAGAGCGTCGGCCCCGCCCAGGCCAGGATCCACGCGTTGAGACGGCCGTCGGGACGGTCCATCGGGCCCGTGTGCGCGAGGTCCCTGGCGAGCGGCCAGCTCATGACCGCGAGCAGCAGCAGGTAGCCGGCGCCGCTCGCGACGAGCTCGCCCGCCGTCACGGGCCGCGGCGACGGCACGTCGCGGCGCACGTCCCAGGGCGCGCGCCACGCGACGAGCCCAGGAGCGCGGCCGCCGCGAGCGCGAGCGCGTCGGTCAGCCACCAGACGAAGGCGGGCCGCTTCGGCCCCAGAAAGCGCGGCGGGATCGTCTCGCGTCTTCCATCCGGACGCGTCCACCCGAGCCGCAGGCGAGGGCCGGGCCCCGTGTGCTCGAAGCGCACCTCGAGCGGGATCGCTCCCGACGCCAGCCCGAGCGCGGTCGAGGCGCGCAGCGGATCGCCCTCCGACTCGAGCACCGCGCGCCCGCCGAGCCTCACGCTCACGCGGCCGCGGCCCTCCGCCCAGATCGCGTAGCGTCCTGGCGCGGGCACCCGCAGCTCGCCGCTCCAGGTCAGGGTCGTGTGCCGTCCGAGCGCGAACGCCGCGAGCTCGCGGCCCGTGACGTCGACGCTGCCCGGCCCGGTCCGGCCGACGCTCGCGACGCCGTTGCCGACGTCCGCGGCGAGGCCCGACGGCCCGCGCAGGCCGACCACGAGCGCGAGCGCGCCGAGCACCGCGAGGAGAAGCGGCGGCGAGCGGCAGGACACGTCCTGCTCGGCGCTCGCGCCCCGTGAGCGCGGCCACGACCGCGAAGACCACGAGGGGCAGCGCGAGCGGCAGCGCGCGCACGTCGAGAGGCGGCTCGGCGCCGACCGGCGAGAAGCGCAGGACGGCGAGGAGCAGGAGGCCGAGCGTGACCGCGAACGCGGCGCGCGCGAGCAGCGACAGCAGGCGCAGCAAGCCCGGGCATTCTACGGCCGTTGACCGCTTCTCCGGGCGCCGCCCATAATCCGGCGAGACGCATGACGCGCAGAGCGCTCCTCGCGGTGGCGGGTGTCCTGATGGCGAACGCGGCGGCCGGCGGCGAGCTTCAGCCGGGCGACAAAGCGCCCGACTTCTCGCTCGCGGCGTCGGACGGCAAGACGTATCGGCTCGCCGACTATGCCGGCAAGCAGGCGGTGGTGCTCGCCTGGTTCCCGAAGGCCTTCACCGGAGGCTGAACGCGGGAGTGCAAGTCGCTCCGTGCGAGCGGCGACAAGATCCGCGAGTTCGACGTCGCCTACTTCGCCGCCAGCACCGACACGCCGCAGAAGAACAAGGAGTTCGCGGAGTCGCTCGGGGTGGACTACCCGCTGCTCGCCGATCCGGAGACGAAGACCGCCGAGTCCTACGGCGTGCGGATCCCGATCCTGGGCCTCGCCAAGCGCTGGACCTTCTACATCGGCAAGGACGGCAGGATCCTCTTCGTCGACAAGGACGTGAAGCCCGACAGCGCCGGCGACGACGTCGCGGCGAGGCTCGCGGCGCTCGGCGTGCCGAAGAAGAAGTAGAAGGCTAGAACTGCACGTCCGTCACCTTGCCCTTGGCGAAGATGACGGTCATGCCGGGATAGGTCCAGCGCGTCTTCTCGCCGAAGACCACCTCGCCCTGGGGGTCGCCGAGCTGGTGGCGGACCTCGTCGCTCGTCATGCCCGGCTTGATCTCCACGTGCTTCGAGGCCGGCCGGGCGGCGCTCGACGCGGGCGCGGCTCCGGAGGCAGGTGCCGTCGCCACTGCCGGGACCGCCCTCGGCGCCGCCAGCGCCTGCGCGTTCGCGGGAACCGCGACCGGCGCGGCGGCGACCGTGGTCGCGGCCGTCGCCGGCGCGGGACGCGACGCGTGGGCCGGCCCGTCCGGCTTCGGCCCGTCGGGGTAGTTGTAGGCGATCTCCTTCTCGAGCTTGGTGGCGCGCGCCGCCGACAGCGAGTGGTCGCTGAAGAAGAAGTTCGTGGCCTTGTTGCCTTCGCCGTATTTCTTGGCGAAGCGGTTCCAGAGGCGCGGGCCCTTCGTGATGTCGTAGCCGGCCTCGTAGGCGTAGCGCAGGCCCACGCGGTCGGCCTGGTCCTCCATGCCGCGGCCGTAGCCGTTCTTGAGCGCCGAGCCCGCGGCGATCACGGCGAGGCCGGCGACCGCCTGCTGGGTGTCGTTGTCGATCGTGGACGCCGCGCCGAGCGCGCCGAGCATCGCGAGCTGCACCCACATGTCCTTCTTGAACTGCCGGCGCGAGTGCTCGTGGGTCGCGTGCACCAGCTCGTGCCCGAGCACGACCGCGACCTCGTCGTCGTCCATGTCCTTCAGCAGGCCCGTGAAGACGTAGATCGAGTAGTTGCCCATCGCGAACGCGTTCCATTCCTTGTTGTCGATCACGTAGACGCGCACGCTCTCGCGCGGGACGTAGGCCGGCAGCAGGTTGTCGACGATGCGGGTCACGCGCTCGACGTCCGGCCCGCTCTCGATCAGCTTGCCGACGGGCGACTTGGGGTCGCCGAAGCGGCCTTGCTGGCGCGCCTGGGCCTCGGCCTGGTCGGTCGCGGACTTGACCGTGCCCTCGAACATCGCCGAGCCGTTGGGCTTGGCCTCGACCTCGCGCGCGAGCAGCGACCCGTCGCGCTGGCGCTTGCCCTTCGCCTTGAGCTCGTAGCCGAGCGGGATCGTCGCGAAGCTCTTGGCGTCGCCCTCGCCCTTGAACTTCAGCCCCGAGGCCGGGCAGACGCGCTGGGCGTCCGCGACCACGCAGGCGCCCAGCCGCCACTCGGCGTAGCCGTCGACGCTCTCGCCCCGGCCGCCCTCCGTATCCTCCTGTGCCCGCAGGGCCGCCGCCGGCAATAGCGTCGCAAAGCCCAGAATCAGAGCCGCCCGGACTCCCCGTCTCATCGCGACCTCCCTAGTAAGGGACGACGCCCCGGCCGCCGGGTTCCCTGGACGAGAGGATACTCCCGGCCGGCCGTGACGCGCTTCACGGGCCAGGCGGGTGACGCCGCTCACTCGCGGCCGATCGCCACGAGCGCGTCCTGCGCCTCGCGCGAGACGAGGATGTCCTGGTCCTTGCTGAGGGCCGTGAGCCGCGCGACGGCCGGGCGGGCGGCGGCTCCGAGGTGCCCGAGCGCGCGCGCGGCCTGGGCGCACACGGTCTTGTCCTTGTCGGAGAGCGCCGCGACGAGCGGCGTGAGCGCGGGCTCGGCGCGACGCCCGAGCCTGGCGAGAGCGCGCGCGGCCTCCCGGCGGACTCCGACCGCCGGATGCGTGAGCGCCCCGCCGAGCGCGGTGGCGGCGCCGCCCGCGGCTTCACCGATGAGCCCGAGCGCTTTCGCGGCTTCGGAGGCGACGAGCGTGTCCGTGTCGTGGAGCGCCTGGGCGAGCGCGGGGACGCCGCCCTGCGCCGGAGAGCCGATCTTGCCGAGCGCCTCGGCTGCCCGCAGCCGCACGTCGGGGCTGCGATCGCCGAGCGCCGTCGCGAGGTCGGGCACGGCCGGTGCCGCGAGCGGCCCGCGCGTCGCGAGCTCGAGCGCCGCCTGGCGACGAACGTTCGTGTCACGGTCGGCGAGCGACGCCGCCAGCCGCTGCACTTCAGGGTCAACAGCGGGGTCGACCGTGGGCACGCCGGCGTCGGTGCGGGCGGAGCCGCGAGTGTCGTCGCCGGCGTGACCGCGGGCGGGGTCGGGTGCGGAGTGGCTGCGGGCGCGGGAGTCGGCGACGGCCGCGACGGCGCGGCGGCGGGCACGGACGCGGCCGATGGAGCCGCCGCCACGCGCGACGGGACCGGCGCCTGCTCCGCCGGCAGCCGCTCGCCGCGCGCGACCGTGCTCGAGTCGCGGGGCCCGGCCGGCACCGTGGTGGCCGGCGTGACGGGGACCCGCGCGCCGCCGTCCTGGGCTTTCGGCGCCTCGGGCGGAGAAACGGGCTGCGAGCGTCCCAGCAGCAGCCACGCCCCGACGAGCGCGGCGATGCCGACGAGCCCGAGCGCTCCGAGGCCGACGAGCACCGCGGTCGTGCCCGGCTTGCGCGACGCGACGGGAACGGTCTCGGCGCGCGTGACCGGCGGTCGCACGACCGGCGGACGCGGCGGCAGCGGAGGCGCAGTCCCCGCGGGAGCCCGCGCCGTCGCGGGTGAAACCACGGTCGGGGGTGCCGCGGGCCGGGCAGCGTGCGCGGGACCTCGACGGTCGGCTGGTCGCTCGCCACGTCGTTCGGCACCGAGGCCGGCACGCCGAGCCCGGCCGCGAGCGCGTCGACGAAGGCGCCGGCCGTCGGCCAGCGCTCCTCGGGCTTCTTGGCCGCGGCCTTCAGCAGCGCGCGCAGCATCGGCTCCGGCACGACGTCGGGCGCGGGCAGCGGCAGCGGCTCCTGCACGTGCTTCATCAGCACGCGCGACCGGCGTGTCGGCCGAGAACGGCACGCGCGCCGGTCGAGCATCTCGTAGGCCATGATGCCGAGCGCGTAGATGTCGGCGCGGCGGCCCGATCTTGGCCCGGTCGCCTGCTCCGGCGCCATGTACTGCGGCGTGCCCGTGATCAGCCCGGTCGCGGTGAGCCCGCCCGAGCGACTCGAGCATCTTGGCGATCCCGAAGTCGGCGAGGTAGACGCGCGCCGCCTCGTCGAGCAGCACGTTCTGCGGCTTGACGTCGCGGTGGACGATGCCCTTGGCGTGGGCGTAGTCGAGCGCCTCGGCGACGCCGCGCAGGATCGCGACCGCGCGCGCGCGCGCCAGCCGCTCGCGCTTCAGCAGGTCGGAGAGGGAGCCCGAGGCGATGAGCCGCATCGCCATCCACGGGATGCCCTCGGCCTCCTCGATGTCGTAGGCGTAGATCGGGATGATGTTCGGGTGCTCGAGCTGCGCGATCACCTTGCGCTTCCTGGCGGAAGCGCTGCGCGAAGTTGGGATCGTGCGAGGAACTCGCGCGGCAGCACCTTGAGCGCGACGTAGCGGTCGAGCTTCGGCTCGTACGCCTTGTAGACGGTGGCCATCCCGCCGCGGCCGAGCGGCTCGACGATCCGGTAGGGGCCGGCGTTCGCGCCCGGGACCAGAGCCATGAGCGCCGCGCATCTTATCGCGGGCCGCGCGGTGCCGCGCTGTGGCAACATGGGGTCATGATCTGACCCCTCTGGAGCGAGATGCCCGCCGAGGCCGAGTACCGGGACGAGAGCCGCACGCCGACCCGCGACGGAGGTCGACGCCGAGCAGGGCCCGGTCCTGCTCGAGTTCGGCACCTCGTGGTGCGGCCACTGCCGCGCGATCGCGCTGCGCGTCGCCGAGCTGCTGGAGCGCCACCCCGAGGTGAAGCACGTCAAGGTCGAGGACGGGCCGGGCCGGCCGCTCGGCCGCTCCTTCGAGGTGCGGCTGTGGCCGAGCTTCGTCTTCCTGCGCGACGGCAAGGTCGTGAGGCAGCTCGCGCGACCCAGCCATGCCAAGCTCGAGGAAGCCTTCGTCGCTCTCACCGGCGTCGCCGTTTGAGCCGGGGCGGTGTCCTGTGATAACCGTCTCGTAGGACATCCCTCGCCATGGCCAGGATCCTGCTCGTCGAGGACAACGACATGAACCGCGACATGCTGTCGCGGCGGCTTCAGCGCAAGGGCCACGAGGTCCTGCTGGCCGCCGACGGCATGCAGGCCATCCTGATGGCCGAGAGCGAAGCACCCGACCTGATCCTGCTCGACATGAGCCTGCCGGTGATCGACGGCTGGGAGGCGGCGCGACGGCTCAAGGCCTCGCCCGCGACCGCGCGCGTGCCGATCGTGGCGCTGACGGCCCACGCGATGGCGGGCGACCGCGAGAAGGCGCTCGCCGCGGGCTGCGACGAGTACGACACGAAGCCGGTCGACTTCCCCGGGCTCACGGCCAAGATCGACGCGATCCTGAAGCGCGCGCTCGGCTAGGGGCCCGCCTGGGGCGCGCTCGCGCCGAGCGCCTTCAGCCAGCGCGCCCGCCAGACCTCGTCGGTGTGCCCCGTCTGCTCGGCGAACGCGCGCGGATCGCTCGACGACCAGCGCGCGCACCACGGCCGCGAGACCCGCCGTCTCCGCGACGTGCTTGGCGAGCGAGTGCGAGAGCACGTAGAAGGGCCGCGCCACGCCGGCGCGGTCCTCCTCGAGGTTCGGCGGCGAGCCCAGGGCGCCCACCCAGGGCAGCACCGCCTTGCCGGCGGGGCTGTCGAGCGTACGGCGCGCCGCCGCGTGGATGCCGCGATCCCCGGCGCGCGTGAAGACGTGAGCGTCGTAGCCGCGGCGGTTCTCGGCCACGTAGCTCTCGAGGTAGCAGGCGAGGCCCTCGCTCAGCCACGTGCGCTCGCCGCGGGCCGGCACGAGCGCGTGGACGGTCTCGTGCAGGTAGGGCGCCGAGCGACTCCGGACCCGGCCGATCGGCAGCACCACCGTGCGGCCCCAGGTGCGCGAGATCTCTATCTCGTCGCTCACCACGAACCGGATGCGCCCCGTGCGCTTCGCCCACTCCGGCAGGCCGGGGCTGACGAGCGCCTCCACGTCGGCGACGCCGTCGTCCGCCAGCCGCGCGAAAGCCTCGACCTCGGAGGCGCCGAGGGCGCCGGCCGGGTACTCGACGAGCGTCCGCTCGCGCTCGACGCGCACGCGCTCACCCTCCGTTCGCGCGCGCCTCGGCGCGATCAGCAGCGCGAGCAGGCCGAGGGCGCACGCCGTCCGCCTCACCGGTAGACCGCTTCGTCGAAGAGCGCCGCGAGCGGCCGGCCGCTCGCCTGCTCCATCGCGCGCTGCAGGTCGCGCGAGTCGACGAGCGATCGCGCGTGGCGACTTCGTGTAGAAGGCGATCGCCCCGCCAGAACGCCGCCTCGCCCAGCTCCGTCCGCAGCCGGTCGAGGACGAGCTCGCCCTTGCAGTACGGGATCGGGCCGAGCGCCTCGGTCGCGGTCTTCCAGCCTTCGAAATGCAGCGGGCGGTCCTTGCCTTCCTTCTGGAGCCGGGCGAGCTCCTCGCGCCGCTCCGCGATCCGGCGGTCGTAGGCCGGCCTGCCCTGGTGGCGCTCGATGAAGGCGTCGGCCATGAACGAGGCCATGCCTTCATTGAGCCAGAAATCCGACCAGGAGCGGATCCCGACGAGCACGCCCCACCACTGGTGCGCGAGCTCGTGCGCCATCAGGTAGACGTCGTCTTCCTTCTCGAGCCGGGCGAGGTAGGCCTCGGACATGAGGGCGAGCCCCGCCGCCTCCTGGCCGAGGCCTCTTTCGGGCAGGAACACTTGCGCGTAGCGCCGCGTCGGGCGATCCGTGCCGGCCTTGTCGCGGAAGAACGCCTCGGCGGACGCCGTCTTCTGGAGCGCCGCCGCGTGACCTGCCGCCTCGGCGTAGACGGACAGCCGGCCTTGCGGCGACTCGCGGAGCCGCGCGGCAGCGAAGCTCCAGAGGTAGCTCTGCACCGGCTCCGCCTGCTCGAAGCGGAAGTGCCGCGCATCGCCGTCCTGCCACGACTTGCGGGGCTGTCCGGGCCCCACGGCCACGAGCCCGCTCCGAAGCGGGCAGCGCGATCTCGAGCTCGAGCCGCGCGCGCTGCGCGGGGCTGTCGTCGCAGATCATCCAGGCGCCGCAGTCGAACGCCGTGAAGAAGCCCGGGGCTTCGGCGAACCAGCGCAGCCCGCGTCCCGCGGCGGCCGTGTACTCGAAGCGCAGCTGCTGCCGGCCGCTGCGCGCCAGGCGGATCTGGACGCCGTCGCCGTCGTTCCTGAGCTCGCCACCCGTGAAGCGGACGATCTCGAGCGACGGGTTCTTCCTGAGCCGGAGCGTGCCGGCCTCCGCGTGCGAGCGTCACCAGCTTCCTCGCCGTGCAGCACGCGCCGCTCGAGGTCGGCGCGCAGCTTGACGGAGTAGCGAGTGGTCTCCGAAGGCGACGCGATGGCCGGGAGGAGCAGGAGCGCCAGGGCGGCGCCTGGCCGCGCCATGCGCCTAGCGCCTGCGGCCCGATTCGAGGGCGCGGCGCAGCTCCAGGGAGAGCTCCTCGCGCGAGAACGAGCCCTTGTGCAGCACGCGGCGCACGTGGCCGTTGAGCCGCCGCTGGTCCTCTTCGGTGATCTCCTTCGCCGTGACCACCACCACGGGGATCTTGCGCCCGCTCTCGCTCTTCCGGAGCTCGGCGACGAACTCGAAGCCGTCCATCTCGGGCATCATCAGGTCGAGCACGATCAGGTCCGGCACGTGGCGCGCGACGCTCTGCAGGCCGCGGCGGCCGTTGTCGGCCTCGCTCACCGCCCAGCCGTCGCGCTCGAGCGCGCGCTTGATCACCTCGCGCGTGGGTGCGTCGTCCTCGACCACCAGCACCGGCCGCTGGGTGCCGTCGCGGCGGTAGCGGCGCAGCGCCGCGACCAGCTTCTGGCGGTCGAACGGCTTCGTCAGGTAGTCGGAAGCGCCGAGCGCGTGTCCGATGTCGCGGTCGTCGAGCATCGAGACCATCACCACCGGGATCGGGGCCGTGAGCGGGTCGGCCTTGAGCGCGCGCAGCACCATCCAGCCGTCCATGCCCGGCATCAGCACGTCGAGGCTGATCACGTCGGGCTTGCGCTCGCGCGCGAGCTGCAGCGCCTCCTCGCCCGAGGCCGCCGCCATCATCCGGAAGCCTTCCTTCTCGAGCCCGCGCGCGATCAGCTCGCGCGTGGCCTTCTCGTCGTCCACCACCAGCACCAGCGGCAAAGCACCCGGCGCCGACGCGGGGACGGGCGTCGCGAAGCCGGGCGACGAGGACGAACGCGCGGCCCCCCCCGTCCTCGGCAGCCGCACGGTGAAGGTGGAGCCGCGGCCGAGCTCGCTGTGCAGGTGGATGTCGCCGCCCATCATCTGCGCGAAGCGCCGGCTGATCACGAGCCCGAGGCCGGTGCCGCCGTACTTGCGCGAGGTCGAGGGATCGGCCTGCGAGAACGACTGGAACAGGCGCCGCTGCTGGTCGGGCGCGAGCCCGATGCCGGTGTCCGCGACCGCGAACTCGATCCACGGCTCGCCCTGGATGCGCACCGCGTGGACCTGGAGCGCGACCGTGCCTTCCTGCGTGAACTTCGCGGCGTTGCTCAGCAGGTTGTAGAGGATCTGGCGCACGCGCGTGAGGTCGGCGTGGATCAGGCCGATGTCGGCCGGGCAGCTCACCTCGAGCAGGTTGTGGTTCTTCTCGACCAGCGGGCGGATCGTGGACTCGACGTCCAGCACCAGGCCGCGGATCTCGAAGTCCTCGAGGAACAGCTCCATCTTGCCGGCCTCGATCTTCGACAGGTCCAGCACGTCGTTGATCAGCGTGAGCAGGTGCTTGCCCGCCGCGTGGATCTTGCCGAGGTCGGGCGCGAGCTCGTCCATGCCGCGCTCCTGCGCCTCCTCCTCGAGCATCTCGCTGTAGCCGATGATCGCGTTGAGCGGCGTGCGCAGCTCGTGGCTCATGTTGGCGAGGAAGGTGCTCTTGGTGCGGTTGGCCTGCTCCGCCACCTCCTTCGCCACGGTGAGCTCGGCGTCGCGGGACTGCACCTGCCCGAGCATGTCGTTGAAGCCGTCGATCAGCACGCCGAGCTCGTCGTCGGCCTCCTTCACCGCGCGCAGCGAGTAGTCCTTCTGGCGCGAGACGCGCGTCTCGATCTCGGCCAGGTGCTCGATCGGCCGCGAGATCAGCTTCTGCAGCTGCGACGCCAGCAGCAGCGAGACGAGCAGCGAGAGCAGCGTGACGGCCGCCAGGATCCCGACGTAGCGCTCGAGCCGGTTCGCGAGCTCGCTGGTGTTCGAGAGCAGGTAGATCACCCCGACCTGGCGCCCGAGCGGCGTCGTCACGCGGCGGTACACCACCAGCCCGTCGTCGGTGAAGGAATGGGAATTGAGGTTGACGAACGCGGGTGTCGGCCGCTTCAGCAGGATGTTGCGCTCCTGGACGCCCACCTCGCGGCCGTTCGCGTCGAACACGACGCCGTGGTCGATGCTCGGATACGCACGCAGCGAGGCCATGATGAACGCGAGCTGGTCGCGCGCCTGGGTGCCGACGCCGGCGCCCTCGGCGTCCGCGGTCTCGGCGTCGAGCGCGGGATACGCGAGCAGGCCGACGCCGTCGGCCGTGGTCGCGAGGTCGGTGACCATGCGCTCGCGGAAGCTGTTGTAGTCGTAGGCGAGGAAGGCGGCCGAGGCCAGCACCACCGCGACGCCGCTCGTCACCACGACGATCGCGGTCAGCTTGCGCTTGATCGACTGGTTGCGCAGCAGACGCCGCAGCCGAGTCCCGATCACCGACGGCATCCTAGGCCCGCGGGCGGGTCGAGGCAAGGCAGCGCGAGAGGCGGCGCGAGCAGGAGCGCGGGATCGACGCGCGCCCCGCGCCAGCGGATGCCGAAATGCAGGTGCGGGCCCGTGGCACGCCCCGTGGCGCCCACCTCGCCGACGAGCGCCCCGCGCGCGAGCTCCTGGCCTTCGGCCACCGCCACCTTGCTCAGGTGGAAGTACTGCGAGACGAGCCCGTCGCCGTGGTCCACGAAGACGGCGTTGCCGCCGAAGAAGTGCGTGCCCACCATCACCACGGTCCCGTCGGCCGCGGCGCGGACCGCTAGCCCGAGATCCGCCGAGAAGTCGACGCCGCCGTGGGGGCTGCGCGCCTCGCCGTTGATCACGCGGCGATTGCCGAAGTGCCCGCCCTCGGGCAGCGGCTCGAGCGGGGCGGCGAGCGGCAGCGAGAAGCGCCGCGGCGTGCGGCGCGGCCAGAGCCGGGCCATCTCGCGATTCTCGCGGCGGACGCGCTCGAGATCCTCTGGAGAAAGCTCCACCATCGAGCGCGGCAGCGTGAGCCGCTGCACCGGGTAGTCGAAGCGGCCGACGCTCACCTTCGCCGTCTCGAGCCGGCCGGCCCGCTGGCGCCGCAGCTCGAGCGGACCGGCGGCGTGCAGCAGGTCGACCGGCACGATGCACGCCCCGGCGAGCGGCTCGAAGCGCTCCGTGCCGGCCGCGCACCACTCGATGCCGTCGCCGGGCCAGCGGACGACAGTGCCGGGACGGACCTTGGGCGGGGGCTCCGGTGCCGCGGCGAGGGCGGACGCCGACAGCGCGAGCGCGGCGAGGCCGAGCGCGCGGCGCCAGAGCGCCTGGCCGACCCGCACCAGCGACCCCTTCTCGAAGGTCGGCTCGAGCCGCGGATCGGCCACGAGCAGGACGACGGTCGAGCCGAGGTTGAAGACGCCGAGCTCGTCGCCTCGGCGGACGGCGACCGGCTGCGGCGGAGCGAAGCTCCCGGCCGCCCGGCCGCGATTCGTCTCGAGCTCGGCGAAGGCGAGCTGGATCCGCCCGACGTTCGTGGCGCCCACGAGCACGACGGCGACGCGCCCGTGCGCCTCGGTCTCGATCAGGACCACGACGCGCTCGTTGCGCGTGAAGAGGCCGGGCACCGAGCGCACGCCCATCGCGTTCACCGGAAACAGCAGGCCCGGCACGTAGCGCCAGGCCACGATGCGGCCGTCCACCGGCGAGTGGACGCGGTGGTACATGGACGGGCTCAGGTAGAGCGTCGCGTGCTGGCCGCCGCGCAGCGCCTCGGCGTCGCCGCTCGAGCCGAGCAGGGCCTCGAGCGAATAGCGGTCCCCCTTGACCTGCTCGAGCCGGCCGTCCTCCGGGACGCGCCCGATCGCGGCGAGCCGCGAGTCCGACGGCGAGACCACGACGCCGGGCTCCGTCTCGATCGGCCGCGCGGCCTCGCGCAGCCGCCGCGTGAAGAACGCGCTGAAGCTCGGGTAGGCGTCGGCGGGCAGCGCTGCCTCCGAGAGGTCGACGCCATAGACCCGCACGTAGGCGCGGATCAGCGGCAGCAGCAGCGGGCGCGGCACGCGCAGGTCCGCGAGGCGGCCGACGAGGCGGCTCAGGAGCGGCCACGACACGGCCGTCGCGGCGATCCGTTCCAGGGCCGTGCGCGCGCCGCTCATCCCCGCCATCCTATTCGTTCGCGGGGCCCTGGTCCCGCTGCAGCGCGGTGCTCCGGACCTTCCGGGGCAGGGCGGCGTGCGATGCTAGACTGCCGCGTTCCGGAACTGCGGCGCGATCGGGGGCCAGTGGCGAGGGAATCGAAGGAATCGAAAGCAGCGAAGGAAAGCTCGATCGGGTCGAAGCGGGGACGCCCGTCGGCCGAGCCGCAGCTCGACCTGTTCTCGGACGCGAGCTCGCCGCAGGCGGCCAAGAGCCCCCCGCAGCGGCCCGCAAGGCGCTCGCGGGCGCGCCACGCGGAAAAGGTGCTACGCCCCCGGCGCCCGCCGAGCCGGCCGCTCCCGCGGCCCCGGCCGCCCGCCCGGCGCCGCCGAAGCCCGCTCCGCGCGCGACAGCCGAGTCCCTGGCGCAGAAGCAGCGCGAGATCTCGGTCTCCGAGTTCTTCGTCAAGAACCGGCACCTGCTCGGCTTCGACAACCCCTCGAAAGCGCTGCTCACGACGATCAAGGAAGCCGTCGACAACTCGCTCGACGCCTGCGAAGAGGCGGGCGTGCTGCCGGAGCTGCACGTCGAGGTGCACGACCTCGGCCTCGAGGCGATGAAGAAGGATCCCGAGCTCACGAAGGGCGAGGGGCGCTTCCTGGTGGTCGTGCAGGACAACGGCCCCGGCATCGTGAAGGCGCAAGTGCCGAAGATCTTCGGCAAGCTGCTCTACGGCTCGAAGTTCCACCGCCTCAAGCAGGCGCGCGGGCAGCAGGGCATCGGCATCTCCGCGGCCGCGATGTACGGCCAGCTCACGACCGGCAAGCCGATCCGCGTCACGAGCCGCGTGGGAAAGAGGAAGGACGCTCACGTCTTCGAGATCCAGATCGACACGCGCAAGAACGAGCCGGTGGTGACGCACGACGACACGCTCGCCGCCTGGGACCTCGAGCACGGGACGCGGGTCGAGCTCGAGATCGTCGCGAACTGGCAGCAGGGCCAGCGCTTCGTGAACCGCTACGTCGAGCACACGGCGCTCGCGAACCCCCACGCGACGATCCACTACACGCGGCCGGTGGCCGCGGGGCAGCGCGAGAACGCGAGCGTGCCCGGCAACGAGACGCTCAGCTTCCCGCGCGCCACCGAGGAGCTGCCGAAGGAGGCGCTCGAGATCAAGCCGCACCCGCACGGCGTCGAGCTCGGCGCGCTGATGCTGATGGCGCGCGAGTCGAAGAGCCGCGACGTGCGCGGCTTCCTGCAGACCGCGTTCAGCCGCGTCTCGTCGTCCGCCGCGGGCGAGATCCTGGCCAAGGTGCCGTGGGGCAAGAAGCTGGTCCGGCCCCGCCAGCTCGGCGAGAACCGCGTGATGGCCGAGGAGCTGCACAAGGCGCTCGGCGAGACGAAGCTGATGAGCCCGCCCACGAACTGCCTGAGCCCGATCGGCGACGAGCTGATGCGCAAGGGCCTGGTGAGCTTCCTGAACGTGATCGAGAGCGAGGGTGAGGAGGGGGACGAGAACACGCAGCTCGACCTCGACAGCGCGGGCATGAAGCCGACCAGGAAGGCCGCGAAAGCGCCGGCCGGCAAGGCGCCCGCAAAGGCGGCGCCGGCTCCCGAGCAGCAGGTGATCCAGGACGCGCCGGCCGAGGAAGGCGTGGAGAAGATCAAGGGCCACAACTACTTCATCGCGACGGTGACGCGCTCGCCGAAGGTCTACCGCGGCAACCCGTTCCAGGTCGAGGTCGGCCTCGCCTACGGCGGCAGCTGGCCGCCCGACAAGACGATCGAGCTCTTCCGCTTCGCCAACCGCGTGCCGCTCCTGTTCCAGCGCGGCGCCTGCGGCATCACGGATGCGATCGTGCGCACCGATTGGCGCAACTACCAGCTGAGCCAGCCGAAAGGCTCGCTCCCGGTCGGGCCGATGGCGCTGCTCGTCCACATCGCCTCGGTGTGGGTGCCGTTCACGAGCGAGTCGAAGGAAGCCGTCGCCCACTACCCGGACATCCTGAAGGAGATCCAGCTCGCGGCGCAGGAGTGCGGCCGCAAGCTCGCGACCTTCATCCGCAAGCGCAAGGCCGCCGACTACCAGGCGCAGCGCCGCAGCATCTTCGAGCTCTACATCGAGGAGGTGGCTCAGGCGATCGGCAAGATCACGGGCAGGAAGCCGGGCCCGATCAAGCGCGAGTTCCTGCAGGTGGCGCACAAGGTCACCGCGGCGGAGATGAAGGAAGAGGAGAAGGCGCTCGAGCTCGAGGCGCGCGAGGCGAAGAAGAAGGCTGGTGACCGCGCCGAGGCGGAGGAGGAGTAGTGGCCCCGCGCAAAGACGCCGTCTCGAAGAAGACGACGGCCAAGATCGAGAAGCTCGCCGAGAGCGTGCTGAAGACGGTCCAGGGCGGCAAGAACCCGTTCCTCGACATCCCGATTCGCTCGCTCGCGAACGTGAGCTGGAGCGAGAAGCGGCGGCTCGTCGAGCTCGGCAGCCAGAAGCAGAAGCGCTACTTCTTCAACGTGTCGATGGCCAAGAAGTTCATGCAGACGTTCCTGGTGGGCGATGCCTGCAAGGAGCTGATCGACTCGGGCAAGACCACGAGCATCCGCGACCTCTACTACGTCACCAAGCACTCGATCGGCGACACCAAGCAGAACACCTTCGAGGAGCAGGACGAGTCCGACCCGATCATCGAGGACCTCGAGGTCACGCTCGACGCGCTGCGCGAGGAGCTGCACCTCTTCGCGGCGCGCAAGGGCTCGATGGTCGGCCCGATCACGATCACGGACACCGGCGACACCATCGACCTCCGGCGGATGGGCTCGGGCGGCTGGGCCGTGCCCTCGATCGTCGAGGAGAACGTGATCGGCTTCCGCAAGCACGAGGCGAAGTACGTGCTGCTGATCGAGAAGGACGCGGTCTGGACGCGCTTCAACGAGGACAAGTACTGGAAGCGCAACAGCTGCATCATCCTCCAGGGCGGGGGCCAGCCGCCGCGCGGCGTGCGCCGCCTCGTGCAGCGCCTGCACCACGAGCTGAAGCTGCCGGTCTACGTGCTCGTCGACAACGACCCCTGGGGCTTCTACATCTACAGCGTGATGAAGCAGGGCTCGATCAACCTCGCCTACGAGTCGATGCGGATGGCGGTGCCCGACGCGCGCTTCGTCGGCCTTTCGTCCTTCGACAAGGGCAAGTACCAGCTCCCGAACAACGTCGCGATCAAGATGGACGACGGCGACAACAACCGCGCCAAGCAGATGCTCGCGTATCCCTGGTTCAAGAAGGCGCACTGGCAGCGCGAGATCCAGGAGATGGTGAGAAGCGGCGTCAAGTTCGAGCTCGAGGCGCTCTCGCGGCGCGGCATCAGCTTCATCACCGAGGAGTACATGCCGAAGAAGCTGAAGGACCGCGATTGGCTGGAGTAGCGGGCCTTCGCCTCGGCGGAGGCGTGCTCGCAGGGGTACTGGCCGTCTCCACGACGGCCACGGCGCAGCCGGCCGGCGACGCCATGCGCACCGCCGTGCTCGAGGAGATGGGACGGCGGGGCATCCCCGGGCTGAGCCTCGCGATCGTCGAGGCCGGAGTGGTCCGCTACGAGGCCGGCTTCGGGTTCGCCGACGTCGAGAACGGCGTCCGCGCCAGGCCCGAGACCGTCTATCGGCTCGCCTCGGTCTCCAAGCCGATCACGGCGGTCGCCGTGCTGAAGCTCCACGAGCAGGGCCGGCTGGACCTCGACGCGCCCGTGTGGCGCTATTGCCCCGACTTCTCCGAGAAGCCCTGGCCGGTGACCGCGCGCGAGCTCCTCTGCCATCAGGGCGGCATCCGGCACTATCGCCCCGACGAGCCGACGCTCACGCGCCGGTTCGCCTCGTTCGCCGAGTCGCTCTCGCTCTTCCGCGACGACGCGCTCCTGCACGAGCCCGGGACCGCCGTCCGCTACTCGACCTACGGCTACAACCTGCTCGGCTGCGCGGCGGCCGGCGCCGCCGGCACGAGCTTCCTCGCGCTGCTGCAGGAAGCCGTGTTCGAGCCCGCCGGGATGGTCAGCACTCGCGATGACGACCTCCGCGAGCTGATCCCGTACCGTGCCCAGGGCTACGTCCGGGACGGCGAGGGGCGACTGCGGAACTCGGCGCTCGCGGACATGAGCTACAAGGTGCCGGGGGGCGGGCTGTGCGCGACGGCGGCCGACGTCGCCCGCTTCGGCTCGGCCCTGGTCTCGGGCCGGCTGCTCCAGCCGGCCACGCTCGACCTGATGCTGACCCGGCAGAAGACGCGGGACGGCCGCACGACGGGCTACGGCCTCGGCCTGGCGGTTGCCGAGCGCAACGGTCGCCTCGAGGCCTCTCACCAGGGCGGGCAGGAGCGCGTCAGCACGGTGGTGTACCTGGCCGCGGACAGGACCGTCGCCGAACGAGGGCGGGCGATCGCGATCCTGACCAACCTCGAGGGCGTCCAGCCACAGATCCTCGCGCTCGCGCGCACACTCGCCGACCAGCTCTGGTAAGTCCGCCGACACAGTGCCGTCATTTCTGACAGTTACTCTTGGGACGTCTCTCGGCTAACCTGAAGCCGGATGACCTGCGGGCGGTCATCCGAATGTCTCGAATGTTGCCGTGGAGACACGCCGCTCCGACAGGATGGACACGGTCGCTCCCGAAGCTTGGAGTGACGCGCTCGACGCGAGCGCGAAATCCCCGAGTTTGGAGCGGTTCCGGTACGAGTCGAGGAACAAAGACCTGGCGGCACACGTTTTGCACATAGGAAGGGCAGGAGGCTTGGTAGCGGTCATGAGCGGGCGACGGACGGGCACCTACGTGGGAGTCGCCCTGATGGGCGGCGTGGTCGGAGCGATCGTCGGACTCCTGGTGGCTCCGGGGCCGGGAGACGAAACTCGCCGCCGAATCGCCCAGCATTCGATCGAGGACCAGGAACGCCTGCTCCGGCTCGCCGAGATGGGCGCCGGCTTGTTCGCCGACGACTCCGACCTCCCCGCCAGCGCCTGACAGGCGCCGGGCCGGAGCCCCGGCCCGTATGTGATACCCTCCGAAGGGTTTCCCGCACCCCGGAGCACGTCCCTACGCGCACGGTCTCCATAACGAATCCAGCCCGACACGGCTCCGCACCACGACAAGCTCCTCCCTTGCGCTCGGGAGGACCGAGGTAGGCATGGCGAGCAAGACGAAGCCCGCAAAGAACAAGAAGAAGGCCGGCGCCCCCAAGGCGCACGCGAAGCCGAAGGCCAAGCCGGCGCCGAAGGCACAGGCCAAGGCCAAGCCGGTCGTGGCCAAGCCGGCACCGACCGAGAAGGCGAAGCCCGAGGTGAAGGGCAAGGTGCCGGCGCCCCCCAAGGTGCGGCGCGGTTCCCGCAAAGGGCGCTCCTCCGGCGAAGGGCGCTCCTCCGGTGAAAGGCGCTCTCCCGGTGAAGGGCGCTCCTCCGGCGAAGGGCGCCCCGGCGGCGAAGGGCGGTCCCCCGGCGAAGGGCGCTGCGCCGGCCAAGGCCGGAGGGCGCCCGGCCCGCAAGTCCTCGAGACGGCCTTCGCTGCTGCGGCGGGGCCCCGACGGCGAGATCCTGGCCCCCGGCGACCTGCTGCTGCCCGGCGGAGCCCAGCGGCTGGAGGAGCTGCTCTACCTCTTCCGCGGCTCCTCCGCCGCCGAGCACCCGGTCGCCGAAGAGTCGATCGGCGAGGAGCTCGCCAAGCGCACCGAGCCCCCCGCCGAGAAGGACGAGGTCGTGCGCGGCATAGCGTGGGCGCGCGAGCGCTTCGAGCGCGGCTCGATCGAGCCGGCGATCCCGCCACGGCCGAACGTGCGGCGCACGTTCCAGGGCGTCCTCGAGCGCGCCAAGCAGCGGCGGCGCGAGATCGGCGCCTTCCTGCGCGGCCTCGACCTCGGCCACACCGAGAGCTCGCACATGGACGCCCACGGCGAGGCGAGCCTCGTGAGCCTGATGAAGCTCGCCGCCGGCCTCGAGAACCTGGCGGAGGCCGAGGAGCCGCCGCAGACGGACGCGGCCGAGTTCCACCGCGTGTTCGAGCAGCTCGAGGCGGCGACCGAGACGCTGATCATCGACGTCGAGCAGACGCTGCGGCGGCTGCGCGATCGCATCAAGGCCTGAGGCCGGAGCGCCGGAGGCGCGATTGAGCGAACGGACGGCCGGCTACCAGTACACCCTGGTCGTGGGTCCCGACTCGCCCGACCGCGCCTGGCTCGAGAGCGTGCTGATGCGCGGCGGCCTCGAGGTCGCGGCGTGCAGCGAAGCCGAGCTGCTGGGAATGCCCGACGTCGTGGCGCCGCAGCTCGTGATCCTCGACGACTCGGGCTCGCGCGAGGAGCGCATGGCGAGCTTCGCCAACCTGCATGCGCACGGCCCGCTCGCGGGCGTGCCGGTGGTGGTGCTCGCCTACGACGCCGACATCGACAGCTTCTCGACCGCGATCACGCGCGGCGCCGCGGCGTACCTGGTGAAGCCGGTGGCGGCCGAGGAGATCGTCGCGGTCGCGCACAAGATCTCGGGCTGGCTGCGCTCGACCGACCGCACCGAGAAGCGCCGAAGGCTGCGGCGCCCGCTGATCCTGCGCGTCGACGTCGAGATCACCGGCCGCGAGGGGGTCTTCCCGGGGCAGATCATCGACGTGAGCGGCAGCGGCTGCCGGATCGAGCTGAAGCAGAGGCTCGAGAAGGCCGACGCCGTGCGCCTGACGCTCTACGGCGTCGAGGGCTCGACCGACCTGACGCTCGCCGCCGAGGTGCGCTGGCAGCGCCCCGCGGCCGACGGCACCCAGGTCGCGGGCGCGAAGTTCACCGGGACCTCGGCCGTCCTCGCCGGGCGCCTGCTCGGCACGCTGTCGGGCCGCGTCTAGCCGCACGCCGCGCCCCCGAGACCCCCTGGGCGGTGTTACGGTCTCCGCAGCGCGACCTGGTTCGCCTGCTGGCGGGCCTGGCGGTGATCGCTGCCGGTGACGCGCACGATCAGGCACATCTCCATCAGCCGCGAGCGCAGGCGCTGGCCGATGCGCTCGACCAGGAACTCGCGCCGCCGCAGCGAGTCGGCGGCGAGCGCCTCCTCCCGCGTCACGTCCTGGTAGTTGGTGGTGATGACGGTCGGCCGCTTCGCCATGTAGCGGCTGTTGAGGATGTAGAAGAGCGTGTCGTTCATCCAGTCCGTCATCTTCCACGCCCCGAGGTCGTCGAGCAGCAGCACGTCGGTCTCGACCACCGGCTCCAGCACCTGGAGCTCGGTCGTCTTGGTCTCGGGGTCGTAGGAGGACTTGATCTCGCGGATCAGCTCGTGGAAGTCCCAGTACTGCCCGCGCGCGCCGCGGTTCGTGACCAGCTCGCGCAGGACGGCGACCGCCAGGTGCGTCTTGCCCACGCCGTTGTCGCCGCAGAACAGCAGCCCCAGCCCCTCGTCGGCGCCGAGGTGCGGGTAGCCCGAGCAGAACGCGAGCGCCTTCTCGAGCGCGGCCGAGAGCGACGCGTTGCCGGGGTCGAAGCTCTCGAGCGTGCAGTGCTCGTAGCGCGGGGGAATCCGGCAGCGCGCGGCCGGATCGGCAGCGCCCGCGCCCCTCGCCGCCGACTGGCACGCGCAGCGCTGCGCGTACTCGCGGCCCTCGCGCGTGGACGATCGCGAAGCCGGTGCCGTCGCACAGCTCGCAGGCGGGCTCGCTCACTCCCCCATCCTAGTTCAAGTAGCCGCGCAGCCCGTGCGCCTCGCGGCTGCGGCGCAGCTTCTCCTTGGCGCGGCTCTCGATCTGGCGGATGCGCTCGCGCGACAGCCCCATCGCCTCGCCGATCTCCTGGAGCGTCTTCGGCTCCTCGCCGTCGAGCCCGAAGCGCATGCGGATCACCTCGCGCTCCTTCTCGTCGAGGCCGCTCACCATCCCCTGGATGCGGCGCTCGAAGGAGCTGCGGATCATCTCGACCTCGACCGAGGGGACGCTGTCCTGCTCGAGCGTGTCGCCGAGCTCGAGGCCGCCGTCGTCGCCCACCGCCGTCGAGAGCGAGACGTCGTCGCCGGCGGCGAGCAGCAGCTGCTCCACCTCCGCGGGCGGCAGCGCCGTGCGCTCGGCCAGCTCCGCGATCGTCGGCGGCCGCTCGAGCTCGCTCTTCAGCTTCTCGCGCGCGGCCGAGAGCTTGGAGACCTGGCCCGAGAGCTTCTGCGGCAGGCGGAAGACGCGCGCGTGCTCCGAGAGCGCGTGGAAGATCGCCTGGCGCACCCACCACACGGCGTAGGAGATGAACTTGACGTTGCGCTCGGGGTCGAAGCGCTTGGCCGCCTCCATCAGGCCGAGCGTGCCCTCGTGGATCAGGTCCATGTAGGACATGCCGAGCCCGCGGTAGCGCTTGGCGTAGTGGACGACGAAGCGCAGGTTGGCCTCGACCAGCCGCTTGATCGCCTCCTGGTCGCCGCCCTGGATGCGCCGGCCGAGCACCTTCTCGTCGTCGCCGGAGAGCGGCTTGAACTTCGCGATGTCGCGGATGTAGGCGTTGAGGCTGTCGGTCGCGATCTCGCGGCGAGCCTCTTTCTCTTCGCCGTCCTCGTCGGGCGGCGCCTTCGCCTTCGGCTTCCGGCTCTTCGTGACCTTTCCCATCGCGCTCGCCCGGGAAAGAGGATTATAGCGCCCGGTTACTCGGCGCCGCCGGAAGCCCCCTGCTTCGTCTCCTCGACCTCGACCGGCACCGTCGTGGCCGCGGGCGCCTTCGGCAGCCGCACCAGCGCCTGCTGCAGCCGCTCCTGCCAGCCCTCCTGTGCCGCGCGCGCCAGCTCCTGGCGCACCCAGCTCACGAACTCGCCGACCTCGCCCTGCACCTGCTCCATCTTCCGGCGCATGTTCAGCACGATCTCGACGCCCGCGAGGTTGACGCCGAGATCGCGCGTCAGGTTCAGGATCACCTCGAGCTGCTTCAGGTCGGCCTCGGAGTAGAGCCGCGTGTTGCCGTCCGTGCGCGACGGCTTCAGCAGGCCTTCGCGCTCGTAGAGCCGGAGCGTCTGCGGGTGGATCCCGTAGGCCTTCGAGACGACGCTGATCATGTAGAAGCGCCCGGCGCCGGGCTCGGCCCGCGCCACGCCGCTCTTGGCTCGTGCGCGCGGCATCGTCAGCGCTGCCTCTCGGGCACGGCGTCGAGCGCCGCGTCGAGCTCCTTGAGCAGCGAGCGCGCGCGGTCGTCCGTCACCGCGGGAATCACGACCTGCGCCTCGACCCAGAGGTCCCCGCGGCTGCCGTCGTCCGGCCGCGGCACGCCGCGCTTGCGCAGGCGGAAGCGCTGGCCGTTCTGCGTCCCGGCCGGGACCTCGATCGTCACGCGGCCCTCGGGCGTCACCACCTCCACGTGGCCGCCCATCGCCGCGCACACCATGCTCACCGGCACGCTGCAGTGCAGGTCGGATCCCTCGCGGCGAAAGACCGGGTGGTCGTCGACGTCGACGGTCAGCGCGAAGTCCCCCGGCGGCCCGCCGCGGCGTCCGGCGTTGCCCGCGCCGGGCAGGCGCACCTTCGTGCCGTTGCCGACACCCGCCGGGATGCGGACCTCGAGCCACTCGCTCGTGAGCGTGCGGCCCTCGCCGCTGCAGCGCGGGCAGGGCTTGCGGCTCTTCGCGCCGCGGCCGTCGCACTCGCGGCACGGGCGCGAGAAGATCATGTGGCCGCGGCTGCCGCGCACGCTGCCCGAGCCGCCGCAGCGGGGGCACGGCACCGGAGCGAAGGTCACCTCGCCCGCCTCCGCCGCAGCCCGCGCAGGCCTCGAAGCGCACCAGCTGGACGCGCCGGGTGGCGCCCAGCATCGACTCCTCGAAGCTCACGCGCGTCGCCTGCTCGACGTCCTCGCCGCGCGGGGCGTCGAGCTCGGGCAGCGCGTGCTCGAAGATCTCGCGGAAGCCGACCGCCTCGACGCGCACGCGCGCCTCGAAGTCGAAGCCCTCGAAGCCGCCCTCGGCCGGGGGCGCCACGGGCTCCGCCCGCAGCTCGCCGCGGTCGTAGGCGGCGCGGCGCGGCGGGTCGCCGAGGATCTCGAACGCGCGCGCCGCCGCCTGATACCGCTCGGCGGCCACCGGGTCGCCCGGGTTCACCGCGGGGTGGAGCGCGCGCGACAGCCTCTGCCAGGCACGCCGGATCTCGGCGCCGCCCGCGGCCCGCCTCACGCCCAGCCGCTCGTAGAGGTCCATGGCGCTACTTCTTGTCCACCACCTCGGCGTCGATCACGTCGCCGTCGCCCTTCTTCGGGCCTGCTTCGGGCTCGCCGGGGGCGGCGGCGCCCGGCGCCGGACCGGCCTTCTGGTAGAGGGCCTCGGCGAGCTTGTGCGCGGCCTTCGTCAGCTCGGACGCCGCGGCGTCGATCGCCGCGCTGTCGCCGCCCTCGAGCGCCTTCTTCGCCGCCGCGAGCGCCTGCTCGACCGGCTCGATCTCCGCGGCGCTCAGCTTCTCCTTGTTCTCCGAGAGCGTCTTCTCCGTCGTGTAGACGAGCGTGTCCGCGCGATTGCGCGCCTCGATCGCCTCGCGCTGCGCCTTGTCCTCCTCGGCGTGCGACTGCGCGTCGGCCACCATCTTCTCGACTTCGTCCTTCGCGAGGCCGGAGGACGCCGTGATCGTGATCGCCTGCGACTTGCCGGTGGCGCGGTCCTTCGCCGACACGTTGACGATGCCGTTCGCGTCGATGTCGAAGGTCACCTCGATCTGCGGGACGCCGCGCGGCGCCGGCGGCAGGCCGACCAGGTGGAACTTGCCGAGCGTGCGGTTGTCGCTCGCCCGCGGCCGCTCGCCCTGCAGCACGTGGATCTCGACCTGCGTCTGGCCGTCGGCCGCGGTCGAGAACGTCTCGCTCTTGCGCGTGGGGATCGTGGTGTTGCGCTCGATCAGCGTCGTCATCACCGAGCCGAGCGTCTCGATGCCGAGCGACAGCGGCGTCACGTCGAGCAGCAGCAGGTCCTTGACGTCGCCCGAGAGCACGCCGGCCTGGATCGCGGCGCCCACCGCGACGACCTCGTCGGGGTTGACGCCCTTGTGCGGCTCCTTGCCGAAGTAGTCCTTCACCAGCTGCTGGACCCTCGGGATGCGCGTCGAGCCGCCGACCAGCACGACCTCGTCGATCTTCCCGGGGTCGACGCCCGCGTCCTTCAGGCACTGGCGGACCGGCCCCATCGTCTTCTCGAGCAGATCGCCGATGAGCTGCTCGAGCTTGGCGCGCGTCAGCTTCAGCGACAGGTGCTTGGGGCCCGAGGCGTCCGCCGTGACGAACGGCAGGTTGATCTCGGTCTCGAGCGTCGTCGACAGCTCGCACTTCGCCTTCTCCGCGGCCTCCTTCAGCCGCTGCAGCGCCATCTTGTCCTTCGAGAGGTCGATGCCCTGGTCCTTCTTGAACTCCGCGACGATCCACTCGATCACCCGCTGGTCGAGGTTGTCGCCGCCCAGGTGGGTGTCGCCGTTCGTCGCCTTCACCTCGACGACGCCCTCGCCCACCTCGAGCACCGAGATGTCGAAGGTGCCGCCGCCGAAGTCGTAGACCGCGATCGTCTCGTCCTTCTTCTTGTCGAGGCCGTAGGCGAGCGCCGCCGCGGTCGGCTCGTTGACGATGCGCAGCACCTCGAGCCCGGCGATCTGGCCGGCGTCCTTCGTGGCCTGGCGCTGCGAGTCGTTGAAGTAGGCCGGAACCGTGATGACCGCCTTCGTCACCTTCTCGCCGAGGTGCTGCTCGGCGGCGTCCCGCATCTTCTGCAGGATCATCGCGGACACCTCGGGTGGCGGGTAGACCTTGCCCTCGATCTCGACCCGCGCGTCGCCGTTGCCCGCCTGGACGACCTTGTAGGGGACCATCTTCTGCTCTTCGGAGACCTCGCCGTACTTGCGGCCCATGAAGCGCTTGATCGAGAAGACGGTGTTCTCCGGGTTGGTGACGGCCTGGCGCTTGGCGACCTGGCCGACGAGGCGCTCGCCGCTACCCTTCGCGAACGCGACCACGGAGGGTGTCGTGCGGCTCCCCTCGGGATTGGTGACGACGACGGGGCTATCGCCCTCCATGATGGCGACGACGGAATTGGTCGTGCCCAGGTCGATACCGATGATCTTGCTCACGCGAGGCTCTCCTGACGGCCGATGAGCGGCCATAGCCATCATGCAGACTTGAGTGCGTTGCTGTCAAGACCCTTGCGTCTGGCGCTGCTTAACGACAACAGGACAAGGGGTTAGCCGTCGCGGTGGACCTTGGCGCCGAGCGCTTGCAGCCTTTCCACGATGTGCGCGTAGCCTCGCTCGATGGTCTCGAGGGGCTCCACGCGGCTCTCTCCCTCGGCGCAGAGGGCGGCGACCACGAGGGCCATCCCCGAGCGCAGGTCGCGGCCGTCGAGAGCGCGGCCGCGAAGGCGGCGCGGGCCGGTGACGACGATCCGGTGCGGGTCGCAGAGGAAGAGATCCGCGCCCATGCCGCTCAGCTGCTCGAGGCCGAAGAGGCGCAGCTCGTAGAGCCAGTCGTGGACGAGCGTGCTGCCGCGGGCCTGCGTGGCGAGCACGGTCACGAGGCTCACCATGTCGGTCGGGAAGCCCGGCCACACACCGGTCGTCACGCGGCCCGCGCCCGCGAGGCTCGACGGGCGCACCCGCAGGCGGCTCTCCTCGAGCGTGGCGCTCACGCCGAAGCGCGACAGCACGGCCACGATCGGCTCGAGGTCGAGCGTGCGGGCGCCGCAGATCTCGACCTCCCCGCCGGTCGCCGCCGCCGCCACCGCCCAGCTCCCCGCCTCGACGAAGTCGCCGTCGATCCGGTGCCGGCCGCCCGCGAGGCTTTCGACTCCCGTCACGCGCAGCGTGCTCGTGCCTTCGCCTTCGATCCGCGCGCCGAGCGTCCGGAGGAAGCGCGCCAGCTCGGCCACGTGCGGCTCGCCCGCGGCGTTGCGGATCTCGGTCGAGCCCGAGGCGGTGACGGCCGCGAGCAGCGCCGTCTCCGTCGCGGTCACCGAGGCTTCGTCGAGGTAGAACGAAGCGCCCACGAGCCCGTCGGGCGCGACGAGCGCATGCCCGTTGCCGGCTTCCGGGACTCGCGCCGAGGGCCGCCAGCGCGCGGCGATGCGTGGTGACCGAGCGACGGCCGGGGAAGTCGCCGCCCGGCTCGCCGAGCCCCGCACGGCCGGCGCGCGCCAGGAGCGGCGCCGTCAGCAGCACCGAGCCGCGGATGCGCGAGACGAGCGCCGGGTCGGGATCGGTGCTCCGGACCTCGGGGCAGCTCACCGTGAGGGTGCCGGTGCCGACGCCCTCGATGCGCGCGCCCAGCCCCTCGAGCAGCTGGCACATCGCGTGGACGTCGCGGATGCGCGGGACGTTCTCGAGCACGCACGGCTCGCGCGTCAGCAGGCACGCGGCCAGGATCGGGAGCGCGGCGTTCTTGTTGCCCTCCACGGTGACCACACCCGAGAGCGCGTAGCCGCCTTCCACCACCAGCGCCGCCATCAGCCGAACTCCCCCACTCGCACGATCTCCTCCTCGAGCCTGACGCCGAAGCGCTCGGCCACGGCATCGCGCATGCGCTCGATCAGCGCCGCGACCTCGCGCGCGCTCGCGCCCCCCTCGTTCACCACGAAGTTCGCGTGGACGGGCGAGACGCGCGCCGCGCCGCAGGCCGCGCCCTTGAGCCCGGCCGCGTCGACGAGCGCCCCGGCGGAGGCGGGCAGGCCAGCCGGCAGCCGCACCGAGGCCGCATCGGGATTCTGGAACACGCAGCCCGCGCTCGGCAGCGCGAGCGGCTGCGTGCGCTTGCGGAAGGCGAGCGAGCTTCGCGCCTCGTCGCGGAGCGCCGCGGGATCGCCGGCCGTCACGCGGAAATCGGCCGCCAGCGCAACCTCGCCCGTCCGCTGCAGCCGGCTCCGGTCGTAGCCGAACTCCATCTCGGCTTCAGGCAGGTCGACCACCGCCCCGTCCGGTGACGCCACGCGCACCGAGACGATCGTCTCGGAGATCATGCGGCCGCGGAAGTGTGCGTTGCCGTTCACGGCGCCGCCGACCGTGCCCGGCGTGCCGGCCCATTCGGCCACCCCCGCGAGGGCGTGCCCGATCGTGTAGCGCACGAGGCCGTTGATCGTCACGCCCGCTTCGGCGCGCACCCGCCCGGGCGCGGGAGACGACAGAGCACCGCCGTGCCAGCGCACCACCAGGCCCCGCACGCCGCGGTCGCCGACCAGCAGGTTCGACCCGCCTCCGAGCCACGCGACCTTTACGCTCGCCTCGCGCGCGAGCCGCACCACGTCGAGCGCCTCGTCGGCGCTCCTGACCTCCGCGAGCAGGTCGGCGGGCCCGCCGACACGCAGCGTGGTGAGCGGCGCGAGCGGCGCGTGCTCGCGGACCCGCTCGCGCTCCGAGCCGCCGGCGCAGCGCCGCTGCCAGATCCACGCGCCGATGCTAACCTATCGTGTCGAGAGCCCCTCATGAACACGGCGCCGATCGCCGACCTCGTCTGGACCGCGGCGGCGCTCCTGCTCGTCGTGCTGATCCTGCTCTCGCGCCGCGCGCGCCGGCACGGCGGCGCGTACCGGGGTGGGGTGGTGGGCGCGCTCTACGAGTGGCAGAACAAGGACAAGCAGCGCGCGCTGGACCTGATCGTGCAGAAGAAGGCCGAGGCGCGCCGCCCCGAGTACCCGGACGACGCGCGGGGTCCGAAGCCGCGCGACCCTGGCCGGAGCGGACGCGAGCCCTAGGCGCGCCGTCCCGAGGCTACTTCAGGACGCCCAGCTTGTAGACGGTCGTCTGCCGGTAGATCCGCCCTGGACGGAGCACGACCGAGGGGAACGCGGGCTGGTTCGGCGAGTCCGGGTAGTGCTGCGTCTCGAGGCAGAAGGCCCCGCGACGCACGTAGGGCTTGCCGGACTTGCCGGTCGTCTTCCCATCCATGAAGTTGCCCGTGTAGAACTGGATCCCCGGCTCGGTCGTGAACGTCTCGAGCACGCGCCCGCTCTTCCTGTCGACGACGCGCGCGGCGAGTCGCAGCGTGCCCGGCGCGCCGCGCACCACGAAGTTGTGGTCGTAGCCGTGGCCGACCTTGATCTGCTCGTCGGCCGCCTCGATGCGCGCGCCGATCGCGACGGGCTTGCGGAAGTCGAACGGCGTCCCCGCGACCGGCCGCAGCTCGCCGGTCGGGATCAGCCGCTCGTCGGTCGGCGTGAAGGCGTCGGACTCGAGCTGCAGCTCGTGGTCGAGGATCGTCCCCTCGCCTTCGCCGGCCAGGTTGAAGTACGCGTGGTTCGTCAGGTTCACGACCGTGGGCGCGTCGGTGGTGGCCGAGTAGTCGATCACGAGCCCGCCGTCCTCGCGCAGCGAATAGACGACCTTCGTCGTGAGCGTTCCCGGGAATCCACCCTCGCCGGCGGGGCTCACGTAGCTGAGCTGGAGCGCGTCGCCGTCCTTGCCCGAGACGACGTCGGGGGTCCAGAGCTGGCGGCAGAAGCCGTCCGCGCCGCTGTGCAGCGTGTTCGGGCCGTCGTTGGCCGCGAGCGTGTAGCGCTTGTCGTCGAGCGTGAAACCCGCCTTCGCGATGCGGTTGGCGTAGCGGCCGACCAGGCAGCCGAAGTACGACCTGTCGCCCAGGTATCCGGCGAAGTCCTTGTAGCCGAGCGTCACGTCCGCGCGCGCGCCCGTGCGGTCGGGCGCGACGATCGAGACGATGAAGCCGCCGAAGTTCGTGATCGCCACGGTGGGTGCGTTCGCCCGCGACAGCGTGAAGAGCTCGACCGCTTCGCCGCTCGACGTCTTTCCATACGGCCGGCGCTCGATGCGGGTCGCGGCGTTCGCGTTCATGGCGCCTCCGAGAGTGAGACCGGCGAGCACGGCGAGGAGCGACGGGACGAGAGCACGGCGCTGGGCCATCACGACCTCCGGCGCCGAGTCTATCGGGACGCAGCGGCTCCGTCGAGCCGCGCTCCGCAGAGCACCTCCGCCGCCGACGTCGGTGCGAAGATGGAGCGCGATGGGCGAGCCGCGCGTCCTGACCTTCGAAGCCGGAGAGGCGGGCCTGCTGCCCCTCGGCCGGCACGAGAGCCTCGCCGCCGCGTCGGCGGCGCTCCCCGCCGGGGCCTACACGAGCCTGCGCACGTACGGCGGGCGCGGGGTCGTCCGCCTCGACGCACACTTCCGAAGGCTCGAGGAATCGACGGCGCTCCAGGGCCGACCGGGTGCGGTCGACGCCGCCACGGCGCGACGGGCGATCGCCGGGGCTCTCGACGCGACGCGGCACGAAGAATCGCGGCTGCGGCTCACCTTCGCGCCGCCGCGGCTGTTCGTGGCCGTCGAGCCGTTCACCCCGCTTCCCGCGCGGCTCTACGCGGAGGGCGTCGCGTGCGTGACGCTCGCCATCCGCCGCGACAACCCGCACTCGAAGGACACGCGCTTCATCGCGACCGCGCAGCAGGCCTACGCGCGGCTTCCCGAGGGAATCGAGGAGGGCCTGCTCGTCGCGGACGACGGCGCGCTGCTCGAGGGGCTCTCGAGCAACTTCTTCGCGATCTCTGGCGGCGAGCTCCGCACGGAGGAGGAGCGCGTGCTCGCCGGCGTGACGCGCTCGCTGGTGCTCGAGGTGGCGGAGCGCCTGCTTCCGGTCCGCCGCGCGGCGGTCCTGAAGGGCGAGCTCTCGCTCGTCGACGAAGCCTTCGTCACCAGCGTCTCGCGCGAGGTGCTGCCGGTCGTCCGCGTCGACGGCCGAGCGCTCGGCGACGGCCGCGTCGGCCCGAAGACGCGCGTGATCCTCGAGGCGTTCGAAGCACTCGTGGAGCAAGAGCGCGAGCGCCTCTAGCGGCTCACTTCGCCGCGAGCTGCAGCACCACGAGCATCGGCCAGCCGACGTACCTCTCCGCGCGCGGGAAGCGCGCGGCGAAGGCGGCGTCGGGCGCCTGCTCGGTGATCGCCTCGAGCCAGAAGCCCGCGCGCACGGCCGCCATCACGAAGTCGCCCAGCGTGTGGGCCAGGCTGCCCGGCTGGACCTTCTGGCCGGTCGCGGGATCGGTGAAGCGCGCCTCGACGCCGCGCAGCTGCATCGCCGGGTGCATCGCGGAGACCACGGCGCGGCCGCCCGGCTTCAGCACGCGCCGCGCCTCGCCGAAGACGAAGCGCAGGTCGCTCAGGTGCTCCAGCACCAGGCCGCTCACGACGCGGTCGAAGGCCGCGACCTCGAACGGGAGCGGATGGTGCAGGTCGTGCACCATGAACCGCACTTTCGAGGCGCCGTGCTTGCGGCGCGCCTCGTTCAGCATGCCCTCGGAGAAGTCGACGGCCGTCACCGCGGCGCCCGCGCTCGCCAGCCACAGCGCGTGGCGGCCCGTGCCGCAGCCGAGGTCGAGCACCTGCAGGCCGCTCACCGCGCCGAGCGCCGCTCGCACCACCGGCTCCTCGAGCGCCACGAGCGGGTTGCGGTCGTGGTCGTAGACCTCCGACCAACGGTCGTAGCCGCTGCGGATGGCGTGGGGATCGGGTTTGGGAGCGCCGCCCATCTAGAGCCTCGGGATCGAGAAGCCGCCGTCGACCGTGATCACCGCGCCGGTCGAGTAGGCGGCGTCGCCGCGCGCGAGCGCGGCCACCACCCGGCCGACGTCCTCGGGCTCGCCCCAGCGGCCCTGCGGCACCAGGCCGTCGGCGATCCTGCGGTCGTACGCATCGGCGACGTTCGCGGTCATGTCGGTGTGGACGATGCCGGGACGGACTTCGTAGACGGGGATCCCCGAAGCCGCCAGCCGCACCGCGAAGAGCCTGGCCGCCATCGCCAGCCCGGCCTTGCTGACGCAGTAGTCGCCGCGGTTCGGAGAGGCCGCTTCCGCCGAGACCGACGTCACGAAGACGATCGCGCCGGCGTAGCCCGGCTGCTTCGCCTGCTCGAGCATGAAGCGCGCCACGGCCTGCGTGAGGAAGTACGGACCCTTGAGGTTGGTGCCGACCAGCCGGTCGAAGCTCTCCTCGCCGGCGTCGAGGATGTCGGCGCGCTGGCTCGGAGCGACACCCGCGTTGTTCACCAGCAGGTGGAGGCGACCGAACGCCGAGCGGACCGACGCCACGAGCGTCTCGCGCTCCTCGCGCGACGACACGTCCGCGCGAAAGTAGCGCACCTCGCCGCCCAGCGCGCGCAGCGAAGCGAGCGGCTCGCCGAGCTGCGACTCCTCGCGCATGCCGCAGAGCGCGAGGTCGAAGCCCTTCCGCCGCCAGCGCGCGGGCCACGCCGAGCCCGATGCCGCGCGTGCCGCCGGTGACGAGCGCGACGCCGCCTCACGCGGCGCTCCCCGGCCCGTAGAAGGCGTAGTACGGCTCGCCGCGCGCCAGCCGCTGGACGTGGAGCGCGAGCTCGCGCAGGTGGTAGTCGCCCCACTGGCTCGACTCGCCGCACGGGACCTTGCGGCCCTTCGGCACGTAGTCCCAGCCGTTCGGCCGGTGGTAGACGGAGTGCAGCAGCAGCCCCTGGTGCGACGGGTCCTCGCTCAGGTAGGGAGCGCCGAGCAGCGTCCGCGTCACCGTCAGCCCGGCCTGGAACAGCTGGCGGCCTTCGCTCTTCGCCTCGCGCTGCTCGAGCAGCCGGCCGAGCCGCAGCAGGCCCTGCGCCGCGATCGCCGCCGCCGACGAGTCGACGGGCTCGAGGTCGTTCTCGGGGTCGGCCGGCCGGTCGCGGTGGCCCGCAAGCTGTGCGAGCCCGGGCGCGCCCGTGTCCCAGTACGGCACGCCGTCGGAAGGCGTCACCCCCACGTAGTGGTTCGCCACCACGCGCGCTGTCTCCAGCATGTCCGTCTCGATCTCGGCCCGGCCTCCGAACGGCTGGAGCTCCGCGTCTTTCAGCGTCTCCAGGAACTCGAGCTGCTCCGCGAAGCCGAGCAGCACCCAGGCCTGCCCGCGCGTCCACGTCGTGAAGGGCGAGTAGCCCTGCTGCGTCGACGGGCAGCGGAAGCTGCCGTCGACCACGTTGAAGACGCTCTCGTGCGCGACGCGGCCGGGCTCGTCCCAGGAGTCGCGGCCGCTGCCCCGGTAGACTGCGAAGCGCGCGGTCGTGCCCGCGTGCTGAAGCAGCCGCTCGAGCAGCGAGGCGGGACGGTCGCCCTCCTCGAGCAGCGCCTGGCCCAGCCGGTGCGCCAGCGCGAGCGAGCGCAGCGAGCGCATGGTGTCGGCGAAGAGCGAGTGCGGGCCGTTGAAGGAGTAGATGTAGCCCCCGCCGTCCTTCGTGCGGGTCCAGCGCCGCGCCTGCACCGCGCCGCTCGCCTTGAGCGCCAGCTCGCAGAGCTCGCGCTCGCGTCCCTCGGCCTGGTAGCGGCCCTCGAGCATCAGCCGCCGCAGCGCGCCCCAGGTGCTGACGTTGTTGAAGCCGTGGTCGTGGACGCCCATGTGCGTGACGTGCGGCGCCATGCGCGCGTAGGTGCGCTCGCGCCCGAGCTCGAGGAACGAGCGCTGGCCGGTCGCGTCGAACTGCAGCAGCGCCGAGCCGAACTGGAAGCCCTGGGTCCAGTCGGTCCAGCCGCGCGCGGTGTAGCGCCCGCGCTGCGTGAAGACCGGCGAGCCGTCGGCCGCGCTCCAGCTCTTCTCGAGATCGAGGATCTTCCCCGCGGACAGCTGCCAGAGGCGGCCGAGCTCCGGCTCGAGGTCGGCCGGCTGCAGCCCCTCGTCGGCGCGGATCATCGCTCACGCCCCCGGTCGGTCTCCGCCCACTTGGCGTGGCCCTCGTAGACCCTGAGCGTGAACGGGAACGCGACGACGCCCGCGATCTCGCCGGCCAGCCGCTCGCAGATGCTCTCGACCGTCGGATAGTCGATGAAGTCGTTCCAGTGGCCGTGGTCGTAGCGCGCGAGTACTTCGCGCAGCTGCTGCTTGAGCTCGGCGAAGTCGAGCAGCATGCCGCCCTTCGTCTCGCCCTCGACCGTCATCTCGATGCGGTAGGTGTGCCCGTGGAGCCGTCCGCACTTGGCGTGGCCCTCGAGCAGGTGCGCGCAGTCGATGTAGTCGGTGACGCCGAGTCGCATGGCCCCGGAAGCCTACTGCGAACGGCCGGCGGCGCTCAAACGAGCGGCGGCGCGCGCGTCGCCCGCAGCGCGTCAGGGGTGGGATCGGTGCCGCGCAGGAGCGCGTCCGCCACCCAGCGCGCCGCCGCGAACGCGAAGCCGGGCGCGAGCCCGGAGAAGCCACAGGCCACGGCGAGCGGGCGGGGCTCGAGCCGCCCGACGACGGGCAGGCCGTCGAGCGACTGCTCGGCCGGCTGCTGGCAGGACGTCGCAGAGGCGAGGTCGAGCGGAAGGCGCGTCGCGAGCTCCCGGAGGGAGAGGCCGGATTCTGCGCCTGCGATCGCCGCCGTCTCCGCCAGCAGGACGCTTCCGCCGTTCGCGTGCCAGGCGATCTGCCCGTCGGCCGTGCGCGCCGCGCTCGGCAGCGAGGCTCCTGCGAGCGGCGAGAGAGTGAGGCTGGCCGAGGCGGATGGCCTCACGAGCGGGGCGATCTCGGGCACGAGCTCGGCCCCCGAGGCGTCGGATGCGACGACCGCCGCCGCGACGCGCAGCGAGCCTTTCTCGAGATCGAGCCGCACCCCCGAAGGCTCCGCGTGCAGCCCGCGCACACGAGACGCCCGGAAGGCGACGCGCGCGTCGCGCGCCGCCTGCTGCGCCGCCTCGCGGAGCAGGAGCGCGTCGACCTCGGCGTCGCCGGCCGCCCAGTAGCCGGCGGGGAAGCCCGACAGGTCGAAGCGCGTCCCGAGCATGTAGTGATCGAGGAACTCGCCCGGGAAGCCGTCGTCGCGCAGCATGTCCTCGCTCTCTTCGAGCGCCTCGGCCTCCGCGCGCGTGCGCGCGAGGAGGAAGCTTCCGGCCGCCCGGTAGCCGAGGTCGCGTGGCGCGGCCTCGACGAACGCCTTGAGGCGCAGCTGGTTCTCGCATCCCGCCGCCCACACGAGCTGGGCGGCCGCCCGGCCGATCGCATGGGCGACCGACCGGTAGGGACGCCCGGGCCCGAGCAGCGCCAGGCCGAGCCCGCGCGGCGAAGGATCGGCCTCGCCCACCACGACGACGCTGGCGCCGCGCCGCGCCAGCTCGAGCGCCGTCAGGATGGCGGGCAGACCGGAGCCGACCACCGCCGCATCGGCCTCGGGCACGCGCGCCGCGCAGGCCGGGAAGCCTCAAGCGCCCTCGGACGCCGAGCGCACGGCGGCGGCGAGCGCCTCGTCGAGCGGAAGCAGCGGCCGAGCGATGAGCGCCTCGAGCGGGGCGTGGTCCGCGACCTCGTCGCACAGCAGGCAGTCGAGCTCGTCCGGCCCCATGCCCTGGTAGCCGGCCTTGCTTCGCGCGAGCCGCTCGGCCTCCGCGATCGGGACCTCCCGCACGCGCAGGCGCAGCGCGCGCCCCTCGCGCCGCGCGACCGCCTCGAGCCTCTCGAGCAGGCGCGCGTAGGCGATGGGTTCGGGTCCCACGAGGTCGAAGACCGTGGGGAACGCGTGCGGCGCGCGCTCGACCACGGCGAGCACGGCCGCGGCGGCGTCGGCGACCGCGATCGGCTGCATGCGGTAGGAGCCGTCGCCCGGCCGCTCGACCTCCCCCGCCTGCATCGCGCGCAGCACGGACGGCACGAAGGCGTCGCCGGGCCCGACGACGTAGGAGGGCCGGAAGACCGCCGCGTCGAGCCCCGAGCCGAAGGCCACCGTCTCGGCCGTGAGCTTCGAGAGGAAGTAGCGGCTGGTGACGCGGCGCGACTGGCCGTAGCGCGCCACGCCCAGGCCGGAGAACATCGCGAAGCGCTTCACCTCCGCCCGGCGCGCCGCCTCGACGACGCGCGTCGTCAGGCCCACGTTGACCGCCTCGTACGTCTGTCCCCCGCGCTCGCTGCCGATCTGCGCGAGGTGCACCACCGCCAGGGCTCCCTCGAAGCTCCGGGCGAGCGCCGCGGGCTCGTCCGCGAAGTGCACCGGCGCGCCGCCGGCTTCGCGCACGAGCGAAGCCGCGCGTTCGGAGCGGACGAACCCGGCGGGCTCGAAACCCGCGGCCGCGGCCGCGCGCACGAGGTGGCGCCCGACGAAGCCGCTCGCGCCGGTGATCGCGATTCGCTTCATCGCGGCGGCTCCGGGGCTAGCTCCACCCGAGCGTCTGGCGCCAGAGCGTATAGAGGATCTTCGACACGGGCGCGGGCAGCGGGCGCTCGAAGCGCTCGCCCGGGCCGAGCGGCCGGCCCTGCTCGTCGAGCGTGACGCGCACGCCCCAGAAGCCGTCCCGCGGCGTCCCGGAAACCCGTAGCGCAGGTCGTCGAGCTCGACGACCAGCCGTCCCTCGCGCCGCTCGACGCGCGATACGGCCTCGCCCATCGCGAACCACTCGAAGAGCCGCCCCTCGGGAGTCGCGCGGGCCGCCTCCACGGGCGGGCCTTCGGCCTGCGTGAAGCCCTCCCACGCGATCGGACGTGGCCGCAGCAGGCTGAGCCAGCCCACGCGCACCTCGTCGCCGCTTCTCGCCACGATCCGCCGGAACGGAAGCTGGAGCAGCGTCGGGTACGCCGACACGCGGGAGAAGGCCAGGCCCTTGGCGCGGAGGTCGTCGCGGGCGATCGCTTCGATGCGGGCGTTCACGAAGCCGCCGAGCGCGAGGTAGAGCGAGGACAGCGACAGCACCGCCCAACCGGCGCGCCGGGACGCGGGTGTGGTGGCTCCCGCGCGCAGCCCGATCACGAGGCCGGCCGCGAGGATCAGGCTGTAGGCGGGATCGACGATCGCCACCCAGTCGAGCGCGAAGCGCCGGCTCGAGAAGGGCGCCAGCAGCTGGGTGCCATAGGTCGTGCACCAGTCGAGCAGCGGGTGCGACACGAGCGCGGCGATCGCCAGCGCGAGCCAGCTCCTGAGCGCGCCGCCCGAGCGGCGAGCGAGGACCCATCCGAGCAGGCACCCGGCGACGAGCTCGACCGCGAGCCCGTGGGTCGCACCGCGATGCCATCGCCATTCGGCGAACGGGTCGGATCCGCGCAGCAGGATGTCGACGTCGGGCGCCATGCCGAGCGCCGCACCCCAGGCGAGCGCGCGCCGGCCGAGCGCCGGGCCGGAGAGCGCCTGGCCCAGGGACGCCCCGAGCAACCCGTGCGTCAGCGGATCCATCGAGAGTCACGATTGTAGGTCGGAGCCGCGGCCGGTCAACGCGTGGTTCGCGGGGCCGCTGAGCCTTCTGTCAAACTGGCGGTTCCGCGGAGGGACGAGGAGGGATGGAGACATTCGGCGAGCTGAGGCATGACGGCGGCGGACCGCGCCGGCTCGCGGTCGCGCTGGCCGTCGCGCTGGCGGTAATCGGCCTCGCGATCGTGTTCGTCGCCCGGCGTCCCGAGATGGAGCCTGGCCCCAGAAGCGCCGGCGCGCGCCCGTCGCCCTCGCCGCGACCCGCTCCGTCCACGGCGCCGGCCGAGGCGCCTGCTGCCCGCCCGAGACCGAAGCGGAGGCCCGCGGGGTCGCGGCGACGAGCCTGCGAGTCGACTCCGACGTCCCCGGCGCGAGTGTCTTCCTCGACCGCAAGTTCCTCGGCACGACACCCCTGGCGACGAGCGACGTCGAGCCCGGCTCTCACCGCCTCAACGTGAGCGCCGAAGGCTACGAGGGCTACGCGGAGCCGCTGGAGCTGCGGGCTGGCCCGAACGAGGTGGTCGTCAGGTTCAAGGAGGTGCGGCTCGAGGAGCAGGTCGCGGTCGCCCATAAGCACGCCGTGGGCGCGTGCCAGGGCGTCCTCCACGCCGACACGGCCGGCTTGCGCTTCGAGGCGACGAAGGCTTCGGATTCCTTCGACGCGGCCTTCTCGACGCTCGATCCGCTCCAGGTCGACTACCTCGCGCGCACGCTGCGGGTGAAGCAGAGGGGCGGCAAGACCTGGAACTTCACCGCCGACAGCGCCGACGCGCTCCTGGTCTTCCAGAAGCGGGTGGAAGCGGCACGGGCGCGGCTGTGAGCACGAACGCATCGCTTTCTGAAGGCCTGTCGCCGCGAGCCCGTGGACCGGACGCCCGTCTGGTTCATGCGCCAGGCCGGCCGCTACATGCCGGAGTACCGCGCGCTGCGCGAGAAGCACTCGCTGCTCGAGCTGTGCCGGACGCCCGAGCTCGCCGTCGAGGTGACGCTGCAGCCGGTCCGCGCCCTGCGGCTCGACGCGGCGATCCTCTTCTCCGACCTCCTGGTGCCGCTCGCCCCGCTCGGGATCCCGTTCGACTTCCGGAAAGGCGAGGGGCCCGTGATCGACCAGCCGCTGCGCTCGCGCGGCCGACGTCGCGGCGCTGCGGCGCTTCGAGCCGCGCGAGGAGCTGCGCGCGGTGCTCGAGACGATCCGGCTGCTGCGCCGCGAGCTCCGCGTGCCGCTGATCGGTTTCGCGGGCGCCCCGTTCACGCTCGCCTCCTACGCGATCGAGGGCGGCGGCTCGCGCGCACTTCGCGAAGACGAAAGACCTGATGTACCGCGACTCCGCGACGTGGCACCGGCTCGCCGGGCTGCTCGCCGACGTGGTCGCGGACTACCTGCGCGCGCAGGTCGAGGCGGGAGCCCAGGCGCTGCAGCTCTTCGACTCGTGGGTCGGCGCGCTCGACGAGCCCGACTACCGGGAGCTCGTGCTGCCGCACGTGCGGCGGATCTTCGACGCGCTCGCCGACCTCGACGTGCCGAAGATCCACTTCGGCACCGGCACCGGCCACCTGCTGGCCGCGCAGCGCGAGGCGGGCGGCAGCGTGATCGGCGTCGACTGGCGCACGCCGCTCGACGAGGCCTGGCGCCGCGTCGGCGACGGCGTCGCGCTGCAGGGCAACCTGGATCCGACGCTGCTCTTCGCCCCGCGCGAGCGCCTGCTCGCCCGCGTCGACGACGTGCTGCGGCGAGTGAACGGCCGGCCCGGGCACGTCTTCAACCTCGGCCACGGGATCCTGCCGGAGACGCCCGTCGACGCTGTGCGCGCCGTCACCGAGCACGTTCACGCGCGAACTGACACGGGGCGCGACCTGCTGTAGCATCCGTGCCCCGGAGGAGGACGCGAGCATGCGAGCAACTGGGACCCTGATCGCGTTCATGGCGTTCGCACCGACGCTGGTGCTGGCCCAGGCGGCGACGGCCGTCAAGCAGATGGCGCTCGCGCGGGTGAAGTTCGCCGAGCAGATCGCCGCGGACCCCGAGATCAAGAAGGCCGTCGCGGCGAAGAACGCCGAAGGCGAGTCGCGCCAGACGATCGAGGCGCGCGATCGCGAGTGGGCCGCCAACCCGGCCGCGCCGCTCCGCAAGGCGCTCACGACGAGCCCCTGCGCCGACCGGCTGCGCGAGCGGATCAAGCTCGACCCGCTGGTGGTCGAGGCGATCCTGATGGACGAGAAGGGCGCCAACGTCTGCGTCTCGCGCGAGACGAGCGACTACTGGCAGGGCGACGAGGACAAGTGGAAGAAGCCCTTCGTCGAGGGCAAGGTCGCCTTCGTGGACGAGCCCGCGTTCGACGCCAGCTCGGCCACGTACGCCATCCAGCTGAGCGTGCCGGTCTCGGAAGGCACCCACCGCCTCGGCGCGCTCACGCTGACGCTGAAGGTGCGGAAGGACGCCGCGGCCGCCGGACGCTAGCGCTCCTTTGAAATTCCTACCGCGCGCGTCGCCGGAACTTACAGGTCCGCGCGAGAGTCAGAATTACAAGATCCCATCGCTCAAGCAGTTGTCGATGGTGGTCCGGCAATTGCTCCCTTCACTGGGATACATCGTTCCCGATCGAAGGGATGTTCAGATGAGACAGATGTCGACCACCGTCCCAGATCGCGACGTGCGGGCGACGCTGCGCGACATCGGAGTTCACGAGAGCTGGAGCAGCGGCTATAGAACTCCCGAGAACGAGGCGTTCTACGACCTGGCGTTCGACCACATCGCGCGGACTTTCGGACCACCGGGCGAGGACGTGGTGCTCGACGCGGGTTGCGGGTCCTGCACGAAGGCCATCCATCTGGCACGCCGGGGCTACTCGGTGTTGGGTGTCGATCTCTCGGACAACGTGCTCGAGGTGGGTCGGCGGGAAGCCGCCGAGGCGGGACTGGGCGATCGAATCTCGCTTCGGTGCGAAGACCTGACCTCGATGACGCTGGCGGACGGCTGCTTCGGCAGGGTGCTCTGCTGGGGCGTCCTGATGCACATTCCGGAAGTCGACAGGGCGATCGCCGAGCTGGCACGTGTCGCACGGCCAAACGGCCTCATCGTCGTCAGTGAAGGCAACATGCGCTCTCTCCAGGCGGTCGCCATGCGCCTTCTCAAACGACTGCTCGACCGTGAGCGCGGCGTGCTGCGCTACACCGCCGGCCGGCGTGGAGGCGTGGGAGGAAACGCCGACCGGAAAGCTCATGACGCGACAGGCTCGCATCGCCGGGATCGTGCGCAGCTTCGGCGACCATGGCGCGAGGCTGGTGAGCCGGCGAGCCGGGCAGTTCTCGGAGCTCTTCACGCTTCTGCCGTGGAAGCCCGCGCGCAGCGTGGTCCACGCGGTCAACTCGCTGTGGTTCCGCTGGCCCGCGCTCGCGGGGCCGGCCTTCGGCAACCTGCTGGTGTTCCGAAAGGACGCCTGAGACGGCCCGGTCGGACGCCTCTAGCGGGTCAGCTTCCGGTACTTGATGCGGTGGGGCTGGTCGGCGTCGACGCCGAGCCGGCGCTTCCGGTCGGCCTCGTAGTCCTGGTAGTTGCCCTCGAACCAGACCACCTGGCTGTCGCCCTCGAAGGCGAGGATGTGCGTCGCGATGCGGTCGAGGAACCAGCGGTCGTGGCTGATCACGACGGCGCAGCCGGCGAACGAGACGAGCGCCTCCTCGAGCGCGCGCAAGGTGTCGACGTCGAGGTCGTTCGTCGGCTCGTCGAGCAGCAGCACGTTGCCGCCGCTCTTGAGCAGCGTCGCGAGGTGAAGCCGGTTGCGCTCGCCGCCTGAGAGGTCCTTCACCTTCTTCTGCTGGTCGGGGCCGCGGAAGCCGAACTGGGCCGAGTAGGCGCGCGAGTTCACCTCGCGCTTGCCGACCATCACGAGGTCCTTGCCGCCGTCCGAGATCTCCTCCCAGACGCTGCGCTCGCCAGCCAGCTTCTCGCGCGACTGGTCGACGTACGAGAGCGCGACGCTGTCGCCGACCTTGAGCTCGCCCGCGTCGGGCTTCTCCTGCCCCATGATCATGCGGAAGAGCGTCGTCTTGCCGGCGCCGTTCGGGCCGATCACGCCGACGATCCCGCCGCGCGGCAGGATGAAGTCGACGTCGTCCATCAGCAGGTTGTCGCCGTAGGCCTTGCGCAGGTCCTTGGCGTTGATCACGAGGTCGCCGAGGCGCGGGCCCGGCGGGATCGCGATCTCGCGCTTGTCGTCGCGCTTCTCGGCCGCCTGCTCCTCCGCCAGCATCTCCTCGTAGCGCGTGATGCGCGCCTTGCCCTTGGCCTGGCGCGCGCGGGGCGCGAGCCGGATCCACTCGAGCTCGCGCTCGAGCGTGCGGCGGCGGGACGAGACCTCCTTCTCCTCCTGGGTCAGGCGCTGGTCCTTCTGCTCGAGCCAGGACGAGTAGTTGCCCTCCCACGGGATGCCGGCGCCGCGGTCGAGCTCGAGGATCCAGCCGGCGACGTTGTCGAGGAAGTAGCGGTCGTGCGTGATCGCGACCACGCAGCCCTTGAAGTCCTTCAGGAAGCGCTCGAGCCACGCGACCGACTCGGCGTCGAGGTGGTTCGTGGGCTCGTCGAGCAGCAGCATGTCGTGCGGCTGGAGCAGCAGCCGGCACAGCGCCACGCGGCGCTTCTCGCCGCCCGAGAGCGTCGTGACGTCGGCGTCGCCCGGGGGCAGCCGCAGCGCGTCCATCGCGATCTCGACCTGCTTGTCGAGGTCCCACAGGTTCTGGGCGTCGATCTGGTCCTGCAGGCGGGAGAACTCGTCGGCGGTGTCGTCCGAGTAGTTGGCGGAGATCTCCTCGTAGCGCGTGAGGATCTTGCGCTTCTCGGCCACCGCCTCCTCGACGTGCTGCAGCACGTTCTTCTTCGGGTCGAGCACCGGCTCCTGCGGCAGGTATCCGATCCGCGTGCCCTCGGCCGGGAACGCCTCGCCCGCGAAGTCCTTGTCGACGCCGGCCATGATCCGCAGGAGCGTCGACTTGCCGGCGCCGTTCGCGCCCAGCACGCCGATCTTGGCGTCGCCGTAGAACGACAGCCAGATGCCCTTCAGGATCTCCTTGCCCTGGGGGGTGACCTTGCGCAGGTCCTTCATGGTGAAGATGAACTGGGGCATGCGGGTCGGCTCTCTCCTTGTGGGGGTCCGCCTCGAGCGACGGACCTTTCATTCTGACACGGCGGACGAGCGGGAGCTAGACTCGGAACGAGATGTCTCCGATGAGGATCGCGGTGACGGGCGCGAGCGGGCTCATCGGCAGCGCGCTGGTGCCGTCGCTGCGCGCCGGTGGCCACGAGGTGCTGCGGCTGGTGCGGCGCAGCCCGAACGCCGGCGACGAGGTGCGCTGGGACCCGCTCACGAAGTCGATCGACGCGGAGAGGCTCGAGGGCCTCGACGCCGTGGTCCACCTGTCGGGCGAAAACATCGCCGCCGGACGCTGGACGGACGCGAAGAAGGCCAGGCTGCGGTCGAGCCGCGTCGGCTCGACCCGGTTTCTCTCCGAGACGCTCGCGGGCCTCACGCGGAAGCCTGCAGTCCTCGTCTCGGCCTCGGCCGTCGGCTACTACGGCGACCGCGGCGACTTCTGGGTCACCGAGGCCGATCCGCCGGCGACGGACTTCTTCGGCCAGCTGTCGGTGGAGTGGGAGGCGGCGGCCGCGCATGCGGCACACGCCGGCATCCGCGTCGTTCACCCGCGCACGGGCGTCGTCCTGAGCCCTGCCGGAGGCGCGCTCGGGAAGATGCTGCGGCCGTTTGGGCTCGGGGTGGGTGGAGTCGTCGGCTCGGGCCGGCAGTACTTCAGCTGGATCGCGCTCGACGACGTCGTGGGCGTGATCCACCACCTGCTGGCGCGCAGCGACCTCGCGGGGCCGGTGAACGCGTCTTCGCCGGAGCCGGTGACGAACACCGAGCTGACGAAGACGCTCGGCCGCGTGCTGGGCCGCCCGACGATCGTGCCGGTCCCCGCCGTAGCGCTCCGCATCGCCTTCGGCGAGGTGGCGGATGCCCTGCTCGCGAGCACGCGCATGAGGCCGGAGCGGCTGCTGGCGACCAACTACCGGTTCCGCTTCCCCGAGCTCGAGGGGGCGCTGCGCCACGTCCTCCGCCGGCCCGCTTGAAGTCGGGGAGCTGACAACAAACGCTAGCCATCGCCTGTGGCGGCAGCGCGTCCATGACCGGATCGGACGCGCCAGCGGCGGCCCCCGGGTCCCGCGGCGCGACGATCCGAGGCACCGTGCTGGGCGCCGCTGCCGCGGGCGACGTGAGCGCCTCGTCCCTGGGCACCATTCGAGTCACCGTCGTCGGCACCTCGCTCCAGGCGATGACCGACGGCTCGGGCAGCTTCACGCTCAACGGAGTGCCTCCCGGCACGGTCGAGCTGCGCTTCCAGGGCTCGGGAGTGGACGCGCGCTTGACGATCGACGGCCTCTCCGACGGCCAGACGCTGACACTGACGGTCCGCGTCGAGGGCAACAACGCGTCGCGCGTCGGCGAGGGCGATGATGACGACGAACAGGGGGAAGTCGAGTTCGATGGCACGGTCACGCTGCTCAACCCGCTCACGATCGGCGGCCGCCGTGTCACGACGAGCTCCACGACGCGCTTCCTGGGCGATCACAACGACCCGGTGCCGTCCTCGCAGGTTGAGGGTCGGCAACAGGGTCGAGGTCGAGGGCCGGTAGCAGGCCGACAACAGCGTGTTGGCCGAGAAGATCAAGCTCGAAGATAGCTCCCGGAACCTGGCTCGACCGTCCTGCGTAACAACGTGTGAAAGGACGGTTGAGCCATGGAACTGCTGGCTGGCCTGTTCGGGCTCCTGGCCCTTCTGGCCGTGCCCTTCGTGCTGGCGCTGGTGGCGCTCAAGGTCCTGCTGACCCTGGTGCTGCTGCCGTTCAAGATCCTCGCCGGCGTCCTGAAGGGCGTCTTCGGCCTGGTCTTCGGCCTGCTGGGCGGGCTCTTCGGGCTCGTCGCCGGGGGCGTCAGCCTGCTCGGCGTGCTCCTGGTGCTGTTCTTCGTGGTGGTGCTGCTCCCGCTCGCGCCGCTCCTCCTGCTGGGGGCGCTCGTGTGGCTGGCGCTCAAGGCGTTCAGCCCCGCTCCTCGCCTCGTCGCCTGAGCTTCTCGTTTCCCGTCAAGGGGTTACGTCCTGGCGCCGATCGCGGCGACTCTGACGCAAGTCTGACAATCCCCCCGCGCACGCTTTGCTAGCCTGACTTCGCTACGGCCTGCGGGCCGATCGGAGGCAAAGCGTGGGTCTCACCTGGACCGACCACATCCGCTGGAACGACAAGCGAATCGACTGGGTCAACGTCGGCTGGTTCGGCGCGATCCACCTCGGCGTGCTCTTCGCGCCGTGGACGTTCACCTGGACGGGCCTCTGGCTCGCGCTCGGGCTCTGGTGGCTGGCCGGGTCGATCGGCATCTGCATGACCTTCCACCGCCTGCTCACGCACCGCGGCTTCACGCTCTGGAAGCCGCTCGAGTACCTGGGCACCGTGGCCGGCCTGCTCGCGAGCGAGGGCGGCGCGATCTCGTGGGTGGCGATGCACCGGATGCACCACGCCAGCTCCGACGTTCCCGGCGACGACCCGCACACGCCGAAGGACGGCTTCGTCTGGAGCCACATCGGCTGGATCTTCACCAAGATGGGCTGCGACTACCGCGAGATGGAGCGGCGCTGGGCGCCCGAGATGGTCGCCGACCCGATCCACCGCGTGCTGAACCGCGCGCACGTCGTGCCGAACATCCTGCTCGGCCTCGCCTTCTACGCGTGGGGCGGCTTCCCGCTGGTGGTCTGGGGCATGTCCGTGCGCCTCGTGCTCACGCTGCACGGGACCTGGTTCGTGAACTCCGCGGCCCACACCTGGGGCTACCGCACCTGGCAGACGAAGGAAGACTCGCGCAACCTCTGGTGGGTGGGCCTGATCGCCTGGGGCGAGGGCTGGCACAACACGCACCACGCCTTCCAGCGCTCCGCGCGCCACGGCTTCGGCTGGGAGCTCGACACGACCTGGCTCGTGATCCGCAGCCTCGCGGCGGTCGGCCTGGTGAAGGACATCCACCTGCTGCCCAAGAACGCCGAGAGGTTCCGCATCAAGCGCGAGCAGCAGGAGACCGAGCCGGAACCCGTCGCGGCGTAGCGAGACGATCAGCGCGATCGGCGCTTAGCGCGCCGCGGCGTGACTCTGCGCGTGTCGGCGGAGGCTGGCGCGCCCGAAGCAGCGCGCTCCGCCGCGTCGCGTTTCGCCTTCCTCGCCGCCTTGCCCTCGTTCAGGAGCTCGGCGCGGGCGGCGGCGAGCTCCTTCTTCTTGTCCGGGCCCACGACCGGGTAGCGCAGGCCGAGCCGCGCGAGCGCGTCGTAGATCGCGCCGGCCACCACCAGCCGGGCGAACCACTTCTTGTCCGCCGGCACGATGTACCACGGCGCGTGCTTCGTGGCCGTCGCGCGGATCACGTCCTCGTAGGCCTCCTGGTAGTCCTTCCAGTGCTTGCGCTCGTTGCGCGTCGGCCAGCGCGAACTTCCAGTTCTTCTCGGGCCGCTCGAGCCGCTCCAGGAAGCGGCGCTTCTGCTCCTTGCGCGAGACGTTCAGGAAGAACTTGACGATCACGTAGCCCTGGCGCGCGAGGTAGCGCTCGAAGGCGCGGATGTCCTCGAAGCGCTCGTCCCAGATCCGCTTGGTGACGAGCGACGCGGGCACTTTCTGCTTGGCGAGGATCTCGGGGTGGACGCGGACGACCAGCGCCTCCTCGTAGTACGAGCGGTTGAAGATCCCGATCCGCCCGCGCTCGGGCAGCGACTTGGAGGTGCGCCACAGGAAGTCGTGGTCGAGCTCCTCCGAGGTCGGCGCCTTGAAGGCGTACACCTGGCAGCCCTGCGGGTTGATGCCCGACATCACGTGCTTGATCGCGCCGTCCTTGCCGGCGGCGTCCATCGCCTGGAAGATCAGGAGCACGCCCCACTGGTCCTGCGCGTAGAGCTTGTCCTGCATCGCGCGCGAGCTGCTGCACGCCCTGGCGCAGGTACTCCTCGGCGCTCTCCTTCGAGGCGATCTCGAGCGAGTCGTCGGGATCGTAGTCGCGCAGGCTGAAGCCCCTGCCGCGCGTCACCCGGAACGGCTCGATGAGCTCGGCGATCCTGCGCCGGCGCTCCTTCTTCGAGAGCTTCGCGTCCGAGGAATTCTTCTTGGCCATCGTTCTTCCCCTTGGGGGCGCGATTCTACCCCGCGGCTCCCGTAGAATCGCGTGATGCGGTCACTGCTCCTCGGAGCTGCTCGTCGCCCTGGCCCTGCCCGCGGCCGCCCGCGCCCAGGTCGAGGTCACGGCCCTCGGCGGCTTCCGGTTCGGCGGCAGCGTGGACACCACGGTCCCCGGCGCGGCTGCCGCCACCGCGCGCTACGAGGTGGCCGACGCGGCGGCTTTCGGGATCCACGTCGGCTACGCGGTCGGCGACGGGGAGATCGAGCTCTCGTACGCGCGGCAGAACTCGAAGCTGCAGACCTCGGATCTCTTCGCGGGCGTGCCGGTGTTCGACCTCGCGCTCGAGACCTGGCAGATCGGCGGCAACGTGCTGTTTGGCGAGCCGGACGCCCGTCTGCAGCCCTTCGTGGGCCTCGCCGCCGGCCTCACGCGGCTCTTGCCGGGTCCGTCGGCCCTCTCGGACGAGACGCGCTTCGTCGGCTCGTGCTCGGGCGGCGCCAAGCTCTGGCTCGGCCGCCACGTCGGCCTCCGGTTCGAAGCCCGCGGCCTCTTCACCCTCCTCGACAGCAACAGCCGGACCTTCTGCACGGATGGCTTCTGCACGATCTTCTACGGCAACACCCAGGTCATCTCGCAGGCCGAGGTGCGCGCGGGACTGATCCTGCGCTTCTGATCGAGCCCGTTGCCGGGCGAGAACGCCTGGAAGCGTATCGCGAGCATCACGCCGCCGCGGCCGACACGGTACGGTGAAGCCGCTCGCACATGATGCCTATGATTCACGGACTCGCGCGGCCGTAGCCGTTACGCGTCCGACATCGTGCCGGCATCCCGGCTCGGCAGCAGTTCGCTTCTTAACCCGCTCTTCGAACGGTAGTTGGGTGGTTGGATCAGCCAACTGACCTCTCCTGGCTTCCGTCTTGCTAAGGCCACCAGATCAACTCCAGGCTGCTCGATCCAACGAGGGAGACTTCATGGCGCGAATGAGATGGACGGCTGTCACGACAATGTGCGCGGCCTTGCTCCTCGTGGGCGCGGCCCACCTGCGGGCTCAGGGCAACACCGGCTCGATTCGCGGCATGGTGACGGACGAGCAGCGACTGCCGATCCCGAGCGCTTCGCTCCGCATCGAGGACACGAACGGCGGATTGCGACGATCGCTGCAGACGAAGCAGGAAGGGTTCTTCGAGTTCGCCGCCCTGCAGCCGGGTGAGTACCTGCTGGTCGTCGAAGCGACCGGCTTCCAGCCCAAGCAGGTCCGTGTCCGTCTCGAAGTGAACCAGCGGGTCCGTATCGACGTCACGCTGTCGACCAAGGGCGTGACCGAGAACATCGAGGTCGTCAACACGACTCCGCTCCTGCACACGAACGACGCTTCGGTCGGCAGCGTCGTCGACGAGCACCAGGTGGCCAAGCTCCCCCTCAACGGCCGGCAGTTCCTCGAGCTGGCCCTGCTCGGTGCCCGGCGTCCACACGTCCCACGGCGCGCAGACGGGCGGCACCAGCGCTCTCTACTGGCGGCCGGGTCAGAACTCCGCCGTCAGCATCGCCGGAGGCCGGCCGAACGCGAACTCCTATCTGCTGGACGGAACGAGCAACACCGATCCGGCCTTCAACACCTACGTCATCAGCCTGCCGCCCGACAGCATCCGGGAGTTCCAGATCCAGACCGGCACCTACACGGCGGAGCTGGGGGAGCCGGCACCGGCCAGGTCAACGTGGTCACCAAGTCGGGGACCAACAAGCTGCACGGGACCGTCTACGAGTACCTCCGCAACAGCGCCTTCGACGCCCGGCTCTTCACGAGCCCGGACGAGCTGCCTCACTTCTCGCAGAACCAGTTCGGCGCCACGCTGGGCGGCCCGCTGAAGTCCGACCGCACGCACTTTTCGCCGGCTACGAGGGGTTCCGCAGCACCCAGGGCCAGTCCATGATCATGACCGTGCCCCTGGCGGGCTGGCGGACCGGCGATTTCAGCGGCGAGCGGCCGATCTACGATCCGGCCAGCACGCAGCCGAACCCCGACTTCGATCCGACCCGGCCCGAGAGCCCGACGAACCCGCGGCTCCTGAGGCAGCAGTTCCCGAACAACCAGATCCCGGCAACCGCATCAATCCGGTCTCGCGGACCGTTCTCGAGCGGTTCGTGCCGCTTCCCAACCTGGAGGGCAGCGAAAACAACTACCTGGACACTCGCGCCCAGCGCCTCAACACGGACCAGTTCAACGTCAGGCTCGACCACAGCTTCGCGGGCGGCTCGTCGGTCTTCGCCCGCTACAGCTACAGCCAGGAGGATGGCTTCACGCCGGAGAACCTGCCGGGCTTCGGCGCCAACCACGACAACAAGGTCCAGAACCTGAGCCTCACCTCCATCCATCCGTTCAGCTCCAGCTTCGTGAGCGAGCTGCGCGTCGGATACCAGAGGATGCAGCTCCATCGCCTCGGCGAGAAGGCGAACGGCGCCGACTGGTCTCCGAGCTCGGCATCCCGGGAGTCGGATTCGGCGGTCCCGATGCCTACGGCCTTCCGCGCTGGGCCGTGCAGGGGTTGGAACCGTTCGGCGACTCGCTGCTGTGCACGCCCTGCAAGTACGACAACCAGATCTACCAGATCGGCGAGCACCTCACGTGGCTCCGGGCGGCCACTCGCTGAAGTTCGGGGGCGACGTCCGCTACTTCAAATGGGACATGCTGGGCTTCTTCCAGAACCGCGGCTTCTTCTCCCATACGCCGGGGTTCACCACTCGCACCGCGACCAACGACGGCACCGGCAACGCGCTCGCGAGCTTCCTCCTCGGCTTGCCGGCCATCGCGCAGCGGCAGGCGGGGCTCCCCTCGATGAACATGCGCCAGACCGCCGTCGACGCCTTCGTTCAGGACGACTGGCGAATCTCGACAGCACCTGACGGTGAACCTGGGCCTGCGCTACGAGTTCAGGACGTCGCTTCACGACGTCAACAAGGTGCTCACCAACCTCGACTGGATCGACGGCAAGCCCTGGGCCTACGTCGGCGGCCAGACCGGTTATCCGGAAGGACTGGCCTTTCCCGACAAGAACAACCTGGCGCCGCGCCTCGGCCTCGTCTTCGCGCCAGGCTCGGGGAAGAACGTGCTCCGGGCCGGATGGGGGATCTTCTACTCCTACTCGGACATGAACCTCTGGTGCAACCAGGTCCACAACGTGCCGCTGGTCTTCCCCCAGATCATCCAGAGCAACAACTTCATCCCCACGATCAACGGCTTCGGCTTCCCGCCCCCGGTCCTCGGCGAGACCGCGTCGCCTTCACGGCCCTCGATCCCCGCGCCAGACGCCGCTCGTCCAGCAGGCGAGCGCCACTTTCGAGCGACAGCTCGGCTCGAACACGATGGTGCAGGTCGGCTACATGGGAGCCTGGGGCCGAAACCTCGACCGAGCGGTTCTCGTCAACAACGCCACCGACGCCCTCGTCGGCGCCGCTCCAGCCGCGGCGACCGGCAGCAGACGATCTCCTTCGTTCCCGGAACGGTGCTACCCCCGGAGTTCGAAGGCGCCGGCCTCACCTTCCCGGTGGGTCCGATCAATCGCCTGGTGAACAACGGCCGGTCCGAGTACAACGCCGGCTGGATCCTGGCGAAGCGGACGCTCGCGAACGGCTTCAGCTTCCTCGCCAACTACACCTATGCGCAGAGCTACAGCGACTCGCCGGCCTTCCGCTCGCCGGCGATGGAATCCGAGGTTCCGCAGAACAGCTACGACCTGGCCGCCGAATGGGGCCGCGACGGCTGCGACATCCGGCACCGTTTCGTCACGAGCGTGCTGTACAAGATCCCGTTCACGTCGAAGAGCGCAGCGGCTCCGGCTTCCTGCGGGGCCTCTTTGGGGACTGGGAGGTCGCGATGATCTACCAGGCGCAGAGCGGGTTTCCCTTCACGATCGGCGTCGTCGGCGACACCGCCAACGTCGGCGCGCTGCTGAACGTCAACCCGGTCCGCGCAAACACCGTGCCGGGCCAGGACCCGAACCTGCCCAGAGGCGAGCGGAGCACGGACCGTTGGTTCAACACCGCGGCCTTCATGACTCCGGCCGCTTTCACCTTCGGCAACGTCGGCCGAAACACGATGACCGGGCCGGCGCTGCACAAGGTGGACCTGGCCCTCGAGAAGAGAATCCCCGTCGGCGGCGACGAGGCGATCCTCTTCCGGACGGAGGTCTTCAACCTGTTCAACCACACAAACCTGGGGACGCCAGAGCGCTTCGTCAACACGCCCCAGTTCGGGACCGTCATCATGGCGGCGACGCCGGCCCGGCAGATCCAGTTCGTGCTGCGCTACATGTTCTGACGACCGACGAGGCTCAGGGCAACGAACGTCAGGAACAGGAACGCCGCGAAGATCACACTGAGAGCTATTCCCCGATCGCGGCCTTGAGCCGCTCGATGCGCGCGTTCACGTCGGCGAGGCTGAGCTTGCGGAAGCGCTCCGGCAGGAAGCGCGTGTCGGTGCACTCCTTGACCGCGAGCAGGTCCATGAGCTCGAGCCTCTCGACGTGGGCGGAAGGCCGGAAGTCCTGGATCGCCTCGGCCGCGCAGTCGCGGAGCGGCCTCGCCTTGCCCTTGCCGCGCTCCTCGGCGTCCTTGGCGGCCTCGTAGTCGCGCAGGGCGCGCACCAGCAGGCCTTCCATCTCGTTGCCGCCGAGCTGGTCGTTGTCGGGCAGCGCCGGCAGTTCCTCGGGCTTGATCGGCAGCTTGAGCTTGCGCGCCATCGCGGCGAAGAGGCCCGCGCGGCCCTCCTTGTCGCCCGGCGGGAAGAGCGGGATGTGCACGTCGAGCCGGCCCTGCCGCTTCAGGTCCACCTCGACGAGGTCGGGGCGCGAGGTGGCGAAGATCCAGATGATCTTCCCGCGGTTCTTCGTGTCCGACATCTCCTTGGCGAGCATGCCGTAGACGCGGCCGGAGAGGCCGGAATCCCCGTCGCCGCCGCCGCGCTTGCCCGTCATCTGGTCCGCCTCGTCGATGAACACGATCACCTGCCCGAGCGCATGCAGGATCGAGAACACCTTCTCGAGGTTGCCCTCGGTGCCGCCCACCCACTTGTCGCGGAAGTTCTTCATCTCGACGCAGGGGATGCCGATCTCGCCGGCCAGGCACTCCACCAGGTACGTCTTGCCGGTGCCGATCCGGCCGGTCAGCAGGTAGCCCATCGGGATCGCCATCGTGCGGCCGCGCTTCAGCAGCAGCGCGTCCTCGCGCATCCACGCCTTGGCGGCGTCGTGGCCGGCCACGTCGTCGAGCGTGCGCGAGGACTCGAGGAACTCGAGCCGGCCGGCGGCTTCCTTCTCGATCAGCTCTTTCTTCATCCGCGTCAGGTAGGCGCCGGTGATGCGCTCGCCGCTCGTGAGCGCGCGCCGACGAGCGTGCGAACCGACACGCGCGACAGGCCCACGAGCTTCTCGGCCAGCACCTCGCGCGTCACCTCGGACGCCGTCTCGAACTCCTTCACGTCCGGCACCAGGTCGAGCACGAACTCGCGGATGTCGTCGGCGCTCGGCAGCTGGATCCGGATCTTCGCGCTGTAGGGCGTCTCCGCCAGGCTGCGGTTCAGGTCGGCCAGGTTCTCGGTGATCAGCACCGTGGCGACGAACGCGCTCGTCACCTCGGGGTTCGCGGCCCACTCCTGGATCTGGATCAGCGTCTGGCTCAGGTCGGCCACGTAGATCGGGTCGCCCTGCGGTGCTATGAAGTGCGCGTAGTCGAGGATCACGGCCACCTTGAGCGGGCTCGCCACCACCTTGCCGTCCTGGACCCTGGTGCGGCGGCGCGCAAAGGCGAGGATGCGGTCGACGATCTCGAGCGCGCGCTTCGGATCGCGCGGGAGCTGGTCCCGGAGGTCGAG
>CAVUTB010000010.1:0-302536 GCA_963744315.1 uncultured Acidobacteriota bacterium
GGCTTCGTGTGTCTTCACGCCGCGCGCGAGCCGCAATGCGTGCACGACGCCTGTACGAGCCAGGACATTGATCGCAATCCGTGGCTCGTCGCGCGGTGCGTTTGGTGTTCCAGCGCACAGCGCTCTTCCGGCTTCGTCGCACAAGCTCCACCCAACCAAAGCGTCGGGTCGGTCGCGCACATCCCATCCATCTGTCGTGGTTGAGTGTCCCCGTTGTCACAAGCTATTGAGCTGGCCGTATAATCCGGACGCTAAGGTTGGACCGGCCACGGATCTGCCCGAGTTCGGGCGAGCGGGGGCATGAATGGGCAAGCCGCTGAGGGTCGTAGTCGTAGGCGACGAGCACGGCGAAGCCCTCAAGGTCGGCGAGGACCTCGAGACGAGCGGCTACGAGCCCTCGATGTTCCTCGCCCCGGGCGAGGCCGAGCTGGATCGGCTGGCGCCGACGAGCGAGATCGTGATCGCGTGGGCCGGGGCGACGAGCCTGCCTCCCGCGCGGGTGCTGGCGCTGGCCGGCGAGCACGGCTACCCGCCCGTCGTCGTGATGGCCGAGACCTTCACCGAGGACGAGATGGTGGGGCACGTCCGCGCCGGGGCGCGCGACTGCGTGCGCCGCGGCGACGCGAGTCGGCTCGAGGCGGCCGTCGAGCGCGAGCGCCTCGCCGTGCGGCCGGCGCCGCCCGCGCCCGCGATGCAGCTCGACGGCGACTCGGGCGAGAGCTACCGCGCCCTGATCGAGGAGATCCCCGCGCTCACGTACGTCGCGTGGGCGGACGAGGCGGGCAGCCGCGCCTACGTGAGCCCGCAGCTGCTGGCGATGACCGGCTTCACGCCGGGCGAGTGGCTGGCGGAGCCCGACATGTGGGTGCGCCGGCTGCATCCCGAGGACCGCGAGCGCGTGCTGCGGCAGTTCCGCGACGCGTGCGCGACGGGCGGGCGCTTCGCCTCGGAGTACCGGATCCTCGACCACCAGGGGCGCGTCGTCTGGTGGCGCGACGAGGGGCGCGTGCTCCCGGGCCCCGACGGCAAGGCGCGCTTCCTGCGCGGCTTCGTGCTCGACGTCACCGAGCAGCGCATCGCCGAGGAGTCGCTGCGGCGGCTGCGGCTCTACGACCACCTCACGGGGCTGCCGAACCGGATGATGCTGCTGAACCGCCTCGGGCGCGCGCTGGTCGAGTCGGCCCGCACCACGCGGCCGCTGTCGCTCCTGATCCTGGCGCTCGACCGCTTCGAGGACATCAAGAACACGCTCGGCCACCACAACGGCGACATGATCGTGCGCGACCTGGCGGCGCGGCTGGGCGACGCGCTGGGCGACGCCGACCGCGTCGCACGCCTGCGCGGCGACGAGTTCGGGGTGCTGCTGCCGGACGCCGACGGCGTCTTCGCGCGCCAGGTCGGCGACCGCATCCTGGGCGCGCTCGCGAAGCCGTTCATGGTGCAGCGGCTGCCGATCGAGGTCTCGGCCAGCATCGGGATCGCGGTCTCGCCCGACCACGCGACCGAGGCCGAGGGGCTGCTGCGGCGAGCCGACTCGGCCGTGCAGGCCGCGCACAAGCTCGGCGGCGGGGCGATCGTGCTGTACTCGCCCGAGCACGAGCCGCACGATCCCGCCCGGCTCGCGCTGCTCGGCGAGCTGCGCCGCGCGCTGGAGGGCAACGAGCTCGAGGTGCACTACCAGCCCAAGGTCGACCTCAAGACGCGGAGCGTCGTCGGCGCCGAGGCGCTGCTTGCGCTGGCCGCACTCGAAGCGCGGCTACGTGTCGCCCGCCGAGTTCGTGCCGCTCGCGGAGACGACCGGGCTCATTCGCCCGCTGACGCGCTGGGTGCTCGACCGCGCGACCGGCGAGGCGCGCTCCTGGGAGCGCGCGGGCCGGCAGCTGCCCGTCTCGATCAACATCTCCGCGCGCAGCCTGCACGACGACCGCATCGTGGACGAGGTCGAGGAGGCGCTGCTGACCCACGACCTGCGCGGCGACCGGCTGCAGATCGAGATCACCGAGAGCGCCGTGATGAACGACGAGGGGCGCGCGGCCGAGGTGATCGCGAGCCTCACGGGACGTGGCGTCCTGGTGTCGATCGACGACTTCGGCACCGGCTACACGAGGCTCGGCCACCTGCGGAAGCTGCCGGTCCACGAGCTCAAGATCGACAAGTCGTTCGTGATCGGGATGGGCGGCAAGGACGAGCAGACGGCGGACGGGGCCGAGGACACGGCGATCGTACGCTCGACGGCCGACCTGGCCCACAACCTGGGCCTGACGGTGGTTGCCGAGGGCGTCGAGAACCAGTGGACGCTCGATCTCTTGTCGAGCTTCGGCTGCGACCAGGCCCAGGGCTACCACATCGCGAGGCCGATGCCGTCCGACCAGTTCATGGGCTGGCTCGGCGCGTCGTCCTGGCGCGTGCTGGCGAGCTGAGCGCGGCTCCTACTTCGCGGCCTCGATCGGCCGCACGTGCGTCACCCAGTAGGCGGTGTCGCCGAAGCACGAAGGCAGCCCGACCTTCTGCTCGTAGCTGAGCGTCACGCGCTGGCCCATCGTCTTGTTGATCTCGGCCGCGACGGCGTCGTCGTGCAGCGGTGAACGCGAACTTCTCGGGCATCGCGCCGGGCAGGTTCGCCATCGCGAGCTCGCCCTCCCAGGTCTTGCAGAGCCAGCCCTTCTTCGAGAACTTCTGCACGTAGCCCGCGCGCTCGCCGGTCGAGTACGTGAAGTAGTAGGCGGCCAGCAGGTAGAGCGCCACGACGCCGATGACCGCGAGCGCCGAGAAGAGCAGCAGCCGCTTGGTGCCGCGCCACGCGCGCCGGGCGAGGGAGCGGGCCTTCGAGGCAGCTGCGGCGGGAGGGACCTCTGTGCGCATCTGGCCTCCGGAACGGCGGGCAGTCTAGCCGGCCGGCGGCTTCGGCCGCAACCGCACGAGCGATCGAAGGCCGGCTGACGCGAGTCTCAGACGGCGACCGGGACCTTCTGCTTCTGCTCGCGGGTGCGGACGGGCGCCGCGTGATGCTCGAGGATGCCGGCTTCGAGCCAGAGCGACGCGCCGTCGAGCACCGACACGCCGTGGCGATAGCGCAGGGCGTCGTCGTTGCTCCAGAGGTCGCGGAAGAGCGCTTTCGCGCGGCGGCGCGCATGGCGGCAGAACGTGTCCGCCATCCGCACGGCGTCCTTCGCCTCCGGCGCGCCCGTGGCGACGAGCGCCTGCGCGCGGCTCACCGTGGCCGCGATCGCGAAGGCCTCGTTCGCGATGTCGACCAGCCGGAACAGGAACGCCTGCTTGTTCTGCAGCCCCGCCTGGTAGCGCAGCATGCCGTGGAAGCTCGCGCGCGCGAGGCGGCGCGAGCTGCGCTCGACGAAGCGCAGGTGCGTGGCGAGCCGTCCGAACTCCGCGTAGCGCGGCCACCGGCCCCAGCCGAAGAAGCGCGTCGGGTACCACCAGGCGTAGAACGCGAGCATCTTCGGCAGCGCCGCGAGCTTCGCGCCGAGCGGCTTGTCGGGGTCGATCAGCGCGCCGGCGACCTGCAGGTGGCGGTCGACCATCTCGCGCGCCATGAACAGGTGCATGATCTCGGTCGAGCCCTCGAAGATCTTGTTGATGCGGTAGTCGCGCATGATGCGCTCGACCGGCACCGGCTCCTCGCCGCGCGCCGCGAGCGACTGCTCGGTCTCGTAGCCGCGCCCGCCGCGGATCTGCATCATCTCGTCGACGATCTCCCACGCGCGCGCGGTGTTCCACTCCTTGGCGGCCGCGGCCTCGAGCCGGATGTCGTAGCCGCCGCGGTCGGACATCTCGGTCGCGAGGCTCGCGAGCGACTCCATCGCGAAGGTGTTGGCGGCGATCTCCGAGATCTTGTGCGCGATCGCCTCGTGGCGCCCGACGGGCTTGCCCCACTGCACGCGCTGGCTGGCCCAGCGCCTGACGATCCCGAGGCAGACCTTGGCCGTGCCGACCGAGATGTTGGGGATCGAGAGCCGGCCGTCGTTGAGCGTGGTGAGCGCGATCTTCAGCCCCTTGCCCTCCTTGCCGATCAGGTTCGCGGCCGGGATGCGCACGTCCGTGAAGCGGATCACGGCGTTGGCGAGCGCGCGCAGGCCCATGAAGTGGCAGCGGTGCTCGACCTTCACGCCGGGCCAGTCGGTCTCGACCACGTAGGCGCTGATCCTGCGCGTCTCCGGGTCCACCGCCATCACGACCAGCAGCTTCGCGATCGTGCCGTTCGTGGTCCAGAGCTTGGTGCCGTTCAGCACGTAGCCCGATCCGTCCGGCGTGCGCACCGCGGTGGTCGCGAGCCGCGCGGGGTCGGAGCCGACCTCCGGCTCGGTGAGCGCGAAGGCCGAGATCTCGCCCGCGGCGCAGCGCGGCAGGTACTTGCGCTTGAGCTCCTCGGTGCCGAACGTCAGGAGCGGCGCCGGGACGCCGATCGACTGGTGGGCCGAGAGCAGCGACGAGACGTTGCCGCAGTGGCTGCCGAGCAGCGTCATCACGCGGCCGTACTCGACGTGCGTCAGCCCGAGCCCGCCGTACTCCTTCGGGATCCTGATGCCGAAGGCCCCGAGGCGGCGCAGCCCGTCGAGCACGTGCGCCGGGTACTCGCCGGTGCGGTCGATCTCGGCGGCGTCGACGTGGTCGCGCAGGAAGTCGGACAGTCGGTCGTAGAAGGCGGTGAACTCGGGACGCTCGGCGCCCGGCAGCGGGTAGGGATGGACGAGGTCCTTGCGGAAGCGGCCGAGGAACAGCTCGCGCATGAAGCTCGGGCGCTCCCACTCGGTCTGGCGCGCGGCCTCGGCGACCCGGAGCGACTCCTTCTCTGTGACGTGGGGCTGCTTGTCGCTCACCATGATCGCGCTCCGCCGCGTCTCGCGGCCGCCTCCTCTTTCGGATTCTACGCCGGTGAGCGCGCAAGCGCCTTGCGGGGCGGCGGCGTTCGCCCTTAAACTGCTTTGGTTTGAAGGGTATAGGACGTCGCTCGCTGGCGCTCGCCTCCATCGGGGCTGTCTCGTGTCTGCTCGGTGAGGTGGCCCTGCGAGCCGCCGAGAGCCCTCTCACGGTCCTCACGGCCACGCAGCGGCGCGAAGTCCAGCCGCTGTCGCGCGGCGACGTCGAGGTCGTCCCGATCGATGCGGTGCTCGCGGGCTTCGGCGTCACCTACACGAGCGATCCCAAGGGCCTGGCCGTGACGATCCAGCGCGGCTCGCACGAGCTGGTGCTGCACCACAAGAAGAGCCTCGCCTCGGTCGACGGCGACCTGAAGCTGCTGCCTTCGCCGTCGCTCTTCGAAGCCGGGCACTGGCTGGTGCCGGTCGAGGGGCTGGCGCGCGTGCTGCCGCCGCTCCTGGAGCGGCCGGTCGAGTGGCGCGTGGCGGCAGCGCGTGCTCGTGATCGGGCCGCTCGCGATCCCGAAGATACAGGTCACCACCTTCGCGTCGGGCGAGCTGGTGCGCGTGGTTCTCGAGGCGAACGAGAGCGTGCCGTTCCGCGTGCAGCAGGAGCAGGGCCGCGTGACGGTCACGGTGGCGCGGGACCTCGTGGACGTGCAGCTGCAGCCGGCGCGGCTCGCCGGCGGGATCGTGAGCTCGGTCCAGTTCGTGGGCGGGCGCGAGAACCTGTTCGCGGTCGAGCTGGGTCCGCGCTTCAAGACGCTCAAGGCGACCGAGCAGGAGTCGCCGGCCCGGCTGGTGCTCGAGTTCCAGGGGCCGCCGCTTCCGCCCGGCGAGAAGCCCGCGATCGCGGCAGCCCCGCCGCCGCGGCCCACGCCGAAGCCGAGCGAGCCCGAGCCCGCCGTGAGGACGGTCGTGATCGACCCCGGCCACGGCGGCGAGAACCCCGGCGCGCGCGGCCCCACGGGCACGCTCGAGAAGGACATCGCACTCTCGATCGGGCGGCGCCTGCGCGCCGAGCTCGTGAACGCGCGCGGCCTCCAGGTGTTCCTGACGCGGGAGAAGGACGTCGACGTGGACCTGGACGAGCGCACCGCGATCGCCAACAACTACAAGGCCGACCTGTTCGTCTCGATCCACGTGAACGCGAGCCGCGCGCGCGGCGCGAAGGGCAGCGAGGTCTACTTCCTGTCGTACCAGGCGAGCGACGACGAGTCGCGGCGCACGGCGCACCTCGAAGGCGCGGCCGAGCCGCCGCCGGGTACCACGCAGAGCGCCGACCTGTCGCTCATCCTGTGGGACATGGCCCAGGCCGAGCACCTCGAGGAGTCCTCGGCGCTCGCCTCGCGGATCCAGGAGGAGCTCGCGGTCGTGACCGGCAGCGAGGGGCGCGGCGTGAAGCAGGCGCCCTTCCGCGTGCTGGTGGGCGCCTCGATGCCCGCCGTGCTGGTGGAGGTCGCGTTCATCAGCAATCCGGAGGAGGAGAAGCTCCTGGCCTCGGAGACCTACCAGGCCAAGGTCGCGGCGTCGCTCGCGCGGGGAATCGAGCGCTTCCGGCGCGAGCGCAGCGCCCGGCTCGGCGGCGGAGGGCAGATCCCGGCCTCGTCCGGCCGGCCATGACGCCGCGCCAGGCCAACGCGCTCACCGTGTTGGGCCTCGCCGGCCTGCTCGCGACGGTCGCGCTCACCGCGCCGCGCTGGTCGTCGCTGCTGCGGTCGCCCGCGGGAGCGATCGAGGCGGACGACGCCGCGTCGAGCGAGCCTGCGCCTGCGCCAGGCGACGCCGCCGGCGCCACGGCCCGCCGCATCAGCGTGCGGCTCTACTTCGAGAGCGACGCGCGCGACGGCCTGCTGCCGGAGGAGCGCGAGATCACCTTCTCGTCCGACCTCCCGCAGCAGATCCGCACGGTGGTGGAGGAGCTCGCCAAGGGGCCGCAGCAGGCGGGGCTCGTCGCGACGCTGGCGGCCGGCACCCGTGTGCAGGAGGTGTTCGTGCAGGCGCACGGCGTCGCCTGCGTCAGCCTCTCGAGCGAGGCCGCGCGCGGGCTGCCGGGAGGATCGCGCGCCGAGCTCTTGACCGTCTACTCGGTCGTCAACACGGTCGTCACGAACTTCCCGGCGGTGAGCCGCGTGCAGCTCGTGGTGAGCGACCAGCTCACGGGCTCGCTCGGCGGCCACATCGACCTCTCGCGCCCGTTGCCGCCGGACATGACGCTGGTGGCGCTCGATCCGTCCCCGGCGCCGAGCGCCCCGCCCGCGGCCGCCGCCGCGTCGTCGCCGTCCGTGCCAAAGTGAGGAGGAGGCACCCTTGATCGCAGCGCTGCCGCTCGTCGCCACGCTCATCGCACCGCAGGGCGCGCCCGTGCCACGCCAGGCCAACGCGCAGGCGGAGAAGCTCGCGCAGGACGCGATGGCACTCGCGCCGCGCGACGCCGCCGCGGCGCTGCAGCAGGCGCGCAAGGCGCTCGCGCTGACGGCCGAGTTCGTGCCGACCGACTACGTGAACGCGGGCCGCAAGGGCGAGGTGGTCGAGGACGAGTTCAAGGCGGCGCGCGAGGCGTATCAGCGCCACCGCGCGGGGATCTACGACGCCGTCGCCGACGCCCTCGCGCGCCAGGGGCAGGCGCTCCCGGCGAGCCGCTACCAGCGCCGGTCGTTCCTGCTCGAGCCCACGCCCGCGCGCGGGCTCGCCCTCGCGCGCTCGCTCAACGAGCTCGGGCGCGGGCGCGAGGCGCTCGCGACGGTGCAGAAGGCGATCGGGGGGCTCGTCAGCCTCACGCCCGAGGCGGTAGCGGCGATCGAGCGCGCCGCCGACGTTGCGGGGCTGCCGAGCGCACAGGCCGAGATCGACCGCGGCCGGCTGACGGCGAACCTGGGCGCTGCGGTCACGCTGCGCGAGGGGCCGTTCGAGCTGCCGCCGGGAGTGAAGCTGTCGAACGCCCCGCTGTTCAGGCTCGAGGACGCCGAGCTGACCGTCATCTACGCGGCCGAGGCGAGCTGCCGGAACTGCTCGGCCGATCTCGAGGAGCTGGGGCGCCAGGTGCCGAAGACCGTGCGCGTCTTGACGCTGCCGCCGGGCGACGACCAGGACGCGGCGCTGCGGCAGGTGCTCCAGCTCTACCGGCGGCCCTGGCCGCTCCTGCTCGGGCGCGATCTCGGCGCGCGCCTCGAGCTCCCGCCGCGCTCCGCGCTGCTGCTGGCGCGCGGGGGCTGGACGCAGGCCGTGGTGAAGGCGCCGTTCGGGCAGGAGCTCGGGACGGCACTTCAGGCCCTGCTGCGCAAGGACGTTCAGGAGACGGCCCCGCGCGCGAGCTGGAACCGCCGGCCGGTCGACCGCTCGCCGCTGCCGCCGCAGCCGGGGCTGCTGGCCGAGGGCATGGCGCCGGGCGAGGACGCGCCCTTCCCGCCGGAGTTCGACGCCGCCGTCGCGGCCTACAAGGCCGGCCGTGCGGGCGAGGCGCAGAAGCTCATCGACGCGCTCGAGGCGAAGGGCGACGGCTGGCTGCTGCCCGCCGAGGCGAGGCTCGACCGCGCGCTGTGCCTCGCGCGCGCGGGCCAGCGCGACGCGGCGCGCCGCATCCTGCTGCGCACCGGCGACAGCCGCTTCGAGGACAAGGTGGACCAGCTGCTCGAAGCGGTCGCGGGTTCCTTCGAAGTAGGGTAGAGTCGACGGCGGAGGTTCCTGCAGATGGCCGAGACAGCGGTGATCGAGACGAAGTTCGGCGAGATCGAGATCGAGTTCCTGTCCGACAAGGCGCCCGGCCACGTCAAGAACTTCCTCGACCTGGCGAAGAAGGGCTTCTACGACGGGACCACCTTCCACCGCGTGATCCCGGGCTTCATGATCCAGGGCGGCTGCCCGAACACGAAGGACGCCTCGAAGGGCAAGCGAGGCCACGGCACTGGCGACGCGGGCTACAAGATCAAGGCCGAGTTCAACGACACCTCCCACAAGCGCGGGATCGTGTCGATGGCGCGCGCGCAGGACCCGAACAGCGCCGGCTCGCAGTTCTTCATCGTCGTCGCCGACTCGACGTTCCTGGACCGCCAGTACACCGCCTTCGGCAAGGTCGTGCGCGGGATGGAGGTCGCGGACAAGATCGTGGCGCGCGCCGCGTGACGGCAGCGACAACCCGAACGAGCGCGTCGAGATGAAGGTGCGCGTGGCGGGCGCCGCCTAGCAGTCGTCCGATGCGCGAATCGACCGAGACCGAGGTCAAGGTCCGGCTCGCGTCGCCCGAAGAGATCCGCCTCAGGCTCGAGTCGCTGGGCGCGGTGCTGGTCCGCGAGCGCCACCTCGAGGACAACGAGCTGTTCGACGACAAGGCGGGCTCGCTCCGCGCGGGCGGCAGCGTGCTGCGGCTGCGCGAGACGCCCCACGGCGGCTCGCTGACCTTCAAGGGTCCGCGCGAGACCTTCGGCGGGATCAAGTCGCGCGAGGAGCGCGAGACGGCGGTGGAGTCGCCCGCGCAGGTGCGCGCGATCCTGCGCCACCTCGGCTACCACCCGGTCTTCCGCTACCAGAAGTACCGCGAGAGCTGGGTCTACCGCGAGCAGGAGATCGAGATCGACGAGACGCCGATCGGCGTCTTCCTCGAGATCGAGGGCGACTTCGCCGGCATCGCCGCGGTCGCGGCCGAGCTCGGCTTCGTGCCGTCGGACTACGTCGCGGAGTCGTACGTGGGCCTCTACCATGCCGCCGGCGGCCAGGGGGACATGGTCTTCGGATGAAGGCGATGGTCCTGGCCGCGGGCCTGGGCCTGCGGATGCGGCCGCTCACGCTGCTGCGCGCCAAGCCGGTGCTGCCGGTGCTCGATCGGCCCCTGATCGCCTACACGCTCGAACGGCTGGCGCGCGCCGGCGTGCGCGAGGTCGTCGTGAACCTGCACCACCTCCCCGACACGGTGAGGGCGGCGCTCGGCAGCGGCCGCCGCTTCGGCCTGCGCATCCTCTACGTCCACGAGCCCGAGATCCTGGGCACGGGTGGCGGACCGCGCGCGGTCCGCGAGCGCCTGGGCCGCGAAGAGGTCCTGCTCGTGAACGGCGACATGTACTTCGACTTCGACCTGCGGGAGCTGGTCGCGCGGCATCGCCGCTCGGGCGCCGCGGCGACGCTCGCGCTGCGGCGGCATCCCGACCCCGCGCGCGTACTCGGCGGTGGTGAGCGACCGGCGGAGCCGCATCCTCGCGATCGCCGGCAAGCCGAAGCCCGCGACCGGCACGGTCTCGATGTTCGCCGGCATCCACGTGCTCGACCCGCGCCTGCTCGAAAGGCTGCCGGACGGCGTCTCGGACAGCGTGCGCGATCTCTACCTCCCGCTGCTCGCAGAGGGCGCGGAGCTCCAGGGCGTGCGCCACACGGGCGCGTGGTACGATTTCGGCCGCCCGTCGCTCTATCGCGATGCGCAGCTGCGGATGCTCGCGGGCCGCGGCCGCAGGCAGCTCGTCGTGGGGCGAGGCGCGCGGGTCGCAGCCTCCGCGGCGCGGCGTTCGGTGATCGGCGCACGCTCCCGGGTGGCGGCGGGCGCACGCGTCGTCTCCAGCATCCTCTGGGAGGACGTGGTGGTCGAGGCGGGAGCGCGCGTCACGCGCGCGATCGTGACGGCGGGCGGCGTGGTGCGCGCGGGCGAGCGGGCGGCGGACGTGATCGTGATGCCGCGCGCGGCGCTGGCAACGGCGGAGGGCGAGGCGTTCGAGGAGCACGGCGACATGGCCTGGGTGCGGATCGCGTGACGACGAAGCCGGCGGCGGCCGACCGCGCGCTCGAGGCGGAGGCGGCGCTCGCTCTCATCCAGCAGTACCTGGAGGAGCGACGGCCGCGGGACCAGGCGGGTGCTGCGGTCGTGGCGTTGTCGGGCGACGCGTCGACGCGGCGCTACTACCGCCTGCAGCTGCCCGATCGCAGCTTCGTGCTCGCGCTCTATCCGGAGCCGTTCGTGCCGGAGGAGCTCAGCTACTGACCGTGCGGACGCTGCTCGAGGGCCACGGGCTGCCGGTGCCGGGGACCGAGGACGTGGACGGCGGCCGCGGCGTCGTGCTCCAGGAGGACCTCGGGGACGAGACGCTGCAGGCGCTGCTGAAGGACGCGAGCCCGGCGCGGACGGCCGAGCTCTACCGCGAGGCCGTCGATCGCATCGCGCAGCTGCAGCTGCGCGCGGCCCAGGGCCCCCAGCAGGCGGCGTGCTTCCGGATCGCCTTCGACATCGAGAAGCTCAGCTGGGAGCTGCACTACTTCCAGAAGCACTTCCTCGAGGGCCTGCGCGCGGCCGACCTCAGCGTCGAGGATCGCTCGGTGCTCTCGGAGGCGTTCCACCAGCTCAGCCAGGAGATCGCCTCCTGGCCGCGCGTGCTCTGCCACCGCGACTACCACAGCCGCAACCTGATGGCCCACGGCGGCCGGCTGGTCTGGATCGACTTCCAGGATGCGCGCATGGGGCCGGCGAGCTACGACCTCGCCTCGCTGCTGCGCGACGCCTACGTCGACCTGCCGGAGGAGCTGCAGGAGGACCTGAAGGAGCGCTTCCGGCAGCAGGCCGCGCCCGACGAGCCGCGCGAGGTGTTCCGCAGGCGCTACGACCTGATGTGCGTGCAGCGGAACCTCAAGACGCTCGGCACCTTCGGCTTCATGGCGACCGTGCGCCAGAACCCCGTCTACATGCAGTACGTCCCGCGCACCGCGGCCCACGCGCGGAAGAACCTGGCCCGCTACCCGGAGCTCGAGCGGCTGTGGCGCACGCTCGCGCGCCACGTTCCCGAGCTCGCCTGAGGAGACACGCGACCGATGAAGACGGTGAGGATCGAGGAGTTCGGCGCGCACGTGGGGGAGCCGGTGCGCGTCTCCGGCTGGATCCACAACAAGCGCTCGAGCGGCAAGCTGCAGTTCCTGATCGTGCGCGACGGCTCGGGCTACGCGCAGGCGGTGGTCTCGAAGAAGGCGATCGCACCCGAGGCCTGGGAGGCGCTCGAGGGCGCGGGGCAGGAGTCGTCGCTCGAGCTCGAAGGCAGCGTGCGCGCCGACGCGCGCGCGCCCGGCGGCTACGAGATCGACGTCAGCGCGGCGCGCGTGCTCCAGGCGGTCCACGACTTCCCGATCACGCCGAAGGAGCACGGCACGGCGTTCCTGATGGAGCACCGCCACCTGTGGCTGCGCTCGACGCGCCAGCACGCGATCGCGCGCGTGCGCCACAGCGTGGTGAAGGCGGTCCGCGACTACCTCGACGACCAGGGCTACATCCTGGTGGACACGCCGATCTTCACGCCGGCGGCCTGCGAGGGGACGTCGACGCTCTTCGGGGTGCCGTACTTCGACGAGGGCACGGCCTACCTCACGCAGAGCGGGCAGCTCTACAGCGAGGCGACCGTCGCCGCGCACGGCAAGGTCTACTGCTTCGGCCCGACCTTCCGCGCCGAGAAGTCGAAGACGCGCCGGCACCTGACCGAGTTCTGGATGGTCGAGCCCGAGATCGCGTTCGCGCACCTCGACGACGCGATCGCACTCGCCGAGGGCCTCGTGTGCCACGTGGTCGAGCAGGTGCTGAAGACGCGGCAGGCCGAGCTCAAGGCGCTCGAGCGCGACCTGACCAAGCTCGAGGCGGTGAAGCCGCCCTTCCCGCGCCTGCACTACCGGGACGCGATGAAGCTCGTGCAGGAGAAGGGATCGCAGACGCCCCTCGGCAGCGACCTCGGCGGAACCGACGAGACGCTGATCGCCGAGGCCTACGACCGCCCGGTCGTCGTCCACCACTTCCCGTCCGCGATCAAGGCCTTCTACATGGCGCCCGATCCCGACGAGCCCGAGTACAGCCTGTCGGCCGACATCCTGGCGCCCGAGGGCTACGGCGAGATCGTGGGCGGGGGCGAGCGCCTCGCCGACCACGAGCTGCTGCTGAAGCGGATCCACGAGCACGGTCTGCCGGAGGAGTCGTTCCGCTGGTACCTCGACCTGCGGCGCTTCGGCACCTTCCCGCACTCCGGTTTCGGCATGGGGATCGAGCGCGTGGTGACGTGGCTCTGCGGCATCGACCACCTGCGCGGGAGCGATCGCGTTCCCGCGCATGCTGTACCGGATATACCCGTAGAGCCCTGAGGACTCTTACGCTGGGGCGTTCGCCTTGTCTCGGCCGCGCTCCTGGCCTGCCGGCCGACGGAATCCTCAGCGTGAACAGCGCGCCCTTGTCGATGCCCGCGCTCGCCGCTGAGATCGATCCGCCCTGTAGCGCGGCCAGACGGCTGGCGATCGCGAGACCCAGACCGAGCCCTCCGCCGGCCCGTCCTGCCCTCGCTCCCGTTGCATGAAAGGCTCGAACAGCTTGGGGGCGAACTGCTCGTCAAATCCGAGGCCGGAATCCTGTACCGTGATCGACGGCGTATCGCTTTCCATCACGAACGAAAGCTCGATTCGGCCACCGGCCGGTGTGAACTTGATGGCGTTCGAAAGCAGATTGTCGAGAATCTGCCGAAGCCGAACTCGGTCCGCCTTGACGAAGCAAGAGGCGACTCGCCCGATGCATATCACAAGTTCGAGACCGGCCTTCTTGGCGCGCGGCCGATCGTTCCTCCAGAACACTGGCGAACAGTTCTGGAAGGTCGACCGGCTCGAGCTGAATCGACATTTGCCCAGCGCGATCCGCGAGGCATCGAGCAGGTCGTCCAGCAGCCTGGCCATCGCGTTCGTCTGGCGGTCGAGCCGTTCCACCAACGTGCCGACGCGCGGATCCTCGATCTTCATGAGCGCTCAGCGCGTCGGTCGCCGCACGAATCGCGCTCAGCGGGTTGCGCAGTTCGTGCGCAAGAACGGCGATGAACTCGTCCTTTTGTCGGTCCTTCTCCTCCAGAGCTGTTTTGCGCGTTCCAGCTCCTGCCGCTCGTTGCAGCTCGCGCAGGCGCGCTGAGCTCCCCGAACAGGCGCTGACCCATCTCGCACCGATCAGCCTCGGGATCCTCCAACAGCAGGCGCGCGAGTTCCTCGTGTCCGCGCATCAGCTGCTCCATGTCGTCTTCGGTCTCGATCTCCGGATGCAACACCGTCCAGTAGTGGGCGGTGCGAATGAAGGCAAGGCAGCCAGCGAAGAACTCGAAGCGCCGCGGGCCAAGGACATGGAGCAGGGCTCGCCTGGCCTCCTCGCTGCGTGCAGGCTGCACGAACATCACTGCGGCGCAAGCGAAGATCGCATCTTCGAGGTCGGTTCCTTCAGTCGGGCCATGCCTCGAGGACTGCGGCTGGCTCACCGAGGCGGCCATAGATCGAGGTCATGTCCCGCTGCCATGGTGTCGGTCGCCGAAGGAGTCTGACGACTTGCTCGATCGTCTGAGGCACGGCCGACGCGTCGCCTGCGGCGTGGCCGTGACGGTGGCCGAGCAGGAATCCGACGTGGCGGACGATGCAGTACCGCATCGGACAGAAGCGGGAGAGCCAGACGAAAAGACGCTCTTTGAAGACCGCCGGCATGGGATTGTCGAGATACCCGGCCTTCGCGAATCCCCAGAGCTCCCGGATCAGCTCGGGTGCAGCCTGGGCAGAGCGGAAGAAATTCGGCAGCATGCCGAAGCGACCGGCCACTTCCGCTTCGAAGGCCCCGTGCGCTCTCGCGTCGTCTTCCACCGGGCCCTCCTTTCCAGCGAATGGTGGTCCGCCTGACAGTGATTGTAGCGCGGGGCTCAGGGCTGCCGAGACGAGCGCCTGCACGGGCGCGTGCCATACTCGAGCGGGAGCGGTAGATGCTCAGCCGGATCCACCCGTAGCGTGCTGGCGGTCTACGTTTCGGGTCACGGGTTTGGGCATGCCACGCGGACGGGCGAGGTGCTGCGCGAGCTGCGCGAGCAGGCGCCGAAGCTGCCGATCACCGTCTGCACGTCGGCGCCTGCCGCCCTCTTCTCCGATGCCGTGGCGCCGCCGCTGGCGTTCCGCGAGATCGAGGTCGACGTCGGGCTCGTCCAGAAGGACGCGCTGACGATCGACGAGGCGGCGAGCGCCGAGGCTGTCGCCCGCTTTCTCTCCGGCTGGCCGGCGCTCGTCGAGCGCGAGGCCCGCTGGCTCCGGGACGCGGGTGCGTCGCTCGTGCTCGGAGACATCCCGCCGCTTGCGTTCGCCGCCGCCGCGGCGGGCGGCGTTCCCTCGGTCGCGCTCGGCAACTTCTCGTGGGACTGGATCTATCGCCATCTCGGCCGGCGGCATCCTCTTTTGTTGGAAGCCGCCGAGCACGCCGCCCGCGCCTACGCGCAGGCCGGGCTGCTGCTGCGGCTGCCGTTCGCGGGCGATCTCTCGGTCTTCCCGCGCATCGAGGACATCCCGCTCGTGGCGCGCCGGCCCGCGCTGCCGAAGGCCGAGGCCCGAAGGCGTCTTTCGCTCGACGGCCGGCCGGCGGTGCTGTTGTCGTTCGGCGGAATCGGGATGCCGGATCTCGAGCCCTCGGCGCTCGGCCGGCTCGACGGCTACCTGTTCCTGCTCACGGGCCGTGTCGGGAGCGGGGAGGCGCCGAACGTGCGGCGTCTCGGCGCGGGCGACCTCGCGGCCGCCCGCCTCCAGTACACGGACCTGGTCGGCGCGGTGGACGTCGTCGTCAGCAAGCCGGGCTACGGCATCGTGACCGACTGCATCGGCGCCGCGCACCCGCTTCGTCTACACCGACCGCGGGGACTTCCCCGAGTACGAGATCCTCGTCGCCGAGATGCCGCGCTACCTGCCCGTGCGCTACGTCTCGAACGACGACCTGCGCGCCGGCCGGCTCGGGGGAGCGCTCGGCGACGTGCGGGCCATCGACTTCCCGGCGGCGGCGCCCGCGAACGGTGCGAACGTGGCCGCGGCGCGGATCCTGTCGGCGCTCCAGCGCCCTACGCGGCAGGGCTGAGCGCGGCTTCAGCCTGCTTCAAGTGCCGGCGCTCGTGGGTCTCGAGGATGCGGAAGGCCGACAGCAGGTTGTAGCGGATCTTCTCGTTGAAGGGAGACGTGATCTTGGCCGCCCCGAGGTCGAGGCCCTCGGCCGAGTCGAGCGCCGCGCGGATCTGGTCCTGGTGATCCAGGAAGCGCGGCAGGATCTCTTCGGTCGGGCCCAGGTGCACGGGCACGAAGCGGGCAAGAGTCTTCGTGCGCATCCAGCGGGGCTCGAGCGAGCGCGCGATCGCCCAACCCGTCAAGTCCATCCGACTCGGCCAGTCCGTGTGCCGGCGCTTCTCACGCAAGTCGCGGATCGCCGCCTCGACGAGCGGCAGGACGGCCGCCGCGGTGAGGCTCAGGTGAGCCACGCACTCGGCTGCCGACCAGGCCTCGGGGCGTGGACGACGGGTGAGATCCGCGGGGGAATGGGCGTCGAACAGGCGCCTGGCAGTGGCCGAGCTCGCCGCAAACTGAACGGCGAGCTCGTCGCACTGCGCCCGCGTCAGATCAGAGCCCCAGGAACGCGAGCCCGTGCATCGCGTACTTCTTGAGGTCGGCCGCGTGCTTGCGGAAGAGCTCGACGTTGGCGCGCGGCACGTGCAGCGACTCGCCGGCGCTCTTGCCCGCCTGCTGCATCTCCTCCTGGAGCTTGCGCGCGTCGGCCTCGCTGATCTTGTCCGCGCCGGGGACGCCCTGCTTGCGCGCAGCTTCGGCGCTGGTGCGCATCGCCTCTGCCATCTGCTTCCCCGCCTCCGCCATGGTCTCGGACACCTGCTCGGCCGGCAGCTTTCCCGACGGGCTCTCCGACTGGAATGCCCAGGCCGCCTTGGTGACGGCCATCTGGATGTCCCGGTACTCGCTCTCGCTCATGCCCACGGACGCGAGGCCCTTCATCTGCGCGAGCCGGATCTCGCCGGCCATCGACGCCAGCGTGCCGCCCGCGGACCAGACCTCCGACAGCGTCATCTTGTCGGTGGCGGACTCGGACTTCTTCTGCAGCTCCTTGAGCTGCGTCTCGTAGCGCTCGTAGACGGCGTAGACCTGCTTGCGCACGTCGATGAACTTCAGCAGCCGGGGCTCGCCGACGACGCCGTCCGCGGGCGGCGTGTACGGATTGGCGTTGGCCTGCTGCTGGTAGCGCTCGATCTCTTCGGACTGGCCCGTCATCTTGTCGACGCCGGCCTTGGCGTCCTGGATCTTGCCCTTGGCCCACCAGGCGCCCATGCCCACGACGCCCACCGCGGCGGCCGTGGCCAGGAGCGCGGCGCAGCCGCAGCCCATGGCGATCTTCGCTCCGGTGCCCATCGCTCGCCTCCCGGAGCGGGAGTATACGCGGGGGCGGCTCGGCCGCGTCCCGGAGTAGAATGGGGTTTTGCGGCCCGGCGCTCGGGCCGTCCCTGGAGGATCGATGGAACCGACGTGGCACGACGGTCTCAGCCGGACGGCCCTGGTCGAGCTCGTGGAGGGCCTGACCCTGGCGATGGACAAGGCGGTGCCGCGGCTCGACGCCATCGCGCACCACCTCGGCCTGATGTCGCAGCAGGGCGAGGAGATGGAGGTCCTGGGCGGGATCTCCGACCAGATCGCCGACATCGGCGACGAGCTCTACGCCGCGAGCGACCGCGACAAGCTGCGCGAGTGGGGCAACGAGATCGACGCGCGCGGGCGGCAAGGCCCATTGAAGACCGTCGGAATGGTCAGCCTCGGCTGCCCCAAGAACCTCGTCGACGGCGAGGTGATGCTGGGGCGGCTGCAGGGCGCGGGCTACGCGCTCGTTCCCGACGCGAAGCAGGCGGACGTGATCGTCGTCAACACCTGCGCCTTCATCGACCGCGCCAAGCAGGAGTCGGTCGACGCGATCCTCGAGATGGCGCGCGAGAAGGAGACGGGCCGCGCGCAGCGGCTCGTCGTGACCGGCTGCCTCTCGGAGCGCTACGACGCCGAGCTGCGCCGCGAGATCCCGGAGATCGACGCGACGCTCGGCACCGGCCAGGTCGCGGAGATCCTGCGCGCCGTCGACGGGGAAGCCACCACGCGCGAGCAGGCCGGGCCCGAGCTGCCCACCTGGGTCTACGACCACCAGCAGCCGCGCGTGCTCTCGACGCCGCCCTGGCTCGCGTACGTGAAGATCAGCGAGGGCTGCGACTACACCTGCTCGTTCTGCATCATCCCGAAGCTGCGCGGCCGGCACCGTAGCCGCAGCGTCGAGGACATCGTCAGCGAGGCGCGCGCGCTGGCGGCGCGCGGCGTGCGCGAGCTCGTGCTGGTCGCGCAGGACTCGACGCGCTACGGCCTCGACCACGGCGTGCGGGACGGCCTCGCCTACCTGCTGCGCCGGCTGGGCCGCGTGGACGGGATCCGCTGGATCCGCGTCATGTACGCCTACCCCTCGACGCTCAGCGACAAGGTGCTCGACGCGATCGCCTCCGAGGAGAAGGTCGTCAAGTACGTGGACATCCCGCTGCAGCACGCGAGCGAGCCGGTGCTGAAGCGGATGAAGCGGCCCACCGGCAAGGGCAACCTGCTCGGCATGGTCGAGCGGATCCGCGAGCGCGTGCCGGGCGTGGCGATCCGGACCTCGTTCATCGTCGGCTTCCCGGGCGAGACCGAGGCGGACTTCGCGAAGCTGCTCGCCTTCGTGGAGGCGGGCCGCTTCGACAACGTCGGCGTCTTCACGTTCTCCGACGAGGAGGGCACGACGTCCTTCGAGCTGCCGGGCCGCGTCCCGAAGCGCGTCAAGGAGTCCCGCCGCCGCAAGCTGATGTCGCTCCAGAAGAAGCTCTCGCATGCGCCGCAACCGCGCGCGCGTGGGCGACCGCGTCGAGGTGCTGGTGGAGGGGACTCACGCCGACAGCGACCTGCTGCTGCGCGGCCGCCTCGCCACGCAGGCCCCCGAGATCGACGGCCAGGTGATCGTCAACGACGGCAGCGCCGAGCCGGGCTCGTTCGTGACCTGCGAGGTCACGGAAGCGCACCCCTACGACCTCGTGGCGCGGATCGTCTGAGCCCGACTGAGTCGCAGGAGTGGACACTCCGATCCGGCAACCTTAAGATTTCTCCACGCTGGCGGCCGGAGAGTGCGGATGAGACTGCTGGGCTTCGGCGCTCTTCTGGTGTGGGCGCTGGCCGGTGAGGCAAAGGCGCAACCGCGAGACGCAACCACGGGCGTGCCTGCCGGCGCGACACTCGCGGCCCGCGGCTTTCGCGCCGCACGCGACCTTCACGAAATACTGCGTCGAGTGCCACGGCGCCGACCGCCCGAAGGCCGGCCTGGACATCGCGCGTCTGATCGAACGGACGTCGGAGGCGGCAGTCGGCGAGCGGGCGGATGCGTGGGTCGGCATCGCCAGGATGCTCGAAACCCGCCAGATGCCGCCGGACGATGCCGATCGCTTCCCGAGCGACGCGGAGCGGTCCTCCGTGGGGGACTGGATCCGGGCGTCGCTGGACGCGTACGACGCCGCGTACGGCGGTGATCCGGGGCGGGTGACCGTTCGCCGACTGACGAGCGCCGAATACGCGTACGCGATTCGTGATCTCACCGGTGTCGACGTCGAGGTGGGCGTCGATGCCTCGAGCGACGCGGTCGGCGGCGAAGGCTTCGCGAACTTCGGCGACGTGCAGTTCGTGCAGGACGCCACCGTCGAGCGCTACCTGGAAGCCGCGCGGCGCGTCGCCGATCACGCCGTCGTCGGATCCGGCCCGTTGACGTTCTACACGGACCCGGGCAAGACGGGCTTCGAGCTGTCGGCCCTCAACCGTATCCAGCAGCTCTACGCGTCGCGGGGATTCCGGGTGGTCTCTGGAGAAGGAGGCCGGCCGTTCGGCTTCGATCGCTACGCAAAGGCGTTCTACGTCGCCTGGCACTACAGGTACCGCAAGGCACTCGGCGCCTCGACCGCCACGCTCGCCGGGCTCGCCGCCCAGGAGGGCATCACCGGACGCTTCGCGGAGCACGTCTGGGAAGCGGTGAACCGAGTCGGCACGGCATACCCGAGCCGGCTGACGATCGAGCGCTGGCTGGCGATCCCGGCCCCGACGGCCGACGTCCCGGCCTCTGTCGCGAAGGCCCGCGCCGACTGCGACGCTCTCGTGAAGGAGCTGGTCGCGTGGCCGAGCTGGCTGTTCGCGCGCGGCGATCTCGCCGCTGGCGGTGCCGGCGACGAGAGCCCGCTCGTCTTCGACGACACGACGCTCACGCCCGTGCCGACGCACACGTACGCCTATCGGCTGAACCGCAAGTTCGCCGAGGGCGCCTTCAAGGTCGTCCCCGGCCCCTGGAAGGTGCAGCTGTCGGTCAGCGCGCTCCACGCGAGCCCCGGCGGCAGTCCCGCGGTCATCTGGCGCAACCCGCGCATCGTGATTCGCAAGGCTGCCCCGCTGCCGGAGCCCGACGAGCCGGCTGCCGTGACACGCCGCCGGCAGCCGGGAGCGATCCTGTCGACGAAGGCTCTCCGCTCCGTGCTCCCGGCCGACGAGGTCGCGCGACTCGGCTTCGGCACGAGTCCCGACGGCTCCGCGATCGGCCCCGACGACTTCGCCACCACGGAGACGACGTCGTTCGTGGTCGACGTGCCCGTGGACGCCGACCAGCTCGCCGAGCTTCACGCCGACGCGGAGCTGGGACGAGACCGCCAGGCGGTGGTGCGGGTGCTGATCGCGGATCGCTCCGCGCTCGCGTCCCGGGAGCGGGTGTTCCTCGGCGATCCGAAGAGCGAGGGCTACCGCCGCTTCCGCGCCGGCATCGCCGAGTACCTCGAGCTGATGCCGCCCAACTCGCACGGCGAGCCCAATCCGGCGGACAAGGACCCCGTCCCGGCGCCCTTCGACAACACCTACAACAGCCCGGAGCACGACGCGTTCGTGACCACGGTCAAGTACCAGCGCACCGACGACTTCTTCACCCGGAACATCGTCGAGGGCGGCGATCGCGCTCGGCTCGACAACGCCTGGAACGACCTGTTCGGGTCGTGGCCGTACCACGATGCCTACCTGGGCATGCTGCTCGACCACTACGAGGTGAAGGGAACGAGCCGCAAGATAGAGGACATGACGGCAGCCGCCGTGGCGACGCTGCCCGAGGCGGTCAGGCCGCACGTTCGTTCGCTGCGCGCACACTACGACGCCGTCTCGCAGGCCCTGAGGCGCGCCGAGCCGGGCCACGTCGCGGACGCCCTCACGTTCGCGAGCCGCGCCTGGCGGCGGCCGCTGACCGCTACCGAGCAGACGCGCCTCCGCGAGTTCTATGGATCGTTGCGCTCCGCTCATCGCCTCGATCACGACGCGGCCCTGCGGGCGCTGCTCGCCCGCATCCTCATGTCGCCGGCGTTCCTCTACCGCGTGGAGGCCGCGCCGCGTGCCGCCGAAGCCGCGCTCGACGACTGGGAGATGGCGAGCCGGATGAGCTTCTTCCTGTGGTCGTCGATCCCGGACGACGAGCTGCGGCGGGCCGCGGCGGCCGGCGAGCTCCGCGACCCGGCGAAGCTGGCTGTCCAGGTCAGGCGCATGACGGCCGATCCGAAGGCCCGGCGCCTGGCGACCGAGTTCTTCGGACAGTGGCTCGGCTTCTACCACTTCGACCAGTATCGAGGCATCGACACCGGGCGCTTCCCCGAGTTCACCGAGGAGGTGAAGGCGTCGATGTACGACGAGGCCGTCTCCACCTTCGAGTACATCGTGAGGCAGGGACGGCCGGTCAAGGAGATCCTGCACGCGGACTACGCGTTCCTGAACAAGACGCTCGCGGCCTTCTACGGGATCGACGCCAGCGTGAGCTCCACCGATCGAGTCGAACGCGTCGACGGCGCGCGCGCGTTCGACCGCGGCGGGGCGTTGCGGCTCGGCTCGGTGCTGACCACGACCTCGGCGCCGCTGCGCACGAGCCCCGTCAAGCGCGGGGACTGGGTCCTGAGGCGCATCCTCGGAACGCCGACGCCGCCGCCGCTGCCGGACGCGGGCAACTTGCCGGCGGACGACAAGGCTTTTGGCGGGCTGACGCTGCGCGAGAAGCTGGCGCAGCACAAGCGCGACGCGCGCTGTTCCTCGTGCCACCTGCGCATCGACCCGCTGGGCTTCCCGCTCGAGGGGTTCGACGCGGTGGGCCGCAAGCGCGCGAGCTACGCCGACGGCACGCCGGTCGATCTGACGGGTGAGTTCAAGGACGGGTCGACGATCGTCGGGTCCGATGGCCTGCTAACATACCTGCAGAGCCAGGGAGCCAAGGTGATGACGACCCTGGCGAGGAAGATGCTGGGCTACGCGCTCGGACGAAACCCGCAGGCGTCCGATCGACCGCTGATCCGCGAGATGAGCGAGCCTTCTGGCGACGCGTCGTTCTCGGATCTGGCCACGCGGCTCGTGACGAGCCGCCAGTTCCGCCATCGCGGAAGCAGCGTCGACGCGACGCCGACGCAGGAGGCGCAGCCGAAGCCTGCCGCGGCGGGCGCCGGCGCGGCGTCGGGGAAGAGAGTCCATGAGCACGAGGCGTTTCCCTTCCACCACGTCGCGGCGCCACGTTCTGCGAGGCATAGGCGCCGCCCTGACCCTTCCGTGGATGGAGTCGCTGCCCGCTTTCGCGCAGCCGGCAACGGGCAGCAGCACCACGACGAAGCCCCCGGTCCGCCTGGGCATCATCTACTTCTCGAACGGCGTCGAGCCGGCGCACTGGTGGGCGAAGGGCAGCGGCGCAGACATGGAGCTCGGGCCCGGCCTGCAGCCGATGCTGCCGCATCGGGAAGACATGGTGTTCATCAGGGGCCTCTTCAACCAGTCGGCGCAGGTCTCGACGAGCCCGCACCTCGGCCGCATGAACCTGCTGTCGGGGGCGCCCGTCAGCCTCGATCCGAACCAGATCCGTGTCGGCACGTCGATGGACCAGGTGCTGGCCACGGCTCTCGCGACCAGACCGAAGTCCCGAGCCTCGTGCTCGGCATCGAGCCCAACGAGCTGCGGCTCGAGGACGGGCTCTCGATGATCTACGGGTCGAGCCTGTCGTGGATCTCGCCCACGCGCTCGGCCGCCAAGGAGCTCTATCCCGCGCGGGCGTTCGATCGCCTGGTCGGACGACGGGTCCGGCCGGACGCTCGACCGCAGCATCCTCGATGCGGTGCGGCAGGAGGCGCAGGGCCTCCGGCCTCGCATCAGCGCGGACGACAGCCACAAGCTGAGCGAGTACTTCGAGGGCATTCGCGACATCGAGAAGCGGATCGAGCGGGCGTCGACGCGAGGAGCGGCTCGAAGGCTAGCGTCCCACGCTCGCGCAGCCCGACATGCCGCGTCCGAAGGACGAGCTGCCGCAGGACGTGCCGGCACACATGAAGCTGATGCTCGACCTGATCGTGCTCGCGTTCCAGATGGACAAGACGCGAGTGGCGACGCTGATGCTCAACAACGACCTGTCGCAGATGAACTTCAAGTTCGTGGAGGGCGTGCAGGGCGCCCTGCACCTCGACCTCACGCACAACGGGAAGGTCGCCGAGAAAGAGGCGATGTACCTGAAGACCAACCAGTTCCACTCCGCGCAGTTCGCCTACATCACCTCGCGCATGAAGGCGATCTCGGAGGGCGAGACGACTCTGCTCGACAACTCGATCCTGATGTTCGCGTCGAGCCTGTTCGACGGGGACCTCCACGGCGCCGAACAGCTGCCGATCCTGCTCACCGGCAAGGGCGGCGGCTCCCTGAAGGCCGGCCGCATCCTCGACTACCTGGAGAAGGGCGACGAGCAGCGCAAGGCCTGCAGCCTCCACCTGTCGCTGATGGACCGCATGGGGGTGAGGCTCGATCGCTTCGGAGACGCCACCACCCGGCTCGCGGACTTGTAGAACGGGGCCGGCCCGAAGGCCGGCCCCGTCTTGCGTCAGCGGATCAGACCGTTACCAGATGAGCCGTGCCCCGAGCTGCGCCTGGCGCGGATCGCCGAGGCCGCTCGCGATCGTGCCGTCGAAGTTGAAGACCAGGTTCTGATAGCTCGGCTGCTTGAAGTTCTTGCTGCCGAACAGGTTGAAGACCTCGAAGATCGGCTCGATCGAGACCCGCTTGCCGAGCGCGAACTCGCGCGAGAGCCGCAGGTCGAGCGACGAGTACTCGTTCTCCTTGCGGCCCGTGTTGCGCTCGACGATCGAGCCGTCGGAGCGGATGCGGTCGGAGGCCGGTCCGAAGACGGTCTGGGACTCCGCCCCGGTCGCGCTGAGCGACAGCGGCTGGGCCGAGCGGTACGAGTAGCGCAGGTTCACGTTCACCTTGCCGGGCGCGAGCCACAGCAGCACCGCGTTCAGCCGGTGGCGCTGGTCGCGGTCCGAGTAGCCGTACTCGGCGTCGAGGTTGTTGTAGGCGATGTAGCGGTAGGTGAACGGGTCGCGCTCGTTGTCGTCGTCGGACTTGTCCCAGGACATCGTGTAGTTGACCTGGAACTGGTAGTTGCGGCGCGTAGCGCTTGGTGAGCCCGAAGGTGATGCCCGTTGTAGCTGCTCTTGGCCGTCGACTCGACGCTCGTGAGGCCGCCGCCGCCGGAGTTGCCGCAGGCGATGCCGTTCGTCCCGCTGATGCCGGTGCCCCACGGGCAGCCGAAGGCCGTGTCGTTCTGCTCCAGGAAGCGGGTGAGGTGCTCGCCCTTGGCGTAGTTGTACTGCACCAGCACGGCCAGGTCCGTCACCACCTCTCGCTCGACCGACGCCGATGCCGACCAGGTGCGCGGGTTCTGGAAGTCCTCGTTGAACACGAAGACGCCCGGGTGATCGGGCACGCCCTGCCCGGCCTCGGCCGGCAGCAGGTTGGGATAGGTCGGCGGCGTGACGCCGAAGCCGTTGAAGAAGCTGGCGCGGAACGCGTTCTGCGCTCGGCTGCCGTTCGTCGAGCGCGACGAGGCGAGCGCCAGGCCGGGGACGCGGCCGTAGAACAGTCCGCCGTTCAGGCGTACCACGGTCTTGCCGTCGGCCTTCGGATCCCAGGAGATCCCGAGCCGGGGCTGCCACATCGACTTGTCCGACGGGATCTCGCCGTTCGACGGGAACTTCCAGGTGCCGAACGAGTTGGTGACGGTCTGGCCGATGAGCGGCGCGTAGAACACCTCGCTCGCCGGCGTGATCATGTCGGCCTGCTTTTGCATCTCCCAGCGCAGCCCGTAGCTGACCGTCAGGCTGCGGTTCGGCTGCCACTTGTCCTGCGCGAAGAACGCGAGCTCGGTCTGCGGGATGTCCTGCGTGCCGGCCTCCTCGGCCGAGAGCCCGCCGACGCCGAACTGCTGGAGGAACAGCAGCAGCGGGCCGGTGATGTCGGTGCCGGCCGGGCAGGCGCCCGTCTCCGACGTGGCGCCGTTCGAGCACTCGACGTACTTCGGGTTGCGCGCGTAGTTCAGGAAGCCGTCGGTCGAGCCGAAGACGTAGCGGCCGTTCTGGAAGCCGCGGAACGTCTGGTTCGAGTGCACGCGGTTGTACTCGACCCCGAACTTCATCGAGTGGCGGCCCTTGATCACCGAAATGTTGTCGTTGAACTGGATGCGCTCGTCGAAGTAGTCGACCGGGATGAAGAACGGCTCGCCGAAGCGGTAGGCGCGGCCGAAGTCGAACGCGGTGTCCGGCAGCGGGCGGCTCTGGCCGCTGATGTCCGGCCCGTCGTAGGGCCGCGGCCGGTTCTCGCGCGCCCACTGGAAGCGGAACTCGTTGAGCAGCGAGCCCGACAGGTTCGAGATCAGCGAGCCGGTGACGGCGTTCGAGTCGTCCTTCTCGACGGCGTTGGCGCTCACGCCCCACGAGTCGACGTCGAAGGTGCCGTTCTTCTGCTCGGCCCAGGTGTAGTTGTAGCGGATGGTGGCGAGGTGCTTGGGGCTGAGCTGCCAGTCGATCTTGCCGAGGAACACGCGGGCGTCGTTGGTGCGCTCGATCGAGCCGTTCTCGCCGGGGCTGCCGAGGGCCGAGAAGTAGTCGACCACGCGCTGCTCGATGCGGCTCGGGTCGGTCTGCTTGGTGGAGTCGCCGTTCTGGTAGTCGAGGGCGACGAAGTAGAACGCCTTGTCCTTGACGATCGGCCCGCCGAGCGTGAAGCCGAACTGCTGCTGCGAGAACGGGAACTTGTCCGCCTCGCTGCCGTCCTTGTTCTTGGGCGGCGAGCTGAGCGAGTCGTCCTTGAAGTAGGCGTGCAGCGTGCCGTGGACCTGGTTCGTGCCGGACTTGGTCACCACGTTCACGAAGCCGCCGTTCGAGCGGCCGAACTCGGCGTTGGCGCCCGGAGGCCACGACCACCACTTCCTGGACCGCGTCGAGGTTGAAGGTGAAGGCCGGCCGCTGGCCGCCGCGCTGCTCGCCGAAGAACGGGTTGTTGAAGTCGGCGCCGTCCACCGAGACGTTGTTGTAGATGCCCTTCTGCCCGTTGACGCTGAGCTCGTCGCCGTCCGGGCCCTGCACGATGCTCACGCCGGGCGTGAGCTTCGTGAAGTCGAGGAAGTTGCGGCCGTTGTTGGGCAGGCCCTGGATCGAGGCCGAGTTGATGCGCGTCGACGACTCGGCGCGCGTCGTCTCGATCACGGGCGAGTCGGCCTGCACCACGATCTCTTCCTGGACGCTGGAGACCTTGAGCGACAGCGCGAGGTTCGCCGACTGGCCGACCGTCAGCACGATGCCCTCGCGCACGAGCGTCGCGAAGCCCGTGAGCGAGACGGTCACCTTGTAGGGGCCGAGCGGCAGCAGCAGCGCCCGGAAGCGGCCGTCCGCGTCGGTCGCGAGCGTGCGCTCGAGGTTGGTCGCGGTGTTCTTGACGATGACGGTGGCGCCGGCGATCGGCGCGCCGCTCGGGTCGCTGACGGTTCCTTCGATGACGCCCGTGGTGGCCTGCGACTGTGCGACGGCGAAGGCGGGGACGACCAGCAGGGCGAACGCCAAAAGGCCCGCAAGACGGCGGGAACGCATCATAGGCAAAAGCCTCCTTGTTCGATCAGGACGGGAGCGTACGCATGCGGCCGCGCTCGTGAAATTGAGTGCAACGTATACCTCGGGCGCGCCGGCCACTTCAAGCGGATAAGCGACCTGCTTCGACGGGATGAGCGCGCTTCAAGGCGCTGCGCTTCAAGACACTGGAGCCGCGGGATTCTTGCGACGGACCCCCAATCCCTGCTACACTTTCCGTTCTGGCAACGGGCGCTGGACCAGAGTGGGCTAGCCCACTCTTTTTTTTGGAGGGAAAACTGACGCGGCAGGGTGGGACGGTTGAGCGGGTGAAGTCCGTCGCCACGCGCGTGGCCGCCGACCGCGGTCTCGAGCTCGTGGACGTCGAGCTGAAGCGCGCCCAGGGGGGCCAGCTGGTGCGGCTCTTCGTCGACGAGCCCGGCGGCGGGATCGGCCTGGACACGCTGCAGTCCGTGTCCGAGGAGGTCTCGGCCATCCTCGACGCCGAGGACCCGATCGACGGCCACTACACCCTCGAGGTCTCCTCCCCCGGGCTCGACCGGCCGCTCCACGGCGAAGCCGACTACCGGCGCTTCGTCGGGCGGCTCGCGAAGCTCGCGAGCTACGAGCCCGTCGAGGGCCGCCGCCACTGGACCGGCCGCATCGTCGCCTGCGACGACGGCATCGTGACCCTGGAGCTCGACAAGGAGAAGGCGAGCGCGCGTATTCCGCTCGCCAAGATCTCCCACGGGCGCCTCGAGGTCGAGTTCCCGAAGAACGGATAGCGAGCGAAGAGAGCGAGATGGCCAATCAGCTGCGTCAGCAGATCGAGCAGATCAGCCGGGAGAAGAACATCAACCCGGACGTGATCATCGCCGCGATCGAGGACGCGATCCTGACCGCCTCCAAGAAGTACTACAAGGGCGCGGAGGATCTCCGCAGCCGCTTCAACGAGGAGACCGGGCAGATCGAGGTCTTCGCCGTCAAGCAGGTGGTCGAGACGGTCGAGATTCCCGAGACCCAGCTCGGGCTCGAGGAGGCGAAGCAGCTCTTCCCGGGCGCCGAGCTCGAGCTCGGCCAGGAGATCGAGTTCCCGAAGCCGACCGACGTGCTGGGCCGGATCGCGGCCCAGACCGCGAAGCAGGTGATCTTCCAGAAGGTGCGCGAGGCCGAGCGCGACAACGTGTTCGCCGAGTACTCGGGCCGCGTCGGCGAGGTCGTGAACGGCATCGTCAAGCGCCAGGAGATGGGCGACTTCGTGGTCGACCTCGGGCGCGCCGAGGCGCTCTTGCCGCGCAAGGAGCAGAGCCGCGCCGAGGCCTACCAGACCGGCGACCGCGTGCGCGTCGCCATCGTGCGCGTGGCGAAGGCTGCCAAGGGCCCGCAGGTGATCGTGAGCCGCACGGATCCCGCCCTGCTGATCAAGCTGTTCGAGATGGAGGTGCCCGAGATCTACGACGGCACCGTCCAGATCAAGGGCGCCGTGCGCGAGGCGGGCGAGCGCGCCAAGGTGGCGGTGATCTCGCGCGAGCGCGACGTCGACCCGGTCGGCGCCTGCGTCGGGATGAAGGGCACGCGCGTGCAGTCGATCATCCGCGAGCTGCGCGGCGAGAAGATCGACATCGTCGAGTGGAGCGACGATCCGACCACCTTCGTGCTGAACGCGCTCTCGCCGGCCAAGGTGAGCCGCGTCCAGGTCGTCGACGAGGAGCAGCGCATCATGGAGGTCGTCGTCGAGGACAAGCAGCTGAGCCTCGCGATCGGCAAGAAGGGCCAGAACGTCAGGCTCGCGGCCAAGATCGTGGGCTGGCGCATCGACATCAAGAGCGAGGAAGAGAAGCGCCGCGAGGTCGAGGCCGAGATGGCGCGCATGGCGCGCGCGGTCGACGAGATCCGCAGCCTCGAGGCCCACGGCGTGGCCGACAACATCGTGCAGAAGCTGGTCGAGGCCGGCATCCACGGGCTCGCGCACCTCGCCGAGATGAGCGACGAGGAGCTGGGCGGGCTCGAGGGCGTGGGTCCGAAGACGGTCGAGAAGATCCGCGAAGCGGCAGGGCTCGCGCAGGCGGAGTGGGACGCCCGCGACGCGGCGGAGGCCGAAAGGCTCGCGGCCGAGCAGGCGGCGGCGGACGCAGGCAGCGGCGGACCAGGCAGCGGCGGACCAGGCAGCGGCGGACCAGGCCGCGGCGGACCAGGCAGCGGCGGACCAGGCAGCAGCGGACCAGGCAGCAGCGGACCAGGCAGCGGCGGACCAGGCAGCGGCGGACCAGCCGGAAGGCGCGACCGCCGAGCCGGCGGCCGCGACGGCGGAGAGTGGATCCGAGGAGGGTGGGACGGATGGCGAACGTTAGGGTCTTCGGGCTCGCCCGGGATCTGAATCTCTCGAGCCAGGAGGTCATCGACCGCCTGAAGAAGCTCGGGGTCGAGGTGAAGACCGCCTCCAGCTCGGTCGACGAGGACACTGCCGACAAGCTCCGCCGCATCCTGAAGATCGACGCGCTCACCGCGAAGAAGAAGCGCGTCTACGGCAGCGAGGAGGACGAGGACGAGCGCGACCGGCAGGAGCGCGAGCAGCAGGAGCGGGTCGCCGCGGAGCGGGCCGCCCGCGAGGCTGCCGCCGAGGAAGCGCGCGTCGCCGCCGAGGAGCGCAAGTCCGGGAAACGCCGCAAGGCGGAGCCCGAGAAGTCGGAAGCGCAGGGGACGGTGCTGACGCACGCTGCTGGCGCGCCCCGGCTCGCCCCGAAGAGCACCATGGTTCGCGTCGAGATCCCCGAGGACGAGCCGGAGGAGGCGATCGACGAGGCCGAGGCGCCCGCCGAGGTCGAGGCTGAGCCGATGCCCGAGCCGCCTGTCGCGCAGGCGCCGCCGCCCCCGCCGCCCGGTCCGGTGCGCACGACCGTGACGGCTGCGCGCCTCGCGGGCCCCGTGCGTCCGATCGCTCCAGCGGCTCCGCCTCCGCCGCCCGTGGCCGCCGCTGCTGACGCGGCCGTCGAGTCCGTGACGGCGCCGCCGCCGGCCGCTCCCGCGCCGCGGCCCGTCCTGGCGCGTCCGGCGCCGCCGCGCCCACTGCGGCCGATCGCTCCGCCGCGGCCCGTGGGTCCGCATCCCACGAGCCCTCACCCGACGAGCCCGCACCTCACGGCCGGCGCCGCGCTGCCGCGCTCTCCGCACGCGGTCGCAGGTCGTCCGGGCATGCCGGGCATGCTGGCGCGCCCCGCCTCGCCGTACGCGCGTCCCGCGCCGCCGGGGCCGCCGCGCCCGGTGGGCCGGCCCGCGCCGCGGAAGAAGGGCGCGCCGATCGTCGTCCAGCGCGAGGAGCGCCCGGTCTACACCGGCCCGCCGCGCCAGATCAACCTGTCCGAGGGCGTGACGGTGAAGGAGCTCTCGGAGAAGATGCCCGACGCCAAGTCGCGCGACATCATGAAGGCGCTCATCTCGCGCGGGATCATGGCGACGGTCAACCAGAGCCTGGAGCCCGCGCTCGCGATCGAGATCTGCAAGGAGTTCGGCTACGAGGCGCAGATCCAGTCCTTCGAGGAAGAGCAGTTCAAGTTCGGCGAGGTCGAGTCGAAGCCGGAGGACCTCGTTCCGCGCGCTCCCGTGATCACGGTCATGGGCCACGTCGACCACGGCAAGACCTCGCTGCTCGACGCGATCCGCCAGACCGCCGTCGCGGCGGGCGAAGCCGGCGGGATCACGCAGCACATCGGCGCCTACCACGTGGACGTCGGCACGCGGCGCGTCGTGTTCCTCGACACGCCCGGCCACGAGGCCTTCACGCTGATGCGCGCGCGCGGCGCCAAGGTGACCGACATCGTGGTGCTGGTCGTGGCCGCCGACGACGGCGTGATGCCGCAGACGCTCGAGGCGATGGACCACGCCAAGGCGGCCGGCGTGCCGATCGTGGTCGCCGTGAACAAGATCGACAAGCCGGACGCGCAGCCCGACCGCGTGCGCCAGCAGCTCTCCGACCGCGGGCTGATGCCCGAGGAGTGGGGCGGAACCAACGTCTTCGTCAACGTCTCGGCGAAGAAGCAGATGGGGCTCGAGCAGCTGCTCGAGATGCTGCTGCTGGTGGCCGACCTGCAGGAGGTCAAGGCCAACCCCAAGAAGCCGGCGCTCGGCACCGTGCTCGAGGCACGGCTCGACAAGGGCCGCGGTCCCGTCGCGACCGTGCTGGTGCAGGACGGCACGCTCAGCGTCGGCGACACGGTCGTCGCCGGCGCCGTCACCGGCAAGATCCGCGCGCTCGTGGACGATCGCGGAGCGCGGCTCAAGCAGGCCGGTCCGTCGACGCCGGTCGAGGTGCTGGGCCTGCCGTCGCTGCCGGAGCCGGGCGACCAGCTGCTGGGCGTGACCGACAGCCTGAAGGCGCAGTCGATCGTCAACTTCCGCCAGCTCAAGATGCGCGAGAAGGCGCTGTCGGCCTCGTCGCGCGTCCGGCTCGAAGATCTCGGGCGTGCGATCGCCGACGGCCAGCTCAAGGAGCTGCTGCTGGTGCTGAAGGCCGACGTGCAGGGCTCGCTCGAGGCCGTCGCCGACCAGCTCGCCAAGCTGCCGCAGGAGAAGATCAAGGTCCGCATCATCCGCCAGGGCGTGGGCGCCGTCACCGAGGGCGACGTGCTGCTCGCGGCGGCGTCGAACGCCGTGGTGATCGGCTTCAACGTGCGGCCCGAGCGCAAGGCCGCCGAGATCGCCGAGCGCGACGAGGTCGAGCTCAGGCTCTACACGATCATCTACGACGTCGCCGAGGAGATGAAGAAGGCGATGGAGGGCCTGCTCGAGCCCAAGGTTCGCGAGGTGCGGCTCGGCGCGGCCGAGGTGCGCGACACCTTCAAGATCTCGAAGATCGGCACGATCGCCGGCTGCTACGTGCAGGACGGCAAGGTCACCCGCACCGCCAACGTGCGGCTGCTGCGCGACAACGTGGTGATCCACACCGGCAAGGTGAGCTCGCTCAAGCGCTTCAAGGACGACGCCAGCGAAGTGAAGAACGGCATGGAGTGCGGCATCGGGATCGCCGGCTACAACGACGTCAAGCCCGGCGACGTGATCGAGTTCTTCACGACCGAGCGCGTGAAGGAGACCCTCACCTAGAGCCGTTCGCTCGGGCGAGCGACGGCTTTCAGAACGACACTCCGAGCGACACCACCGTGAAGTGGTCGTCGCTGCCGGGGTTGAAGAAGTAGACCGTGCCCTCGAGCCGCTTGAACGAGAAGCCGAGGAGCAGCCCGCGCTGGATGTCGCGCTCGGTCTTGTAGACGCGCGTCCTCTGCGTGACGAGGCCCGCGCGCAGCCACTCCGTCGGCCACAGGCTGAGCTCCGACCACATGTAGAAGTACTTGCTCGAGCTGTCTCCGAGGTCGAACACGTACTCGGCTTCGGCGTAGGCCTCGAAGATCCCCGCGCTGAAGTCCGCCTCGAGGGCGGGGATGATCCCGTCGGTGTTGCCCACGAGCCCGCCGAGCATCGGTGTGAGCGCGAGCTTCACCTTGTCTCCGAACTCGAAGTTGGCTCCCGCGAAGAACGAGACCGAGTCGCGGTCCTCGTAGTTGTAGCGGGTCTCGAGGTGCAGCACGCCGTGGTCGGCCCGGAACGTCGGCTGCACGAAGTCCTCCTCGTCGGGCAGCACGTAGAGGGCACCCGACAGGCCGAACTCCCAGGACGTCTCGGAATCCGCCGGAGGGGCGGGCGGCTGAGCGTCCTGCGCGCCCAGCGCCGCGGGCGCCGCGAGAGCGGCGAGAGCCGCCGCCGCGCGAAACGCGAGAAGGACCGTCGCGCGCATGGAGTCGCTCCTTTCCCTCGAGCATCGGGCCCGTCTAACGATGCGGCGAGCGGCCTGGCTTGCGGTCGAGGTCCCGCTCGAGGGTGTGGGACCAAAGGCCAATAGACCGGCCGTTTTCGAGTCCGTAAGCTCGCCTGCAGTCTGCCCCGAAGCCGCGTCCCAGGCTCGATCTCAGGAGGGCCCCCCTATGCGTTCGAGACCGTCAGTCGCTGCGGCAGCCGCTCTCGGGCTCGCGCTCGCCGCTCCCGGCGGCGCAGGCCCAGGCGCCCGCGAAGAAGCCCAACATCCTCGTGATCTTCGGCGACGACGTCGGCCAGACGAACATCAGCGCCTACGCGATGGGCGTCGTGGGCTATCGCACGCCCCACATCGACCGCATCGCGAAGGAGGGCATGCTGTTCACGGACTACTACGCCGAGAACAGCTGCACCGCCGGCCGCTCGACGTTCATCACCGGCGAGGTCGGATTCCGAACGCGGCCTGCTCAAGGTGGGCATCCCGGGCGCGAAGGAGGGGCTCCAGAAGCAGAACATAACGATCGCCGAAGCCTTGAAGCCGCTCGGTTACGCGACGGGGCAGTTCGGCAAGAACCACCTCGGGGACCGCGACGAGTTCCTGCCCACCAACCACGGCTTCGACGAGTTCTTCGGGAACCTCTACCACTTGAACGCGGAGGAGGAGCCGGAGCGGCCCTGACTACCCGAAGAACGACGCGGAGTTCATGAAGCAGGCCCCGCGCGGCGTGCTGCACTCGTACGCGGACGGAAAGATCGAGGACACGGGCCCGCTCAACCGCAAGCGCATGGAGACGATCGACGACGAGACGACGGCGGCGCGCGATCGACTTCATCACGCGGCAGGTGAAGGCCGGCAAGCCGTTCTTCACCTGGATGAACACCACGCGCATGCACTGCTTCACGCACGAGCCGGGAGTCGATCGCGGGGCCAGAGCGGCATGCCCGGGAACGCAGTACGCGACGGCATGCTCGAGCACGACGCGCACGGTCGGGCAAGCTCCTGAAGGCGCTCGACGACGCTCGGGATCGCCGAACGACACGATCGTGCGTCTACACGACGGACAACGGCCCCAACGCAGTGGTCGTGGCCGGACGGCCGCGACGACACCGTTCCGGAGCGAGAAGGACACGAACTGGGAGGGCGCGTTCCGGGTGCCGGCGATGATCCGCTGGCCGGGCCACGGTCAAGCCCGGAACGGTCTCCAACGAGATGGTGATCCCGGCCTCGACTGGCTCCCCGACGCTCCTCGTGGCGCGGGCGATACGACGATCAAGGAGCGCCTGCTCAAGGGCTGGGCGCCGAAGGCGGGTGGCCTGACCTACAAGGTCCACCTGGACGGCTACAACCTCGTGCCGTACCTGAGGGAAAGCGAAGAGCACCGCGCCCGCCACGACTTCTACTACTTCAACGACGACGGGATGCTATGCGTCGCGCCGACCGCTTCAAGACGATCTTGCGAGCAGCGCGGCCCGGGATGGAGGTCTGCGCAACCCGTTCACGTCTGCGCGCGCCCAAGGTGTACAAGCTGCGCATGGACCCGTTCGAGCGCGCCGACATCGTATCGGACAGTACTACTGTCGCAAGAACGCCTACGTGATTCAGTACACGCTCCCGGGTCAGGCTTCCTGCGCGCCTGAAGGAATACCCGCCCGCCAGCGTCGGCAGCTTCTCGATCGACCAGATGTCAGGGCTTCTCGGCGGGCATGAGCCTGAGGAAGCGCGCGGCGTTCCCATAGAAGATGTCGTCCTTCTGGCTCGCGGTCAGGTAGCTGGCGGCCTCGATGTTGCGGACCGCCATCTCGATTGCCTCGGGCCAGACCATCTGGTCGGAGCCGAACATCACGCGCTTGCCGTAGCCGGCGTCCACCAGCCCGCGGAGGTAGCGATGGAACTCGGGCCGCGGCTGGCGTCCAGTCGATCACGCCCGAGCTCGACGTAGACCTGCGGATGGGCGTAGAGGAGCGCGATCGTCTCGTCGAGGAACGGCCAGCCGGCGTGCATGACGTAGAGGCGCAGCCTGGGATGGCGCAGCAGCGGCTCCTCGAGCAGGAGCGGGCGGCCGTTCGTCGCACGCATCTTCGTCATGCCGAACGGCGGGTAGGCGGCGCCCGGCGGGCCCGGATGGAGGTGCAAGCCGAGCGGCACATCCAGCTCCTCGGCCAGCGCGTAGATCGGCTCCATTCGCGGGTCGTTCGGAGCGACGCCTGCGTACTGCGAGCCGACCTCGCCGAGGACCTGCAGGCGCCCGGCGGCGTGCTCGCGGCGGAGGAAGCCGGCGTCGAGCTGCGCCGGGTCGTCGAACCCGTAGCCCACCAGCACCTTCTCCGGCGCGCGCTGCTTCCAGCGCAGCACTGCTTCGTGATGCTCGCCTCCGCTCACCACGGCCCGCACGATGTTCAGCCGCTCCATCGTCGCGAGGCAGGCGGCTGTGTGCGAGGCCTCGTCGGCGGAGGCCGTCACCGTCTCCCCGGTGAGGGGGTTGGTGAAGGCCGCGCCGAAGCGCGGGTCCTGCGACTCGGCGTGCATGTGCACGTCGATGATGCGGCGTGGCGCGGGCGGCTCGGCGGACGCGGCCGCGCGACGCAGCCAGGATCGCGAAGCGGGCCAGGGCTCTCATGGTCGAGGACGCTACGCCCCGCGCCGCGCCGCGGTCAACCCGTTACGACCGGAGCGATGCCCGAAGTTGTCGGGCCGAGGCGCTAGTGGGAGTGCGCGGAGAGTGCGATGATGGGGAATAAGGGCGCTGTCAAGGAGAGAGCCAGAGTGAGAGTCATCCGTCACACGTTTGTCTTCGGATTCGTGGCCGCCGCGTCGCTGCTCGCGAGCCTGGCCCACGCGCAGACCGAGAGCTATTCCGACGTTCCCGACACGTTCCGCATCGAGGTCGGGGGCTTCAAGATCCTGTCCGACACGCAGCTGACCTTCAGCGCCGGAGGCCAAACCGTCCCGCCCGTCGACTTCGAGGGCCTCGACCTGCCGGACAGCGCGACGCGCGGCTACCTCGAGGCGTTCTGGCGGCCGGGGCGGCGCCACCAATTGAGCATGAGCTGGTACCGCCACAACCGCGACGGCGACGGGGTGACCCTGCAGCGGGACATCAACTGGGGCGACCAGGTCATCCACGCGGGCGCCTCCGTGACCAGCCGCGTGAGCTCCTACTACCTGTCCGGCGTCTACCGCTTTGCGGCCTACAAGAACGACCGCTTCGAAATCGGCCCCGCGCTCGGCCTCGGCTACCTCAAGATCGACGCCGGGATCTCCGGACAGGGCAGCACCACGACGCCCTCGGGCGGGACGGCGACGCGGCCGTTCGACGTCTCGAGGAGTCTCGGCCAGCCGACAGGCGATCTGGGAGGCTACTTGTACTGGTGGCCGGCGCGCCGCCTGCTCGTGCGCAGCGACTTCCGCTACATCATCGTCAAGCCCGAGAACTCGGAAGCCTCGATCACCGACGCGCGCGGCGCCCTGATCTTCCACGTCACCCGACACGTCGGCCTGGGCTTCCAGTACACCTACTCGAAGTTCCGCTACGACCGCGAGACCCTCTCTAGGGACCTCGGCGGCACGCTGCGCTACAGCGGCGGGCAGGTGGTGCTCACGGCCGCCTTCTGACGGGCGTAGTAGGCTTGAGCTCATGGTGATCGGCCTGCTGACCCTCGACCTGCATTTCCCGGGCGCGAGGTCGCTCAAGGACAAACGCCAGGCGCTGCGGAGCCTCGAAACCCGCGTGCGCAACCGGCACAACGTGGCCGTCGCCGAGGTCGAGCACCAGGACCTCTGGCAGCGGGCGCGTGTCGCGGTCGTCTCGGTCAACACCGATCACGGCCATCTCGAGTCGACGTTGTCGGCGGTGGCCGGCGAGGCGGCGACCGCGCGCGACGTGTTGCTGGTCGATCAGCAGCTGGAGATCCTCTGATGGGCCGGCGGGCGCAGCGGCTGACCGAGGAGATCCGCGAGCAGGTGGCGCGGATGATCGCCTCCGACCTCAAGGACCCGCGGCTCGGCTTCGTGACGGTGACGCGCGTCGAGATGACGCACGACCTCGGGCTCGCGCGCGTGCACGTCGGCGTCCTCGGCAGCGAGGCCGAGCGCGAGAAGACCATGAAGGCGCTGGGCCAGGCGAGCGGCTTCGTGCGGCGCGAGCTCGGCAAGCGGCTGCGCATCCGCCATACGCCCGAGGTCGAGTTCCGCTACGACAAGGGCCTCGACGCGACCGACCGCGTCGCGCAGCTGCTGGACGAAGAGCGCCGCCGCGCCTCGCCTGCGAGCGGGGACGCCGGCGACGGCGGCGAGGAGCCGGAGTAGCGGCTCCCGTGGACGGCGTCCTCGTCGTCGACAAGCCCGCCGGCCCGACGTCGCACGACATCGTCGACCGCGCGCGCCGCGCGCTCGGGACGCGGCGCGTCGGGCACACGGGCACGCTCGACCCCTTCGCGACGGGCGTGCTGCCGCTGTGCCTCGGCCGCGCGACGCGGCTCGCGCGCTTCCTGACCGCGGGCGAGAAGACCTACCGTGCGACGCTGCGGCTCGGCTTCGCGACCACCACCGACGACCTGACGGGGGAGCCGCTCGGCGAGCCGCGCCGGATCGAGCTGACGGACGAGTCGTTGGGGGCGGCGCTTGCCGGGCTCGTGGGCCGCTTCGACCAGGTTCCGCCCGCGTTCTCCGCGCGGCAGGTCGACGGTCGGCGGCTCTACGAGCTGGCGCGGCGGGGGGAGGCGACGGCTCGCGCGGCGACGCCGGTCGAGGTCAGAGCACTCGACCTCTTGTCGCGTGCCGGCGACACGCTCGAGCTCGAGGTGCGCTGCTCCGCGGGCACCTACGTGCGTGCGATCGCCCGCGATCTCGGCGAGCGCCTGGGATGCGGCGCGCACCTCGTGGGGCTCCGCCGCACGCGTTCGGGAGGCTTCGGGCTCGACCAGGCGGTGCCGGGCGACAGCTTCGACCGTGCGCGCGAGCGCGTGATCCCGATGGCGCAGCTGCTTCCGGAATGGCCGGCGGTCAAGGTGGGGGCGGAAGGACGAAAGCGCGTCGGCCACGGTCGCGAGCTCGGTGCCGAGGACGTGCTGCTCGGCTTCCCGCTGACGGCCGTCGAGCGCGTGCGCGTCGTCGACGAGGACGGCGAGCTGCTCGCGCTCGCCGTCCCGCGCGGGTTCGACAGCTCGGGCTCGGATCTGCCGCGGCGGCGGCGCTGCACCCGGACGTCGTGCTTCTCGGCCCCGAGGCCTGAGCGGAAAAGCCCGCGTTCGCGAGATTTTACGAGCCAGAAGCGAATGCCCTGTGCTAAAATTTCGCATTTATTGCGTCGCGATCGCGGCGCGCAGGGGGCGTTGGGAATGATGAAGTCGAGTCGGCGTGCTTCTGGATTGATCTTGATCGTCGTGTCGGGCCTGGCGTTCGGACGTTGCGGAGGGGGCGGCTCGGCCGGTCCCACGCAGCCGCCGGTGACGCTCCCTGCAACACCCACCCCCGTGCCGACGCCGATGGGAGATCCGCCGCTCTCGACGACCTGCACGAAGCTGCCGCCGGGCAACGCGAACGCGGGCTGCCGCATCGAGCCCTCGGACTACCAGACGATCGTGGACCGCTCGATCCGGACGCTGCAGGCCGAGCAGCCGGCGCTCTTCGAGGGGGACCAGGTGCTGAGCACCGGCGCGTACTACGTCGGCCTGATCAAGGTCCTCGATCGTCAGGGCATCTGCGCGGTGTTCGACGGCGAGGAGCTCGCGGTCACCGACCGTCCGACCTCGAGCGAGCAGTTCCACGTCCTGACGTCCGCCGCGCGTGCGCGTTTCGGACCCCAGAGCTATCGCACGACCTGCAGCCCGTCGGTCATCCCGGTGGTCCAGGGGGCGCTGCCGCCTCCGCCCGCCGGATGCACGCTGCCCTCGAGCCGGGAAGTGGCCTGCAGCCGCGACTCGAGCCGTTACATCAACGACATGACGGCGGCGATCGAGCAGGTCCTGAAGGAGAAGCCCGACCTCTTCAACTACGGCGACACCGCGGCGGGCACGGGCTGGCCGGCGGTGAAGAACCTCGCGGCGTACCACGGCGCCGTGGTGGAGATCCTGGCCCAGAAGGGCTACTGCGCGAAGGACGACGGCGAGGAGATCGCGGTCAAGCAGGGCTCGAACACGATGAGCGAGCAGTTCGACATCAACTTCCAGGACAAGTACATCCGGCTGGGCCAGGGTATCTATCGCGCGAGCTGCTACCCGGCGGCCTTCTAGCAGGGCGGGAGCAGCTCGCATGACGAGATCGAGCCGGCGTGCGTCGGGAGTGTTGTTGGTCGTATTGGCGGGACTCTCCTTTGGGCGCTGCGGAGGCGGCGGCTCCGCCGGTCCCACGCAGCCGCCGGTGAGCGTGCCGGCGGCGCCGACGCCCGCGCCGACACCGCTCGCCGATCCGCCGCTCTCGCTGAGCTGCGCGAAGCTCCCGGTGGGCAACCCGAACGCGGGCTGCCGCATCGAGGGGTCGGACTACCTCGAGATCGTGGATCGCGCGATCCGGACGCTGCAGGCCGAGCAGCCGGCGATCTTCGAAGGCGACATCGTGAAGAGCCACGGGGCCTACTACGTCGGTCTCATCAAGATCCTCGACCGCCAGGGCATCTGCGCGGAGTACGACGGCGAGGAGCTCGCCGTGACCGATCGCGCGACCTCGAGCGAGCAGTTCCACGTGCTGACCTCGTGGGCGCAGGCGCGCTTCGGACCCGGGAGCTATCGCACCACGTGCAGCCCGTCCGTCGTGCCGTCGGCGTCGGCGCTGGCGCCGCTGCCGCCGTCCCCCGCGGGCTGCCCGCTGCCCTCGAGCCGCGAGGTGAGCTGCGCGCGCGAGGACGACAGCCGCTACATCAAGGACATCACCGCGGCGGTCGAGCAGGTGATGAAGGAGAAGCCGGAGCTCTTCAACTTCGACCAGGTGGCGCCGGGAACACCCTGGCCGGCAGTCAAGAGCATCCCGGCCTACCACGGCGCGGTCGTCGAGGCGATGGCGAAGAAGGGCTACTGCGCGAAGGACGACGGCGAGGAGATCGCGGTCAAGCTGGGCTCGAACACGGTCAGCGAGCAGTACGACATCAACTTCCAGGACAAGTACGTCCGTATCGGCCCGGGCATCTACCGCGCGAGCTGCTATCCCGCGCATTCTAGCGGCGTGGTCGACGTCTCCGCGGGACCGGGATCCCGTGACGGGTCTGAGCGCCCCCGATTGCATCCGTCTCGGGAGCCCTCCGGTCGCCGCTACCTGTGGCGACCACGCTTGTTCCGTTGGCGGCGGCGTCAGTTCGTCCCCACGATCCGATACACCCTCGCCCCCGGCTCCTCGTAGACGCTCTCCAGCAGCCCCGTCGTGTCGAACCGCACGCGGTCGCTGCCGTAGAGCGCGAGGTAGGAGGCCCCGAGCGAGCGCGCGATCTGCATCGCCTCCTGCGGGTCCTCCGTCCGGAAGAAGCGGAAGACGGTCTCGTGGCGCGCTTCGAGATCGGCCTTCGAGACGAACTGCGTCAGGTACGGCGTGAAGCGCTCGTAGGGGACGCGGCGGCCGGCGAGCACCACCGGCGCCGGCGGCCAGCGTCCGCCGGGCCGCTGGAGCACGACGTCGCCCGGTCTCGAGGCCGTGGCGAGCGCGTCCATCGCGCGCACCATCGGCGCCGGCATGCGGTCGGGCGCCGTGCGGGCCTTCTTGACGACGTACTGCCAGGTCGCGGGCGTCGCGAAGAGCAGCAGCGGCAGCCACGACGACCGCTCGACGCGCGCGGCGAGGACGCGAAGCGCGCCAGGCCGAGCGCGGCGAAGATCCAGAGCAGCGGCCCGCGATTGCTCGACGAGATAGGCCGCGTCGTTCACCATCTTCTGGCCCGCGAGCACCTCGGGAGCCGAGACGCGCAGCAGCAGCCCGAGCGGCCAGCCGCAGAGCGCCATCGCCGCGAGGGCGGAGCCGAGCGCCGGCCCGCGGAGCGCGCGGAGCGCGTCCGGCAGGCCGACGGCGCGAAGGCCGAGCGACAGGAACAGCCAGACGAGCGCGGCTGCGACGAGCGCGATCCCGTCGACCGGGGCGAGGCCGAGCGTCTCGCGCGTGACCTGCACCAGGTCGAGCGGCGCGAGCCGCACGGCGAGCGTCTCGCCGCCCTGGCCGAGCACGAGGAGCGCCGTGACGAGGCCGGCGGGCGCCGCCACGGCGAGGAGCGCAGAGCGCCTCGCTCCGCGCGCGAGCAGGAACGCGACTCCGAGGCCGAGCAGGAGCTGCGCGCCGAGGAACACCTTGAAGAAGGGCACGGCCGCCGCCTGCAGGGCGGCGAGCGCGAGATGCGCCGCGTCGTCCGGTCTCTTCGAAGCGTGAGAGCGCGAGCAGGCAGCCGAGCGCGAGGCCGAGCGCCGGGACGAGCGGGATTGGCGTAGACGAGCGACAGCAGCAGGTTGCCGCGCAGCAGGTCGGTCCACCAGTGGGCCTGCGGGTTGCGCGCGAACGCGAAGGAGAAGTCCGTCGAGCAGCAGCGTCCACGGCAGGAGCGTGACGGCGAGCGGGGGAGCGCCGAGCCGCGCGGCCAGCGCGCGCAGCGAGAGGACGAGGGCGAGCCCCCAGAGCGTGACGTCGAGCCGCGTGAGCGAGTCCCAGGGCGACACGTGCGGCCCAGCGCCGTGCCGCCGCGCGCACGAGGTCGGTGCCGAGGTGGTAGCCGATCGGGAAGCCGGAGACGCCCGGGACCTGGGGCGGGTAGCGAAGCCACGAGCTCGTGCGTCAGGCCCACGTGGAAGGCCGAGTCGAAGGTGACGAGCGGGTCGAGCATGAACTCGCCCGTTGCGGGGTCGACACGGTTCCAGGCGTATTGGGCGACCGCCAGGAGCGCCACGCAGGCCGAGCGCCGGCGCCAGGGCACCACGAAGGGGCGGGCCGGGTGCGAGCACGAGGGGATCGCGACCGGTGAGCCACGCCGCCGCGACGAGCGCGGCCAGGAGGAGCGGGAAGAGGGCGGGGACGCCCGTTCGCAGGCTCAGCCAGTAGGCTGCGGCGCAGAAAGCTGTCCCCAGCGGGACCACGAGCGCCGAGTCGATCTCCACTCGCAAGAGGCGCTGGAGGGCGATCCCGGGCAGCAGGACCGCCACGGCGGCGAAGGCGAAGAAGAGGAGGAGATCGAGGGTTTCCAAGAGTTTACAGGGCTCGCCGCGCCGTGGTATTTCTCCCGTTCATTGAAGAGAGGAAAGAGGAGTCAAGGGAGGTCAGTCGGTGAGTTTCAGCAAGGCCCAGAAAACGGAGGTCGTCTCGGGTTACCGGATTCACGGTACGGATACGGGTTCCCCCGAGGTGCAGGCAGCCCTCCTGAGTGAGCGGATCAGCTACCTCAACGAGCATTTCAAGTCCCACCCGAAGGACCATCATTCGCGTCGGGGCTTGCTTCAGCTGGTCGGGCAGCGCCGTCGGCTGATCGAGTACCTGAAGGGCAAGGACCTGGAGCGCTATCGCGTCCTGATCGGCAGACTGGGCATCCGCAAGTAGATCGACTTGACCTGGATTGAGGCCGCGGCGATGCCGCCCGCGATGAAGGGCGTCGTGCGTCCGTAAGGCCCGCTCCTCCTGTTCCCGGCGTACCGCGAGGGCGGCCGCCGGCGGTGAGCGGAGAGCAAGAGACAAATGGAACGAGTGGAAATGGCCCTTGGCCGCCACACCCTGTCGATCGAGACGGGGAAGATGGCCAAGCAGGCCGACGGTGCGGTCGTGGTGCGCGTGGGCGACACCGTGGTGCTGGCGACGGCCTGCGCGCAGAAGGAGCCGAAGGCCGGCATCGATTTCATGCCGCTCACGGTCGACTACCGCGAGGGCAACTACGCCGGCGGCAAGATCCCCGGCGGCTTCTTCAAGCGTGAGGGCCGGCCGAACGAGAAGGAAGTCCTGACCTCGCGCATGATCGACCGCCCGCTGCGGCCGCTCTTCCCCGAGGGCTACGCCTGCGAGACGCAGGTGATCGGGCTCCTGCTCTCGGCCGACCTGGAGAACGACTCCGACATGCTGGCGATCATCGGCGCGTCGACCGCGCTCTACATCTCCGACATCCCGTTCGAGCGGCCGGTGGCCGCCGTGCGCGTCGGCTACTGGGACGGCGCAGTGCGTCGTCAATCCCGCGACCGCGGACCTCAAGGCCAAGAGCCAGCTCAACCTGCTGGTGGCCGGCACCGAGGACGCGATCGTGATGGTCGAGGCCGCCGCCAACGAGGTGAGCGAGGCGGTGATGACGCAGGCGCTCGTCGAGGGCCACGCCGTCATCAAGCAGATCGTGGCGCTGCAGAAGGACCTGCGCGCGAGGGCCGGGAAGCCCAAGCGGCCCCACGCCAAGAAGACGATCGACCCGGCCGTGGCGGCGACGATCGAGGGCGCGCTCACCGAGCCGCTGCTCGCGGCGGTGCGCCACAAGGGCAAGATCGAGTCCTACGCCCGGATGAAGAAGGTCAAGGACGACTACGTGGCCTCGCTCAGCGAGGAGCAGGCCGAGATCAAGGCCGCGGTCTCCGCCGTCTACGACGGCCTGCGCGAGAAGCTCTTGAAGCGCGAGATCTTCGAGCAGGGCCGGCGCCTCGACGGCCGGCGCTTCGACGAGGTGCGCGAGATCACGAGCGAGGTGGGCGTGCTGCCGCGCACCCACGGCTCGGCGCTCTTCACCCGCGGCGAGACGCAGGCGCTCGTCACGGTCACGCTCGGCACCTCCGAGGACGCGCAGATCATCGACACCGTGCAGGAGGCCGAGTACCGCAAGCGCTTCATGCTCCACTACAACTTCCCGCCGTTCTCGGTCGGCGAGGTGAAGTTCCTGCGCGGCCCCGGCCGCCGCGAGATCGGCCACGGCGCGCTCGCCGAGCGCTCGCTCAAGCGAGATGCTGCCGCCCGAGGAGAGCTTCCCCTACACGATCCGCGTCGTCTCGGACATCCTCGAGTCGAACGGCTCGTCCTCGATGGCCAGCGTCTGCGGCGGCACGCTCGCGCTGATGGACGCCGGCGTGCCGATCAAGGACCCGGTCGCGGGCATCGCGATGGGCCTGGTCAAGGAGGGCGACCGCTACGCAGGTGCTCACCGACATCGCCGGCGAGGAAGACCACTACGGCGACATGGACTTCAAGGTCGCCGGCACCCGCACCGGCATCACGGCGCTGCAGATGGACATCAAGGTCGACGGGCTCGGCGCCGGCGATCATGGCCGGCGCGCTCGAGCAGGCGCGCGTGGGCCGCATCCACATCCTCGACCGCATGCTCGAGGCGCTCGCGCAGCCGCGCACGGAGATCAGCACCTACGCGCCGCGCATCCTGACGATCCGCGTGCCGGTCGACAAGATCCGCGACATCATCGGACCGGGCGGCAAGATGATCCGCTCGATCGTCGAGCGCACCGGCTGCAAGATCGACATCGAGGACGACGGGCGCGTCGCGATCGCGTCGGTCGACGAGTCGGCCGCGCGCAAGGCGATCGCGATCATCGAGGAGCTCACCGCCACGCCGGAGCTCAACAAGAGCTACCTGGGCAAGGTGGTGCGCGTCGTCGAGTTCGGCGCGTTCGTCGAGATCCTGCCCGGCACCGACGGGCTGCTCCACGTCTCGGAGATGGCCCACCACCGCGTCAACAACGTGCACGACGAGGTGAAGGAAGGCGACCAGGTGCTGGTCAAGGTGGTGAGCATCGACCCCTCGGGCAAGATCCGGCTGTCGCGCAAGGCCCTGCTCGAGGAGGCCCAGGGCGGGACGCCCGGCGGCGGTCGCCGCGGGCGGCGGCGAAGGCTCGGGCGGCCACTCGCACGGCGATCGCCCGCACGGCGGACACGATCGCGGTCACGGTGGTGGCGGCCGTGATCGTGATCGGCGGCCCGGCGGCGGCGGTGGCGGCCGAGGCGGGCCTGACCGTGGTCACGGCAGGGGCGGCGGGCGCGACCGCCACTGACGTGACCGGACGGACGCGGGCGAGCTACGTGCTCGCGGCGGGGGCGTTGGCCTCCGCCGCGCTCTCGCTCGCCGCGCCCTCAGCAGGCCCCAGCGTGGACGTAAAGGTGTCCCGCCGGGGCTTCGCGCCGGCTCGCATCACACTGCGTCGGGGGGAGACGGCTCGCCTCGCGCTCACGAGCGACGACGGCGAGCATTGCTTCGCGATCGACGCCCTGCGCATCGAGAAGCGCGTGGCACGCGACCGACCCACCCGCCTCGAGCTGACCCCGGAGCGCGCCGGCAGCTTCCCGTTCTACTGCTGCATGGAGAGCGGCAAGCAGGCCGAGCTGGAGCGCGGGGAGCTGGTCGTCTCGGAGTAGCGGCCCCTTACTTGGGGGCCTTTCCGGTCACGGCCACCTTGGTGGAGATCTCGGTGACGGGCTCTTCCACGATCTTGACGGCCTGAACCTTCATGCCTTTCTTCAGGTCGCGGACGGACGCGGGCTTGCCGCTCACGCTGAACTGGTACGATTCCGGCACGTTGTACTCGTGGTTCTCGCCCTTCTCGTTGGTGAGGATCACGTAGTTCCCCGCGACCCACCAGACGGTCCCGTTCAAGGTGTCATAGGTGCGGGCGATCATGGGCCGTTCAGTCGTCGTCGCGGTCGCGGTGAGCACGGTCCCGGTCTTGACGTCGGCGATCTTCAGCTTCTGGCCGTCGACCACGAAGTCCTGATTCGGCTGCACGTTGAAACCGCGGTAGACGCCGCTGGGCTGCATCTTGGCGATGAGGTAGTTGCCCTCGATGTAGACCACCTCTCCCGTGATCTGGGAAGTCGTGACCTTCGGCATGCCCGCTTCCCGCTTGCTCTCGACCTGTGCCCACGCCGGCGCCCATCCGAAGGCCGCCAACGCCGCGAACGCCACGATTCCGGTGCCTGGCTTCCTCATCTTGCTCCTCCTTCAACCCCACCGGCCGCGAGCGGCGCGGCCTAGTCGACGCGAGATGCTACCGCAGCCCCCGAAGCGCGTGGTCGACTTTTTCGATCGACGAGAGAACGCCACACCGATGTCACAGCCGTGTGGCCGCTCGTTTCGAGCGTCGGCTCTCAGGCCGGAGCTGGCGGAAGCGTGATGCGGAAGGTCGCCCCGCGGCCTTCCTTCGTGTCGAAGTCGACGTGGCCGTTGTGCCGCTCGACCACCATCAGCACCGTCGACAGCCCGAGCCCGGTGCCCTTGCCCTCGGGCTTGGTGGTCACGAAGGGCTCGAAGAGAGTGGTCCGCACCCGCTCGGGGATGCCCGGACCCTCGTCGGAGACCGCGACCTCGACCTCGTCGCCGCGCCGGCGCGAGGCGACCCTGAGCACGCCGCCCTTCTCGCCCATCGCGTGAACGGCGTTCACCACCAGGTTGATGAGCGCCGTCTCCAGCTGGTTCGAGACGCCCAGCACGCGCGGCAGCTCCGGCTCGAGCGTCTTCTCGAGCGTGACGTCTGCGCTCGGCGATCTGATACTGGCACAGCTCGAGGCTGCGCTCGATCACGTCGTTGAGCGAGAGCAGCATCATCTCCTCGCGCGCGGGCCGGCTGAAGGCGAGCAGCCGGTGGGCGAGCGAGCGGATACGGTCGGCGCCGCGCGCGATCGACGACAGCATCTCGGCCTGGGACGGCGTGAGAGCTGCTGCAGCTCGAGCAGCTCGAGGTTGCCCATGATGTAGGTGAGCGGCGTGTTGAGCTCGTGCGCGATGCCCGCCGCCATCTGGCCGATGGTGGCGAGCTCTCGGACTGCAGCAGCTGCTTCTGCGCCTTCTGCAGCTCCTCGATCGTGTGCTGCTCGCGCTCGAACAGCTGCGCGTTCTCGATCGCGAGCGCCGCGTGGCGCGCGAGCGCCTCCGCGGCGCGCAGCGCCTCGCTGCTGAAGGGCTCCGAGGAGCCGGCGTTGTCGACGTAGAGCACGCCGAGCGCTCGCGGGAAGCGCCCGCTGCCGTCGCCGCCGCCGCGCGGCGACCTGAGCGGCAGGCAGACGACGGTCTGGACCGGCCGCGTGTCGTCCTCGGGCCGCGCCGGCGGGGGCGCGAGCGCCTCCCCGCGCGTCTTGAGCGTCGAGACCACCTCGCCGGTTTCGAGGGCGCGTCGCACGATCGGGCCCGAGATGCCATGGCCGTTGGCCGCGGAGGGATCGGTGCGTCCGCGCGCGACGCGCAGCCGCAGGCCCGCGACGCTCGGGTAGTGGGCGCCCGAGGGCGAGGAGTCGGCGAGCAGCAGGAAGCCGCGCTCGGCGCCGGTGATGTGCATGATCGCGTCGGTGACCTGCTCGAGCACCGGGCTCAGGACGAGCGTGGCGTTGAGCGTCTGCACCAGCTGGAGCAGCAGCTGCTGCTGCTCGACCCACGGCAGCTTGGCCATCGCCCCGGTGGCGCCCTCGCTGCCGAGCGGCGAGAACTTGAGCGTCACGTTGCCGAGCTGGACCTGGGCGCCGGGCGCGAGCTCGGCGCGCCGCACCTTGGCGGCGTTGACGTAGACGCCGTGCATGCTCCCCGCGTCCTCGATGAAGAAGCGGCCGTCCTGGTACTCGATGCGGGCGTGGAGCTTGGAGATCGACGGCTCGTTGAGCGCGATGTCGTTGTGGCGCGCGCGCCCGACCTCGTAGGAGCGCGGCTTCAGGAAGCGGATCTTCTCGTGCACCTCGCCGCGGATCACCTCGAGCACGGCCACGGACAGCGAGTCGGAGCACTTCGCGCAGCGCGTCGCGTCGTCCGGGTTCTCGGCGGCGCACTTCGGGCACAGCATGAACGGCCATGATGACCGACGGCTCGGAGCGGCGTCGATCCTGGCGCGCGAGCGCGAGCATCCCGGCAGACGACGGCCCGCGCAGCTCGATCAGCCAGACGGCGCCCGTCGCCTCGATCCGCTCGTACGCGACGCGGTCGCCCGCCGGCGACCAGGCCGGCGTGCGCACGGCGTCGCTCACCCGGCCGTGGTCGGTGAGCCGGCGCTCCTCGCCCGTCTCCACGTCCATCCAGTAGACGTTCCAGAGCCCGTCGCGGCGGGCGGCGTAAGCGCGCGCCGGCCGTCGGGTGACCAGTCGTGGACCCAGTGCTGCCCGCGGCGCGGGTGAGGGCGCGCGGCAGCGCCGCCTTCGCCGGGCAGCAGGCCCGAGCTGGGTGTCGTTGCCGCGGAACAGCTCGACCGCGAGCGTGCGGCCGTCGGGGCTCGGGACGGGCCAGCCCACGCCCTGCGGGATCGTCGGTGAGCGCGCCGGGGGGCGCCTCCGTCGAGCCGCGCGCCATGCACATTGAGGATGCCGCCCGCGACCGGCGATGGAAGACGACCTCCCGGCCGGGCGGCAGCAGGCGAGCCCAGCCCATCGAGCCGCCGGCGCACGCACCGACTCCGTTCGGCCTCCCGTGAGGGGCGCGCGCAGCAGCGACTTCGTCGGCGGCCGCCGCGGCTCGTCACGAGCAGCGCGTCGCCGTGCGGGGAACCAGCCGTGCGAGCAAGCTCACGTCGGTGGTCGGCAGCAGCGACTGCGCCGCTCCTCGTTCGCAGGTCGAGGCCCCAGATCTCGAGCCCCTGGCCGGGCTGGGACACGCGCGAACGCGAGCGTGCGGCCGTCGGGTGAGAAGTGAAGCTGGCCTTGCGGCCGGTGATCCCGGGCCAGGGCTCCGGCGCCGGGCCGCGCGGGGCCGCCGCGCGGCTCCAGGCGACACGAGCGCCAGCTCCGACGAGAGCGAGGTCAGGCGCAGGCGAGGCGGCCGTGGCTGCGACATGGCCAGGTGCCGCGCGGACGGTCGCCCGTGTTCAGCACCTCGCTCGCGCTCGCCGGCCGGGCCGCCTGGGCCGGCGCCGAGCAGGGCGCTCCAGACGTGCCAGTTCATTCGCTCCCAGCCGGTCCAATAGAGAGGCGGCCGTCCGGGGAGGGAGCGACGTCGGCGGCGGAGCCCCGCACGACCTGGCGCGGTGCGCTCGCTCCGTCGCTGGAATCCACGGCCCACACGCCGTCCGCGGCGAAGAACACCTGGCGTCCGTCCGGCGAGAACGACGGGCGGACCGTGTCCGCTACGGGGGCTCGCCGGCTCGCCGTGAGCCGTCGCGGCTCGGCCGCGCTGTCGGCCTGGCGACGTCCAGGACGAAGAGCGCCGCGCTGGACTGCGTCATGCCGTCGAGCGACGCGAGGCCGAGCGACGAGAAGGCGATCGCCGTCCGTCGGGCGACCAGGCGGGGGCCGATCCGAACGTCGTGAGACTGCCGCGGCGTGCCGCCGAGCGCCGGGACGAGCCACAGGCCGCCCCGCCGCATCGAGTGGTAGGCGATGTAGCGGCCGTCGGGCGACCAGGCGGGCTGCACGTTGTCCTGGCCGTCGCTCGTGACCGGCGTCTCGCGCGCGCCCGGAGCGAGCGGACGCACGTAGAGCTCGAGGCGTCCCGAGCGGTCGGAAGAGAAGGCGAGCGTGCCGCCGTCGGGCGAGAACGCGGGGTAGCCGTTGAAGCCGCGCGACGTGCTGACGAGCGTGCGGTGGGGCTCGCGCACGGCGGGCGGAGCGGCGCGCGAGCGCGAGCGCGTCGGCGCCGGAAGGCGTAGAGCCCGCCGAGAGCGACGGCGAGCCCCAGGGCGGCGGCCGGCCAGCCGCCGAGGAGCGCGCTGGCGTCGCGCCGATCGCGAGTCGCTCGGCGTGCGCCGTCCGGAGAGACGTCGGCTCGGGCCCCGCCGTTCGCCTTCCTGCGACCCGGACGTCGGGCCGGAAGCGGTAGCCGCGCGTCGGGACCGTCTCGACGTAGCGCGCCTCGCGCGCGTCGTCGTCGAGCGCCTTGCGCAGCTGGGCGACGGCTCGCGTCAGGGCGCTCTCCGACACCGCGGTGTCGCTCCAGACGGCGGCCTGGAGCTCGGGCTTCTCCACCAGGCGTCCACGATGCTGGACGAGGTAGCCGAGCAGCTCGAGCACCTTCGGCTCGAGGTGGACCGGCTGCCCGCCGCGCGTCAGGCGGAAGGCCTCGAGGTCGAGCACGACGTCGTCGAAGCGGAAGAGCGGCCTCATCTCCTGCTGCATCCGACGCTCGACGGTCCTCGGAAGTTCAGCGGCGGGGAGAACATCGTGGGAAGGTCAGGATTCCCTCGGGGCCGGGAGCCAGCTTGGCTCATGGGCTCCCGGCTCACACGTGCTGCGCCGTTGTTTGCGTCCTCGGACCACTCGCGGCCGGAGCCGACGAGGCGATCCCGTTTCGGGAAGCCTGGGGATGGGCGGTCGTCGTGCCGGTGGCGGTCGGGGGCTCCGGCGTGCACGAGCTGCTGCTCGACACGGGCACGACGTCCACGATCCTGGAGCCTGGGCTGGCCGAGGAGCTCGGGCTCGATCACGGCCCGCTCGCCAACCTGGTGACACCGGCCGGGAGGCGTGCGGTCGCGCTCGGGGCCGTCGAGCTGAGGCTCGGAGGCACGACGCTCGAGGGCGTGGAGGTGCTGGTGGCCGAGCTTCCCGCGATCCGCGCGCGACGAGCCGAGGATCCGCGGGATCCTCGGGCCAGTCGGCGCTGGCCGGCTCGAGTACACGATCGACCACCTGCGGCGCCGGCTCGTCGTCCACGCCGCGGGCGGAGCGAAGCAGTCGGCCGGCGCGTCGCTCGCGCCCCGCCCCGTGCTGGAAGCGAGGCTCGGCTGCCGCGGCTCCACGGTTCGGCTCGTGCTCGACTCCGGCATCGCCGCTCTGGTCCTCTTCGAGCACGGCGGGCGGCGCGCTGGGGCTCGCGCTGGGCGCGAGCGTGCGAGCGGCGACGAACGCGGGAGAGGCCGAATGGCGCGAGGCGCGCTCTCGACTCGCTCTGCGTGGCGGGCGAGCGCTCGGGCCCGCTCCGCGTCCTGGTCAGGCCGCAGTCGGCGCCCGCGCGCGTCGAGGACGGCCTGCTGCCGAGCCGCTTCTTCGCGCGCGTGAGGCTCGGCCGGGAGGGCGCGGTCGTCGCGGTCGATCGCTGGTAGCTTCTCGGCTAGCATCTCCGACTGATGTCGCTGCCCGACGGCCGCCGCCTCGCCGCGGACGTGTTGCTGGGCATCCTGATCCCGCTCGGGCTCGCGCAGGTCCCGCCGCTCGTCGATCGCCTCCCGAGCCTGGGCGTGCTGCGGGGACCCGCGGCGCTCCTGCTGGTCGCCATCGGAGCCTGCCTGCTTCTGGCGCAGGCGCTCGCCCCGAAGCTCGCACGCTGGGGCGAAGCCCTGGGACGGCGGCCGCTGGCGTTGCTCGCGGTCGCTTTCGCGCTCTACGCGGCGGTCGGGCTTCACTACGCGGCGGGCGTGCAGGTCTCGGGAGACGAGCCGCACTACCTGGTGATGGCACAGAGCCTCTGGCGCGACCACGACCTCGACCTGCGCGACGAATACGACGGCGAGGAGTGGAGCGAGTTCGTTCCGGGACCGCTGCGACCGCACTGGGGCGCGCCGCGGGCGGACGGCCGGCCGTTCCCGGCGCACAGCCCCGGCCTGCCGATGCTGCTGGCTCCTGCGTACGCCGCGCTGGGCAGGGAAGGCTGCGTCCTCGTGATGGCCTTGATCGCCTCGGCCGCGCGCACTCGTCTGCCGGCGCCTCGCGTCGGGGGTGACGGGCGATGCCGAGCGCCGGCCTCGCGGTCTGGCTCGCGGTCGTCGGACCGCCGCTCTTCTTCTATTCGTTCCACCTCTACACCGAGGCTCCGTCGGCGCTGGCGGCCGGCGGCTCGCTCGTCCTGATCCTGGGGGCGGCCGGGCCGCCTGGCGCGGCACTCGCGGCGCTCTGCGCGGCGGCCCTGCCATGGCTCCACGTCAAGATGATTCCCGCGGCGCTGGCGCTCGGCGTCGTGGCACTCGCCCGGCTGCGGGGAAAGGCGCTCGCGGCGTTCCTGCTGGTGGCCGGCGCCGCAGGGGCCGGCTTCGCTCTCTACTATTTCTCGGTCTTCGGAGTGGCCTCGCCGCTCGCGCTCTACGGCGGCGTGCCGGCGGACGCCCGCGTCCTGACATGGCGGTCTCCCGCGGGTCTCTTCCTCGACCGGTCCTACGGCCTGCTGCCGATCGCCCCCGTGTTCCTGCTGGCGCTCGCCGGCCTCTCGGGCTGGCTGCGCCGGCGCGAGGCGTGGCCGCACGTGCTGGTGGGGCTCGCCGTCCTGGTGCCGCTCTTGTCCTGGCGGATGTGGTGGGGAGGCCAGTGCCCACCGGCGCGCTTCCTGGTGCCCTTGCTCCCGTTCATCGGCGCGGCCGCTCGCGCTGCGGCTCTCCGAGTCGGGCACCGGCCTCAGGCGCTGGTTCCCGGGGCTCTGGATCACGGGAGTCTTCTCGCCGCCGTGACGGTGGCCGATCCCGCAGCCCGGCTCCTGCTCAACCGCGGCAACCGCCCGACGCGGCTATGGGCGGCGCTGTCCGGAGGGACGGCGATCGGCGACTACCTGCCGACCCTCACGCACGCCTCGGAGCGCGAGACGCGCGTGGCGGTTGTCTGGCTGGCCGTCCTCGCCCTGCTGTTCGTGCTGGATCACATGGCGCGCAGCCGCCCGCGCGTCGACGCTCTGTTCCGGAGCTTCGCCGTTCCCGTCCTGGCGCTCCTGCTCGTGGGCGCCATCATCGACCTGGTGATCGGGCGGCCCGTGCCCGCTGCGACGGTCGCACCCGAGAGTGCTGAGCCCGGGTAGCCCGAACGACTCGTTCCGGAACGAGTGACGAAGGGTAACGCGGTCAGCTCAGTTCGACAGGCGCAGCTGCCAGCGCTCGCGGTCGGGGAGCTGCGGCGGGTCGCCGGGCAGCAGGGCCGCCTCGAGAACCTCCTCGATCGACGAGACCAGCCGGATCTTCAGGTCGCGGCTGACGTTCTCGGGGATGTCCTCCTTGACGGCCTTCTCGTTGCGCTTCGGCAGCAGGACTTCCTTGATGCCGAGGCGGTGCGCGGCCAGGACCTTCTCCTTGATGCCGCCCACCGGGAGCACGCGCCCCGAGAGCGTCATCTCGCCGGTCATCGCGAGGCGCGGCCGCACGGGGCGGCCGGTGAGCAGTGACACGATCGCGGTCGTGAGCGTGATGCCGGCCGACGGCCCGTCCTTCGGGATCGCGCCCTCGGGGACGTGCAGGTGCAGGTCGACGCGCTCGAAGAACGAGTCCTCGATCCCGAGCTGGCGCGCGTGCGAGCGCACCCAGCTGAGCGCCGTCTGCGCGCTCTCCTTCATCACGTCGCCGAGCTGGCCGGTGAGCGTGAGGCCCTTCTTGCCGAACATCTGGCTGCGCCTCGATGTAGAGCACCTCGCCGCCCGCGGCGGTCCAGGAGAGGCCGGTGGCGACGCCCGGGATCTGGGTGCGCTCGGTCATCTCCTCCTCGCGCAGGAAGTAGGGGGCGCCGAGGAACTCCTCGACCTTCTCGGGCGTGACGGCCACCGTCTCGTTCTGGCCCTCGGCCTTCTTGCGCGCGACCTTGCGGATGATGCTGGCGACCTCGCGCTCGATGTTCCGGAGGCCCGCCTCGCGCGTGTACTCGCGGATCAGCTTCACGAGCGCCTCGTCGCCGAAGGCCACCTGCTCGGCCGTGAGCCCGTGGTTCTCGAGCTGCTTCGGGATGATGTGGCGGCGCGCGATGTGGAGCTTGTCCTCCTCGGTGTAGCCGGCGAGCCGGATCACCTCCATGCGGTCGCGCAGCGCCGGGCGGCACGGTGTCGAGGATGTTGGCGGTGGTGATGAACAGGACCTCCGAGAGATCGAACGGCAGGTCGATGTAGTGGTCCTTGAAGGTGTTGTTCTGCTCGGGGTCGAGCACCTCGAGCAGCGCCGCCGTCGGGTCGCCGCGGAAATCGGCGCCGACCTTGTCGATCTCGTCGAGGATGATCACCGGGTTCTTGCTCTCGGCGCGGCGCAGGCCCTGGATGATCTGGCCCGGCAGCGCGCCGATGTAGGTGCGCCGGTGGCCGCGGATCTCGGCCTCGTCGCGCATGCCGCCGAGGCTCAGGCGGTGGAACTTGCGCCCGAGCGCCGACGCGATCGACTTGCCGAGGCTGGTCTTGCCCACGCCCGGCGGGCCGACGAAGCAGAGGATCGGGCCCTTGATGTCGGGCTTCATCTTCCGCACCGCCAGGTACTCGAGGATGCGGTCCTTGACCTTCTCGAGGTCGTAGTGGTCGTTGTCGAGGACTTCCTTGGCCTTGATCAGGTCGATCTCGCCCTCGGTGCGCTTGCTCCAGGGCAGCGAGACGACCCAGTCGAGGTAGGTGCGCGTGACGGTGTACTCGGCCGCGGCCGGCGCCATCCGCGAGAGCCGCTCGAGCTCGCGCAGCGCCTCCTTCTTGGCCTCCTCGGGCATGCCCGCGGCCTCGATCTTCTCGCGCAGCTCCGAGATCTCGCGCTGCTGATCGTCGCTGTCGCCGAGCTCCTTCTGGATCGCCTTCATCTGCTCGCGCAGGTAGTACTCGCGCTGGTTCTTCTGCAGCTCGCTCTTGACCTGGCTCTGGATCTTGCTGCCGACCTCGAGCACCTCGAGGTCCTTGACGAGCACCTTGTTGACGCGCTCGATCCGCGCGTGCACGTCGATCGTCTCCAGGAACTCCTGCTTCTGGGCGGTGCTGAGCGTCGGCAGGTTGCCGGCGATCAGGTCGGCGAGCTGCTCCGGCTTCTGCAGGTTGCCCGCCACGGTGGCGAGCTCGTCCGAGAGCGTGGGGCTGAGCTCGACCACGCGCTGGAAGAAGGAGAGCGCGCTCTGCGCGAGCGCCTTCACCTCGACCTCCTGGTCGGCCGGCACCGTCTCCTTGATCAGCTCGACGCGCGCCTTCAGGTAGGGGCGGTACTGGCTCACCTGCAGGATGCGGAAGCGCTGCAGCCCCTGCACCACGAGGCGCAGCGAGCCGTCCGGGAAGCGGAACATCTTGTGGATGTGGGTGAGCGTGCCGATCTGGTAGAGGTCGCTCTCCAGCGGCTCGTCGACCGCCGGGTCGCGCTGGGTGAGGACGCCGATCACCTTGCGCTCCTTCACGGCCTCGTTGACGAGCGTGACGGAGCTCTCGCGCGCCACCGCGAGCGGCAGCACCGCCTGCGGGAAGAGCAGCGTGTCGCGCAGCGGCAGGATGCCGATCTCGGTCGGCGAGCTCCAGTCCAGGTCGATCTCGTGAACGCCGTCCGACTCGAAGTCAGGCTTGCGCTCGTCGCTCAAGTTCGGCCTCCTCAGTCGCGGGCGCCGGTGCGCAGCGTGACGCTCGCGAGCTCCTTCTGCAGCCGCGCGAAGGCCTTCGCCTCGCGCTCGTAGCGAACCCGGTCCTCGGCCTGCTCCTGGCAGTCGCGGCACAGCACCGCGAACGGCAGCGCGCGCAGGCGCGGCGCGGCGATCTCCTGGTCGCACTCCTGGCAGCGCCCGTAGCTTCCCTGCTCGAGCCGCAGGATCGCGGCGTCGATCTTCTTCAGGGTCTCGGACTTCATCTGCATCAGGGCGAGGTCCACCTCCTGGACGAACTCGTCGACGCTCTGCTCCTCGGCGTCGCGCACGTCGTGCGAGGCGGCCGGAATCGCCTCGCGCAGCGAGCGCAGCTTCTCGTGGATCTCGCGGCGGCGGTCCTCGAGCATGCCCTTGAGCAGCAGGTAGCGCTCGCGGTCGAGGGTTTCGGTCTTGCGTGTCGTCATTGCGGTCCTCACTTCAGCCTGAGTGCGATCATGCGATAGCCGTCGATTTGAGAGTTGTAGACGCGCAGCCGCGCGCGGCCGGCCGGCTTGGCGGCGGCGATCTGCTGTTCGAAGTCCGCGGTCGTGGCGACCGGCTGGCCGTTCACGCTCACGATCACGTCGGAGCGGATCAGGCCCGCGGCCTCGGCGGCCTCGCCGGGCTCGACCTCGACCACCACCACGCCCTTGGTTTCGCGCGGCAGGCCCATGCGCTCGGCCACCGGCGCCGTCAGCTCGCGCAGCGTCATGCCGAGGCTGGCGTGGCCGGCCTCGGCGCCCGCCTCGTCGTCGGCGCCTCGGCTCCTTGAAGGTGCCGAGCGTGACGGCGGTGGACTTCTTGTCCTTGCCGCGCACGAAGTCGAGCTTGACGGTCGTGCCCGGGGGGAGCGACGCGATGTAGCGCGAGAGATCGCCGTTGTCCTGGACCGTGCGGCCGTCGGCGGACAGGATGGCGTCCTCGGGCTTGAGGCCGGCCTTGTCGGCGGGGGAGCCCGGCTCGACCGAGTTCACGATCGTGCCCTTCGCCTCGCTCAGGCCGTAGGTGGCCGCGAGGTCCTCGCTCATCGGGCCGATCGTGACGCCCATCCAGCCGCGCGTGACCTTCCCCTTGTCGCGCAGCTGCGGCAGGATCTCGCGCGGCCACGTTGATCGGCACCGAGAAGCCGACGCCGGCGCTCGCCTGCGCGCCGGCGGTGACGATCATGGTGTTGATGCCCACCACCTCGCCGCGCGTGTTGATGAGCGGGCCGCCCGGAGTTGCCGGGGTTGATCGCGGCGTCCGTCTGGATCATCTCGACCGAGGTGTTGCGCACGCCGAGCTCGAGGTCGCGGCCCTTGAAGGACACGACGCCGACCGTGACGCTGTTGCCGCCGCCCGGCAGCCCGAAGGGGTTGCCGACGGCCATCACCCACTCGCCGACCTCGACGCCGTCCGAGTTGCCGAGCGGGATCGTCGTCAGGTTGCCCCTTCGGCTCGATCTTGATGAGCGCGACGTCGGTCCGCGCGTCCTGGCCGACGATCTTCGCCTCGAAGCGCTTGCCGTCCGGGAAGGACACGTTGATCTCGTCGGCGCCCTCGATCACGTGGCGGTTCGTCAGGATGTAGCCGTGGTCGTCGATCACGAAGCCGGAGCCGAGGCTCGTGCGCGTGCGGCGCTCGCCGCCGCGGTCGTTCTCGGGAAGCGGCGACTGGCCGTTGTCGTCCTCCTGCAGGCCGAAGAAATCGCGGAACGGGTTGCGATTGCGGGGCAGGCGCACCGTCTTCGAGGTGTTGATGTTGACGACGCCGGCGTTGATCGAGCGGGCGATGTCGCGGAAGGTCTCGAGGCCCATGGGAGCGTTGGGAGCGAGCCGCGCCGCGGGCGTATCCACGGTGCTGGCCGCCACCGGGTCGGGCCGGCGGGCCTGCGACGTGACGAGCGCCCCCACCAGGGTGGCGGCCATCGCGATCGAGAAAAACGAGCCGATCGTCAGCGTGCGCGTTCTCATCGAACTTCCAACCTCCGCGGCGAGGTCACGTCCTCGCCATTCAAGTACGTCTGTCCACCCCTGCGGCTTCCCGCGAGCCCTTCATTGGCCTCAGGAAGCCGCTCAGTATAGCCCAGTGAGCAATCCCGGTGCCGTTTGTCTCGCCGACGGAGTCCTGCAAGTTACGCATCTACAAGGGATTGACGCGCCATCCAGGTGAAAAGTTGTGTTGCGGCCCGTCCACTGGTGAGGACGGGGGTCCGGAACGTACAAACGGGTGCTGAACGGGGTACGGAAACGGGGGCTGGACGGATGAGTCCAAACGAACGGAAGGGCCGGAAAACGGATAACGGACAACGGATAACGGCCCAACGAAATTGCTAGAGATGCCGGGATGGGAGCGCTCGGCGGGCTCCCATCCCGGCATGGCGTCAATAATCCTCCATCCCCGGGGACGGGGGGGCGTCCTTCTTCTTCTCCGGGATCTCGGCGACGACGGCTTCCGTCGTGAGCATCAGCGCCGCGATCGAGGAGGCATTCTGGATCGCCGTGCGGACCACCTTCGTCGGGTCGATGACGCCGGCCTCGACCAGGTTCTCGTAGCGGTCGGCGGCGGCGTTGTAGCCGTGGTCGGCTTCCTTCGCCGCCTTCACCTGGGCGACGACGATCGTGCCCTCCTGGCCGGCGTTGGTGGCGATCCAGCGCGCCGGCTCCTCGATCGCGCGGCGCGTGAGCTCGATGCCCACCCGCACGTCGTGGGGGAGGTCCTTCTCGTCCTTCAGCAGCTTGTCGAGCGCCGGGATCGTGCGCAGCAGCGCGACGCCGCCGCCGGGCACGATGCCCTCCTCGACCGCGGCCTTCGTCGCGTGCATGGCGTCCTCGACGCGGGCCTTCTTCTCCTTCATCTCGGTCTCGGTCGCAGCGCCGACCTTGATCACCGCGACGCCGCCGACCAGCTTGGCGAGCCGCTCCTGCAGCTTCTCGCGGTCGTAGTCGGAGGTCGTCTCGTCGATCTGGGTGCGGATCTGCTTGACGCGGCCCTCGATCTGCTTGGCCGTGCCGGAGCCCTCGATGATCGTGGTGTTGTCCTTGTCGATCGTCACCTTCTTGGCGCGGCCCAGGTCCTCGAGCTTGACGTTCTCGAGCTTGATGCCGAGGTCCTCGGTGATCGCCTTGCCGCCGGTGAGGATCGCGATGTCCTCGAGCATGGCCTTGCGACGATCGCCGTAGCCCGGGGCCTTGACGGCCGCGGCCTTGAGCGTGCCGCGCAGCTTGTTGACGACGAGCGTCGCGAGCGCCTCGCCCTCGACCTCCTCGGCCACGATCAGCAGCGGCCGGCCCTGCTGCGCGACCTTCTCGAGCACCGGCAGCAGGTCCTTCATGCTGGAGATCTTCTTCTCGAAGATGAGCAGGTACGGGTCCTCGAGCACGGCTTCCATGCGCTCCGGATCCGTGACGAAGTAGGGCGATGCGTAGCCGCGGTCGAAGCGCATGCCCTCGACCACGTCGAGGCTCGTCTCCATCGACTTCGACTCCTCGACCGTGATGACGCCGTCCTTGCCGACCTTCTCCATCGCCTCGGCGATGATCGTGCCGATCGTCTCGTCGCTGTTCGCCGAGATCGTGCCGACCTGGGCGATCGCCTTGCCCTTGACCGGCTTGCTGAGCTTCTGGAGCTCGCTCGTGACCGTGGCCACCGCCTTCTCGATACCCAGCTTCAGCGACATCGGGTTGGCGCCGGCCGTCACGTTCTTGAGCCCTTCGCGCAGCAGCGCCTGCGCGAGCACCGTCGCCGTGGTCGTGCCGTCGCCGGCCACGTCCGAGGTCTTGGAGGCCACCTCGCGCACCATGCGCGCGCCGAGGTTCTCCATCGGGTCCTTGAGGTCGATCTCCTTCGCCACCGTGACGCCGTCCTTGGTGATGACGGGGGAGCCGAACTTCTTGTCGAGTATGACGTTCCTGCCGCGCGGGCCGAGGGTCACCTTGACCGCGTCGGCGAGCGCGTTCACGCCGCGCAGCACCGCCGCGCGCGCGTCCTCGCGATAAACGATGTCTTTCGCCATGTCTGCCGATCTCCTTAGCTCAGAACACCGAGGACTTCGTCCTCCTTGAGGATGAGCAGCTCCTCGCCGTCCACCTTCACCTCGGTGCCCGACCACTTGCCGATCAGCACCTTGTCGCCCGCCTTCAGGTCGAGCGGCAGCTTCTGGCCGCTGTCCAGCACGCGGCCCGAGCCGACCGCGATCACCTCGGCCTGTAGCGGCTTCTCCTTGGCCGAGTCGGGGATGATGATCCCGCCGACCTTCTGCTCGGCTTCCTCGATCCTCCGCACCAGTACGCGGTCGCGGAGCGGCTTCACCTTCGCCATCGCCCGTCCTCCTGTCCGTTGAGGGAATGAGGGTGGCGCGCTCCTCTCCCGCCGCGAGGCCGTGGCGGGGGAGGGGCGCGCCGACTGCGCCCGCACCGGGCGGGGCGTGCCCCGCCCGGCCGGGCGCCGTGACTTGCTCTTGGCCTTCCGGGCCGCGGTCACTTACCGACCGAGACCTGGATCTGCTTCGGCTTGGCTTCCTCGCGCTGCGGCAGCGTCACCTGCAGCACGCCGTCCTTGTACTCGGCCTTGATCTTCTCGGTGTCGACGACGTTCGGCAGCGTGAACGAGCGGCTGAACGTGCCGTAGGCGCGCTCCACGCGGTGGTACTTCTCGCGCTTCACCTCGGACTCGAACTTGCGCTCGCCGCGCAGGGTGAGCACGTTGTTCTCGACGCGCACGTCGACGTCCTTCGGGTCGATCGCCGGGCAGCTCGGCCTTCAGCACCAGGTTGCCCTCGTGCTCGAAGATGTCGACCGACGGCGCCCACTGTCCGTCGAGCGCCAAGTCCTCGTCGCTGCCGCGGGGGTTGCCGCGGACCGCGTCGTCGAAGATCCGGTTCAGGCGGTCCTGGACCGCCACCATGTCACGGAACGGCTCCAATCTCACGATCGTCATTGCTTCTACTCCTCTTCGGATTCCCGAAAAATCAGTTGCCCTTGACGGTGTACTCGGCGTCCACCACGTCGTTCTGCGGCGGCGGCGGCGGCGCCTGCTCCGCGGCCTGGCGCGCCCGCGGCCGGTCCGGCCTGCTTGTAGAGCAGCTCGCCGAGCTTGTGGCTGGCCTGCGTCAGCTTCTCGACCGCGGACTTGATCGCCGCCGCGTCGTCGCCTGCCGCGGCCTTGCGCGCTTCCGCGATGGCCACCTCGACCGCGGCCACGTCGGCCTCGGGGAGCTTGCCCTTGTTGTCGGCGACGAGCTTCTCGACCTGGTACGCGAGGTTGTCCGCCTGGTTGCGCTGGTCGACGAGCTCGCGCTTCGCGTGGTCCTCGGCCGCGTGCGCCGCGGCGTCCTTCACGAGCTTCTCGACCTCCTCCTTGGCGAGGCCGGAAGACGCGCTGATCGTGATCGCCTGCTCCTTGCCGGTGGCGCGGTCCTTGGCGGAGACGTTCAGGATGCCGTTCGCGTCGATGTCGAACGTGACCTCGACCTGCGGCACGCCGCGCGGCGCGGCCGGGATGCCGGTCAAGTGGAACTTCCCGAGCGTGCGGTTGCCGTTCGCGATCTCGCGCTCGCCCTGCAGCACGTGGATCTCCACCGAGGGCTGGCTGTCGGCGGCCGTCGAGAAGACCTCGCTCTTCTTGGTCGGGATCGTGGTGTTGCGCTCGATGAGGCGCGTCATCACGCCGCCGAGGGTCTCGACACCCAGCGACAACGGCGTGACGTCGAGCAGCAGCACGTCCTTCACCTCGCCGGCCAGGATGCCGGCCTGGACGGCCGCGCCCACCGCGACGACCTCGTCGGGGTTGACGCCCTTGTGCGGCTCCTTGCCGAAGTAGTCCTTCACCAGCTGCTGGATCTTGGGCATGCGCGTCATGCCGCCGACGAGCACGACCTCGTCCACGCCCTTCGGCTCGATGCCGGCGTCCTTCAGCGCCTGGCGCACGGGCGCCATCGAGCGCTCGAGCAGGTCGTCGGTGATCTGCTCGAGCTTGGCGCGGGTGAGCTTCAGCGCGAGGTGCTTGGGGCCCGAGGCGTCCGCCGTGACGAACGGCAGGTTGATCTCGGTCTCGAGCGTCGTCGACAGCTCGCACTTCGCCTTCTCCGCGGCCTCCTTCAGCCGCTGCAGCGCCATCTTGTCCTTCGAGAGGTCGATGCCCTGGTCCTTCTTGAACTCCGCGACGATCCACTCGATCACCCGCTGGTCGAGGTTGTCGCCGCCCAGGTGGGTGTCGCCGTTCGTCGCCTTCACCTCGACGACGCCCTCGCCCACCTCGAGCACCGAGATGTCGAAGGTGCCGCCGCCGAAGTCGTAGACGGCGATCGTCTCGTCCTTCTTCTTGTCGAGGCCGTAGGCGAGCGCCGCCGCGGTCGGCTCGTTGACGATGCGCAGCACCTCGAGCCCGGCGATCTGGCCGGCGTCCTTCGTCGCCTGGCGCTGCGAGTCGTTGAAGTAGGCCGGAACCGTGATGACCGCCTTCGTCACCTTCTCGCCGAGGTAGTCCTCGGCCGCCTGCTTGAGCTTCTGGAGGATCTGGGCGGAGATTTCCGGCGGGGAATAGAGCTTGCCGCCGACGGAGACGCGTGCGTCGCCGTTGCCCGCCTGGACGACCTTGTACGGAACCATCTTCTGCTCGTCGGAGACTTCGCCGTACTTCCTGCCCATGAAGCGCTTGATCGAGAAGATGGTGTTCTCCGGGTTGGTGACGGCCTGTCGCTTCGCCACCTGGCCGACGAGACGCTCGCCGTCCTTGCCGAACGCCACGACCGACGGCGTCGTGCGCCCTCCCTCCGAGTTGGCGATGACCTTGGGGTCTCCGCCCTCGAGAATTGCGACGACGGAGTTCGTCGTCCCGAGATCGATTCCGATCACCTTGCTCATGGCTCTGCGCGTCCTCCTGACTTCTGCGTTGAAGTCAATATAGGGCCGTGATTAGCGTATGTCAAGCATAGAATATGAGCAGTCTACGCTCATCTATTAAGCTACTGATTGTATTGAGGTTACTGCTAGAAGATAGGGGCGTAAGGGCGGCTGATGGAGGCGGCTCGGCCTGATTGCTGCCCAAGCACTCTGGGAGCGTAAGGGGTCGGCCGAGAGGTTCGAGCTGGTCGGCCGCGCCGGTTGCGAGCTTGGGCGCGCTCTGCTAACCTTCACGGGCAGAGGTATTTGGGGGAGAGTGACGCCGATCGACGACGACAACGCGGCGAGCGATGCGTCTCTCCTGCCGCGCCACCTGTGCCGAGTGATGGGGTTCAACAAGAACCACTCCTCGCGCACGGGAACCCTGTATCACCTCCAGGTCGAGGACCTCGGACCGATCTTCGACGAGGCGACCGAAGCCTGGGTGCGGCGGCTCAACGTCATCGCCTACGCGAACTACGGCGAGCCCACGGCGCGCATCGTCTACGGCAAGGACCACGACCTGCCGGACACGCGCACCCACGAGCACAACCGCAGCGTCGCGCAGCGCATCCACGAGCTCGCGGCCGAGGTGGCGCTCGTCCTCGAAGAGAAGGAAGAACGACAGGTCGGTCGCGTGAAGAACCTGCTCGAGCGCTACTACCGCACGCGCGACGACGACGCCAAGCGGGAGTTCGAGGAAGCGAACCGGCTCTACCCGCTCGTCTTCGCGCGCGCCTTCCAGGAGCTCAAGGCGAGCCGAACCCCGACGGCCGAAGTGCCGCCTGCGCCGCCCGAGGCTGCACCCGTCGAGGCCGAAGAGGTGGTCTATCCGCTCGACGCGCACCAGCGCGAGCTCGTGCTCGAGATCGAGCGCGTGGGCAACGAGCTCCGGCGCGACCTGTCGGCGCTCAAGGCGCGCGGCGCCGCCGACGACATCCTGCAGGCCACCTGCGCCAAGCTCCTGGCGCGCGCGAAGGAGAGCCTGACGCGCAGCGACAGCCCCAGCGAGTTCGCCGCCCGCTACCTGGACATGACGCGCAACAGCCTGGTGACCGCCTATCGCCAGGTGCGGGCGCGGCTCACTCGCGCGGGGGGCTAGCCTCGGCGGCCGGCGCGGGCGCGTCTTCCTCCCGGGGCGCGCGTGCCAGCGCCTCGCTCATGTTGTAGCGCACCTCGGCCGCCAGCTTGGTGAGCCGCATGCCGTCGAAGCCCCGCAGCCGGCAGGCGAGCCCGGTGTGCTCGGTGTCGTCGCCCGGACGCTGGTAGGACACCTCGCAGTAGCGGCACTCGGCGTTCCAGCAGTAGCGTCCCATCCCGACGTCCTCGGAGACGTACTGCAGCTGACGGAGCAGCAGGTTCTTCTCGGGGACGTCGAGCGCCTTTCCGAGCACGACGATGCGGATCAGCCGCTCCCACGGCTCGTAGACGTCCGACAAGGCGCCACCCCCGCCCGGGATTACAGCATAGAATGCGCCGCTTCATGATCAAGATCGCCTTCATTGGCACGCACGGCGTGGGCAAGACGACGCTCTGCTTCGACGTCGGCGCGGTGCTGAAGAAGCGCGGGCTGCACGTCGATCTCGTGAAGGAAGTGGCGCGGCTGTCGCCGCTGCCGATCAACCGCAAGACCTCGCTCGAGGCGCAGCTGTGGATCCTGACGACGCAGATCGCCGAGGAGATCCGCTCCGCGGCGCACCACGAGGTGGTGGTGTGCGACAGGAGCGTCCTCGACAACTACGCCTACCTGGTGTTCGCGGCGGGCCGGCAGAAGTGGCTCGAGCCGCTCGTGAACCGCTGGATGAAGAGCTACGACGTGCTGTTCAAGGTGCCCTACGTCGGCGGCGCGCAGGCCGACGGCATCCGCGACACCGACGAGTTCTTCATGAAGCAGATCGACCGCCTGGTCGACGAGCTGCTCGAGGAGCGCAAGCTCCCGCACACGCGGCTGCCGGAGGGCCAGCGCAGCGAGTGGTCGCAGCTGGCGGCCGAGGAAGTGCTGCGGCTACCCGCTCTGCGTGAGCGCTTGTTCTGACGCGGACGCGCTAGAATCCCGCCTTCCGCCCGACAACTTCTGGAGACGCGAATGGCCGACGACACGAAGCCTTACGTCCCGCCCGAGGAGAACCTCGCCGAGCTGACGGTCAAGGCGGTCGTGCTGGGCGTGGTGGTCGCGTCGCTGCTCGGCGCCGCCAACGCCTACCTCGGCTTCAAGGCCGGCCAGACGGTGTCGGCCACCTTCCCGGCGGCCGTCCTCGCGATCGCCGCCTTCCGCCTGCCGTTCTTCCGCGGCACCGTGCTCGAGCAGAACACGATGCGCACCGCGGCCTCGGTGGGGGAGGCGCTGGTGGCGGGCGCCATCTTCACGATTCCCGCTTTCGTGATGGTGAACGTGCGCGGCGAGCGCCTGTGGACGAGCTTCAACTACTGGGAGACCTCGCTGATCCTGCTCGTCGGCGGTCTGCTCGGGATCCTCTTCATCATCCTGCTGCGCCGCACGCTGTGCGTGGACGCGGGCCTGCCCTTTCCCGAGAGCCGCGCGTGCGCCGAGATCGTGAAGGCCGGACAGCGCGGCGACAGCGGCGCGCGCTACGTCTTCGGTGCGATGGGCGTCGGAATGCTGATCCAGCTGTTCAAGGACAGCTCGGGGATGCGCCTGTTCCGCGAGTCGCTCTCCGTCGTCGTGGAGTTCCCCGCCTCCGTGGTGCACCATTTCAACCCGCGCCGGATTCCGCTCGGCGACGTGACGCACCACGGCGCCATCGTCTGGTCCACGCCCACGATCTCGCCCGCGCTGATCGGCGTGGGCTACGTGATCGGCTTCGAGCTGAGCTCGATCAACTTCGCGGGGGGACTCCTTGCGTGGTTCGTGTTCGTGCCGCTCGCGCTCTTCCTGAATCCGGAGCTCGCAGCTCGGCTCTCCGACCCGTCGGGCACGCCGCCGCTCGACGCGCTCGTCTTCAGCATCTGGTACAACCAGATCCGTCCGATCGCGGTCGGCGCGATGCTGGTCGGCGCGGCCTGGACGCTCTGGCGCATGCGCGACTCGATCGCGCAGGCGTTCCGTGGCGCCTTCCACAAGGGCAGCACGGCGGAGCCGCTGCGCACGGAACGTGACCTGCGGGCGAGCGGCGTGCTGCTCGCGATCGCGGCGCTCAGCGTGCCGGTCGGCGTCATCTACTACCACTTCAGCCAGAGCGTCACGGGCGCGGTCGTTGCGGCGGCGGCAATGATGCTGACGGGCTTCCTGTTCTCGGCGGTCGGGGGCTACCTCGTCGGTCTCGTGGGCGGTTCGAACCAGCCGGTGTCGGGTCTGGCGCTGTCGACCCTGATCCTGTCGGCGCTCTTGATGGTGGGCTTCGGCGTCAGCGGGCTGCGCGGCGTCGCGGCCGTGCTCGGAGTCGCCGCCGTGGTGTGCTGCGCGGTGTGCGTTTCGGGCAGCCTGATCCAGGATCTGAAGATCGGCCAGCTGCTGGGGGCGACGCCTTGGAAGATGGAGGTGGCCGAGATCGTGGCGACCGTGGTCACGGCTTTCGTCCTGGTGTTCCCGATCGTGATCCTGCACGAGGGCAACATCGCGCTCGGCGGTATCGGGATCGGCGATCGCGAGCTGCCGGCGCCCCAGGCGGGTCTCATGGCGCAGATGGCGCAGGGCATCGTCGGCGGCGAGATGCCGTGGGCCTTGATCCTGTTCGGCATGGCGCTCGCGGTCTTCCTGATCCTGTTGAAGGCGCCCTCGGTGATGCTGGTCGCCGTCGGCATGTACCTGCCACCCGAGACGACCGGCGCGATCTTCGTCGGCGGCTGCCTGAAGGCTCTGGCCGACTGGTGGGCAAGGCGCCGGGAGCGCACGGCGGAGCAGGCGACCCAGGCCGAGAGCACCGGAACGCTCGTGGCATCGGGCCTGATCGCGGGCGAGTCCCTCACCGGAGTCGTGCTGGCCGGGCTCGTGCTGGCCTTCCACGGCTTCCGCTCGATCGGCCTGGCGCTGGGCCTGCCGGAGAGGGCCTGGGTCGACGGGCCGCTCGGCGCCTGGGCATCGCTCGTGCCGCTCGCGGCTCTCGTGTGGCTGCTGGTGCGCGTTCCGCTGCAGCACGCGCAGCGGCGCTCGAGCTGACGCCGGTCAGTCGAGCCGCTGAAGCGTGATGCCGTCGCAGTAGGCGTTGCCCTGGTTCGCGCCGTCGCGCACGCAGCGGACCTTGATCGCGGTCGTGCCCGGTCCGACCGTGGTCTCGGCCGCGACGCGCTCCCAGACCTGCGTGTGGGCCGCGACGGCCTGCGCGTCCTCGAAGCGGCCGCCCTGGCCGACGCCGTCGTTGAAGTCCAGGTAGACGTTGTCCTCGGGCGACACCCGCCACAGGCTGCCGCTCAGGCGATAGCGCCGCCCGGGCGTGACGGGAATCCAGTCCGAGGCGACCACGAAGTCGGGCTCGGCGTCGCCGCCTCCGTTCGAGCCGCGCAGCGCCACCTTCCACGGGCTCATGCCCTGGTCGCCGCCGTCGGTGGTGATCACGGCGTCCTTCGATCCCGACCAGCCGCGCAGGTAGCGTCCCACCTCGCCGCCCTGGGCCGGCGGGATCAGGAAGTCCTCGCAGAAGCCGTTGCGGACGTGGGTGGCGCACTTGAACGGGTCGTACCACGGCAGTGACGGCAGCTCGGGCGGCGTGAAGCGCTCGAAGCTCTCCGCGTACTGCAGGCGCACGCCGCTCGGTTCCTGAGCGTTGAAGGTCTCGAACCGGATCGTCCCGAGGCCGTTGCCGAGGTGGTACACCTCACGCGAGGCCGGCTCGGGGTAGCGGCCCCAGTAGTGCACCTCGAGCACGTCCGTGTACGAGGTCCCGCTGTCGGGGTCCTTCCAGGACGCGTGGTGGGCCACGATCTCGACGCGCAGCGTCAGCTCGTCCATGTTCACCACGGTCCGATGGCGGGGGTCGAGGACGGTGTCGGCGATCGCGCTGCTGCTTGAAGTCGCCGACGCTCATGAAGCGGTCGAGCCAGACGAACGGCTCCGCGAAGCTGTGGCACTCCTCGCTGCCGTAGTAGCCGTTGCCGCGAAACGTCCCCCAGTAGAGGAGCTCGTCGCCCGACACCTCGAAGAGGTCGAACTTCGTGAAGGTGCTGTCGCCCTGCAGGGCGACGGTGCGCTTCCACAGGCGCCCGCGCCAGAACGCGTGCTCGGCCAGCGGGAAGCCGACCTTGCCGGGCGCCAGGATGGGGAAGGCCTGGATCTTCGGCGGCGCGCTACGGCTCTTTCGCGTGCGAGCACGGCCCCACGCGGAGCGCGACCAGAAGACGGTCGTCAGCAAGCCTTTCAGCCCGGAGGGCATCAGCCAGTACGCGAGCGTGTCGTAGGGGCCAGCCGTCGCGGCCACTGCAGTCGCCGCGCGCGGGCCGCGCGAGACGGCCGGCCGTCGACGCGGTCGTGTGCTCCTGGCTTTCTTTCGAGGCATGCAGGCAATCCTCCACCGGGCTCGTGTGCTTGTCGACCCTGCTAAGCTCACCAGGTAGATGGCGAGCGCGCGGGCGGCCAAGCGCCGGCGGACGGTGGGAGTCCTGGCCAGCCTGGTTCTCACGATCGCGCTCGCCGGCCGTGCGCCCGCGTCGGCGCCGCCGGACGGCCCGCGTCCGCGGGACGCGATGGCGTACATCCGCGTCGTGGGCGACGTGACGCTCGACTACCACGACGCGCGCCTGCCGGTCGTCAACAAGGACGTGCAGATCGCCACCGGCAGCGGCTTCGTGATCGCGCCGTCCGGCCTCGTGCTGACGAACCACCATGTCGTCGAGGTGGAGCCGAGCGCGCACGCGGACGGTCCCGATCTCCTCGTCGAGAACAGGAGGCTGCAGGTGTTCGTCGGCAGCGGGGCATGGGAGGCGCACGTGGTCGCGGCGGACCCGCAGCGCGACCTGGCCGCGCTGCAGATGACGGCGGCCGACCTGCCGTACCTGCCGCTCGGCGACTCCGACGCGGCGGAAGCGGGACGGTCGGTCCAGGTGCTCGGCTTCCCGTTCGGCCGCCAGACGGAGGTGGCGAAGCGCGCGGACGTCGACGTGATCCCGCAGGTGAGCGTCACGGCGGGATCGCTCTCGGCGACGCGCGAGGACGACGCGGGCGAGACGCGCTTCCTGCAGACGGACGCCTCGATGCAGCCCGGCAACAGCGGCGGCCCGATGCTGGACGAGGACGGCTACGTGATGGGCGTCGTGCGCATGAAGCTCGCCGCCGACGCGACGAGCTCGGGAGCCGGCTTCGCGATTCCCGTCAACGACGTCAAGGACTTCCTGGAGTCGAACGGCCTCATCGAGCGGCTGCCGGTCGCGAGGCTCCACGCGGGGGTCCGCCACCTGCTGGAGTGGAAGCAGCTCGCCGTCGACCTGCCCGACGGCTACTCCGACCGCTCTTCCGCCCGCGTGCTCGCCGACGCCGGCGACATGGGCGAGATCGGCTTCCGCATCGACCGCTGGGAGACGCCCTGGCCGGCCTCGGGGCTGGAGGAAGCGCTGCTGGGAGGCGAGGCGGCGCTGGACTTCGTCCCGGCAGCCGCGCGGCCGGGTCCGAGGATCGCGCGCGATCGCCAGGCTCCCGCGACGCTCGCCGCCGGGCGGACGCCGAGCCTGATCGGCTCGGGGGTGGGGATCGACCGGGACGGCCGGCGCTTCCGGGTCGAGTACGCGATCGTCGACCTCGGGCGCGAGAAGGTGGTGGCGCGCTATCTCGGGCCGGCCGACGCGCTCGCGTTCAACCTCGGCCTGCTCCGCCGGTCGCTGCGAAGCTTCGAGGCCGCTCCACTGCCGCTCGGGTTGCCGCGGCGGCCCCAGCCGGGCCAGGAGCCGCCGCTCGAGCCGGCGACGTTCTCGAACGGCGACGGCGCGGTCGTGGCGCCGCGAGCGTGGCCGCGCGAGCCCGCGACGCAGGCGGGCTGCCGCGCGCTGCCCGCGAGCGACGCCGGCCTGCTGGTCCGCCATCCGGCGGACTACACGGTCGTGTTCCGCGTGCTGCACTGGTCGGGGTCCGAGGCGCCGCTGCGGTCGGCTCTCGCACGCTGCGAGGGGCGGGCGGGGCGCTCGCGGGAGGCGGACGCCGACCTCCGCTACGAGTCACGCTTCGACCGGCTGGGGGTGGCGGTCGGAGTGCGCGGGACGCTCGTGCGGCGTGACGGCGGCAGCCTGCTGCTCGAGCTCGAGGCGCCCGTCGCGAAGCTGGAGCTGGTCGAGGACCTCTACGCCCGTTGGCTGCACGAGCTCGCCGGGCCGAGCACCCGGCCGGGGGGCTAGGGCGAGGTATCCTCTAGCGTCATGACACTCGTCGAACGCCTGAACCAGGACCTGACCGCGGCGATGAAGGCCCGAGACGCGGCCCGCACCAGCACGCTGCGGATGGCGAAAGCCGCGATCATGAACAAGGAGATCGACAAGAAGGGCGCGCTCGACGACGGCGAGGCGCTCAAGCTGCTGCAGGGACTGGTGAAGCAGCGCGAGGACGCGGCGGACCAGTACCAGAAGGCGAACCGGCCGGAGCTCGCGGAGAAGGAGCAGGGCGAGATCGTGATCCTGAAGGGGTACCTGCCCGCCGAGGTCACGGACGCCGAGGTCGCTGCGGCGGTCGACAAGGCCGTGGCGGAGACCGGCGCCAGCTCGCTCAAGGACATGGGCAAGGCGATGAAGGCGGCGCTCGCCGCGCTCGCGGCCTCGGGCAAGGCCGTCGACGGCAAGCGCGTGAACGAGGCCGTCAAGAAGAAGCTGGGCGGGTGAGGGACCTCGTCCGCCGCGTCGGCCAGCGCTTCATGGTCGGCTTCGAGGGCCAGGCGGCCTCGGCTGACGTCAAGGCCCTGATCCGGGAGTTCGGCGTCGGCCACGTCGTCCTCTTCGGCCGCAACGTGGCCGCCCCCGAGCAGGTCGCGGATCTGGTGCGCGAGCTGCAGGCGGCCGCGCGCTCCGCCGCTCACGAGCGTCCGCTGCTCATCGCCGTCGACCAGGAAGGCGGCCGCGTCGCGCGGCTCAAGGAGCCCTGGACGCTCTGGCCGGCGGCGCGCGCCGTCGGGCGCACCGGCAGCGCGGAGACCGCGCGCGAGATGGGCCGGGCGCTCGCCGAGGAGCTCCGCGCGTGCGGGATCCGCTACGACTTCGCGCCGTGCGTCGACGTCGACACGAATCCCAGGAACCCCGTGATCGGCGACCGCTCGTTCGGCGACGATCCGGACCTGGTGGCGCGGCTCGGCGTCGCGATGATCGAGGGGCTGCAGCAGAACGGCGTCGCGGCGAGCGCCAAGCACTTCCCGGGGCACGGCGACACCGACGTCGACTCGCACCTCGACCTGCCCGCGGTCGACCACTCGCGCTCGCGCCTCGACGAGATCGAGCTTCGCGCCGTTTCGGGCCGCGATCGCGGCGGGCGTCGCCAGCGTCATGACCTCCCACATCCTGGTGCGCGAGATCGACGACGCGCGGCCGGCGACGCTGTCGCCGGGCGTGATCTCGGGCCTGCTGCGGAAGGAGCTCGGCTACGCGGGTGTCGTCGTGACCGACGACCTCGAGATGCAGGCGCTCACGAAGCACTGGCGGCCGGCGCAGATCGCGGTGCTCGGCGCGCAGGCGGGCTGCGATCTCTTCGAGTTCTGCAAGAGCCACGACGCGCAGGTGGAGGCGATCGAGGCGCTCGTGCGCGCCTGCGAGTCGGGAGAGGTCGCGTTCAAGGAGCAGGAGGCCGCCGAGAGCCGGGTGCGCGCGCTCAAGGAGCGCTTCCTCGCGGGCTACCTCGATCCCGACCCGAAGCAGGCGCGGCTCGCGGCGGACGACGGCAGGCACCGGGCGCTCGCGGAGGAGATCGCGCTGCGCTCGGGGATCCCGGCCTGACGTGACGCGCAAGCCCAGGGCGCTGCGCCCCGGCGATCTGATCGGCGTCGCGGCGCCCGCGGGGCCCGTCGACGAGGAGCGGCTGCGGCGCGGGGCCGCCGAGCTCGAGCGGCTGGGCTTCGCGGTGCGCCTGGGCGACGGGATCCTGGAGCGCCGCGGCTTCACGGCGGGCTCGGTCGACAACCGCGTCGATCAGCTCCACGAGCTCTTCGAGGATCCCGAGGTCGCCGCCGTCGCCTGCGCGCGCGGCGGGGCGGGGATCCTGCACCTGCTGCCGCACCTCGACCGCGAGCTGTTGCGCGACAACCCGAAGCTGCTGCTGGGCTACAGCGACGTCACGCTGCTGCATCTCGAGATGGAGCGGATCGGGCTCGCGAGCCTGCACGGGCCGATGATCGCCCGCGAGCTGGCGGAGGGCGACGGCGCCTACGATCCGCGCGACCCTGCACCACGGGCTGACGGGCGAGGGCGCGCCCTACGCGAGCCAGCCCGACGAGCTGCTGGCGCTCGCGGCGGGCGGCGCCGAGGGCGTGCTGCGCGGCGGCTGCCTGTCGCTCCTCGCCGGCGCCGCCGGCACGCCGTGGGGACGCCGCGGCGGCGACGAGCCGACGCTGCTCTTCCTCGAGGACGTGGACGAGAAGCCCTACCGCATCGACCGCATGCTGCGGCAGCTGCGGGCGTCGGGCGCGCTGCAGGGCGTCACGCGGCATCGTGTTCGGCGACATGAAAGGCTGCTCGCCGCCCTTCGAGGACGACTATCGGCTGGAGGACGTGCTGCTCGAGGCGCTCGACGGGCTCGACGGGCCGATCGCGCTCGGGCTCTCGAGCGGGCACACCGCGCACCCGAACGTCACGCTGCCGTTCGGCGTCCGCGCGCGGCTCGAGTGCCGTAGCGGCGAAGCGCGCTTCAGCGTGCTGGAGGCGCCGGTCGAGTGAAGGTCCACCTCTCCGCCGTCTGCGGCACCGCGATGGCGTCGCTCGCGGGCCTGCTGCGCGAGCAGGGACACGAGGTCACGGGCTCCGACCAGGACGTCTACCCGCCGATGTCGACGCAGCTCGAGGCGCTCGGGATCGAGCTGCGCTCGCCCTACGCCGAGGCGAACGTGCCGCGGGACGCCGACCTCGTGGTGATCGGCAACGCGCTCTCGCGCGGCAACCCCGAGGTCGAGGCAGTGCTCGACCGGCGCCAGCGCTACACGAGCCTGCCGGCGCTCGTCGCCGAGGCGTTCCTGCGCGAGCGCCGCTCGCTGGTGGTGGCGGGAACCCACGGCAAGACGACCACGACCAGCCTGCTCGCCTTCCTGCTCGATCGCGCCGGCCTCGAGCCGTCGTTCCTCGTCGGCGGCGTGCCGCTCGACTTCGGCCGCAGCTATCGTCTGGGCGCGGGGGAGACGTTCGTGATCGAAGGCGACGAGTACGACTCGGCGTTCTTCGACAAGCGGCCCAAGTTCGTGCACTACCTGCCCGTCGGTCGCGATCGTGGGCAACGTCGAGTTCGACCACGCCGACATCTATCCCGACCTCGCGGCGGTGCAGACGGCCTTCACGCGGCTGCTGCACGTCATTCCGAGGAGCGGCCTGCTGGTGGCGGGCAGCGAGAGCCCGGCGCTCGTCTCGATCCTGGCGGAGGCTCGCTGCCGCGTCGTGACCTTCGGGCTCGCGCCCGGGGCGGACTGGCGGGCGGTCGACGTCGAGACGGGGCCTTCCGGCTCGCGCTTCCGCCTGCTCCGCGCCGGGCGGGACGCCGGCAGCTTCACGATGCCGCTCGCGGGGGAGCACAACGTCCGGAACGCGCTCGCCGCGCTCGCCGTCGCGGCCGAAGCCGGCGCGCCGCCCGAGACGCTGCGTGAGGCGCTCGCCGCCTTCCGAGGCGTCAAGCGGCGCCTCGAGCGGCGCGGCGAGGCGCGGGGCGTGACGGTCTACGACGACTTCGCCCACCATCCGACCGCGGTCCGGGCGACGCTCGAAGCGCTGCGCGGTATCGGAGGGAACGGGCGGCTCGTGGCCGTCTTCGAGCCGCGCTCGTACACCTCGAGGACGAGGGTGTTCCAGGACGACTTCGCACGCGCGTTCATGGCCGCCGACCAGGTCTACATCGCGGCCGCCCACCTGCCCGGCAAGGTCCCGGAGGCCTCGCGGCTGTCGGAAGCCGACCTCGTCGCGGCGACCAACCGCGCGGGGGGCCGAGCCGTCTTCCTTCCTGGAGTCGAGGCGATCGTCTCGGCCCTGGCGGCGGAGCTGCGGGAGGGGGACCGCGTGGCGATCCTCTCGAACGGCGGCTTCGGGGGGATCCACGAGAAGCTGCTGCGCGCGCTCAGGGCAGGCTGAATCGCGCGCCGCCGCGGCCGTCTCAAGATGCGCACTAGAAGCCCGGTTGGATCTGTGCTACAAATCGCGTGCATTCGCCCGGCTTATGCACTCTTTCCCGCGCGTCGGCCGAGGTGGTCGTTGCCGGCAGCAGGCCTGTGCCGCAGACACGAATCAGCACCGTGAGGAGGAAACGATGAGGCGCGAACTGCTGGCTCTTGTGGGCCTCGCCCTGCTTCTGGTCGCCGCCCCGGTCGTCGCCCTGGGAGCCGAGCCCGCCGAGCGGCCGTCCGCAGGCTGGACAGGCGGCCGCCCCGCAGGCGCCCCCGCCGCCCCAGCCGCCGCCGGCCGAGGAGCAGGTGAAGCGGGCGGAGGAGGTGACGGTCGAGAGCGCCTCCAAGGTCGAGCAGAAGCTGATCGACGCGCCCGCCACGATGAGCGTGGTGACGAGCGAGCAGCTCGCCGCCCAGCCCGCGCAGAACATGGCCGACACGCTGCGCTCGGTGCCGGGCCTGAACGTGATCCAGACCTCCGCGCGCGACATCAACCTGACCGCGCGCCAGGCGACCTCGACGCTCGCGACCTCGCAGCTCGTCTCGGTCGACGGCCGCTCGGTCTACCTCGACTTCTTCGGGCTCGTGCTCTGGGATCTCGTGCCCTCGCCGACCTCGGGCGAGATCAAGCAGATCGAGGTGGTGCGCGGTCCGGCCTCGGTCGTGTGGGGCGCCAACGCCGTCAACGGCGTCGTCAACATCATCACCAAGACGCCGCGCGAGAACGAGGGCTTCGGCATCGTGCTGGGCGCGGGGCTCTTCAACCGCGACGACGGCTCGCGCGAGTCGGACGGCGACGGCTACCAGTTCAACGGCAGCTTCTCGTACGCCAAGGCGATCAACGACACCTGGTCGTACCGGCTGAACGCCGGCTACTTCAACTCCGATCCCTACTCGCGGCCCGACCGGCAGCGTCCCGCTCGACTGCCATCCGCTCGGGATCAGTCCCGTGCCGCTCGCGCGAGCGGCAGTGCGCTTCCCGGCGGCTTCCCGATCGGCGGCGCTACCTACCCGGCCGACGCGAACCAGCCGGGCGCCTTCGAGAACGACGGCACCAGCCAGCCGAAGTTCGGCCTGCGCTTCGACCAGGACCTGACGAACGGCGGGCGCATCCTGTACGAGGGCGGCTACTACGGCACCGAGGGCATCGTGCACACCGGGATCGGTCCGTTCCGGCTCGAGAGCGGCTCCTACATGGCCTACGGCCGCGTCGCCTACAGCAAGGGCGCGCTGCGCATCAGCGCGTTCGGGAACTTCCTGGACGCCGAGGCCCCGAACCTGCTCGTCTCCGACCCGAACACGCTCGGTCCGATCATCCTGGCCTTCAAGACCCAGACCTACGACCTGGAGATCGGCAACACGAACGTGCTGGGCGGGCACCACATCTTCACCTACGGCGGCAACGTCCGGCAGAACAACTTCGACATCTCGCTCGCGCAGGGCGACGACCGCACCGAGCTCGGCGCCTACCTGCACTGGGAGTACTTCGTCGACAAGTTCCGCTTCGCGCTCGGCGGCGCGCGTCGACAAGTTCGGCAACATCGAGGACCCGGTGTTCTCGCCGCGCGTGAGCATCATGTTCAAGCCCACGCCCACGCACTCGATCCGCGCGTCCTACAACCGCGCCTTCGTCTCGCCGTCGTTCATCAACAACTACCTGAACCAGGACATCCAGTTCCCGCAGGTGATCGACCTGTCGCCGCTCAAGCCGCTGATCGGGCCCGCGGCCGCTCTCGTTCCGCCGCCCTTCTTCCCGACGGTGAACGCCTTCGGCAACCCGGACATGAAGGAGTCGTCGACGCGACGCCTTCGAGCTCGCGTACACCGGCACGTTCGGCGGCAAGACCACGGTCGGCTTCTCGGTCTACCAGAGCGACACCGACGACAACATCAACTTCACCTACCTCTACCCGCCGGGGACGCCGGGCTACCCGTCGCCGACGCTACTACAGCGTGACGAACCCCGCGCGCGGCGTCACGGTCCCGACGAACACGGCGCCCTCGCAGGCGATCACGCTGTCGCCGATCCTGATGGGCATCCTGGCGCAGATCCCGCCGCAGTTCGGCGGACCGATCCGGATTCCCTACCAGGCCGCGACGTACCTGAACCTCGGGCCGATCCGCAACCGCGGGATCGAGGCGTCGCTCGACCATCGCTTCAACGACGCGTGGTCGGCGTTCGCCAACTACTCGTGGCAGGACACGCCGGAGATCCTCGACGCCAGCTCGGGACAGATCCCGTACCCGGTCCAGGAGGTGGGGCTGCCCTCCGAGCACCGCTTCAACGTGGGCCTCGGCTACAGCGGCAAGACCTTCTTCGGCAACGCGAACGTGAACTACGCGAGCGAGGCGCTGTGGGTCGACGTGCTGAACGCCTCCTACGCGGGATTCACCGACTCCTACACGATGCTGAACGCGACGGTCGGCATGAAGTTCGTGGACGGCAAGCTGACCGTGAGCCTGAAGGGCATCAACCTGACGAACGAGAAGATCCAGCAGCACGTCTTCGGCGACATCCTGAAGCGCAGCGTGCTCCTCGAGCTGCGGTATTTCAGCAAGTAACGCCCCGGGCGGTGCGAAGCACCGCCCGGCTCTGCTGTTCCGTTTTCGTCTGGTTCGTCCCGTCTCTTTCGTTGGATATCCGTCTGCCCTGGTTCGCTCTGCGCGGCTTCGTGTAGCGTAGGCGCGCCGCCCATGAAGAGCCGCGCGAAGCGCCGTTCCTCTCCCCACGACCCGATCGCGGTCGTGGACATCGGCTCGAACTCGGGGCGCGTGATGGTGTTCCGTCCCGAGGCGGGCGGGCACCTCCACGTGCTGGCCGGCAGCCGCGCGGCGCTGCGCCTCGCGCGCGACCTGGACCGCACCGGGCGGATCCCGCCGGAAGCCCTCGAGCGCGCGTTCGACGCGCTCCGCGACTTCCGCGCGATCGCGCTCGGCTCGGGTGTGCGTCGTTTCGAGGCAGCAGGTACCTCGGCGCTGCGCGACGCCGCGAACGGCCCGCCCTTCATCCGGCGCGTCAAGCGCGAGCTGGGCATCACGATCCGCATCCTGTCCGGGCTGGAGGAGGCGCGCTTCGGCTTCCTGGGTGCGGTGGGCGGGCTGCCGGTCGATCACGGGGTGTTCTTCGACCTCGGAGGCGGCAGCCTGCAGGTGGGCCGCTTCCGCAACCGGCATCTCGTAGGGGCGGTGAGCGTGCCGCTCGGCTCGCTGCGCGTCTCGGACGCCTTCCTGAAGTCCGATCCGCCGACGCCGCGCGAGATGAAGAGGCTGCGCGCGCACGTGCGGGAGCACGCTGCGCGAGGCGGGCTCAAGTCGCTCTCGGCCGACGAGCAGCTCGTCGGCACCGGCGGCTCGCTGCGGAACCTGGCCAAGGTGGACCAGCGCGCGTCCGCCTATCCGATCGCGCGACTGCACGGATACGTGCTCGCCGCGCGCCGGCTGCACGAGATCAACGGCGAGCTCGCCTCCGAGAAGCAGAAGAAGCGCGCGCGCGTGCCCGGGCCTGAACGCCGACCGCCGGGACTCGGTGGTCGGAGGCGGCCTCGTGATCGAGACGCTCATGGACCTGCTCCACGCCTCGGGTGTCGTGGTGGCGGGCCAGGGCGTGCGCGAGGGCCTGGCGCTCAGCATGGCGCGCGACACGCTCGAGCCGGTGGCGAGCGTGAGGCAGCGCTCGCTCGACGCGCTGGCGGCGCGCTTCGTGGGCTGGTCGAGGGAGCGCGCGGAGCGGCGCGAGGAGCTCGCCGGCGGCGCTCTACGAGGCGCTCGAGCCCTGGCCCGCGGTCCGAGCTGCCAAGACGCGCTGCTGCAGGCGGCGCGCATCCTCGACATCGGGCGCACGGTCGACTTCTTCGACCGCCACGAGCACGTCGCGGACCTGGTGCTCGCGACCGACCTCGCCGGCTTCTCGCACCGGCAGGTCGCGCTGCTCGCCGCCACGGTGCGCCAGGCGGGAGACGAGGACGAGCGCCACGGACGCTCGCTCGCGCCGCTCGTGACCCGGGACGACGCGGAGCCGCTGGAGCGCGCCGCGGTGCTGCTGGCGCTCGCCGACGAGATCACCGAGCGCACGCCGCCCGGGCGTGCGCGCCAGCGCTCGACTGCCGCGTGCGCGGCGGCGAGGTGCTGGTCCGGGTGAGCGCGCTGCCCTCGTGGGGCGTGCGCGGGCTGGGGGCGCGCTTCGAGGCCGCCTTCGGCCGGAGGCTGAAGGTGGTGCCGGGGGCGCGGACGCGCCGCTAGCTGCCGGGCTTCAGGGTGCGCTCGAAGTGCGAAACGAGCGCGCGGTCACGCGCGACGCGGTCCTCCTTCGCGCGGAAGCCGTGCAGCTGGCGCGGGTGGACCTGCAGCGCGTAGGGCTTGCCCGCCTTGACGAGCGCGGCGACGAACGCGAGCGTGTTGGCGAGGTGGACGTTGTCGTCCGAAGCGCCGTGGATCAGCAGCAGGTCCGCCTCGACGGCACCCGCCTTCTGGAGCGGGGAGCTCGACTCGTAGCCCTTCGGGTTGCCCTCCGGCGTGCCCATGTAGCGCTCGGTGTAGATCGTGTCGTAGTGCTTCCAGTCGGTGACGGGAGCGCCCGCCACGGCGGCCTTGAAGACGTCCGGTGCGTTGGTGATCGCGTAGAGCGTGAGGTAGCCGCCGTACGACCAGCCGGTGATGCCGATCCGCGCGGGATCGACGTAGGGCAGCGACTTCAGGTAGTCGACGCCCACCAGCTGGTCCTCGAGCTCGACCTTGCCCATCTCGTGGTGGACCGGGAACTCGAAGGCGGTTCCGCGCGCGGCCATGCCGCGGTTGTCGAGCTTGAACACCAGGAAGCCGCGGCTCGCGAGCAGGCTGTCGAGCGGCGAGACGTGGCCCCAGCTGTTGGTGACGGTCTGCGCGTGCGGGCCGCCATAGACGCTCAGGATCACGGGGTAGCGCCGCGCGGCGTCGAAGGAGGCCGGCTTGAGCAGCGAGCCGTAGAGCCGCGTGCCGTCCTTCGCCTTGAGCTCGACCCACTCGAGCGTGCCGCGCTCGAAGCCGAGGATCTCCGGCGTGGCGTTGGCCTCGAGCGTGAACCGCCGCGTGCCGTCCTGGCTCGTCACCCAGGCGCGCGGGGGAGTGTTCACGTCGGACCAGCTGTCCGCGTAGAAGCGCCCGTCCGGCGCCACGACGCAGCGGTGGGTGCCGTCCTCCTTCGTGAGCCGCGTGCGCCCGGTGCCGTCGAGCCGGATCCGGTAGAGGTGGCGCTCGCGCGGGTCCTTCTCGGTCGCGCTGAAGTAGACGAAGCCGCTGCGCTCGTCGATCACGAAGTCGGGGCCCGAGCCGGTGAACGACACCCGCCCGTCGACGATCCAGGGGCCCTGGGTCACGGCGCGGCACGAGCCGGCGAGCTCGCAGAGGTAGAGGTGGGCGTAGCCGTCGCGCTCGGACATCCAGAGGAAGCGCCGCCCGTCCTTCAGGAAGCGCGGAGCGCCGAAGGTGTTGACCCAGGCCTTCGAGCTCTCGGTCAGGATCGTGCGGGGCGTGCCGAGCGCCTCGCGCGGCGACGCCGGCACGGGCAGCAGGCGCAGCTCGAGGCGGTCCTGGGCGCGGTTCAGGTGCTGGAAGGCGACGGCGCGCGAGTCGGCGCTGAAGCCGAGCTGCGGCAGCACGTAGACGTCGTCGGGGTCGAACGACAGCAGCCGCTCGGGGCCGGGGGAGCCGTCCTTGTCGAGACCCACGACACCCAGGCGCACGATCGCGTTCGGGGCGCCGGCCTTGGGGTAGCGCTCCCACTCGACCTCGTTGCGCACCGGGAGGAAGTCGACGATCGGAAACGTCGGCACCCGCGACTGGTCGAGCTGCAGGTAGGCGATCTGCCGCGAGTCGGGCGACCAGACGAAGCCCTGGCCGGAGCGGGACGCCAGCTCCTCTTCGTACACCCAGTCGAGCTTGCCGTTCAGCAGCGTGTCGGAGCCGTTCTGCGTGAGCCGGACGACGCTGCGCGGTCTCGACCTCGACCAGATAGAGGTCGCTCTTGCGGACGAACGCCACGAAGCGGCCGTCGGGTGAGGCTTCGGCATACTCCTCGGTCTCGGGCGACTGCACGAGCGTGCGCACCTGCGAGGTGCGGACGTCGACCGTGAAGATGTCGCCGTGCGCGGGGACCAGCAGCGTCCGCCCGTCGGGGAGCCAGCTCGCGCTCGCGAGCGGCAGCGGCTGGTCGCCCGGCGCCTTGAGCGCGCTGCCGTCGAGGAGCTGCGCCTCGCCGCCCTTCGTGACGTCGAGCGCGTAGAGGCTGGAGCTCTCGCCCGAGCGGCGCAGGAAGGTGAGGCGCTTGCCGTCCGGATGCCAGGCGAGCCGGGTGGGGAGCGTGCCCGCGAGGGCAGGCTCGGAGTTGATGCGCTCGATCGTCAGCTTCTCGAGCGGGGCGGCGTCAGCCGGAGGCTGGAGAGCGAGGGGCGGCAGGACGAAAGGAGGGCAAACGGAAGGCGGGAGGCAAGCCAGGGGAAGCGCAAGGAGTCACCAGAACTGCCCGCACGCCCCCGTCGGCCAGGGCAAGGGGGCGTCCGGGCAGGGCTAAAACAGCGTGTAAATGAACGGGGCGATCGCGGAGCCCTGCGTGAACACGACCAGCAGGCCCAGCAGCGCCAGCATGAGCACGATCGGCCCGAGCCACCACTTCTTGCGGACCCGCATGAAGGCCCACAGCTCGGCCAGGATGCCGACCTTCTCCCTCGATCCTTCGAACGCCATGCTCGGTTCTCTCCGGTCCGTCAGTCTAGCTCGTAGAGCGACCGCCAGTCCACGTCGTCGCGCAGGGGCGGCTGCTGCTTCTTGTCGAGCAGGTGGTGGCCCAGCACGAGCTGGTCCATGTTCGTGCGCATGAAGCACAGGTAGGCGTCGCGGGGCGTGCACACGATCGGCTCGCCGCGCACGTTGAAGGAGGTGTTGATCACGATCGGCACGCCGGTGAGGCGATCGAACTCGCGGATCAGGTCGTAGTAGAGCGGCGCCTCGGCGCGGGTGACGGTCTGGAGCCGCGCGGAGTTGTCGACGTGGGTGACCGACGGGATCGTGCGCTTGCCCTCGCGCACCTGGGCGACCAGCAGCATGTAGGGGCTGTCGCAGTCGATCTCGAACCACTCGGAGGCCTTGTCGAGCAGCACCGAGGGCGCGAACGGGCGGAAGCCCTCGCGGAACTTGATCTTCATGTTGAGCGTGTCCCGCATCTTCGGGTCGCGGGGGTCGGCCAGGATGCTGCGCCCGCCGAGCGCCCGGGGGCCGAACTCCATGCGGCCCTGGAACCAGCCGATCACGTTGCTCTCGGAGAGGAGCTTCGCCGTCCGCTCGACGAGCTCGGCGTCCGCCAGCGTCTCGTACTTCGCCCCCGCCTCGTCCAGGAAGCGGGCGATCTCGGCGTCGCTGAACTCCGGCCCGAGGTAGGCGTGGGTCCAGGCCGCGGCGCGCGGGCGCTTGTGGAGCGTGTTGTAGATGTAGTGGGCGACGCCCACCGCGCCGCCGGCGTCACCCGCCGCCGGCTGCACCCAGAGCTGCTTCATCGGGGTCTCGCGGATCACGCGGCCGTTCGCCACGCAGTTGAGCGCGACGCCGCCCGCCATGCAGAGCTTGTCGAGCCCCGTCTCCTGGTGCAGGTGGCGCACCATCTTCAGCACGACCTCCTCGCACACCTTCTGCACCGACGCCGCGATGTCGAACTCGCGCTCGGCCATCCAGGCCTCGGGCTTGCGCGGCGGGCCGCCGAAGAAGTCGTCGAAGGCTCCGTTCGTCATCCGCAGGCCGTAGTCGTACGAGAAGTACTTCATGTTGAGCTTGAACGAGCCGTCCTCGTTCAGGTGGACCATGTCCTTCATGATCCGCTCGAAGTGGACCGGCTTCCCGTAGGGAGCGAGGCCCATCACCTTGTACTCGGCGCTGTTCACCTTGAAGCCCAGGTAGTAGGTGAAGGCCGAGTAGAGCAGCCCGAGGCTGTGCGGGAAGCGGATCTCCTTGAAGAGCGTGATGTCGCTGCCGCGGCCGACGCCGAAGGACGCGGTCGCCCATTCCCCGACGCCGTCGACCGTGAGGATCGCCGCCTCCTCGTAGGGCGAGGGCAGGAAGCAGGAGGCGGCGTGGCTCATGTGGTGCTCGGCGAACAGGATCGGGCCCTTGTAGGGCTTGAGCTCCTTGCGGATGATCGACGGCACCCACAGCTTCTCGTGCAGCCACAGCGGCATCGCCTTGCGGAACGAGCCGAACGAGCGCGGGAAGGTGGCGACGTAGGTCGAGAGCATGCGCTCGAACTTCAGGAGCGGCTTGTCGTAGAAGCCGACCGCGTCGAGCTGCTCCGGCTTGATGCCCGCTTCGTGCAGCACGTACTGGATCGCCTTCTCGGGGAAGCCGGAGTCGTGGCGCTTCCTCGAGAAGCGCTCCTCCTGGCCGGCGGCGATCACGACGCCGTCCTTCAGGAGGGCGGCGGCGGAGTCGTGGTAGAAGCACGACACCCCGAGGACGTAGGTCGGCGTCTCGCTCATCAGAACTGGTGGCGGGCGGCGCGCTCGGGGCCGAGCGGGTTGGGCTCGTGGGCGCGCCAGAAGCTCGGCTCGGGCGCGAGCCCGCGGTCGAGCGGGTCCTTGGCGAAGAGGCGCATCAGGACCCCGATCGGGCCGACGGACAGGGCGTAGACGAGGGACAGGATCACGCCCGTCCAGACGCTGCCGATGCCCTGGAAGAAGGCCGTCCAGCGCGCGTAGGCCTTGCTCTTCGGGGCGAACCGGCGAAAGCCGAGCTCGACCAGCACCACGAGGCTGGCGAAAGCCAGGACCTTGAAGCGCAGGGACAGCCCGGTAAACCAGATGAAGGCGTCTTGGAGGCTCAACTGCCTGAAACTCCGTCAGATAACCAACTCTTGATGGTACAGGCGCGCCGCCTGAGGGTCAACGCGGGGAAGGCTATAATCCGTCGGAATGCCGAGGGACGGCGGAGACGACCTGAGGAGCGGCTCTCCCGAAGCGCGCTCCGAGCTGCTCCGCAACCAGCTCCGGCGCTTCACGGACCAGGTCGCCATGGCCGGGAAGACCGCGGAGCTCTTCGAGCTCGAGATGTGGCTGCGGAGCTTCGAGCGCTTCTTCAGGATCGGCGCCCAGCCGCTGTCCGACCGCGAGACGCGCGCGATGGCGGCGCGCAACTGGTCGGAGGAGCTGCGGCTCGTCGACAACGCGCTGCTGCGGGTGGTCCAGCTGAGCACCTCGATCCTGAGCGAGGAGCAGGTGGACCTCGCGCGCTTCGACCGCTACGTCGAGTCCAGCCTGAACACGGAGGAGGGCCTCGACCCCTACATCGAGAAGCTCGTGCGCCACGCGATGCCCGAGACCGCCCTCACGCTGCTGCGCGAGTCCTTCGAGGACCTGCACCTGCTGCTGCTCGACCTCGTCAAGCTCTCGCGCCTGCCGTACTCGACGTTCAACTCGGTGGGCAAGATCGTCTACCGGGAAGTGCGGCGCAGCGACTTGCTGGCGCTCCTGATCGACAAGAAGTTCAAGCCCGTCCACGACCGCATCGGCAACCGCGCCGTGAGCCGGCTGATCCGCGACATTCCCGACCCGGTGGAGCGCCGCCAGGCCGCCAAGGTGTTCCTGGAGCTGTTCCGGCTGCTGCACTACCTCGAGTACACCGACCCGCAGCACCTGCCGGAGGAGGGGCTGCGCGACACCATCCTGCTGTTCGCGCTCATCGTGTCCGAGACGCGCCTGCTGCTGTCCTACGTCGAGCGGCGCGTGCTCCGGGGCCACGACGCCACGCTGCCGCTCTACCAGGTCTACGACTCGTTCGTCTACTGCATCCCGCTCGAGCTCAAGAAGGTGGTGAACACGGAGCTCAGCGACATCTCGGTCACGCGCCAGGCCGACAACGTCAGGACCCGCGTCGAGAACAGCCACGGCATCCTCAAGGACTGCTTCCAGCAGTCGATCGTCCAGCTCGCCCAGGCCTTCGACGCCGAGGTCGACGGCGGGCGGATCTTCCCGGACTTCAGCGCGCGGCGCGACCAGTCGGTCGAGCTGCGCGACGGCCTGGCGGAGGTGGTGCGGGCGCTCCACGATTTCCAGCAGCAGAAGGACGCCCCCGCGGCCCAGCGCATGAAGGACCGCATCTCCGAGTTCTACGACCACCACATCAAGTACCTGATGTACCGGGACTGGTCGGGCTTCGAGCTCTTCTACATCGAGATCCTGAAGTGCGGCAGCCTGCAGGCGCTCCAGCAGATCGCGCACCGCTTCGAGACCTTCCTGGTCACGCTGCTGCGGGAGGTCCAGAAGCGCTCGCAGCTGCAGGGCGCGCCGGCCCGCGAGGACGTCACCGACCTGATCGAGGGGAGGCACGGGGGGCGCTGAGGCCGGGGGGCTCGATCCCCGCGGCTTTCTGCTACACTCCGCACCGCAACGATGGGCGCCGAGAAGGACTCCTTCGCCAAGTTCCTGAAGCACTTCACCAAGGGAACCGTCCTCTTCAACGAGGGCGACGAGGGCGAGGAGATGTACATCATCCGCTCCGGCAAGGTGGCGATCAAGAAAAGGGTCGCTCACGGCGAGATCACGGTCGCCGTGCTGGAGAAGGGCGACTTCTTCGGCGAGATGGCGATGCTCGAGCACATCCCGCGCACGGCGGGCGCCGAGGTCATCGAAGACGGCGACCTGATCGTGATCGGCAGCGACATCTTCGGGGACATGGTGAAGTCGAACCCCGAGATCGGCGTGCGCATGCTGCGCAAGTACTCGCTGCGGCTGCGGGAGACCACGAAGCAGATCGAGGAGCTCGCCGCGCGCGCCGAGGGGACCCCGGTCGCGCCCAAGAGCGCCGGCCCGGAGACCTCCTCGAAGCCTGCCGCGCCGCAGCAGGCCGAGGCGGTCGCCTACTTCATCTCCAAGGCGAGCGGCAACGTGTTCCCGGTGTTCAAGACCGACTCCCTGATCGGACGCTACGACTCGGTGACGGGGCAGACCCCGGAGGTCGACCTCACCAACGAGGACTCGGCGCGCAACATCTCGCGCCGCCATGCGCGCTTCGTGATGAAGGAAGGCAAGCCCTTCGTGGCCGAGGAGATCGGGACCATGAACGGGACCTTCCTCGAACAACACGAAGCTCGCGACCGGTGTCCTCACGCCGATCAGCGACGGCGACGAGTTCGTGCTGTGCCGGCTGGCGCTGACGTTCCGGATGCCGTCGGGGAAGTAGCCTAGGGCCGGCTCTCCCGGATCGCCGGGTCGAGCGGCCTCGGCTCCCAGCCGAGCTCGCGGCGGGCGCGGCTCGAGTCGAGCGAGACGTCGGGAGCGCGGCGGTCGGGTCCGGCGTGCTCCGCCTGGCTTCCCGGCACCAGGCCGTCCTCGGACAGGCCGAAGGCGCGGGCGACGCGCCGGCCCAGCTCGAAGCGGCTGAGCCGCTCGGGGCCGCCCAGGTGGTAGAGCCCGTCGCCCCGTCCCGCTCCAGGATCCGGGCCACGGCGTCCGCCACCGACTCGGGATCGACGGGCGTGCGGTACTCGTCGCTGTAGAGCGTGGTTCTTCGCCCGGCCTGCAGCGCGCGGAGGAACCGACTCGCTCGACGTGGCGCGCGGCCCGTGGCCGCGGCCGTGAACGAGCGCCACGCGCACCACGGCCGCCCGCGGCCAGGCGGCGAGCACGGCCTGCTCGCCCTCCAGCTTGGTGCGGCCGTAGACGCTCAGCGGGTGGGCGGGATCGCTCTCGCTCACGTGGGCGCGGCCGCCGTCGAACACGAGGTCGGTCGAGAGCGCTATGAGCCGCAGGCCGCGCTCCCGGCACGCCTGGGCCACGAAACCGGGCAGGCGAGCGTTCACGAGCTCGGCCTCGTGAGGACGCGCCGCGCAGAGGTCGGCGCGACCCAGCACGGCTGCGTGGACGACCGCCTGCGGGCGCGTCGCGTCGAGCAGGCGCGCGACCGACGCTGCGTCCACGAGGTCGGCCGCGATCGCCGGCAGGCCGTCCGGCGGGCTGCCGTGGCGGTGGGCAGCGGTCACGTCGAGCCCTCGTTCGTGGAGCAGCGCCGCCAGCCGCCCGCCCAGAAGGCCCGCCCGCGCCGGTGACGAGGACGCGCAGCGGCGTCTCTCAGCCGATCATCACGGCGCCGCCGTTGACCGACAGGATCTGGCCGTGCAGGTAGCTCGCGAGGTCGGAGGCGAGGAACGCGATCGGGCCGGCGATCTCGCCGGGGGTGCCGGGGCGGCCGAGCGGGATGGGCGTGCCGGATCGTGTCGCCCGTGGCGCCGTCGAGCGCGGCGCGGCTCATCTCGGTCATCACCCAGCCGGGCGCCACGCAGTTGACGCGCACGCCGCGCGGCCCGAGCTCGGCGCCGAGCGATTTGGTGAGCGCGATGACCGCGCCCTTGCTCGCCGCGTAATGGCTGTGGAAGGGCTCGCCGCGCTGGCCGGCGGTCGAGGCCACCAGCACGATCGAGCCGCGCCCGCGCGCGACCATGCGCCGGGCGGCCTCGCTCACGAGCGCGCGCACCGCGCCGAGATTGGTGTCGAGCATCTCGTCCCACTGCTCGGCGCCTCATCGACTCGATCGCCGCGCGCTTCCAGATGCCGTGGTTCGCGACCAGCACGTCGAGCGGGCCGAGCGCCTCCTCGGCGCGGGCCACCAGCCGCTCCGCCTCGCCGGCCTTGGCGAGAATCGGCGCCTAGCACGACCCCGGCTCCGCCCATCTGCGCGAGCGTCTCCGTGGCCGCGGCCTGGTCGCGGCGCGTAGGCGACCGCGACGCGCGCCCCGAGCCGCGCCATGAGCAGCGCGGTGTGGCGGCCGATGCCGCGGCTCGCGCCGGTGACGAGTGCGTTCTGGCCTGTGAGAGTCAGCACGCGCGCCACGCTATCTGCGGGCGGCGGGCCCGTCAAGGTGCCGAGTCCCGCTAGAATCCCTGCGTGGCATTCATCAGCTTCGAGGGCATCGAGGGCTGCGGCAAGAGCACGCAGGTGCGGCTGCTGGCCGAGCGGCTCGGGCCCCGGGCGCTCGAGACCCGCGAGCCCGGAGGCACCGCGATCGGCCAGGCCGTGCGCGGGATCGTGCTCGACCCGCAGACGCACGGCCTCGCGCCGATGGCCGAGCTGCTGCTCTACTTCGCCGACCGCGCCCAGCACGTCGCGGAGGTGATCCGGCCCGCGCTCGCGGACGGCCGCATCGTGCTCTGCGACCGCCACGTCGAGTCGAGCCTGGCGTACCAGGGCTACGGGCGCGGCCTGCCGCTCGACGCGATCCGCGCGCTCGCGCACGCTCGCGACCGGGGGCCTGCGGCCCGACGCGATCGTGCTGCTCGACGTCCCCGTGGCGCTGGGGCTGCAGCGGGCGAGCCGGCGCGGCGCCCAGGACCGGCTCGAGGCGGAAGACCTCGCCTTCCACGAGCGGGTGCGCGCCGGTTACGACACGCTCGCCGCGCAGGAGCCCGAGCGCTGGCTGCGCGTCGACGCCCGCGGGGCCGCCGAGGACGTCATCGAGGCGGTCTGGCGCGGGCTCGTGCGGCGCGGGCTGATCCAGGGAGCCGCGGCTTGAGGCTCGCGGACGTCCGCGGCCACGACCGCGTGCGCGCGGTCCTCGGCCGCGCGCTCGAACGGGATCGGCTGCCGCCGGCACTTCTGCTCGACGGGCCCGACGGCGTGGGCAAGCGCACGCTGGCGCTCGCCGTGGCCCAGGCGGCGCTCTGCGAGCGGGCGCCGCTCGCCGAGCCGTGCGGCGAGTGCCTGGCCTGCCGCAAGGTCGGGAGCGCTCTGCGCGCCGAGCGCCTCGCGGAGATGCGGCAGGAGGCCGATCGCCATCCGGACGAGGACCTCTGGCGCAACTTCCGGCTGCATCCCGACCTGGTGCTCGCCGAGGGCTGGTGGCTCACGCGCACGGGGCGCCCGCGCAGCGAGCCCGAGATCCGCGTCGACCAGGTGCGCGAGCTGGTGCGCGAGATCGCGGGCGCGCCCTTCGAGGCGCGGCGCCGGGTGTTCGTGATCGACGACGCCCACACGATGAACGACTCGGCGCAGAACGCGCTCCTGAAGAGCCTCGAGGAGCCGGCTTCCCGCTCGCACGTGATCCTGGTCTCGTCGGCGGCCACGGGGCTGCGTCCCACGATCCGCTCGCGCTGCCAGCGTCTGCGCTTCGGGCCGCTGCCGCGCGCGATCGTGAGCGAGCTGCTGCAGCGCGAGCGCGGCCTCGACGGCCCGGCCGCGGAGCTGCAGGCCGCGCTGGCCGGCGGCAGCCTGGCGGCGGCGCTCTCGCACGATCCGGGGAGCGAGCTGCGCACGCGCGACGAGCTCGTCGCGATCCTCGAGCGCGTGTCCGGCGCCGACGCGCTCGCGCGCATGGAGGCGGCCGAGGCGCTCGAGCAGTCGGAGGATCTGTCGTCGCTGCTCACGACGCTGCGCTCGCTGCTGCGCGACCTGGCGGCGCTCCGCGCGGGGGCCGCGCCCCAGGCGCTCCTCAACCCCGACCGCGCCGATCGCCTCGCGGCGCTCGCGGCGGGGCCGCTCGGGGAGCGCGCGATCCCGCTGGCGAGCGAGGCCGAGGACGCCCGCGAGGCGCTCAGGGGCTTCACGGCCAAGCTGCTGACCTTCGACCGGCTGGTGAACGCGCTCGCCGGCGATTGAGCCTTGCGCCGGGTGGAACCCGTGTGCTACCTAGTCGCGGGGGAGGGCGGGAGATGAACCGCAAGCTGATCCGTCCGGACCTGCGGGACCCGCGGGAGCGTCGTAGCTCCGAGCTCACCATCAAGCAGCTGCACCGGCGGCGCTCGATCCCGCCCGACGAGACCAACGCGGAGTCCAACTACTACCTGAAGCAGATGGCCGCCCACACGCGCATGGTCATCGTGCTGACGGACGGCGAGGAGCTGCGCGGCACGATCGAGTGGTACGACAAGAACGCGCTCAAGGTGCACCGATCGGACGCGCCGAACCTGCTGCTGATGAAGGACAGCGTGAAGTACATGTACAAGGAAGAGGACGAGCGCGGCCGGAGGGACGATCGGGCGGACGCGTGAGCCGCCGTCCGCGGCTGGCGCTGACCGTCGGCGACCCTGCGGGAATCGGGCCGGAGATCGTGCTCAAGGCGCTCGCGTCCTCGAGCTGCCCGCCGGCGGAATGGGTGGTCTACGGGCCGCTCGCGCTGCTCGAGGAACGCTCGCGGCGGTTCAGCCTGCCCGCTGCCGCGACGCTCGCAGCCGCGGTCGTGGACGTCGAGACGGCTCCCGTGGCGCTCGGGGCGGTCTCGGCCGAGGGAGGGCGCGCGGCGGCCGCGGCCGTCCAGGCGGCGGTTGCGGACGCGCTCGCCGGCCGCGTGGCGGGGATCGTCACGGCGCCGCTTCACAAGGAATCCCTGCGGGCCGCCGGGCATCCCTGGCCCGGGCACACCGAGCTCCTGGCCGAAGCCGCCGGCGTCTCGGACGTGGCGATGCTGTTCGTCGGCGGCGGGCTGCGGGTGGCGCTCCTGACCATCCACCGCTCGCTCCGCTCGGTGCCCGACGCCGTGACGCGGGCGGAGACGGAGCGCATCGTGCGCCTCGTCCACCGCGAGCTGCCGCGGCTCGGAGCGACGCAGCGGCGCATCGCGGTCTGCGGCGTGAACCCGCACGCGGGCGAGCACGGGCTCTTCGGCTGCGAGGACGAGGACGTGCTGCGCCCCGCGGTCGCGTCGCTGCGGGCCGAGGGTCTCGCGGTCACGGGGCCGCTGCCGGCCGACACCGTTTTCGTGCGCGCCGTACAGGGCGAGTTCGACGCCGTGGTGGCCGCCTATCACGACCAGGGCCTGGTGCCGGTGAAGCTCCTGGCCTTCGGGCGCGCCGTGAACGTGACGCTGGGGCTGCCGTTCGTGCGCACGTCGGTCGACCACGGCACGGCGTTCGACATCGCGGCGCTCGGCCGCGCCGATCCCGGAAGCCTGCTCGCCGCGATGGCGCTCGCGGTCGAGCTCGCGTCCGTCAGCTCAGCTGCAGGATGATCCCGTCGGGGTCCTTGAAGTAGACGCGCTCGGAGCCCGCGGGATTGTGGGGATCGAGGCCGTGCTCGCGCAGGACGCGCACGCGGTCTGCGATGCTGCGCGCGGCCGTCGAGTGGAAGCTGACGTGGTCGACGCCGGACGGGGTCGGGGGAAAGCCCGTGCTCACCGCCCCCGGGCCGAAGAGCGCGATCCAGTCGGCGCCCACGTCCAGGAAGACGGCGCTCGGCGACTGGCTGCGCACGGTGGCGCCGAGGTGCTCGGCGTAGAAGCGGGCCGAGCGCTCGACGTCGCTCACGCGGAGCGCGACGTGATCGACGCCGCCCACCTCGATCGGCTTGGCCGGCGCCGCGTCGGAGCCGGCCAACGAGCGTCGACGCGCCGAGCGCCATGAGCCCGGCGATCAGCTCGCGCCGCGAAAGGGCTCCCTTCTCGAACCGGTCGACGAGGTCGTCTGACGGGTGCCGCACGTTCGCCTCCTTAGTGGGGTCAGGTCTTGAATTGTGCCCCCTCGGGGCGATGCACGATCAAGACCTGACCCCTTCCGTTGACCCGGAGTCCGCTCTGCGGCAGCATAGGCGAAACAAAAGCGAAAGCATGCGCGTCGAGCTCCATGCCGCCTCGGCCTTCTCGTTCCTGCGCGGAGCGTCGCTGCCCGAGGACCTCGTGGAGCGGGCCGCCGAGCTGGGGTACGACGCCGTGGCGCTCGTCGACCGCGACGGCCTCGCGGGCGCGCCGCGCTTCTTCAAGGCCGCGAAGGCGCGCGGGATCCGGCCTCTGGTCGGAGCGGAGCTGAGCCTCGACGGGGGAGGCGTGCTTGCCGCTCCTCGTCGAGACGCAGCGCGGCTACAGGAATCTGTGCCGGCTGGTCACGCGGATGAAGGACGGCGTCCCGAAAGGCGAAGGCCGGCTGCGCTTCGAGATGCTCGCGGGCCTCGAGGCCGGGCTTTTCGCCCTGCCGGGAGTCGAGACGCTCCAGCCGGAAGGCGGCGCGCTCGACACCGACCGCCTGGCGCGGATCGTCGAGGCTTTCGGGCCGGGCCGCGTCTACCTCGACGTGCAGCGCCACCGCCGCCGCGAGCAGGAGGCCGCCAACCAGGCGCTTCTCGACCTCGCCGACGCGCTCGGGCTCCAGGCCGTGGCCACGAACGGCGTGCGCCACGCGACGTCGGCGCGGCGGGCGCTCCTGGACGTGCTCACCTGCATCCGCGAGAAGCGCACGCTCGCGAACGCGGGGCGCCTGCTGGCGCAGAACGCCGAGCGCCATCTCAAGTCCCCGAAGGCGATGGCGGCGCTCTTCGCCGACCGCAGGGACCTGCTCCGCAACGCGGAGGCGCTCGCCGAGCGGCTCGCGTTCACGCTCGAAGATCTCGGCTACCGCTTCCCGGACTACCCGGTGCCGGCGGGCGAGTCGCAGTTCTCGTTCCTGCGCCAGGCGACCGAGCAGGGCGCGCGCGAGCGCTACCGGCCGTACCACGAGAAGGCGCGCCGCCAGATCGAGCACGAGCTCGCGCTCATCGGCAAGCTCGAGCTCGCCGGCTACTTCCTGATCGTCTGGGACCTCGTGAACTTCTGCCGCCGCGAGGGGATCCTGGTCCAGGGCCGCGGCTCTGCGGCCAACAGCGCCGTCTGCTACAGCCTCGGCATCACCGCCGTCGATCCCGTGGGGATGGAGCTGCTCTTCGAGCGCTTCTTGTCCGAGGAGCGCGGCGAGTGGCCCGACATCGACCTCGACCTGCCGAGCGGCGACCAGCGCGAGCGGGTGATCCAGTACGTCTACACGCGCTACGGCGCCGCCGGCGCGGCGATGACCGCGAACGTGATCACCTACCGCGACCGCAGCGCCTCGCGCGAGATCGGCAAGGTGCTCGGGATCCCGCAGGACGAGCTGGACCAGCTCGCCCGCCACATGCGGCGCTTCGAGTACGTCGACCCCAGGGACACGCTCGAGTCGCGGCTGGCGCGCGCCGGCTGGGGCCCGGCCGACCGGCGGGTGGCGCTCTTCGCGCGGCTCTTCCAGGAGATCCAGGACCTGCCGCGGCACCTGGGCCAGCACTCGGGCGGGATGGTGATCGCGCAGGGACGGCTCGACGAGGTGGTGCCGCTCGAGCCCGCCAGCATGCCGGGGCGCGTGATCGTGCAGTGGGACAAGGACGACTGCGCCGACCTCGGGATCATCAAGGTGGACCTGCTCGGGCTCGGGATGATGGCGGCGCTCGAGGACGCGATCGCGATGCTCGGGCGGGAGCAGGTGACGATCGACCTCGCGCACCTGCCCGCCGACGACCCGAAGGTCTACGGCATGCTGCGCGCCGCCGACACCGTGGGCCTCTTCCAGGTCGAGAGCCGCGCGCAGATGGCGACGCTGCCGCGCATGAAGCCCGAGCGCTTCTACGACCTGGTGGTGGAGGTGGCGATCATCCGCCCCGGGCCGATCGTGGGGAAGATGGTGCACCCGTATCTCGACCGCCGGAACGGGCGCGAGCCGGTCTCGTATCTGCACCCGACGCTCGAGCCGATCCTGAAGCGCACGCTCGGGGTGCCTCTCTTCCAGGAGCAGCTGCTGCGGATCGCGATGGTCGCGGCCGGCTTCACGGGCGGCGAGGCCGAGGAGCTGCGGCGCGCGATGGGCTTCAAGCGCTCGGAGAAGCGCATGAAGGCGATCGAGGCGCGGCTGCGCTCGGGGATGGCCGAGCGGGGCATCACGGGCGAGGCCGCGGAGACGGTGGTGCGCTCGATCTCCTCGTTCGCGCTCTACGGCTTTCCCGAGTCGCACGCGGCGAGCTTCGCGCTCATCGCCTACGCGAGCGCGTACCTGAAGACGCACCACCCGGCGGCGTTCGTGTGCGCGCTCCTCAACAACCAGCCGATGGGGTTCTACCACCCGTTCACGCTCGTGAAGGACGCGCAGCGCCACGGCGTGCGCTTCCGGCCGGTGGACGTGACGAAGAGCGGCAGGCGCTGCGCGCTGGAGCAGGGCGAGGTGCGGCTGGGGCTCGGCTACGTGCGGGGCCTGCGCGAGGCCGCGGCTTCGCGCATCGAAGAGGAGCGGGTGCGCGCGGCCTTCGGCTCGCTACAGGACTTCGTCGACCGCACCGGCCTGAAGCGCGACGAGCAGCGCCGGCTGGCCGAGGTGGGCGCGCTCAACGCCTTCGGCCTCACGCGCCGGAGCGCGCTCTGGCAGGTGGAGAAGGCGGGACGCCCGCGCGGGCCGCTCTTCCGCGAGGTCGAGCCGGACGACGCCTCGCCGGTGCCCGAGATGGACGCGGCCGAGCGGCTCACGAGCGACCTCGGCGGCACTGGCGTGAGCGTCGGGCGCCACCCGGTCTCGTTCTACCGCCAGGAGCTCTTCGAGCGGGGAGTGCGCCGCGCCGCCGACCTGCCGCGGCTCGCGGACGGGGATTTCGTGCGCGTCGCCGGCGCCGTGATCTGCCGCCAGCGGCCGGGCACGGCCAAGGGCTTCATGTTCCTGACGCTCGAGGACGAGACCGGGCTCGTCAACGCGATCGTGAGGCCCGACCTCTTCGACCGCGAGCACAAGACGCTGGTGGGGGCCGCGTTCATGGAGATCGACGGCGTGCTGCAGGCGACGGACGGGCTCTCGGTGCGAGCCGTCGCGGTGCGGCCGGCCCTGGCCGGGGCGCCTGCCACCCCGGCCAGGGAATTCCATTGACGGAAGGCGCTAGCGGGTGCGGCTCATCGCGGTGACGACTTCCTTGTCGCCCTGCTTCCGGATCTGGAGCCGCACGCGGTCGCCGGCCTTGTAGTTCTTCAGCAGGGTCTTGGGCTCGACCCAGTACGTCTGACGTCCGGTCGCGGTCTGCACCTCGATCTGACCCACGTTCGCGTCGACGGCGGTGATGACCGCGGTCTGCACGCCTGCCGGGTCCGCTGGCTTGGTCTCGGGCTGCTTGCCCGGCTCGAAGCCCACCTCGGCCACCTCGAACTTCACGATCTCCTTCGTGTCCGCGTGGAAGGTGAAGTGCACGTACATCGGCGCGACCAGATCCTGGAGCTTGGGGTTCGGGAAGGAGCTCGTCTTGTCGTTGAACTCCACGACCGCATTGCGCGAGACGGGCCAGGTCCGCTCGCGGCCCTGCGGGTCCTTGAGCCGCACCTGCATCGCGTTCCAGTCGACGGCGAGGATGTTGCCCCGCTCCTTGTTCAGGTTCTGGGCAAACGCCGGCGGAGCGACGGTTGCGGCGGCGAGCAGGATCAAACCTGCCTTGGATTGCCACTTCATCTCGATTCCTCCTCATGCCGCGCCCGGGCCGAGCGGCCCCGGCGAGGCGATCCCTGGAATCAGTCTAGCAATCCGTATGCCGCGCATCACGTGTAAGTTCTGCACGCGACATCACCCCTTTTGTGCGCGTCCGAACGATGGAGTAGGCTCCGGCGTTCCATGCGCCAGACGAAGGGGATGCGCCAGCCGATCGCGTCGAAGGTCGCGCGCAAACGCCCCGAAAGTCGGCGCGCGACGAGGAGGGACCCACCCGCGCCCGTCGTCGACATGTCACCTGCCCAGTACATCGTCAAGGTCGACCGCGCAACGGGCGAGCCGCTCTCCGAAGCCCATCGAGCCGAGCGACCTGCTCGTGCACGCCCACCGCGATCGGCACCCGGTGGAGATCACCGCGCAGTTCCTGGCGAGCCGGCTGATCCACCTCACGGGCAACGAGGGCCTGGTCAAGCTCGGCCTGAAAGGCATCGAGCGGCTCGGCTCGAGCGTGGGACGCACGGTCGCGGGGGTGACCGGCAATCCCGCCGACGCGAAGCGCGTCGCACGCCTGCTCGGCGTGAGGACCCGCGACTACGCCTTCCAGTTCCGCGAGCCGACCCACCTCTCCGAGCGCGAGGTGAAGGCGCGTGTCGCGGATCTCCAGAAGCAGGCGCGCGCGCGGCTCGCAGCGCTCGGCAAGCGCCCGCGCCTGCGCGTGCTGCTGACGGGAGCGACCGGGTTCCTCGGCAAGGAGTTCCTCGCGCAGGCGGCCGCGCACCCGTACGTCGACGAGGTCGTGTGCGTGGTGCGGCAAGGAGACGATCCGCGACCGCAAGACGAAGGAGGTCGTGAAGGTGCTCTCGGCGCGCGAGCGCGGGGCGCTCCTGCTGAAGCGGCTGCACGTGACGGGGAAGGTGGCGTCGCGCTTCCGCTTCGTCGAGGGCGACATCGAGCAGCCCGGCTTCGGGATCGACGCCAACGAGCTGGCGCGGCTGCAGCGCGAGCTGACCCACGTCGTGCACTGCGCGGCGAGCGTCTCGTTCGACGACCCCTACGAGAGCTCGTTCCGCTCCAACGTGCTCGGCTGCAGGAACGCGCTCGCGTTCTCGAAGCAGGTCCAGGCGGCGCCCGGCGTCGCACTTCGTGGCGCACGTGGCGATCGAGACCTCCTACATCCACGGCCGCCGCAAGCGCACGATCGCGCAGGAGCACGCGCTCGTGTTCCCGCGCCACTTCTACAACAACTACTACGAGCTCACGAAGGCGATGGCGTCGATCGAGACCGACCGCGCCCTCGTGCAGGACGGCCTGCGCGTGACGCAGCTCCTGCCCTCGATCGTGATCGGCGCACGCGCGCACCGGGAACAACCGGGGCGACACCAAGGTGCTGAACGCGCCGGTGAACGCCTTCGGGCGCGCACAGGAGGCGATGGCGGAGCTGGGGCGCGAGCCGATCGACCGGCTGAAGACGCTGCTCGCGACCCACATCGCGACGAGCTTCCCGGCCGACCGCTCGGCGGAGATCAACCTGGTGCCGGTCGACCGCGTCGCCGCCGGCATCCTGGCGGCGCTCACGGCGCCGGAGGCGATCGGCGCGCGGATCCACCTCGCGACCGACAACCGCATCCGCTCCGAGGAGATCTGCCGGATCGCCGAGGAGGAGCTCGGGGTGAAGGTGCGGCTCGCCGACCCGACGCTCTCGCGCAACGTGACGCTGCCGCTCTACAAGGCCGTGCTGCAGGCGGCGGGGGACCAGAAGCTCGCGAACGTGGTCGAGAAGCTCGGCACGATCTTCGGCGTCTACGGCGAGTGGGGCCAGCCGATCCACGACGTGGGCAACGACGTGCGCCTGCTGGGGCTGCCGATCCGGCGGCCGGAGACGGCCGCCGGCTTCCGCATGCTCTGCCGCCACAACAAGTACGTCCAGGAGTTCGCGAAGGTGCGCGACCTCGACGAGATCGCGCGGCGCGAGCGGGTCTGGGAGCAGGCGATCGACGCGATCGAGTACGAGACCGGGCCGCCAGGTGGCCGGCATCCGCGCCGCGCGAGTTCCGCCAGCTGCTGGGCGAGAAGATCGAGCTCGCGTCCTTCAAGGCGCGCTGACGCGCGGCTGGCGCGCGCCGCGGGCGAGCGTATCCTCGGGCCTGCCGCCGGCCGTTGCGCGTGGCGCCGGCAGAAGGGAGCCCGCATGTCCGACGACACCGGCTTTCTGAACCGCCTGCGCGAGCGCGGCGAGGAGGTGCCTGACGCAGGTCTCCGGCCGAGCTCAGCCAGAACCCGCACTTCATGCAGGCGATGGCAGGGCGCGATGCGCGGCAAGGAGAAGCTCGAGGAGGCCGTCGGCCGGGTGCTCAAGCAGATGAACATCCCGACGCGCAGCGAGTTCAAGCGCGCCGTCGCGCGCATCGAGCGCGCTCGAGCAGGAGCTCGCGGCGCTCAAGGCGCGCGCGCCCAAGGCGCGCGTCGCGCCGCAAGCAGGCTCGCAAGCCGTCGCGGCAAGGCGGCCGAGGTAGCGACGTGCCGCGCATCGCCGTCACCGGGACGGCGTCGTTCCTGGGCGGGCGGCTGCTGCGCCGGCTGGTCGACGGCGCGCGGCGCGGACGCGGTGCTGGCCGTCGACATCACGCCTCCGCCGGCGGCGCTCCAGGGCGTGCGCCACCGCATGGTGGACCTGACGCTGCCGGGCGCGGACCAGCGGCTCGTGGAGGTGTTCCGCGAGGAGGGCGTGGACACGGTGTTCCACACCGCCTTCTTCACGAGCCCGCGGCGCGACACAGCTACTCTCACGAGCTGGAGTCGATCGGCACGCTGCACCTCGCGGCGGCCGCGGCCGCGCCGGCGTGCGGCACCTCGTGATGCGCTCGTTCACGGCCGTCTACGGCGCGCGCGGCCAGAACCCGAACTTCCTCACCGAGGAGAAGCGGCCGGACCCGACGTCGCGCCTCGGCTGGGTGCGCGACAAGGTGGAGGCGGAGCAGCACGCGCTCTCCTTCGCGCGCCGCTATCCCGGCATGCGGCGTGACGCGTGCTGCGCTTCGCGCCGCTGCTCGGGCCCGGGCGTCCACACCTTCTACACGCGCCTCCTCGAGCAAGCGCGTGGTGCCGGTGCTGCTCGGCTACGACCCGCTGCTGCAGCTGCTGCACCCCGACGACGCGCTCGACGCGTTCGAGCGGCGCTCGAGCACGGGCCGGCGCGGCGTCGTCAACGTCGTGCCGCGGACGCCGATCACGCTGCTGACCGCGCTGCACCTGGCCGACAAGGTCACGTGCCCGTGCCGCACCCGCTCGCCTACGCCGCTGGCGGAGCTGCTCGTGGGCGCGCGGGTGTGGGCGAAGCGCCCGGCGGCTTCCTCGACTACGCGCGCTTCCTGTTCGTGGCCGACGGCGCGAAGGCGCGAGCGCGAGCTGGGCTTCGAGGCGCGCTATCGAGCCGCGAGGCGCTCGAGGCGTACCTGGCCTATCGCTATCCCGAGCGCGCCACGCGCCGGCCGACGAGCCCGCGGGTCGAGGCCGGCGCGAGCGGCTCGGCGCATGAGCGACACGGCGAAGGTGGTCCCGATCGCCCGCGGGCGCCGGCGAGCGGCGCGGCCGAAGCCGAAGGCCGCGCCGGGCGCGCTCGAGCAGCGGGTCCACGAGCTCGAGCGCGAGCTGCGGGCCGAGCGCAGGCGAAGCGCGCGGACAGCCTGCTGGTGGCGCTCGCGCGCGCCGTGCAGCGCGGGCGCGGGCGCCTCGACTGGGCGAGCCTGGCGCGGCTGCAGCGCGCGCTCTACTTCGCCTGGCATTCCGAGGAGACGGACGAGTTCGGCTCCGACGCGCGTTTCGCCGAGACGGCTGCGAGCCCCTCCTCGAGTTCCTGTACGCGGTGTGGTGGCGCGTGGAGGCCGCGGGCATCGAGCACGTGCCCGCGCGCGGGGCCGGGCGCTGATCGTCGCCAACCACTCGGGCGTGCTGCCGTACGACGGCCTGATGGTCAAGCTCGCGATCCGCCACGAGCACCCGGCGCGGCGCGACTGCCGCATGCTGGCGCTCGACATGTTCGCGCTGCTTGCCGATCCTGGCGCCGCTGCTCAGCCAAGTACGGGCGCGGTGCGCGCCAACCCGGAGAACGCCGAGCGGCTGCTGCGCGAGGGCGAGCTGGTGGGCGTGTTCCCCGAGGGCGTGAAGGGCATCGGCAAGCGCTATCAGCGAGCGCTACAAGCTCGCGCGCTTCGGCCGCGGCGGCTTCGTGCGCATCGCGCTGCGGACCGGCGCGCCGATCATCCCGTGCGCGGTCGTGGGGGCCGAGGAGATCCACCCGGTGATGGCGAAGGCCGACTGGCTCGGCCGCCCGCTCGGCCTGCCGTACTTCCCGATCACGCCGACCTTCCCGTGGCTCGGGCCGCTCGGGCTGGTGCCGCTGCCGACGAAGTGGTCGATCGACTTCGCGCGAGCCCATCGACCGTCGGCGAGCACGGGCCCGAGGCCGCGGACGACCCGATCCTGGTGAACCGCCTGGCGGAGCAGGTGCGGGCGACGATCCAGCGGATGATCGACGGCCGCCTGGCGCGGCGCCGCTCGATCTGGTTCGGCTAGGAGCGGCCGCGCCCGGCGAGCCGCGACTCGAGCCGGTCGAGCGCGGCCGACGAGCGTGCGCGCGAGCCGCGACGCTGACGCGACCGGCGGTAGCGGCTCGTCGGGCGCCTGGCGCGGGTCGCGCAGCTCGATCCCGTGCTTCGCGAGGAGCCGCCGGTGGCGGGCGGCGTGCGCCTGAAGAACGCGAGCGCCGACCGGTAGCCGTGCTCGGCCACCACGCGGCGCGCGCTCGTGCGCATGATGTTGTAGCTGAACATGCGCAGGTCGTCGCGCGTCGGGCTCAGCAGCAGGATGTCGACCTCGGGGTGCTCGCGCTCGTAGCGCTCCAGCCCGTACTGCCATGCGGCCGTGCAGCATGATGCGCATCACCTGGTCGAGCACGTAGGTGACGCCGCTGTTGCTGAGGTGGCCGCGCGAGCGGCCCGCTCGCGGTGTCGTTCAGGACGGGCACGATCGGGTTGATGCAGATCGACCAGGTCGGCGCCCGTGCTGGATCGCGAGGTTGATGTGGGCGGTCTTCTTGCACGCCGCCGTCGACGTAGTCGCGGCCGCTGATGCGCACCGGGCGGTAGAGCCCGGGCAGCGCGGTGGAGGCCTGCGACCGCCGTGCGAGATCGGCACGTCGCGGTGGCGCCTGCTCGCCGAAGGCCACGGCCTCGCCGCTGTCGAGGTCCACGGCCACGATGTACAGCTCGCGCGGCGAGCCGCGCGAAGCGATCGGCGCCCAGCCGCGCGCGCGAAGAGCTCGCGCCAGGTACTCCTGGATCCCCGAGTTGTCGAGCAGGCCCGCGGGCAGCAGCTCGAAGAGCGACCAGCGCGAGGTCGCGCGAGCCGTTGCGCCCCTCCGCCGACAGGCCGTGCGCAGGGCCTCCGCCAGGACGCGCGGCGCCTGCGCCGATGCGCGCGCAGCGAGGTCGGGCCGGCCCAGCCGGAAGAGCGGGTCGGCCGAGGCAGCGCCGAGCGTGCCGCGGCTCGCGCAGCGATCGCCTCGTCGTACATCTCGCGGGGCGAGACGCCGGCGGCCAGCAGCGAGGCCACGAAGGCGCCGCCGCTGACGCCGACGTAGAGGTCGAGGTCGAGCGACGCTGCGGTCGAGCAGCTCGTCGAGCGCGCGCAGGCAGCCGATCTCGTAGACGGCGCCGGTGACGCCGCCGCCCGGCGCAGACGAGCGCGCACCTTCGCGGCGCTCTTGCCGGCGCCGAGCGCGGTCGGCGCCAGCGCCGCGAGGCCGCCGCTCGGCTAGGCGGCGGAGCCCGCGTGCGCTACGCTCTTGCGGTGCGCGAGCCGATGCTGCTTGCGCAGCTCGTCGACCTTGCGCGTCAGCTCCTGCGACCTCGCGGCGGCTCGGGATGTTGAGCGCGGCCAGGGCGCACTGCGACGGCGTCGTCCGGCGGTCGTGCGCCACGGCTCTTCCGCTCGCGCACGCCCGCTGCTGCAGCTCGCCGAGCCGCGCTCCAGCTCGCGCTTCACTGGCCTTCTTGCCGCTCGCGGTCGATGCGGCTGCGCCGCAGCTCGGCGCGCGTCGGCGGCGTCGCTCGTGTCTGATCCCGCGGCTCCTTGACGAGCTGCCGCGACGCTGCGGCTCGACGACGCCCTCGCGCGGCAGCGCAGCGCCTTCCAGGCGTCGCGCCAGCACTGGTCTGCGCGCTCGGCGTCGTCGCGCCGCTGGGCGCTGGCCTTCGCGGTCGACTTCTTCTTGCGTGCCATCGTCTTGTCTCCTCTCTTGTGCCGGCTCCGCCGCGGCCGTCGCGCTGGCGGCGGGCGGGCCTTGGGGCCGCCGTCGGCGTCCATGTACGTCTGGATGCTGCCGCGCAGCGCGCCGTCGAGCGCTCTGCCGGCTCTCCGCTCGCCGCGCTCGAGCAGGCCGCGCAGCGCTGCTCGAAGCCGCGCTGGGCCTCGCCCACCAGGCGATGCACGGCTGGCGGCGATCTCCTGGCGCAGGGCGAGCGCCTCCTCGAGGCGTCAGCCGGCCGCGCCCGAGCAGGCCCGCCACGATCCGCTCGGCCTCGCTCGCGCGCGCGGCGCGGCCGCCTCCTGGGGCGCGGGCCAGTCGCGCCGAGCGCCGCCGGCGCGGCGGCCGAGCCGGATCAGCCGCGCCAGCACCTGGCGGGGGATGCGGCCGTCGCGCTCCTTGAGCGCCCTCCAGCAGGACCTGCGCCAGGGCAGGGTGGTGAGGTCCTCGCCCGTCTTCTGGTCGAGCACCTCGACCTCCTGGCCCGCGGCGACCAGCGCGCGCCAGCTCGGCGAGCGTCACGTAGCGCGCGCGCCGGCGTCGTAGAGCTTGCGGTTCCCGTAGCGCTTGATCGCGCGCGGCGGCGTCCTCGCGGCGTCACGACGCCAATATAACGCAGCTGCGTCATGAATGTCAATGGCAGATGACGCAATGCGTGCGAGCGTCGGGGCCGCGGCGCAGCGGCGGGCTAGCGCGCGGGCGGTCGAGTCGCCGAGCCGAGAGTCGGCTGCGATCGGGGCTGCCGCTGGCGGCGGCGGCGGCGGATCAGCGCAGCCCCGAGCAGGAGCCCAGCGCGAGCGCGACGACCGAGCAGGAAGCCGGCTCAGGCCGAAGGAGCCGAGGACCACCCCGATCAGGTCGAAGGTGGGCTTCTCGACCTTGATCCAGGTGACGGCCTGTCGAGCGCAGGATCAACGGCGTGCTCGTCCCTCGCCGCCACTGTAGGCCGGCGCGCCGGCGCCGGTCAACTGCCGCGACGGCGGTGCGGTTCAGCGCCTCCAGGTAGCGCGCGCACGCCCCGAGCAGGCTCCGCGCGATCGGCTCGCGGTACTCGCGGCGTCTTGAGCAGCTTCTCCTCGTCGGGGTGGCTCACGAAGGCGATCTCGGCCAGGATGCTCGGCATGTTGGCGCCGATCAGCACGTAGAAGGGCGCGGTGTGCACGCCGCGGTCGTCAGCCTCGGGTCGCTGCTCGCGCAGGCTGCTCGACCATCGCCTCCTGGACCGAGCTCGCGAAGTCGCGGCTCTCGTCGATCTTGCTGTTGAGCGTGATCGCCTTCACCAGGCTCTGCAGGTCCTTGAGCGTGGCCGGCGAGATCGCGTTCTCGCGCGCGGCCACCTGCCTCGGCGTGCGGGTCCTTGGCGAAGTTCAGGAAGTAGGTCTCGATGCCGCGCGGCTCGCGGGTTGCGGCTGCCGTTGGCGTGGATCGAGAGGAAGAGGTCGGCGCCCTTCGAGTTGGCGATCGCGGTGCGCTCCTCGAGCGGGATGAACACGTCGGTCGACGCGGGTCATGACGCACCTCGGCGCCGAGCTCCTGCGCGCACCAGCCGCTCGAGCCGCAGGGCGACGTCGAGCACCAGGTCCTTCTCCTGGAGCCCGCGCGCGGCCGATCGTTCCGGGGTCGTGGCCGCCGTGGCCGGCGTCGATCACGATGCGGCGCGCGGCGAGGCCGAGCTGGCGGGCGAGGCTGTACGTTGCCGGCGCGGTTCGCGGCCGGAGGCTCGGGCGCCGCGAGCGTCGGCGCGCGGCGGAGCGGCGACTCGGTCGCTCGCCGGCGGAGGCGGCGCGGCGGACGCGGCGGCCGCCGTCCGGGTCGGTGGCGGCGGCGCGCCGCCGGGCAGGCGGTCGGACGCCGGCTTGATGTCGATCGGAGCGGCTGGCGCCGCGCGCGGCGAGGCCGCGAGCATGGCGTCGACCGTCGCGTGGGCGCGTCCTGGAGCGGCGCCGGATCCGGCCTGCGGCACGGCAGGCGCGCGCCGGCGTCGGGCCTGCGTCCGGTCGCCGTCTGCGCTCCGGCGCGCGCGCGGCCGCGCACGTCGATCACGAGCCGGATCGGGTCGTCCAGGTAGAAGACCTGGTGGTCCTAGACGTCCTTGAAGTCGAGCACGACGCGCACGACGTCGTCCCGGTTCTGCGCGATGCGCACCTGCTCGAGCAGGCCGTCGCCGACGGGGAACGTGCGGCTGGGCGAGGTTCGGGTGGAGCCGGGTGCCGACGAGGTCCACCCAGAGCCGGTCGGGCTCGTACGATGCGGTCGTACTGGATCTGCACCTTGCGCTCGAGGTAGATCGACCACGCGCGTCGACGACTCGCCGCTCCAGGCGCGCAGGTCGAAGACGCTGCGCGAGGCCCGGCGGCGGCGTCTTGGGCAGCGGGCTCGCGGGCTCGCGCTCGCGCAGCAGCGCCTTGGCCTCTGGCGGCCCGCTCTCCCTCGGGGTAGGTCTCGAGGTACGCGCGCGCCGTCTCGACGACGCTTGCGGCGGTCGCTGCCCTTGCGGGCCATCTCGACCGCGGACCAGAGCGCGTCGTCGCCCAGCGGCTGCTCGAGGGTACTCCGTCACCAGCGTGCGGTAGGCCGCGAGCGCGTCGTCGTCGTAGCGCCGGCGCCTGGAAGCGCTCGGCCATCTCGCGGTAGAGGAGCCGGCGGCGAGCAGCGCGTTGTCGCAGTAGCCGGCTCTGGGGATAGCGCGCGACCACCTTGCGGTAGCGCATCACGACGGCTTCCCACTCCGACGCGCTGCGCCATCCGCTTCGCCGAGCGCCCGCAGCCGCGTCTCGCGCCGCCTGCGCCTCGGCGTAGAGTGCTTTGTCGGGCCGCGAGCTCGGCGCGGCGGCCGAGCGCGCCGCGGCCGGCGACGGGCGTCGCCTCCTGGCGGCGCCGGCGGCGGGCGCCGCCAGCGAGCGCCGCGGCGGCGGCCAGGGCGAGCCCCGCGAGGGGCCTGCGGACTGAGGTCAACGCTGCCAGTTGTCCACCGTCTCGTAGTAGTCCTTCGCCACCAGGATCTCGCGCGGCTTGGCGCCGTCGGCCGGGCCGATGATGCCGTCGCGCTCCATCATGTCGACGAGCCTTCCCGCGCGCGAGAAGCCGATCCGGAAGCGGCGCTGCAGCATGCTGGTCGAGGCCTGGCCGCTCTGCACCACGAAGCGCGCGGCCTCGTCGAACAGCTCGTCGCGGTCGGTCACCTCGGCCGTCTCGCTGGACTTCTCGGGCTTGCCGACGTTGTCGTCGTAGCTCGGGCGGCCCTGCTTGCGCAGGAACGACGTGAGCCGGGCGATCTCGTGCTCGGTGACGTAGGCGCCGTGCACGCGGATCAGCCGCGCGGAGCCGGGCGGCAGGAACAGCATGTCGCCGCGGCCGAGCAGCTGCTCGGCGCCGATCGAGTCGAGGATCGTGCGGCTGTCGACGCGCGCGGCCACGCGGAACGAGATGCGCGAGGGGAAGTTGGCCTTGATCAGGCCGGTGATCACGTCGACCGAGGGCCGCTGCGTGGCGAGGATCAGGTGGATGCCGACCGCGCGCGCCATCTGCGCGAGCCGCGTGATCGACTCCTCGACTTCGTGCGAGGAGACCATCATCAGGTCCGCGAGCTCGTCGATGACGATCACGACGTAGTGCAGCGGCCGCAGCTCCTCGCCGTTCTCGTCGTCCCGTTCGGAGGTGCCGGCGCGGATGATGTTGTTGAACTGCTCGATGTTGCGCACGCCCTCCGAGGCCAGCATGCGGATGCGGCGCTCCATCTCGGCGACCGCCCACTTGAGCACGTTGGCGGCGACCTTGGGGTCGGTGACGACGGGCGTCAGCAGGTGCGGGATGTCCTCGTAGACGCCGAGCTCGAGGCGCTTGGGGTCGATCAGGATCATCCGCACCTCGTCCGGCGTGGAGCGGAACAGGATCGACGCGATCATGCAGTTGAGCCCGACGCTCTTGCCGGTGCCGGTGGAGCCGGCGATCAGCAGGTGCGGCATGGTGGCGAGGTCGGTCACCCAGACGTCGCCGTTCACGGCCTTGCCGAGCCCGAGCGTGAGGCGGCCCGAGGCGCGCTTGAAGACCTCGGACTCGAGCACCTCGCGCAGGTAGATCGTCTCGCGCACCTCGTTCGGGATCTCGATCCCGACGTTGCCCTTGCCGCTCACGCGGTCGATGCGGATCGACTCGGCCTCGAGCGCGAGCGCCAGGTCGTCGGCGAGGCCGACGATCTTCGAGTACTTGACGCCGGCGTCGGGCTTGAACTCGTAGGTGGTGACGACGGGCCCGGGGTGGATCTCGCGCACGCTGCCCATCACGCCGAACTCGGCCGACTTGAGCTGCAGGATCTTGCCGCGCTCGAGCAGGCGGTCGTTGTCGAGGATGGCGCCGCCCTTGGCGGCGTCCAGGATCGTGAGCGGCGGCAGCGTGTAGCTGCCGCGCGTTTCGGGGGAGGGGCGGCGGCGCCTCCTGCGCGCGGCGGCGGCGCGAGCGCACGGGCTGCGTCTCGATCGGCGAAGCGCCGGGCTCGTCGCCTTCGCCGTCGGCGCCGGCGAAGGGCAGCGGCTTCTGCGCGGGGCGGCCCGTGATCGTGGTGGCCTGCAGCGGCAGGTCGTCCTCGCGCTCGGCTTCGTCAAGGTCGGCCTCGGCTTCGGGCTCCTCGCCGTTCGCCTTGACCACCCGGCGGATCCGCGGCAGGCCGCTCACGCCCTCGCGGGCGGCGGCGTGCTTGCGGATCACCTCGCGGCGCATCTTCTCCTTGCGCCGGCTCTCGCGGTAGTGCGTGAACGCGGTCTGCAGCGCGCGCAGCCGCCCGCCGAGGCGGCCGCCCGTGCCCTTGAGCAGCGCCGAGAACGAGAACTGCGTCGAGAGGATGAGCGCGACGAAGAGGCCGGTCGCGGCCACGATGTAGGCGCCGGTGCGGCCGAAGTCCGCGACGAGCAGCGCGGCGAGCAGCTCGCCCGTCGCGCCGCCGGCGCGCACCGGCTCGCCCTCGAAGGGCACGGTGCCGAACGTGAGCGCGAGCAGGGCCGCGAGCATCAGCAGCAGGCAGACGTTGCCGAAGGCCTTCGTGTAGGGGGCCTCGATCGGACGGCACCAGAAGAGCTTCCAGCCCGCGAGCCCGAGCGCGAGCGGCAGCAGCAGCGCCGCGACCCCGAACAGCTGGGGGATCAGCATCTCGGCCAGGAAGGCGCCGAAGGGCCCGATGAAGTTGCGCGCGGAGCCGTCGGCGCCCGCCTTGAAGAACGGGGCGGGGTCGTGCGGGTCGAAGGTGGCGAGCGCGATCAGCAGCATGAGCGCGAGCGCGAAGGCCACGAGGCCCAGGAGCTCCGCACCGCGGTTCGATCTCGCTTCGGCGTGGGCAGCAATCATCGCGACTCTAGACCTCCATCACCACGGGGATCACCATCGGGCGGCGCTGCGTGCGCCGCTTGAAGAAACGCCGGAGCTCGTCGCGCACGCGCTCGCGCGTCAGCTCGGTGTCGAGCCGCTCCTCGACGGGGCGGCCGTCGATCGCCCCCGCCAGCAGCCGGGCGGCCTCGTCCGCGAGCTCGCGCGCCTGGTCGTCGTCCACGATGCCGCGCGTGACGATCTCGGGCGGCGACTCGAGCTGTCCGGTGCGCCGCCCGATCACGACGATCGGCACCACGATGCCCTCGGACGACAGGTGGCGGCGGTCGCGCACCACCACGTCCTCGATCTCCGAGGCGCCGCCGCGGTCGAGCAGGACGCGGCCGGCTTCGACGCGGCCCTCGCGGCGCGCGCCGCTCTCTGAGACCGAGAGCACGTCGCCGTCCTCGGCCAGCAGCACGCGGTCGGCGGGAAGCCCCGCCTGCACGGCGAGCCGCTGGTGCTGGGCGAGCATGCGGTACTCGCCGTGCACGGGCACCAGGTAGCGCGGGCGCGTGCGCAGCAGCAGCTCGACGAGGTCGTCGCGGCTGCCGTGGCCCGAGACGTGGACCTTCGCGGTGCCCGGGTGGACGACGTCGCAGCCGAGGCGGAACAGGTTGCTGATGAGGCGCGAGACGCCGCGCTCGTTGCCGGGGATCGCCCGCGCGGACAGCACGACGGTGTCGCCGGGGCCCGCCGAGAGCGTCGCGGTGCTCGCCGTGGCTGATCGTCGACAGCGCCGACAGCGGCTCGCCCTGGCTGCCCGAGACGAAGACGAGCGCGCGCGAGGCGAAGCCGTCGCGCAGCGACGCCGGCTCGATCCGCCGTCACGCCCGGCAGCCGCAGCAGCCCCAGCTCCAGCGCGGTCTCGGCGTTGTCCACCATGCGGCGGCCGAGGAACGCGACCGGACGGCCCGCCTCGGCCGCGAGCCGCGCCACGGTCTCGATGCGCGGGATCGAGGTCGCGAAGCAGGAGACGAGCACGCGCCCGCGCGTGCGCGCCAGCGTCTCCTCGAACGCGGGCACGAGCGTGCTCTCGCCCGGCGTCGAGCCGGCCAGCTCGACGTTCGTGCTGTCGGAGAGCAGGACCAGCACTCCGCGGTCGCCCCACGCCGACAGCGTCTCGAGATCCGTGCGCTCGGCGGGCTCGGCCTGCGGGTCCAGCTTGAAGTCGCCGCTCGCGAGCACGACGCCGGCGGGCGTCTCGATCGCGAGCGCCAGGCTGTCGAGCACGCTGTGCGCGACGCGGATCGGGTGCACGCGGAAGGGGCCGATCTCCACGGGCTCGCCTGGCGCGGAGCGTCCGCAGATCCGCCTTGATCCCGCGCTCCACGAGCCGACGCCGCGTGAAGCCGAGCGTCAGCCGGCTGCCGTAGACGGGCACCGGCGCCGCCTGCAGCGCGTAGGAGAGCGCGCCGATGTGATCCTCGTGCCCGTGCGTGAGCAGGATGCCGCGCACCCGGCCCCGGCGCTCGGCGAGGTACTCGAAGTCGGGAACGATCGAGTCGACCCCAGGCATCTCCGCGGTGGGGAAGAGCATTCCCGCGTCGATCAGCAGCAAATGGTCCTGCCACTCCAGGACCAGGGCGTTCAGTCCGAACTCGCCCAGGCCGCCGAGTGGGATGAGACGAACGGCCTCCTTCGCCTCAGCCGGGCCTCGCTCCACTGCCTCGCTCCTCGTCGCCGCCGCTCGCCAACGCCGCCCAAAGGCGCGCCAGGTCCACAACCGATAGGGCCTCGGCACGCTTCGACCCCTCAAGGTTGAGGAACCTCAAGTAATCCTTGAGGTTAGCATAGCTATCTTGAAGGTTGTTTTCAAGGGTCCTCCGACGTCTGGAAAACGCCTTCTGGAGGAAGCCTTCGAAGGCCGCGAGGTCGTCCACCTGGGCCCGCGGGAGCGCTCAGGAAACGCGCCCGCAGCACGGCCGAGCTGACCTTCGGGGGCGGGACGAAGCTCCCGGGCGGGAACCGCGCGGCGATCTCGACGTCGCAGGTGAGGCCGTACAGCACCGACAGGATCCCGTACTCGCGCGAGCCGGGAGGAGACGCGATGCGCCGCGCCACCTCCTCCTGCAGCATCACGTGGAGGTCGCGCACGTGCCCGCGCAGCGCGAGGAAGCGGCGCATCAGCGGGCTGCTGACGTAGTACGGCAGGTTGCCGACCAGGCGGCCGCCTTGCGGGACGAGCGCGCGGAGGTCGACCGCGAGCGCGTCGGCGCGGACGATCTCGACGTTCGCGGGCGCGTGCGCGGCGAGGGCGTCCGCGAGCCGCGCGTCGATCTCGACGGCGACCACGCGGGACGCGCGCCGCGCGAGCGGCAGCGTGAGCGCTCCCCGGCCCGGGCCGATCTCGAGGAACACCTCGTCCGCGGCCGGCGCGATCGCGCGCAGCAGCTTCTCGACCGACGCCTCGCGAAGGAAGTGCTGCCCGAGCCGCCGCGGCATGCGGCAGCGTAGCTCGAAATCGCGAAGCCGCGCGTGTTAGCCTGAGCGGGCTTGCCCGAGCTCAACGCGAAGGACCGGCTGCACGTCGCGTTCGTCACGCCCGAGATGGTGCCGTACGTCAAGACCGGCGGGCTGGCCGACGTCTCGGCCGCGCTGCCGAAGGCGCTCTGCCGGCTCGGCCACCAGGTCACCGTCGTGCTGCCGCGCTTCCGGGGGATCGCGTTTCCGCCGGGCGAGTTCGCGGGCTCGGTGCACGTGCCCGTCGACGGGATGGCGAGGAGCGCCGGCTTCTACCGGACGCGCACCGCGGCGGGCGTCGACGTCGTGTTCATCGAGTACCCGCCGTTCTTCGACCGCGACCTGATCTACGGCGACTACGTCGACAACCGGCTGCGCTTCGCCTTCCTGGCGCGCGCGGCGCTCGAGTACTTCAGGAGCCGCGGCGAGCGGCCGAGCGTCTTCCACGCGCACGACTGGCAGGCGGGCCTGCGTGCCGGTCTACCTGAAGGCGTTCTACTGGGACGACCCGACGCTGCACCGGACCGCCAGCGTCTTCACGATCCACAACGTCGCGTACCAGGGCCAGTTCGGCATGGACACGATCGGGGTCCTGGGCCTGCCCTGGAACCTCGGCAGCACCGACGCGCTCGAGTATCACGGCGCGATCAGCTACCTGAAGGGCGGCACCGTCTTCTCCGAGCTCGTGAACACGGTCTCGCCGACCTACGCGCTCGAGATCCAGGGCCCCGAGCACTCGTTCGGCTTCGACGGCGTCGTGCGCTCCCGCGCGCGCGACGTGCTCGGGATCCTGAACGGCGTCGACTACGACGAGTGGGACCCGCGCGGCGATCCGCACATCGCGAAGACGTACTCGTCCGCGGACCTCGCCGGCAAGGCGGCGTGCAAGGCCGACCTGCTGCGCAGCTACGGGCTTCCCGAGTTCCCCGACCTGCCGCTCGTCGGGGTCACGTCGCGGCTCGTGTGGCAGAAGGGCTTCGACATCGTGGCGGGCGCCTGGTGGGACCTGCTGCAGCGGCCGCTGCGCATGGTGGTGCTGGGCACGGGGGATGCCTCCGTGCAGGACGGGCTGCGCGCACCTGGCGCAGCGCGACCCCGATCGCTTCGCGGTGCGCTTCGGCTACGACGAGGCGCTCGCCCACAAGGTGATGGCGGGCGCCGACATGTTCCTGATGCCCTCGCGCACCGAGCCGTGCGGGCTCACGCAGATGTACGCGCTGCGCTACGGGACGATCCCGATCGTGCGCTCGACCGGCGGGCTCGTCGACACGGTCGAGCCCTTCGACGCCGCGCGCGGCACCGGGACCGGCTTCCGCTTCGACACGCCCGACGGCACGGGGCTGCTCTGGGCGCTCGACCAGGCGCTCGCGGCCATCGGCGAGCGCGCGCGGCTGGAAGGCGCTGATGCGCCGGGCCATGGAGCGCGACTTCTCGTGGCAGAAGCAGGCGCAGAGCTACGTGGATCTCTACCGGCGCGCGATCGCGCGTGTGTAGCGTCGCGGACGGACGCGACAAGCGCGCCGGGGTTCGGCTACGCTAGGAGCAACAAGAGGAGTGACGAACGGATGTCCGACAAGATCGCGACCTTCACCGACCAGAACTGGAGCGCCGACGTGCTCGCCGCGGACAAGCCGGTGCTCGTGGACTTCTGGGCCGAGTGGTGCGCTCCCTGCAAGGCGATGGTGCCCGACCTCGAAGCGGTCGCGTCCCAGTACGAGGGCCGCGTGCGCGTCGGCAAGCTCAACGTCGAGGAGAACGAGCAGGTGCCGTTCCAGTACGGCATCACGGCGATGCCGACGCTCCTGGTGCTGAAGGGCGGCAAGGTCGCCGAGCAGCGCGTCGGCAAGATGAGCCGCGAGCAGCTCGCGAAGCTGCTCGATTCCCACCTCTAGGCCGCGGCGGCCGCTCAGGCCATCGGCAGCTTGACGCCGCGCTCGCGCGCGACCGCGAGCGCCTGCTCGTAGCCCGCGTCGGCGTGGCGCATCACGCCCATGCCCGGGTCGGTGGTGAGCACGCGCTCGAGCCGCGGCGCGGCCTCGGGCGTGCCGTCGGCGACCACCACCATGCCGGCGTGGATCGAGTAGCCCATGCCGACGCCGCCGCCGTGGTGGACCGAGACCCAGGTCGCGCCGGCGACCGCGTTGAGCAGCGCGTTCAGGATCGGCCAGTCGGCGATGGCGTCGGAGCCGTCGCGCATCGCCTCGGTCTCGCGGTTGGGCGAGGCGACCGAGCCGGCGTCGAGGTGGTCGCGGCCGATCACGATCGGCGCCTTCACGCGTCCCGTGCGCACCAGCTCGTTGAAGACCAGGCCCGAGCTTCGCGCGCTCGCCGTAGCCGAGCCAGCAGATGCGCGCCGGCAGGCCCTGAGGCCGACGCGCTCGCGCGCCAGCTGGATCCAGCGGGCGAGCGCCGCGTCGTCGGGGAAGGTGCTCGAGCACCGCGTCGTCGGTCGCGCGATGTCCTCGGGGTCGCCCGAGAGCGCGGCCCAGCGGAACGGACCCTTGCCCTCGCAGAAGAGCGGCCGGATGTACGCCGGGCACGAAGCCGGGGAAGTCGAAGGCGTTCGCGACGCCGGCCTTCTGCGCCTCGGCGCGGATGTTGTTGCCGTAGTCGAAGACGATCGGCGCCCTTGCGCCTTGAGGTCGAGCATGGCCTGGACGTGCTCGCCCATGCTGCGCCGGGCCTCGGCCATGTAGCGCTCGGGCTCGCGCGCGCGCAGCGCGAGCGCCTCCTCGTAGCGTCATGCGGTTCGGGCACGTAGCCGTTCAGCGGATCGTGGGCGCACGTCTGGTCGGTGACGACGTCCGGCACGACGCCGCGCGCGCACGAGCTCGGGCAGCACGTCGGCCGCGTTGCCGACGAGGCCGATCGAGAGCGGCGCGGCCCGCGGTTCGAGCGCTTCGCGCGCGCGCGCGAGCGCCTCGTCGAGCGTCGTCGCGCAGCGCGTCGAGGTAGCGCGTCTCGAGCCGGCGCTGCGATGCGCGTCGGGTCCACCTCGACCGCGAGCAGCACGCCGCCGTTCATGGTCGCGGCGAGCGGCTGCGCGCCGCCCATGCCGCCGAGGCCGGCCGTCACGACGAGCCGTCCCTGCGAGCGAGCCGCCGAAGTGCTGGCGCGCCGCCTCGGCGAAGGTCTCGTAGGTGCCCTGCAGGATGCCCTGGGTGCCGATGTAGATCCAGGAGCCGGCCGTCATCTGGCCGTACATCGTCAGGCCCTTGCGGTCGAGCTCGCGGAAGTGCTCCCAGGTCGCCCAGGCCGGCACCAGCATCGAGTTCGCGATCAGCACGCGCGGCGCGTCGGCGTGGGTGCGGAAGACGCCGACCGGCTTGCCCGACTGCACGAGCAGCGTCTCGTCGTTCCCCAGCTCGCGCAGCTCGCGCACGATCGCGTCGAAGCACTCCCAGTTGCGCGCGGCCTTGCCGATGCCGCCGTAGACGACGAGGTCCTGCGGGCGCTCGGCCACCTCGGGGTCGAGGTTGTTCATCAGCATGCGCAGCGCCGCCTCCTGCTGCCACCCCTTGCAGGAGAGCGGCACGCCGCGCGGCGCGCGACCCCGCGCTCGGCGGAGGCGCGCAGCCACCAGCGCGCGACGGTCCGTGCGCCGTGTCGTGGTCGAACGCGGACGTGCCAGCCCGGGATGACGAGCTGCCCGATGGCGGGGCGCGGAGCTCGGCAGCGCTCTGCCGCGACCGCAGCCGCCGGTCATCGCGCGCCGCGAGCCGGGGCGATGACCGGCAGCACGCGAGGCGGGCACCGAGGACGCCGGCGAGCGCCTCGATCTCCAGGCCGCGCGCGACCGCGGCGGCGGTCCTGGCCGACCGTGCGCCGCGTCGACGTCGCGACCGGTCGCGCACGAGCGCGTGCGACGCGCCTCGAGCGCGCGCCGACGAGGCGCGTGCGGCCGGTGGAACTCGAGCGCCTCGGCGGCCGCGAGCAGCTCGATGGCCAGGACGCGCGCGCGTGTTCGGCGACCACGCGCGCCGCCTTCAGCGCGGCGGTCGGCGCCCATCGAGACGTGGTCCTCCTTGTTGGCCGAGGTGGGGATCGAGTCGACGCTCGCGGGATGGGCGAGCGCCTTGTTCTCGGAGACCAGCGCCGCGGCGGTGACCTGCGCGAGCATGAAGCCGGAGTGCAGCCCGCCCTCGCGCGCGAGGAAGGCGGGCAGGCCGGAGAGCGCCGGGTTGACCAGCTGCTCGATGCGCCGCTCGCTGATCGCGCCGAGCTCGCGCCGCCGCGATCGCCAGCAGGTCGGCCGCGAGCGCCACCGGCTGGCCGTGGAAGTTGCCGCCGGAGAGCATCTCGCCGGTCTCGGCGAAGACCAGCGGGTTGTCGGTGGCCGCGTTCATCTCGATCGGCGAGCACCTGCGCCACGTAGGCGAGCGCGTCGCGGACGGCGCCGTGCACCTGCGGCATGCAGCGCAGGCTGTAGGCGTCCTGCACCTTGCCCGCAGTCGCGGTGCGACTCGCGGATCGCGCTGCCCTGGAGCAGCCGCGCAGGTTGCGCGCCGAGGCGGCCTGGCCCGGGTGCGGCCGCGCGGCGTGGATGCGCGGGTCGAACGCGACGTCGGTGCCCTGCAGCGCGTCGAGCGACAGCGCGCCGACGACGTCGGCGCGTGCGCGGCGAGGCGCTCGGCCTCGGCGAGCGCGAGCGCCGCCGACGCGCCGTCATCAGCTGGGTGCCGTTGACCAGCGCCAGGCCTTCCTTGGCCTCGAGCACGACGGGCGCGAGCCCGGCCGGCCGCAGCGCCTCGGCCGCGGCGACATCGCGCCGCCCGTCGTAGACGCACTCGCCCTCGCCGATCAGCGCCAGCGCCAGGTGGGCGAGCGGGGCGAGGTCGCCGCTGGCGCCGACCGAGCCCTGCGGCGGCACGACCGGCATGCACGCCGCGGTTGAGCAGGGCGACCAGCGCTCGAGCGTCTCGAGCCGAACGCCGCGAGTAGCCCTTGGCGAGCACGTTGGCGCGCAGCAGCATGAGCGCGCGCGTCTCGGCTTCGTCGAGCGGCGCGCCGACGCCCGCGGCGTGGCAGCGCACCAGGTTGACCTGCAGCTCGCGCAGCCGGTCCGCCGGGATGCGCGACGTCGGCGAAGCTGCCGAAGCCGGTGTTGACGCCGTAGACGACGTCGCCGCGCGCCACCGCCGCGTCCACGACGCTGGCGCGAGGCGCGCACAGCCGCCCGCGGCGTCGTCGACCGACCACGACCGCGCGGCCGTCGCGCGCGACGGCTTCGAGCCCGGCGAGATCGAGCGCGCTGCCGTCGATCGAGAGCGCCGCGGTCTGGGGAGTGAGGCTTCGATGGGCTGGAGCGCGCCCGCCAGACATGAAACGGGCCCATGCAGCACCCGGCCGAGCGCCTTGTTGGGGGATGCCAGCCGTGCGTAGAATGTCGGGTTCCCAACCATGCCGAACATCGTGATCGCGGGCGCCCAGTGGGGCGACGAAGGCAAGGGCAAGTCGTCGACCTGCTGCGCCGCGGCGTCCAGGTGGTCGCGCGCTACAACGGCGGCCACAACGCCGGCCACACGGTGATCGTGGGCGGCCAGCAAGTTCGTGCTGCACCTGATCCCGTCCGGGATCCTGCACACGGGGATCCTGTGCGTGATCGGCAACGGCGTCGTGGTCGACCCGGTGGCGCTCGAGAAGGAGATCGGCGAGCTGCGCAGAAGCGCGGCGTCGAGATCGGCGACAACCTGCTGCTCTCGGACCGGGCGCACCTGATCCTGCCGCACCACCGCGTGCCTCGAGGCGCTCGCGGAAGAGGAGCGCGGCGCGCACAAGATCGGCACCACGCTGCGCGGCATCGGCCCCGCCTACGAGGACAAGGCCGGCCGCCGCGGCGTGACGCTCGGCGACCTGCTGCGTCCCGCGACGCTCATGGACAAGCTGGCCGAGGCGCGCCGGCACTACGAGCACGTGCTGCGCGGCGCGGGCCGCACGCCCGACGTCGACTGGGAGCGCGTGGTCGCGGAGCTCACGGCGTTCGGCGAGCGGCAGCGCTCGCGCATCACCGACGTCTCGCTGGTGCTGCAGCGCCAGATGGCGCAGGGCTACTCGGTGCTGTTCGAGGGCGCGCAGGCGGCGCTGCTCGACCTCGACCACGGCACCTACCCTTACGTCACCTCGCTCGGCGGCGGCGGCGGGCGGGGCCGCGACGGGGACCGGCGTGCCGCCGACGCGGATCGACGGCGTGATCGGGGTGGCGAAGGCCTACTGCACGCGCGTGGGCACGGGGCCGTTCCCGACCGAGCTCGACGGCGACGCTGGCGCACGCGCTGCGCGAGCGGGGCGGCGAGTACGGCGCCACCACCGGGCGGCCGCGCCGCTGCGGCTTCTTCGACGCGGTGGCGGTGCGCTACGGCGTCCGCCTCAACGGCTTCGACACGCTGGCGATCACGAAGCTCGACGTGCTCGACGAGCTCGACGAGATCCGGTCTGCACGGCATACAGCTTCGAAGGCGAGACGCTCGCCGAGCTGCCGTCGGACTCGAAGGTGCTCGAGGCGTGCGAGCCGGTCTACGAGACGCTGCCCGGCTGGCGCCAGCCGACGGTGGGGATCCGCGAGTGGCGCGAGCTGCCCGAGAACGCGCGCCGCTACGTCGAGCGGCTTTCGGAGCTCGTCGGCGCCGAGATCGGGCTCGTCTCGACGGGCCCCGACCGCGAGCAGACGATCATCCGTGGACAAAGCGCGTTCGCGCGCTGGTTCGACTGACGCAGCAGGGGGCGGGGCGGCTGGGAGCCCCCGTGCTCAAAATCAAGCTGTACCATCGAGAGGTTGCGCCCGTAGCTCAACGGTAGAGCAAGAGCCTTTTAAGCTCGTGGTTCCGGGTTCGAGTCCCTGCGGGCGCACCACGCCCCTCCTCCATCCCCAAGAGCATGAAGGCGTTGACGTCCTTTCATGGATCCACCGCCCGGCGGGGATCGTCTTCTGCTAACGGATCCCAAAGACAGCTCGAGGCGGAGTTCCGGTCGTTCTAGGGGAGGAACGCGTCATGACGAGACGGACGAGACTGATGCTGGTTGTCGTGCTGGGAGCGGTGGCGGCGCTCGGCGCCGTGAAGACCCGGCAGATCCAGGTGGCCACCGCGCAGGCGGCGTCGTTCCAGCCGCCGCCGGAGGCGGTCACGACGGTCGTCGCACGGACGGAGCCGTGGCTGACGACGCTGTCGGCGATCGGGACGGTCAGGGCCGAGCGCGGCGTCACGTTGAGCGCCGACCTGCCGGGCGTCGTCGAGTCGATCACGTTCGATTCGGGCCGCTCGGTGCGTGAGGGAGAGGTGCTGGTGCGGCTCGACGCTCGGCAGGAGCGCGCGCAGCTCGCCGCCGCGGAGGCGCAGCGTGAGCTCGCCCGCGTCAACCTCGAGCGCGTGCAGGGGCTCGTGGCCCAGGGGATCGTGCCGCAGGCCGAGCTCGACCGCCGAGCGCGGAGCACAAGCAGGCCGAGGCGAGAGTCGGCGAGATCCGCGCCACGATCGAGCGCAAGCAGATCCGCGCGCCCTTCTCGGGCGTGCTGGGCATCCGCCAGGTCGACCTCGGCCAGTACCTGAAAGCGGGCGACCCGATCGTGCCGCTGCAGTCGCTCGACCCGATCCACGTCAATTTCTCGGTCCCGCAGCAGCAGGTGCTCGAGGTCCGCGTCGGGCGCGAGGTGCGCGTCACGTTCGCGCGGTCCGACAGCGAGCCGGTCACGGGGCGCATCACGGCGGTGGACTCGGTCGTGGACCAGGCGACGCGCAACGTGCAGGTGCAGGCGACCTTCGCGAACCCGAAGGGCGACCTGCGTCCCGGGCATGTTCGTGGAGACGCAGGTGGTGACGGGCGACGGAGCGCCGGTGCTGGTGTTGCCGGCCTCGGCGATCAGCTACGCGCCGTACGGCGATTCGGTGTTCGTGGTGGCCGACGGAGGGCCAAGGACGGCGAAGGGCAAGGCCGTCACCCAGCAGTTCGTCAAGCTGGGCCCCGCGCGCGGCGATCAGGTGGCGGTGCTGTCGGGCCTCTCCGAAGGCGCCCTGGTGGTGAGCTCGGGCGCCTTCAAGCTGCGCAACGGCGCCCCGGTGCAGGTGAACAACGAGGTCCAGCCGGCGAACGAGGCGCGCCCGCGGCCCGAGGACAACTGATCATGACAGCTTCACGGACGTCTTCGTGCGCCGGCCGGTGCTGGCGGTCGTGGTCAACCTCGTGATCCTGATCGCGGGGCTCTGGTCGATCCGCTCGCTGAGCGTGCGCCAGTACCCGCGCAGCGACATCGCGGTCGTCCGCGTCTCGACCGCGTACATCGGCGCGAGCGCCGACCTCGTGCGCGGCTTCATCACGACGCCGCTCGAGCGGGTGATCGCGAGCGCCGACGGCATCGACTACCTCGAGTCGTCCAGCGCGTCCGGCATGAGCCTGATCACCGTCCACCTGAAGCTGAACTACGACACGAGCGCCGCGCTCACACAGCTGCAGGCCAAGGTGGCGCAGGTGCGCAACGACCTGCCGCCCGAGGCGGAGGCGCCGATCATCGAGCTCGAGACGGCGGACGCCCAGTTCGCGTCGATGTATCTCGGCTTCGCCTCGGACGAGCTCAGCCCGAACCAGATCACCGACTACCTGACGCGCGTGGTGCAGCCGCGGCTCAGCGCGATCTCCGGGGTGCAGCGCGCCGCGATCCTGGGCGACCGCACGTTCGCGATGCGCGTCTGGCTCAAGCCGGACCAGATGGCGGCGCTCTCGATCTCGCCCTCCGAGGTCTGGGACGCGCTCGCGCGCAACAACTACCTGTCGGCGCTCGGCCACACCAAGGGCTCGATGGTGTCGGTCAACCTGATCGCGAACACCGACCTGCGGACGCCGGAGGAGTTCCGCCAGCTGGTCGTGAAGGAGAAGGACGGCGTCGTGGTGCGGCTGGGCGAGATCGCCGACGTGGTGCTCGGCGCGCAGAACTACGAGGAGGACGTGCGCTTCGACGGCCAGACCGCCACCTTCATGGGCATCTGGGTGCTGCCCTCGGCCAACGCGCTCGAGGTGATCGGGCACGTGCGCGAGGCGATGAAGGGCATCCAGGCCCAGCTGCCGGCCGGCATGCGCGCCGGGATCCCGTACGACGCCACGCTGTACATCCAGGACGCGATCGACGAGGTGCTGAAGACGCTCACCGAGACGCTGCTGATCGTGGTCGTCGTGATCTTCCTGTTCCTCGGCTCGTTCCGGGCGGTGCTGATCCCGGTGGTCGCGATCCCGATCTCGCTCGTCGGGCGCGGTGTTCCTGATGCTCGCGGCGGGCTTCACGATCAACCTGCTGACGCTGCTCGCGATCGTGCTGTCGGTCGGGCTGGTCGTCGACGACGCGATCGTGATGGTCGAGAACGTCGAGCGCCACCTGCGCGAGGGCAAGCCGCCGCTCACGGCCGCGCGCGACGCGGCGCGCGAGCTGGTGGGCCCGATCGTCGCGATGACGATCACGCTCGCGGCCGTCTACACGCCGGTCGCGATCCAGGGCGGGCTGACGGGCGCGCTCTTCCGCGAGTTCGCCTTCACGCTGGCGGGGGCCGTGATCGTCTCGGGCGTCGTGGCGCTCACGCTGTCGCCGATGATGGGCGGCGCGGCTGCTGCGCCAGGGCGACGACGAGCGCGGCTTCGCGGGCTTCCTGAACCGGCGCTTCGAGGCGGTGCGCGCGGCGCTACGAGCGCGCGCTCGCGTGGACGCTCGCCGACCGCGGCTCGATGCTGTGGCTGTGGGCGATCGTGGTCGCGCTGATGCTGCCGCTCTACATGTTCTCGCGCCAAGGAGCTCGCGCCGCAGGAGGACCAGGGTGTCGTGTTCGGGATCGTGCAGGCTTCCGCGAACTCGACGCTCGACCAGACGAAGCTCTTCGCCGAGAAGGTGCAGGGGGTCTACGCGTCCTTCCCGGAGACCGCCAACACCTTCCAGATCATCTCGCCCACAGGCGGCTTCGGCGGCATGGTCACGAAGCCGTGGAGCGAGCGCAAGAAGACGACCGCAGCAGCTGCTGATGGAGTCGTCCGGAATGCTCGCGGGCATCGCTGGCGTGCGCGTGATCCCGATGACGCCGCAGCCGCTGCCCGGCGGCGGCGACTTCCCGGTCGATCTCGTGATCGCGTCGACCGCCGAGCCGCAGCAGCTGGTCGAGATCGCGAAGCGGCTGGTGGGGACGGCCTTCGGCGAGCGGGCTCTACTTCTTCGCGGACTCGGACCTCAAGTTCGATCAGCCGCAGACCGAGGTGGTGTTCGACCGCGACAAGCTGCGCGCGCAGGGAGTGGACCTCGCGCAGGTGGGGCGGGACCTGCGACGATGCTGGGCGGCGACTACGTCAACCGCTTCAGCATCCAGGGCCGCAGCTACAAGGTGATCCCGCAGGTCAAGCGCAGCGAGCGGCTGACCCCGGACCAGCTCGCGCAGATCCACGTGACGGGCGCGGACGGCAAGCTCGTGCCGCTCTCGACCTTCGCCACGCTCCGGAGCACGACCGAGCCGCGCGACCTCAAGCGCTTCCAGCAGCTCAATGCCGTCAGGATCCAGGGCGTCACCCCGCCGACCGTGCCGCTCGACATGGCGCTCGCCGTGCTGGAGAAGGAGGCCGCGGCGATCCTGCCGCCCGGGTTCACGATCGACTACGCGGGCGAGTCGCGCCAGCTGCGCACCGAGAGCGGCAAGTTCCTCGGCGACGTTCCTGCTCTCGGCGATCCTGATCTACCTGGTGCTGGCGGCGCAGTTCGAGAGCTTCCGCGACCCCTTCATCATCCTCGCGGGCTCGGTGCCGCTCGCGCTGTCCGGGCGCGCTCGTCTTCTCGTTCCTCGGCTTCACGACGCTCAACATCTACAGCCAGGTGGGGCTGATCACGCTCGTCGGCCTCGTCTCGAAGAACGGGATCCTGATCGTCGAGTTCGCCAACCACCTGCAGGAGCAGGGCAAGGACAAGCTCGAGGCCGTGATCGAGGCGGCCGAGACGCGCCTGCGGCCGATCCTGATGACGACCGCGGCGACCGTCATGGGCCACTTCCCGCTCGTGATCGCCACGGGCCCGGGTGCCGGGGCGCGCAACAGCATCGGCATCGTGCTCGTGAGCGGGATGGTGATCGGCACCTTCTTCACGCTGTTCGTGGTGCCGGCGGTCTACCTGGTGGTGGCGAAGACGCGCACGGCGACCGCGACGGCGGAGCTCGCACCCGAGCCGGCGACCGCGTGACGGCTCAGGAACCGATCGCTTCGGAATCCTAGACCGGGGACGCGTGCCGGGTCGAGTGACAGCCGGCCTGCCGCCAGTCGGACAGCCTGACTCGGCGGAAAACAGGACAGGAATCGTATAAGTCCATTCCTGTCAATGCGGATTCCCCCGGTATGCGGCTTGCGTATCACCGGGGCGTGATGAAGATCCTGCACCACCGCGCGACGCGCCACTTCATCGCCCTTTACGTCGGATGCCGGTGCGGAAAGCGGTTCCTGCACCGGCTCGGACCGCCCGGTCGTCACGTGCCTGAAGTGCGGGCGCGTGGACGACTTGGGGCGTATCTTCGACAAGCTTCGTTCGGCGCGAGATGCCGAGCGGAGAAGGGCACCGAAGGCGGCGCGTCGCGCGAGAACTCGCGCTGCCTGAGCCCTAGCGCTCGGGGTTCCGGCCCTCGAAAGGCCCCTTAGGTGGGGTCCGCGGTAGAATGCCGCGGTGAAGGGGGCTACCCGAGCCGCCAAGAAGCTCTCGAAAGAGAAGGCCCGGGGTGTCAGCCCCCAGCTCCTTCGCGCCCTGCTGGCGGAGGTCTGGGCGCTCATGCGGCCACGCCGAGGAGTGCTGGCGCTCGCATTCCTGTTGATGGCGGTGAGCCGTGCGGCGGGGCTCTTCCTGCCGGTCTCGACCCGCTTCTTCATCGACGACGTGATCGGGCGCGGGAGGGTCGAGTGGCTGGGGCCGCTCGTGCTCGGCGTGCTCGGCGCGACGACGCTCCAGGGAATCTGCTCCTACGCGCTCGTCCAGCTCGTCTCGAAATCCGCGCAGCGGCTGATCGCGGAGATGCGCGTCAAGGTCCAGGAGCACGTGGGCCGGCTGCCCGTGGCGTTCCACGACGCGACGAAGGCCGGCGAGCTGGTGTCGCGGATCATGAACGACGTCGAGTGCTTCAAGAACCTGATCGGCACCGGTCTCGTCGAGCTGCTGGGCGGGCTGCTGACCGCGGCGTTCGCGTTCACGATCATGCTGCGCCTGAGCGAGCGCGTGACGCTGCTGACGGTCGTGGCGCTCAGCTCGTTCGGGCTCGTCGTGTACCGCGCGGTGAAGGTGCTCGGGCCGATCTTCCGTGAGCGGGGCCGGATCTACGCCGAGGTGACGGGCCGCCTCACCGAGTCGCTGTCCGGCGTGCGCGTCGTGAAGGCCTACGAGGCCGAGGCGCGCGAGTCCTCGGTCTTCGCCGCGGGCGTGCAGCGCATCCTCGACAACGTCTTCCGCACGCTCGCGGGGACGTCGCTGCTCTCGCTGTCCTCGACGCTGCTGCTCGGCGCGGTGGGCGCCGGCGTGCTCTACGTGGGAGCCCACGAGATCCTGGCGGGCCGCATGACCGTGGGCTCGTTCTTCACCTACACGGTGCTGCTCGGCTTCATGGTGACGCCGCTCATGCAGATCGCATCGCTGGGCTCGCAGCTCAGCGAGGCGATGGCCGGTCTCGAGCGGACGCGCGAGCTCCTGGGCGAGCGGCGCGAGAACGACGACCCGCGCCGCACGGTCGAGCTGGCGCGCCTGGACGGCCGCGTGGTGTTCGAGGACGTCGGCTTCTCCTATCGCGAGGGCGAGCCCGTGTTGAACGGCGTCTCGCTGCGCGCCGAGCCCGGCACCGTCACTGCGCTCGTCGGTCCTTCGGGCGCCGGCAAGACCACGATGATCGGGCTCGTGTGCGCCTTCTACGCGCCGAGCGCTGGCCGCGTGCTGGTCGATGGCATCGACCTCACGACGGTCAAGCTCGAGAGCTACAGGAGACACCTGGGTGTCGTCCTCCAGGAGACCTTCCTGTTCGACGGCACGATCCGGCAGAACGTCGCCTTCGCGCGGCCCGAAGCGACCGAGGCCCAGGTCCTGGAGGCCTGCCGGATCGCGCACGTCGGCGAGTTCGCGGAGGGTTTCCCGGAGGGGTACGACACGCTCGTCGGCGAGCGCGGCGTGCGCTTGTCGGGGGGGCAGCGCCAGCGGGTGTCGATCGCGCGTGCGCTCCTGGCCGAGCCGCGGATCCTGATCCTCGACGAGGCGACCTCGAGCCTCGATTCCGAGTCGGAGGCCCTGATCCAGGAGGGCCTCGGCTTCCTGATGAAGGGCCGGACGACCTTCGTGATCGCGCACCGCCTGTCCACCATCCGGCGCGCCGACCAGATCCTGGTGGTCGAGAAGGGCGAGATCGTGGAGCGCGGCACCCACGCCGAGCTCTTCGAGAAGGGCGGACGCTACCGGGAGATGTACGACCGGCAGCACGGGCTCGAGGCGAACCTGTTCCTGGCGCCGGGCGAGGGCGGCGAGACCGAGGAGCCGGAGCCCGCCGCCTCGGCGGCACCCGGCGGCAAGCGCGGGCGCACCGGCCCGTGAGCGCGTCTCCGTTCCAGGACGCGGTGGTCCTGGCGCCGCTCACCGTCGGCGGGAACCTGCCGTTCCGGCGCCTGTGCGTCGAGCTGGGCGCGCGCGTGACGTTCGGCGAGATGGCGGTCGTGCGCAAGCTGCTGCGCGGCAGCTCGGCCGAGTTCGCGCTGCTTGAAGAGCCACGCCGACGAGCCGTTCTTCGGCGTCCAGCTCGCCGACAACAAGCCCGACAGCCTGGCCGAAGGCGCGCGGCTCGCCGAGTCGCGCGGCGCCCGCTTCGTGGACCTCAACTGCGGCTGCCCGATCCACGAGATCACGCGGCGCGGCCTGGGCGCGAGCCTGCTGCGCAAGCCCTCGCGCCTCGGGCGCCTGGTCGCGGCGATGGCCAAGGCGGTCCAGATCCCGGTCACCGTGAAGCTGCGGCTGGGCTGGAAGGAGGACGAGGAGAACGTCTCGCAGGTGGCGCGCGCGTGCGAGGAGAGCGGGGCCGCGGCGATCACGATCCACGGCCGCACCCGCGAGCAGCGCTACAGCCGCGCCGCCAACTGGGACACGGTGGGCCGCGTGGCCGCGGAGCGCTCCGTGCCCGTGATCGGCAACGGCGACATCCTGACGCACTACGAGGCGCGCGAGCGGATGGCGCGCTCCGGCGTGCGCTCGGTGATGCTGGCGCGCGGGGCGCTCATCAAGCCGTGGCTGTTCCGCGAGATCCACGAGGGCCGCAGCTGGCTGCCGTCGCCCGAGGAGCGCTTCGCGGTGCTGTGGCGCTTCGTCGAGCTCCTGCGCGAGCACTTCGGCACCGACGAGCGCGGGGTGAAGCGCACGCTGCGCTTCCTGCCGTGGCACCTGAACTTCTTCTGCCGCTACGTTCCGCTGCCGGAGGAGCAGTACCTCGAGCCCTCGCGCGTCCACCCGCTGCTGCAGTCGCGGCTCCAGGCGCCGCCGCCGTCCTCGCCGCTCGAGCGCCTGCTGGGCGACGCGCGGCCCGAGCTGCACCAGCGGCTCGCCGAGGAGCTCCTCGCCTCCGGCTCGCGCGAGGAGGCGTTCGAGCGCGCGCTGCGGCTCGCGGCGCTGCCGGTCGAGCCCGCCTCGGGCCCGGAGCTCGAGGTGGCGGCGTCGGAGATCGCCGGCTGAGCTAGAGTCCGCGCGGAGGCTTCCAACCTTGTCGTGGCGGCAGTCGGCCGAACGCTTCTGGACGGGCCCGGCCGGGGGGCGCGAGGTGACGCTCGTCGCGTACCCGCTGATCCTCGGCCACCTGTCGTTCACGATCCAGACCTTCATCGATCGCCTGTTCCTGACCTGGTACTCGGCGGAAGCCGTGGCGGGTGCGGTCACGGGGCTCTTCGCCGTCTGGTCGCTCATCGCGCTCTTCAGCGGCACGGGCGAGTTCCTGACGACGTTCATCGCGCAGTACTTCGGCGCCGGTCGCCTGGAGCGGATCGGCGCCGGCGATCTGGCAGGGGATCTACTTCTCGATCGGCGCGGGCGCCTTCATCGCTCTCCTGAGCCCGCTCGCGGGACCCGCGTTCGATCTCGCCCGCCACGAGCCGCTGCTGCGCCGCTACGAGGTCGAGTACGCGCGCACGCTGATGCTCGGGAGCTTCCCGGTGATCCTGATGGCGACGCTCTCGACCTTCTTCGCCGGCCGCGGCGAGACGCGCGTCATCCTCTACGTGAACGTGCTCGCGACGCTCGTGAACGTCGTGCTGGACTACGTGTTGATCTTCGGAAAGGCCGGCTTTCCCGAGCTCGGGCGTGACCGGCGCCGCGCTCGGCACCGTCGTCTCGCAGGTGGCCGGCGCCGCCGTCGTACCTGGTCTGGATCTTCGGCCGTGCGAACCGGGAGCGCTACCGGACGCTCGCCGGCTTCCGCCTGGAGCCGTGGCTCGTCGCGCGCCTCGTCCGCTTCGGGATGCCCACCGGGCTCCAGTACGCGCTCGAGGTCTCGGCCTTCGCCGTCTTCATGGTGATCGTGGGCCGGATCGGCACGCTGGAGCTGGCCGCGAGCGGCATCGCCTTCAACCTGAACATGATCGTCTTCTTCCCGATGGTGGGCCTGGCGATCGCCGTCTCGTCGCTCGTGGGCCGCTACCTCGGGGCGGAGCAGCCGGCGCTCGCCGAGCGCGCGGTCGGCTCCGCGCTGCGGCTCAGCCTCGTCTACATGGGCCTGTGCGGCCTGCTCTACGTCTTCGGCGCACCGTTGCTGCTCGCGCCCTACGCGGCTGGCGCCGATCCCGCGACCTTCCCGACGATCGCGGCGATGGCGACGGTGCTGCTGCGCTTCGTCGCCTTCTACTCGATCTTCGACATGCTCAACCTGATCCACGCGGCGGGGCTGCGCGGCGCGGGCGACACCGTCTACCCGATGCTGCTCACGTTCGTGCTGGGCTGGATCGTGATGCTGGTGCCCGCGGGGATCGGCTGCCTCTACCTGGGCCAGGGCGTCTACTTCGCGTGGTGGATGGCGACGCTCTACGTGTTCCTGCTGGGGCTGCTGATGCGGCGCCGCTTCCGCGCGGGGCACTGGAAGTCCCTGCGCGTGATCGAGAGTGCCCCCCTCGCGGCGGAGACCGGCGCGGTGCGGCCGTGAGGCCGCTCGCGGCGGCGGCGTGCGCCGTCGCGTCGCTCGCGACGGGAGCGCCGAGCGCCATCGGGCAGGACGAGGCGGCTGCGGCTCCGCCGCCCGTCGAGGGCCGTGAGCCGACGTGGACGCTCGGATCGGGCCGCACGCTCAGCCTGTTCCCGGTCGAGCGACGTCTATCCCGTCTACGTCGCGGACCCGCACAAGGCCGAGAACGCCGCGCTGGCGCTCGTCTTCACGCACCCGCGTATCCCGGACTCGTCCGCGCAGCGCTTCGCGCTCAAAGCCGGCGGCCGCCTCGGCGTGCTCCGCCTCGACCCGGGCGCGTCGCACGCGCGCTCGTGGCAGCTCAGCATCGACGCGGGGCTCGACTTCCAGGCGGACTCGCAGCGCAAGCAGGACGCGATCGGCTGGGACGGCAGCTACGGGCTGACCCTGACGACGGCGTCGCGCGGTCCCTACTCGTTCAAGCTCGCGCACATCCACACCTCCGGCCACGTCGGCGACGAGTACGCGGAGCGAACGGGACGGCAGCGGATCGACTACACGCGCGCGGAGCTGGGGCTCGGGGCCGCGCGCCGCGTCGGCCGCGGCGGGCGCGCGTACGCGGAGCTGGGCTGGGGCTACGGCCTGCTGACCGAGGAGCAGGAGACCTGGCGCCTCCAGGCGGGCTTCGAGTACGAGAGCCGGCGAACGCTCGTCGGCGGCCGCTTCGCCTGGTACGCGGCCGTCGACTTCCAGGCGATGGAGGAGCGGGACTGGCGACTGGATGTCGCGGTACAGGCGGGCATTCTCACGCGCGCGGGCGGCCGCCGCGTTCGCCTCGGGGTCCAGTACGACGACGGGCGGGCGACGATGACCGAGTTCTTCCAGACGACCGAGGCGTGGTTCAGCTTCGGCTTGTGGGTCGATCTCTGAGGCGAGGCGGGGCCGGCCGTGAGATCCTGAGGCGCACGCGTGATCGAGCCGGATCAGGCGGGGGGATGAATGAAGCGCAACCTGGAGCCCTACGACAACATCGTCGAGGTGGTGGGCTGGACGCCGCTCGTGCGGCTTGCGCCGCATCGCGCGCGGTCTGCGCACGCCCGTCTACGGCAAGGCCGAGAACCTGAATCCGGGCGGCTCGGTCAAGGACCGGATCGGGCTCGCGATCATCGAGGGCGCCGAGAAGCGCGGCGAGCTCAAGGCGGGCGGCGTGGTGGTCGAGGCCACGAGCGGCAACACCGGCATCGGCCTCGCGATCGCCGCGGCGATCAAGGGCTACCGCTGCATCTTCACGATCCCGGACAAGATGTCGAGCGAGAAGATCCGCCTGCTGCGCGCCTTCGGCGCGGAGGTGATCGTGGTGCCGACCGCGGTGCCGCCCGACCACCCCGAGTACTACATCCAGAAGGCGAAGACGATCGTGGCGCAGACGCCGGGCGCGATCTTCGCGAACCAGCACTACAACGACGACAACCCGAAGGCGCACTACGCGAGCACCGGGCCCGAGCTGTGGGAGCAGACCGGCGGGAAGATCACGCACTTCGTGTGCGCGCCGGGCACCGGCGGCACCGTGACCGGCGCCGGGCGCTACCTGAAGGAGAAGAACCCGAAGCTGCGCGTCGTGGCCGGCGACCCGGTCGGATCGATCTACAAGGAGTACGCGGCCACGCACGTGAAGGGGCAGGGCCAGCCGTACAAGGTCGAGGGCATCGGCGGCGACAAGATCCCGACCTCGCTCGACTTCTCCGTCGTCGACGAGTGGATCACGGTCTCGGACGCCGAGGCTTTCCGCGCCGCGCGGCGCCTCACCCGGGAGGAAGGGATCTTCGTCGGCGGATCGACGGGCGTGAACCTGGTGGCGGCGCTCGAGGTGGCGCGCCGCGTCGACGACCCCGAAGCCTGCGTGGTGACGATCCTGTCGGACACCGGCGAGCGCTATCTGTCGAAGCTCTACGACGACGCGTGGATGCGCGAGAACCAGATGCTGGAGGCCGAGCGCACGACCGCCGGGCAGCTGCTGCGGCGCCAGCCCGGCGCGACGCCGGCGCTCGTGTCGGTGGGGCCGGCCGCGAACCTGCGCCAGGCGCTCAACCTGCTCACCACCTGGAGCATCTCGCAGGTGCCGGTGCTCGACGGCGACGACTGCGTCGGCTCGGTCACCGAGGGCCTGATGGCGCGCGTGCTCGAGGACGCGAAGCTCCTCGACCGGCCGGTCTCGGACGTGATGGGCGCACCCTTCCCGGTCGTGGACTCCGACATCCCGATCGACCGGCTGGTCACCATGCTCTCGAAGGAGACGCCCGCGGCGCTCGTGCGCGAGGAGGGCCGTCTCGTCGGGCTCGTGAACCGCTACGACGTGCTGCGGCAGGTCGCGGGCATCGGCTAGCGCGCCGGTCCGTTACACTTCACGCCGATCGGAGGGACGGCATGACGAAGCGGCGGATCGGTCTGGTCACGGCGATGGTTCTGGCGAGCGCCGGTGCGCCCCGCTCGGACGCGCAGCAGGCGCCGGGTGCTCCGGCGCGTCCCTCCGACCCGCGCGACGAGATGGTCCGAACGCTGATCGGCCGGCTGGACCTCGAGAAGTACAAGGCGACGATCAAGGGCCTCACGCAGTTCGGCGACCGCCGCCAGGGCACCGAGCGGAACCGCAAGGCCGTGGACTGGATCGAGGCGCAGCTCAAGAGCTACGGCTGTCCGACCGAGCGGATCAAGTACGTCTACGACCGCCCGCCTCGGACCGCGGGCCGGGGCGCGGGAGCCGCCTTCGAGCCCGTCATCAAGAGCGGGGAAGTGCGGCCCGGGCAGGGGGGCTCGCGCTACCGGGGCATCCAGCGGCGGACGGGCGTCAACGAGGATCCCGCGGCGCAGCCCGACGCGAAGCTGCGCGAGCTCAACAGCGAGGCCGCGGCGAACGGCCCGCGCGAAGAGGTCTACTGCACGAAGGTCGGCAGCACGCGGCCGCAGGAGATGTACATCGTGGGCGCCCACATGGACGGCCACGGCTGGGGCGAGGCGGCGAACGACGACGGCTCGGGCACGGCGCTGGTGATGGAGCTGGCGCGGATCTTCAGCATGCCGGACGTCCAGACCGAGCGCACGATCCGCTTCGCGCTCTGGAACAACGAGGAGACGGGCCTCGACGGGGCGCGCGCCTACGTCGAGCAGCGCGCGGGCCTGCAGGGCCGCGAGGATCCGCCGGGATCGGGCCGCTACCCGGAGCCGCGCTGGCTCGGGATGATCCAGCACGACATGATGCTGTGGGACCACGGGATGCCGCGCGCCGACGGCAGCTGGAATCCCGAGCAGCGGCCCGAGGCCGACGTCAACATCGAGTTCCAGTCGACGGCACAGCGCGCGGACGAAGCGATGAAGCTGGCGTTCTTCGTCCAGGGCGCGAACGAGAAGTTCGCGACCGACTATCCCGCGGCCGTGGGACAGCACATGACCAACACGGACTCGACGCCCTTCATGGACTTCGTGCCCTCGATCAGCCTGCGCGAGAACGAGCGCGGCATGCAGATCGGGGCGGGCTGGGACCCGACCTGGCACCAGCCGATCGACGTGTTCGCGACGTTCTCCGACAAGGACTTCCGCCTGGGCCTGAACGCGGCGCAGACGACGGGCGGGGCGATAGCGCTCCTCGCCGGGGCGAAGCTGCAGTAGTCGGCGGCGCGGTCAGGGACGAAGCGACAGCGCGAAGTAGAGCGCGAAGTCGGTCGTGCTCTGCTGGCTCACGATGTTCTCGGTCATGAACAGGTCGAGCCGCGAGCGCTTGCCGAGGTCGAGACGGCCGCCGAGGTTCACGAGCCAGTGCGTGCCGGGGTAGCTCTGGATGTTCGACACCAGGCGGCTCGCCGCGTTCGTCTCGGCGACGAGGCTGAGCGGACGCGCGATGCGCCACTCGAGCGCGGCGTAGCCGTGGACGCGCGTGGTCTCGTACTCGATGCCCCTCACCGCCGCTCCGTCCTGCGCGGTGACGCCGAGGCCGGTGAAGAGGTCGACGCGGCCGCCGAGCGGAACGTCGAGCGCGACCTGGCCTCCGGCGCCGAAGGCGCCCTCGTAGGGGCTGGTGCTCGTCGGCAGCGCCGCGCGTGCGACGAGCGCGACCGAGGTCGACTCGCGCCCGCCGTCCTTGACGCGCCAGGAGAGCTCGAGCTCGGCGTCGCCGAGGCCCCAACCCGTAACGCCGTTCCAGGAGAAGGGCGCGCCCGAGGTCGTGCGGCCTTCGGCGCGAAAGGCGTCGCGCCGGAAGAACGGGCGATTGCCGTCGGGCACCTTCACCAGCCGGTGCCAGGCGTCGATGAAGCCGTCGAGCGTGCCGCCGCCGCGGCCGTGAGCGGGAAGCCGCAGGCCGACGTCGACGTTCGCGCTCAGCCCGCGTCGGAGGCTCAAGTCCAGCGTGGCGGTCTCGCCGTCGATCAGGAAGCGTCGATCCTCCGGCGTTTCGCCCGGCACGTCCTGCGTCCACGAGAAGGAGTTCGACCAGAGCGCCGACACGCGCAGCTCCCAGCGGCCGGCGCCGAGCGTCCGCGCCGACAGCGCCGGCAACGTGAGGCGCGGCTGCGCGAGGAGCTGGCCGTCGCGGATCTCGGCCGGTCCGCGCGGGACCCACGCGGACGGGGGAAGCGCATCGTCCCCGGTCGCGACCGAGGACGTCAGGAAGAGGAGAGCGGCGAGCGCGTTCTTCAGGACGGCTCGACCACGCAGAAGACGGCGCCCTGGGGGTCGGAGACGACGTTCGTCGAGGTCAACCGCGGATGGTGCGGGCGAGCTCTGGTGGATACACGCAGCTGTCCTTGTCGCCGTGGCGGTAGGCTTCGCCAACGATGCGCGTTTGCTCGCGTTCTTCGGGACTAGCTGCCGGTTCGATGATGTAGAGCTCCAGTCGACCCGTCGCCGGGGCACTGCAGACCCTGCAGGGTCCGCGCCTGCCAGCTCCAGTCGGGGTCGCGCTTCACGCGCTGACGCTTCGCACCGGATTCCACTTGCACTCCGATCGCTGTACCCGTCCCCTCACCGACGTGCCGAGAATCGCTCAGTTGGCGACCCTGGTGGGATTCGAACCCACGGTCTCCACCTTGAAAGGGTGGCGTGCTGGGCCTCTGCACCACAGGGTCAGCGGTCGAAAACGCGAGTATCGCACGTCCGCCGGCCCCGGGCCATCCTCTGGCCCTGCAGGGAGCGAGGACGGCGGGTCGCCGTCGCGATTGTCGGATCCCTTTACACTCGACCGCATCGCAAGCGCTCGCCGTTCGCCGTAACACATTGCGCCGCAATGAATTTAAATTCCAAGTGACGCCGGCACGGTCATTGCTGTTACGGTCGGGTGGAGGGATGCGATGCGCAAGCTGCTGACAGCGGTTTTGGGAGGGCTGGCGATTCTGACGCTCGGATCGGGCGTCGCCAGCGCGGTCCCTTTCGACGTCTTCGCTCTCACCCACAGCTCCGACATCAACGAGACCACGCACGTCGTCCAGGGGACGCCGCTCGCGACCGGGCTCTTCTTCGACACGGGCGACACCTTCACGGCGAACGCCGACCCCGACGACGTCTGGAGGGCGGGCAACGACTGCGGCGGCGTGCGGGAATCGAACGCCGACGGCCTGACGGGTCTCCCGCCGCACGGCGGCAGCGACTTCGGGCTCGTGACGGGCGACGGTTTCTCGGCGCACTTCGGCACCCTCGTGGGGCGGCTGGGAACCCAGTACTTCGTGATCGGCACGAGCTTCTCGAGCGGGCCGCTGGTGCTCAGCGGACCGACGCAGCTCGAGCTGTTCTACTGGGACACGTTCACGCCCGACAACACCGGCTCGGTCAGGGTGGACATCCAACCCGGCGCGGTGCCGGAGCCTGCGACGCTGCTGCTTCTGGGCAGCGGGCTCTCGGGCCTGGCCCTGCGCCGCCGCCGCAAGAGCTAGGCGGGGCGTCTTCTCCGGAAACCGCGAGAGGGACTTCCACCATGATCTGCATTCACTGCGGCGGCCGGATCGAAGCGGACGACCTGCGCGCATCCGAGGACAGCGTGCTGGCGGCGCTCGTCAGCGGGCCGGGGTACGTGGACGCGCAACGGCCGGCGCTTTGTCGCAACTGCCTCACGCTCGTGGCGTCGGACGGCGAGCGTCGCGCGGAGTTCTACTGCCTCTGGTGCGGCCGCCCGCTCGCGGCCGACGGCAAGACGCCGCGCAACGATGCGACGCTCCTGCCGACCGACTCGGATGCCTGCGTGCTCTTCCGCGAATGCCGCGAATGCACCGACGTCCGCAGACGGGGCGAGTCCGGTCGGCCGGTGCAGCCCCGCCCGCGCTGAGTCGTCGCAGCTTCGTTCAGGCGGCGGGTCAGGCGGCGCGCCGCATCGACGCGGCCTCCTCGGCTTCGCCAAGCTCCGTCGGCAGCGCGCTCCGCTTGAGCGGCCGCAGCCGCAGCTTCGGCGCATCCATCTCGACGAGCGCCTTGAAGATGAGCCCGCTGCCCAGCAGCAGGAGAAATGCCGCGGCGACCTTGATCATCAGCACGGTTCCCTGTCCTCCGCGTCCAGCCTAAAAGCAACTACGGTCAGGCCAGGTCCGGAGTTTCGCCTAATTTTCGCCTTTTGACAAGCTGAGCCTGTAAAGTCTCCGAGTCGGCGATGCTGCCGCGTCTCGGCGTAAGGCCTTGTGGATGTGTGGCTTAGCGTCCGAGCTCAGCGCTTCTGCGGGCGCGCCGGACGCATCTCGACCCGGCTCGTATGCGCTCCGTCCCGCAGGCGGACGACGTCCACGACCGTCCGGGCGACGTCCTCCGCGCTGAGCTTCCAGCTCGCGTCCTCGGAACGCGGGAGGGCCCCGAAGGAGGTGTCGACCGAGCCGGGCGCGATCGTGGTCACCCGGATCCCCTTCGGCCGCACCTCGAGCATCAGACACGTCGCGAAGTGGTCGAGCGCCGCCTTGCTGGCGCAGTAGGTCGCCATGCCGGCGATCGGGTTCTGGCCGGCGAGCGAGGAGATCATCACGATCTGGCCGCCGTGGCGGGCGAGGTGGGGGATGGCCGCTCGCGTCAGCCGAAACACGGCCGTCAGGTTCGTGCCGATGACGTCGTCCCACGTCTGGTCGTCCGTCTCTTCGACCGTGGCGAACTGGCCGACACCGGCGTTGTTGACGAGGAGCTGCAGGCCGCCGAAGGTCGAGACGGCGGCCGCGACGGCGGCGTCGCACGCGGAGCGGCTCCTGAGGTCGCCGGCGAAGGCGATGCCTCGCGCGCCGGCAGCCTCGAGCTCGGAGACGAGCGAATCGAGCTCGCCCGCGCTGCGCGAGACGACCGTGAGCCGCGCGCCTTCGCGCGCGAGTGCCAGCGCGATCGCGCGGCCGATGCCGCGGCCCGCGCCGGTGACGAGCGCGGATGCGTCGCGGATCTCCACGCGCCGAGTATAGAGCTATATTGTTTCGAGCCCCATGGAGTACAAGGACTACTACAAGATCCTCGGCGTCTCGAAGACCGCGAGCGAGAAGGAGATCAAGGCTGCGTACCGCCGTCTCGCGAAGAAGCACCACCCCGACATCAATCCCGGCAACAAGGAAGCGGAGGCGCGGTTCAAGGAGATCGGCGAGGCGTACGACGTGCTCTCCGACAAGGAGAAGCGCAAGCGCTACGACACGCTCGGGGAGAACTGGCAGAGCTACGGCCAGCGGCCCCAGGGCTGGCCCGGAGGCCAGGGCGGCAGTGCGCATCGACTTCGAGCGACCTCGGAGGCGCCGGGGGATTCTCCGAGTTCTTCCGCACGTTCTTCGGAGGCGGAGGGGGCGCCGGCTTCGGCGGCGGCCGGACCGGCTTCGGCGGCGCGGGCTTCCCCGGCGAGGAGATCCCGGAAGCCACGGATGCCGAGGGCGAGGTGGACCTGACGCTCGACGAGGTCCTGAAGGGCACGACGCGCGAGGTGGCGCTCGCGCGGGTCGAAGCGCCGCGTGGAGGTCAAGATCCCGCCGGGGGTTCGCGACGGCTCACGGGTGCGCGTCGCGGGCGAGGGCGGGCAGGGAGCCGGCGGCCGCAAGGGGGATCTCTACCTGCGGGTGCGCGTCGCTCCGAATCCGAGCTTCGAGCGCCGCGGCGACGATCTCCAGACCACCGTGCGCGTCTCGCTCACCGCCGCCGTGCTCGGGGGCGAGGCCGAGGTGCCGACGCTCGACGGCGCCGTCGGGATCAAGATCCCTCCGGGACGCCGGCCGGGCAGGTCTTTCGGCTGCGCGGCCATGGCCTGCCGCGCCTCGGAGAGAAGGGCGCTCGCGGCGATCTGATGGCCACCCTGGCCGTGGATCTCCCACGGAGCCTTACAGATCGCCAGAAGGAGCTCTTCGAGGAGCTGCGCCGAACCGGCACGTGATCCGACTCACTCCCAGCCCGACAGCCGTACTAAGTCGTTGAACCGGCAAGGCAAGTCCGCTACACTCCCGTTCGTTCGTGGACGGACTGGAGGAGGGCGAATGAGGGTGAGGCTTATCTTGGGGCTGGGAGCAGCCCTGGTGACGGCGGCGACGATGACGGGCTCGGCCCAGGCTCAAGGGTCGAAGCGGCCGACCGTGGCGATCATGGACTTCGACTACGGCGCGGTCAACAACTGGTGGAGCGGGGTCTGGGGCAACTACGACATCGGCAAGGGCATGGCCGATCAGGTCGTCGACGAGCTCGTCAACGACGGCAGCTTCCGCGTGATCGAGCGCAAGAAGCTCGACACCGTGCTGGCCGAGCAGGACTTCGCGCAGAGTGACCGCGCCGATCCGAGCGCGGCCAAGCTCGCGAAGGTGGGCAAGGTGCTCGGCGTGAAGTACATCATCGCGGGCTCGATCACGAAGTTCGCGACGTCCGACAAGAAGTACGGCGGCGGCGGCCTCGTCGGCGGCAAGATCGGCGGGCTCGGGCTGAAGAAGGCCAAGAGCGAGGTCACGGTGACCGCGCGCATGATCGACGCGACGACGGGCGAGATCATGCTGTCGGCGAAGGGCGAGGGCGTCTCCAACAAGGGTGGCGGCATCTCGGTCGGCGGCTTCGGCGGAGGCGGCGGCGCGGGCTTCTCGATGGGTTCGGGCGAGTACAAGGCGAGCGCTCTCGGCGAGGCGCAGGAGCAGGCGTGCAAGCTGCTCGTCCAGCAGCTGGTCGCGAAGAAGGATCGCCTCGAGTAGGCGTCGGCCTTCGCGCATAGACTAGGCCCGTCGCGCCCTCCTGCGACGGGCCTATTTTCTTTTATGCCTGAGCCGGTCTTCACCCTCGCCAACCAGCTCACCATGCTGCGCATGGGGCTGGTGCCCCTGTTCGTGGTGCTGACGCTCGGGCGCGCAGTTCACCTGGGCGCTCGTCGTGTTCGCCGTCGCGGGGCTCACGGACGCGCTCGACGGCTACGTGGCGCGGCACTCCGGGCAGAGCACCAAGCTCGGGGCGATGCTCGACCCGGTCGCCGACAAGCTGCTCGCCGACTCGGCGTACGTGCTGCTCACCTGGGGCGGCGTCGCGGCCTGCACGCTGCCGGTCTGGCTGACGGTCACGCTGCTGTTCCGCGACGTCATGCTGCTGGTGGGCGTGCTGGTCATCAACCTCACGCTCGGGCCGGTCGACTTCCCGCCGTCGCGGCTCGGCAAGGTGTCGACCGCGCTCAACGTCGCGACGGGTGCCCTGGTGCTGGCCGCGAACGCGACGGGCGAGTGCCCCCAGGCGCTGCGCTGGCTCTACCAGGCGACGCTCGCGTGCCTGATCGCGACCACGGTCCACTACATCTACCTGGCGAACGCGCGCCCGCCGCGCGGGGCAGGCGCCTAGGCGAGCCCCAGCTTGCTGCGGAAGTAGTCGAGCGTCCGCGGCAGGCCTTCCTCGAGCGACACCTTCGGCTCCCAGCCGAGCAGCGTGCGCGCGCGCGTGATGTCGGGCTGGCGGATCTTGGGATCGTCGACCGGCAGCGGCCGCTCGACGATCCGCGAGCGCGAGCCCGAGAGCGCCACCACGCGCTCGGCGAGCTCGCGGATCGTGAGCTCGCGCGGGTTGCCGATGTTCACGGGGTCCGAGGCGTCCGACATCATCAGCCGGAAGATGCCGTCCACGAGGTCCGACACGTAGCAGAGCGAGCGCGTCTGGCTGCCGTCGCCGAAGATCGTGACGTCCTCGCCGCGCAGCGCCTGGCTCATGAAGGCGGGGATCGCGCGGCCGTCCTCGACGCGCATGCGCGGGCCGTAGGTGTTGAAGATCCGGACGATGCGCGTCTCGAGCTTGTGGTAGCGGTGGTAGGCCATCGTGATGGCCTCGGCGAAGCGCTTGGCCTCGTCGTAGACGCCGCGCGGACCGATCGGGTTCGACGTTGCCCCAGTAGTCCTCGCGCTGCGGGTGCACGAGCGGGTCGCCGTAGACCTCGGAGGTGGAGGCGAGCAGCAGGCGGGCGCCCTTGGCCTTGGCGAGGCCGAGCGCGTTGTGCGTGCCGAGCGCGCCGACCTTGAGGGTCTGGATCGGGATCCGGAGGTAGTCGATCGGCGAAGCGGGGCTCGCGAAGTGGAAGATGTAGTCGAGCGGGCCGTCCAGCGCGATGTAGTTGGTCACGTTGTGCTCGACGAACACGAAGTCGCGCCCGGTCAGGTGCGCGATGTTCGCCACGTCGCCCGTGATCAGGTTGTCCATCCCGACCACGGAGAAGCCGCGCTCCAGCAGGTACTCGCTGAGGTGCGACCCGAGGAATCCTGCGGCTCCCGTTACCAGCGCTCTGGGCAACGAATCACCTCCACGAGCGGCGCGCGAAGCCGGATTCACTCCGGCGTAGCGCGCGGGGGATCCAAGGGGGCGGCGCAGCCCCCCTTCAATAGGCATGGTCCTGGCCGAAGCCGTGGAACAGCGTGAGGATCAGGATCTTCAGGTCGAGCCGCAGCGACCAGTTCTCGATGTAGTAGAGGTCGAACTCGATGCGCTTCTCGATCGAGGTGTTGCCGCGCCAGCCGTTCACCTGCGCCCAGCCCGTCATGCCGCTCTTGACGCGGTGGCGGCGCATGTACTGGGGGATCCGCTCGCGGAACTGCTGCACGAACGGCGGCCGCTCGGGGCGCGGCCCGACGAGGCTCATGTCGCCGAGCAGCACGTTCAGCAGCTGCGGCAGCTCGTCGAGGTTGTGCTTGCGCAGCCAGGCGCCGATCTTCGTGCGCCTCGGATCGTCCGAGGTGGCGAAGATCGGACCGGTGTCCTTCTCGGCCTCGTCGACCATCGTGCGAAATTTGAAGATCTGGAACGTCTTGCCGTCGAGCGTCATCCGTTCCTGGCGCAGCAGCACGGGTCCCTTGCCGCCGTACCGCCAGACGAGGAACGCCAGCACCGGAAACAGAGGAACCCACGGTGAGGACGAGCAGCGCTGTTGCCGAGACCAGGAGATCCATGACGCGCTTGGTCATGCTGCTCCAGCCCTGGAGCGGCACGTCGTTGAGGCTGATGATCGGGATGCCGTCGAGGTCCTCGAGCGCCGCGCGGATCGTCGCGTACTGCACCACGTCGGGGACGACCTTCAGGTCGACGCACTCGTTGCTCAGCCCCTGGACGAGCGGCGACGAGCCGGTCATGGTCCTCGAGCGGCAGCGCCACGTAGACCTGGTCGGCCCGCGAGCGCTCCACCGCGTCGCGCGCGTCCGCGATCGTCCCGACCACGCCGAGGCCGGCGTGTCCGACGGACTCCTCGCTCTCGCCCAGGAAGCCGACGCACGCGGTAGCCGAGATCGGCGCTGCGCGACGAGCACCTCGGCGACGGTGCGGCCGAGCTCGCCGGTGCCGGCCACGAGCACGCGCGTCAGGTTCTCGCCGGCGGCCCACTGCCGCTCCTGCCAGGAGCGCAGCGCCGCGCGGCCGAAGCTGAGCAGCAGCACGTCCAGCACGACGAACAGGGCGAACACCGCCTGGCTGTACTCCCAGAGCGGCGAGACCTCGGGCTGGTAGCGGTAGTAGACGCGGACGTAGAGCGTCGCGCCGAGCGTGAGTGCTGAGGCGAGCAGCACGCTGAAGAGGATCGCGAAGGTCTCGTCGATCAGGCTGCGCCCGCGGCGGATCTGGTAGAGCCCGTGGAAGTAGAGCACCGGCGGCCAGAGCAGCACGATGAGCGGCAGCAGCAGCAGGTAGCGCGAGACGTCCGGGACGCCCTTCGTCACCGGCACGAGCGTCGCGAGCGGCTCGTGGAAGCGCAGCGCGTAGGCCAGCAGCCAGGCGACGCACGTCACCGCCACGTCGACCCCGACGTGCAGCGCCACCAGTCTGCGTTCTCTCGCCTTCAGCATGCGGGGACCCGTCGGGCGAGCGCGTCTTGGGCGAACTCCCGGATTCGCTCCTCGAAGCGCTCGCGACAGTGCGCTTCGGCCCTGGCCCGGAGCGTAAGTCTATCAAACTGCATGCGATCCAGCGAAGAGACGGCCGCGCGCAGCGCGTCGGGAGTGGCCTCGTGGAAGACGACGCCGGTGCGGCCGTGCTCGACGCTCTCGGCGCCGCCGCCCTCGCCGAAGACGATCGCCGGCCGGCCGCAGGCGAGCGCTTCGAGCGGCACGATGCCGGCGTCCTCGATGCCCGGCATCAGCACCGCCCGGCAGGCGCGATAGAGCTCGCGCAGCTCGAGGTCGCCGACGTGTCCGAGGAACTCGACCTCGGCCGGAGCCTTCGCGCGGAGCCGCGCGGCTTCCGGCCCGCTGCCGACGATCCGCAAGCGGCGCCCGGTGCCGCGGTAGGCCTCGAGGCACAGCTCGAGCCGCTTGTAGGGCGCGAGCGCGGAGACGACGAGGTCGTACTGTCCCGGCACGTCCGCTCCCGGCGTGAAGAAGCTGGTGTCGACGGGCGGCGGGATCACCGTCGAGTCGCGGCCGTAGTAGCGGCGGATGCGCCCGGCGACGTACGCGCTGTTCGCGGCGAAGTGGTGGACGCGCGACGAGCTCTTCGCGTCCCACGCGCGAAGGCGGGCGGCGATCGGGCGGATCGCCGAGGCGAGCCAGCGGTGAAACGCGGCCGGGGCCGAAGTAGTCGTCGTAGCGGTCCCACACGTAGCGCATCGGCGTGTGGCAGTAGCACAGGTGGAGCGCGCCCGGCGCGGGGCGCACGCCCTTGGCGACGCAGTGCGAGCTCGAGAACACGAGATCGAAGCCGGCGAGGTCGAGCGATTCGGCGGCGCGCGGAAACAGCGGCAGGTACTGGCGGTAGCGCCTTGCCACCGCGGGCAGGTGCTGCACGAACGAGGTGCGGATCTCGCGCGACTCGAGCTCCGGGGCCACGGAGCCCTTGACGTGGAGCAGCGTGAAGATCGGGGCCTCGGGATAGAGGCGGGCGAGCGAGAGCAGCACCTTCTCGCCGCCGCGCATGCCCGTCAGCCAGTCGTGGACGAGGGCGACCTTCAGCTCGTCGCCTCCGCGGTGGCGGGCACGGTGCGGCCGAGCGCCTTCAGGTAGCCGGCGTGGATCTGCCGTACCGAGCGCGCCCAGCTGTAGCTCGCCGCGCGCTCGAGGCCGCGCTCGACCAGGCGGGCGCGCAGGTCCTCGTCGTCGAGCACGCGGCGCGATCCCCTGCGCGATGTCGTCCTCGTTGTAGGGATCGACGAGCAGCGCGCCGTCGCCGACCACCTCGGGCAGGGACGAGATGCGGGAGGTGACGACCGGCGTGCCGCACGCCATCGCCTCGAGCGGCGGCAGCCCGAAGCCCTCGTAGAGCGACGGGAAGGCGAACACCGTCGCCATCCGGTAGAGCGCCGCGAGCGTCTCGTGCGGGCACGAAGCCGAAGAAGCGCACCTCCTGCCTCACGCCGGCCTCGTCGGCGGTGCGCCGGAGCGAGGCGTAGCGGCTCACGTCGTCGCCGATCAGCACCAGCCGCAGGTCCTCGTTGCCCTCCTGGCAGCGCACGCGCGCGAAGGCGCGGATCAGGCGCTCGAGGTTCTTGTGCGGCTTGACGTTTCCGGCGAACAACACGAAGCGGCCGCGGATCTGGTAGCGCTCGCGCACGCGGTCGCGCTCGGCTTCGCCCGGGTCGACGAGCAGCTCGGCGTCGATCGCGTTCGGGACCACGTGCACCTTCGCCGGATCGGTCGCAGGGGTAGAAGCGCAGGATGTCCGCGCGCGAGGCCTCCGAAACCGTGAACACGATCGAGCTGTTCCGGATCGCGCTGCCCATCACGAAGCGCGCGTAGCGGAACGCCATGCGGTTCGGCAGGTACTGGGGGAAGAGCAGGTGGATGCAGTCGTGGATCGTCACGACCGACGGGATCGTGCAGAGCAGCGGCCGCACGTAGTGGGGCGAGTGGAGAAGCTCGGCGCCGAGGCTTCGCAGCTTGAGCGGCAGCGAGACGTGCTCGCGCAGGCTGTAGCCGGCCGAGCTGTCGACGACCGGCACGAAGTTCTCGGCGAGGTCGCGGAGCGCGGACTCGTCGGCCGGGTTGCAGAAGAGGAGGTACGTCGTCTCGCGGTCGATCTGCGCCAGGTGGCGAACCACGTTGCGGACGTACGTGCCGATCCCGTAGTCGCGCCACTTACGTGCGTCGATTGCGATCTTCATGGCGCCAAGTCCCATGCGAACAGTAGCATGAGGACCGTTTTCGGCCCAAGGATGAAGGGGCCGTCGCGGAAGTCCCCCTGTAACCTTTCGAGTCTCCGGTGCAATAAGGGCTGAGTGAGCGGCGATCACGACACGGCCGGCGACCAGGCTCTGTTGCGGGAGACGCTCGCCGGGGACGAGCGCGCCTTCGTCGAGGTCTACAGGCGGTATCACGACCGAGTCTTCCGTTTTGCCTATCGCATGACGGGGTCGCCCGAGACGGCGCGCGACGTCACGCACACGTGCTTCGTCGGGCTGCTGGAGGCGCCCGGCCGCTACGACGCGGAGCGGGCGGGGCTCGGGACGTACTTGTGCGCCGCGGCTCGAAACCTGAGCCTGCGGCACGCGAGTCGCGCCTGGCGCGAGCGGGCGGTGGCGAGCGATGCCGGAGCCGCGAGCACGGCGCGCCGCCGAGCCCGCTCGAGGCGCTGCTCGAGGACGAGCGGGCCCGCGTGGTGCGAGCCGCGGTATCGGCGCTCCCGCCGCTTCATCGCGAGGTGCTGATCCTCGCGGAGTACGAGGAGCTGGAGCTGGCGCGGATCGCCGAGATCGTGAACGCCGAGGTCGGGGCCGTGAAGGTGCGGCTGCACCGGGCACGGCGGAAGCTGCGCGCTTCGCTCGAGGCGTGGATGACGAGCGGCGCCCTGGCGGCGAAGTGAGAGGGACGCGATGAAGGCAGATGCGAGGCGGGACGAGGACGACGAGGGCCCGAGCGCGACGTGCTGCGCGAGGCGCTGCGCGGCTGGAAGGCGCCGACGGCGCCCGCCGAGCTCGAGCACGCGCTACGGCGCGAATTCCGCCGGCGGCGCCCGCGACGCCAGCGCGGCCATGTGGTTGTCGCTCGCGGCGGCCGTGGGCCTGCTGGCGGCCTGGCCGCTCGTCGCGCCTCGACTCCGAAGGGGCGTCCCGCCGCGACGCCGTCGCACGTCGGCGAGCGCGACGGCGCTGCCGTAGCGCCAGCCGGCAGCGCCGCCTCGGCTCGCGCCGGCAGCGCCTCCCGCGGCCCTCGGCAGTCTCGAGGCCGCCAGCGGCTCGCCGCGCTCCGAGTCGGAAGCCGCTGGAGCCGGCGGTCGTCGTCGAGCGCGGGCAGGCCGAACTCGCTGGCCGAGCTCGGCCGCGAGGGCCTGGGAGAGAACGCGAAGCCGGAGCGGGCGCGTCGCTCGCCGCAGCATGCCGGCGGAGGAAGCGCCGACATACGGGGCGGATTGGAAAGAGGTCGCGGGCGAATGGCCCGCCGTTCAAGTGGTCGTCCCCAGGAGCGAGAGGTAACGACAATGCGAAAGAGAATCGGAGTCTGCGTAGGGGCGGTGCTCCTGGCTGCGGCGCTCGGCGCCGGAGCCGCGGATTCGGATGCCGCGAAGTCGCAGGAGAGCCGCGAAGCCGCCGGGGAAGCGGCTGCGGCTCCAGGTCAAGGAGACGCGCGAGCGCGGCGACGCGGAAGCGACGAGCCGGACGAGCACGCTGCTGCTGCACGCCGACGCGGGACGCGGCGTTCCTGTTCGTGGGCACACAGCTCGCCATCACACAGAACGAGAGGGAATCCAGCACGACGCAGTTCAAAAACGTCGGGGTCACGGTCAAGGTGAACGGTCGACGGCACTGCCGGACGGGCGCTACCGCCTGGAGGCCGAGTACGAAAACAGCCAGAAGCGGGGTCTCGCCGTCGAACGGGCTCCGGGGAGCTGGTGACGGCGGGCAACCCAGTCCTGCAGGCCGTCAAGGCGAGGTCGGTGCTGACGCTGCGCGAGGGCGAGACGCGTGCCCTTCGCGAACGCCGTCGATCCCGTGACCGGCGAGGTCGTTCGCGTCGAGCTGATGCTCGCCGCCGCGCCGCCGTCCCAAGCCCGCTGCGGCCGCGTCCGCGGCGGCGCGCGGCTGTCGCGCGCAGCTCGTGCTCATCCGGCGGCAGGGACAGACGACGCTGGCGCGCCGCCCGTACGCCGTACTGCTGCAGGACGGCGGCGACGGCAGCGACAAGATCCAGGTCTTCAGCGGCAGCCAGCTACCGGTGCAGACGCGCGCCAACAACCAGGTCACGGTCATGCTCAAGGACGTCGGCGCTGGCCTGACGCTGCGAGTCGCAGCGTCTCGACGACGGGCGCTACCAAGCTGGGCGGTCCGGTTCAGCGACGGCGTGCTGTCTCCCGGCGAGGGCGGCTCCGGAGCTGCGCGTGTTCCAGAGCGAGTCGGTGCTCGTGGTTCGGCGAGGGGGAGACGCTGACGCTGGCGTCGGCAGTCGACCCGCAGACCGGGGAGGTCGTCGAGGCCGAGCTGACGCTCGAAGGCGTCAAGTAGACGAGGGGTTAGCGAAGGCGGCGCGCGCCGCGATCAGCGCGCGCAGCACGGCGCGCTGCAGCAGGCCGCAGTGCTTGCGGTAGTAGAGCAGGTGGCTGCGCTGGTACTCGAGGCGCGCGCGCTCGGGCGCGCGCGCCATGCTGCGGCCGAGCGCGTGGCGCGCCTCGGCGCGTGGGAGAGAAGAGCACCTGCCAGCCGGCCTCGCGCACGCGGCGACAGAGGTCGGCGTCTTCCTCGTAGAGAAAGAAGCGCTCGTCGAAGCCGGAAACGGCGTCGAACGCCTCGCGGCGGATCATCAGGCACGCGCCCGAGACCCAGTCGGCTTCGCGCTCCACGGCGTGGAGGCCCTCGGCCTCGACGAGGACCGCGGCATCGCGCTCGCGCGACGCCGCGCACGAGGCGCCGCTGCCGGATCTCGGAGACGAGCGACAGGTCCGGGCCCGTCGAGACCTGGATGTCGCCGTTGGCGCTGCGCGTGCGCGGGCCGACGACCCGACGCGCGGCCGCGCTTCCAGGATGGCCGCAAGCGTCCTGAGCGAGCCGGGCGCGAGGGTGGCGTCGGGGTTCAGGAAGAGCAGGAAGGGAGCGCGGCTCTCACGCGCTCCCTGGTTGCAGGCGCGCGCGAAACCCACGTTCTCGGGATTGGCGATCAGCCGGACGCCCGGGAAGCGATCGCGCACGGCGGCCGCCGAGCCGTCGCGGCTGGCGTTGTCGACCACGACGACCGTCGTCGCGGGTTCGGCTTCGAGCGCCGCGAGCCCCTCGAGCAGCGTCTCGCGCGTCTCGTACGAGACCACGACGACGGCAACCCGGGGCGCTTCGCTCACCGGCCGACCGCGCGCGCGAGCGCCGCCCGCGTGCGACGGGCGGTGTTGGCCCACGAGTGGCGGCGCGCGAGCGCCTCGCCCGCGGCGACGAGCGCCACGCGCGTCTCCGGCTCGGTCAGCACGTGGTCGATGGCGAGCGCGATCCCGTTCTCGTCGTGCGGGTCCACCACGAGCGCCGCGTCCCGGAAGATCTCGCCGAGCGACGGCGGCTCGCCGACCACGAGCGGCACGCCGCGCGTCGCCGCTTCCAGCGCCGGCAGGCCGAAGCCCTCGTACTCCGAAAGCGCCACGAAGACGTCGGCGGCCGCGTAGCGCGCGGCGAGCGCCTCGTCGTCGACGAAGCCGGAGAGACGGACGTTGGGGCGGAGGCCCCGCGACGCCACCAGCGCGTCGAGGTCGAGCCGCGGGTGCGTGCGGTTGTCCCCGACGAGATCGAGCACGATCCCCGGATGGCGCTCGCGCAGGCGCGCGAGGGCGCGCAGGAGCTCCGGCACGCAACGGCGATTCAGGATCGCGCCCACCGCGAGCAGGTACGGCCCGCTCACGCCGAGCGCCTGGCGCGCCTCGGCGCGCTGCGGCGGCGCGGGCAGATCGCCGTCCGCGCCGAGCGGGATGTGGACCGCGCGCTCGGCGAGGTGGGGGAAGAGCCGGGCGAGCTCGCGGGCCGTGAAGGCGGAGCAGACCGGCACGACGCTCGAGGCGTGGAGCGAGGACTTGACGAGCGCTCGCCTTCGCGCGGCGTCGAGCCAGCTGAAGTCCTGCGGGTGCGCGAAGAACGAGAGGTCGTGCACCGCCGTGACGCGCGGCCGGTCGAGCCGCAGCGGGCAGGAGTAGGCCGGCGAGAAGAAGACGTCGATCGCGTCGGCGCGGGCGGCCCGGGGCAGCAGGACCTCCTGCCACCAGATCCCGCGCGCGACGCCGTCGCCGAGCGGGCGCTTGCGGATGCGGACGTGGTCGAGCACCGGGTCGAGCGCGGGCGGCCCGTTGAAATAGACGACGAGGCGTGTCGCCGGCCTCGCGCCAGTGGCGCAGCAGGTTGCGGAGGTAGCGGCCGGTGCCCGTCGGACGCCCCCCGAGCTCGCGCCCGTCGATCCCGACGACCAGCGGGTTAGCGGCCAAGGACCTTGCGGTAGAAGGCGAGCGTGCGCTCGGCCGTCGTGCTCCACTCGAACGCGCGGCTGCGCTCGAGCCCCTTGCGGCGCAGGTCGGCGGCGAGCGCGCGATCCTCGAGCACGCGCTCGACGGCGTGCGCGAGGCCGTTCACGTCGCGCGGGTCCACGAGGCTCGCCGCGTCGCCCGCGACCTCGGCGAGCGCGGTGTCGCGCGAGCAGCACGACCGGCAGCCCGGCGGCCATCGCCTCGACGACCGGCAGCCCGAAGCCCTCCTCGAGCGACGGCAGCACCAGCGCGGAGGAGGCCGCCATCAGCGCGCGCACGTCGGCGCGCTCGAGGTAGCCGGTCGCCACGATCTGCGGGCCCGAGTAGCTGCCGCCCTGCGCCCAGTCGGAGCCGGGGCCCGCCAGCACCAGCGGGGGCAGCCGGCGCCGGCGCGCGAGCGTCATGTAGGCCATCACCAGCGTCACCAGGTTCTTGCGCTTCTCCGAGCTGCCGACGTACAGGATGCCGCCCCGCGGCAGGCGCAGCCGGCGCAGCGTCTCGTCGACCTGCTGCGTGTGCGGCTCCTGTCGGAAGACCGGGTCGACGCCGTGGGGCGTGACGGCGATCTTCTCGTCGGGACGTCGAGCAGCCGCCGCGCCTCGGACGCCGTGTACTCCGAGACGCAGATGACGCCGTCGGCGCGCTTGACGTGGTCGCGCACCAGCGTCACGAAGTCGCGCCGCGTCTCGCCCTCCACGAGCTCGGGGTGCTTGAGGAAGAAGAGGTCGTGCAGCGTCACGATGCGGCGGCCGCGCTTGCACGGGATGAGGAGCGGGGTCGGCGAGTGCACGAGGTCGAGCGAGCGGTCGACCAGGCGGTCGATCGGCGGCCAGCCGAGGCGGTTCCAGGCCGCGTTCAGCCCGCGCACCGGAATCCGCCGGTCCACCAGGCGGACGTTCGGGCCCCAGTCGCGAGCGGGGTAGCGCTCCCTGAACGAGGCCGAGAAGTAGGTGAAGCGGTCCTCGGGGGCGAGCGCGGGGAGGCGCTCGGCGAGCCCCAGCACGTAGGTCCCGACACCGGTCGGACGCGGAAAGCGAGGGGCGGACGTCGAGGCCGAACTCCATGCGCCACCGAATGATAGCAGGATGTGCTAACCTCGGCGCCCTTCGGGCGAGGGAGGAGCCGGCCAGGTGTACATCGGAGTGATCGGGACGGGTTACGTCGGCCTCGTGGTCGGGGCCTGCTTCGCGGAGAACGGCAACATCGTCGTCTGCGTCGACAACGACGCGGACAAGGTCGACGCGGCTGCGCCGGGGCGAGATCCCGATCTACGAGCCGGGCCTGGACGAGCTGGTCGCCGCGGAACGTGGCCGAGGAGCGCCTGCGCTTCACCACCGACCTCGCCGAGGCGGTGCGCACGAGCGAGGTGCTCTTCATCGCGGTCGGCACGCCCGCAGGACGAGGACGGCTCGGCGGACCTGACGCACGTGCTCGACGTGGCGCGCGACATCGGACGCGCCATGAACGGCTACAAGGTCCTGGTCAACAAGACGACGGTGCCGGTCGGCACCGCGGCGCGCGTCCGCGAGGTGGTCGAAGGCCTCACGGCGCACCCGTTCGCGGTCGTCTCCAACCCCGAGTTCCTGAAGGAAGGCGCCGCGGTCGAGGACTTCCTGAAGCCCGACCGCGTCGTGATCGGCACCGACGATCCGAAGCGTCGAAGAGGTGATGCGCGAGCTCTACGAGCCCTTCGTGCGCACCGGCAAGCCGATCCTGGTGATGGACCACGGCCTCGGCCGAGCTCACCAAGTACGCGGCCAACGCGATGCTGGCCGCGCGCATCTCGTTCATGAACGAGATCGCGAAGCTCTGCGAGCGCGTGGGCGCCGACGTCGGCACGTGCGCAAGGGCATGGGCACGGACAGCCGCATCGGCTCGCCGTTCCTCTTCCCCGGCGTCGGCTACGGCGGCTCGTGCTTTCCGAAGGACGTGAAGGCGCTGATCCGCATGGGGCAGGACGCGGGCGTCGGACCTGAACGTGGTGGAGGCGACCGAGCGCACGAACGAGGCCCAGAAGGCGGTGCTGGTGCCGCGGGTGGCGGCGCTACTTGGGCGGGCTCGAGGGCAAGCGCATCGCCGTCTGGGGGCTGGCGTTCAAGCCGCGCACCGACGACATGCGCGAGGCGCCGGCGCTGGCGTGATCGAGGAGCTGCTGAAGGGCGGCGCCGAGGTGCGCGGCCACGACCCCGAGGCCGAGGACGCGGCGCGCGCGCAGCGCTTCGGCGATCGCGTCGCGTTCTGCGCGCGCGGCTACGAGGCGCTGGAGGGCGCCGACGCGCTGGTCCTCGTCACCGAGTGGAACGAGTTCCGCGCGCCCGACTTCGCAGCGAATCAAGAGCGCTGATGCGCCGGCCGGCGATCTTCGACGGCCGCAACATCTACGACCCGCGCCTGCTGCGCGAGCTCGGCTTCCACTACGAGGGCATCGGGCGGCGGTGAGCTCGCAGCCACTCGGACCGACCCGCGCCGGGCTCCGCTCGCGGACCCGCTGCTGAGCGTGTGATGCCGGGCTACAACGAGCGCGCGACGGTCGCGCGAGCGTGGGACGCGTGCTGCGGTCCCGCTCCGGGTCGAGCTCGTCGCGGTCGACGACGCGTCGAGCGACGGCACGCGCGAGTGCTGAGCGGCTCGCGCGCGAGCGCGGGTTCGGCTGTTGCTGCAGGAGGAACCGCGGCAAGGGCGCGGCGTCCGGCGCGGCGTCGCCGAGGCCAAGGGCGACGTGATCGTCGTGCAGGACGCCGACCTCGAGTACAGCCCCGAGGAGTCCCGAGCTGCTCGACCTGATGTGCGCGGCAAGGCCGACGCCGTCTTCGGCAGCCGCTTCATCGGCCGCCACCGCTGCTTCTCTTCACGCACTACCTGGCGAACCTGTTCCTGAACCTCGTCACCAACGTGCTCTACGACACGACGATGACGGACATGGAGACCTGCTTCAAGGCTTTCCGCGCCGACCTGCTCAAGGCGCTGGACCGCTCCAAGAGCGACCGCTTCGGGATCGAGCCGGAGATCACGGCCAAGCTCGTTCAAGCGCGGCCGCGCGTCTACGAGGTGGCGATCACGTACGAGGGCCGTGACTACTCCGAGGGCAAGAAGATCGGCTGGCAAGGACGGCTTCCGGCGCTCTGGACGCTCGTGAAGTATCGGTTCACGGACTGAGCACAGGCGTCGGTCCGTGTGCCATGGCTGGGCCGATTCGCCTGACTTGGGCCCTTCCCGCCGCTGTCCGTTGCCGCCTCGCTTGCCGGTATACTGTTGCTACCGCCGGCTGCCATTTAAGTGACGACCGGCCAAGGAGATGAGGTCATCGCGCCGCCCGCGAGCCCGCGGATTCCCCGCGGGGGCGAGCTTTTCCGGGGGAAGTCCGCGACGGTCGCGGCGGAGCCGCAGTCTGCCGGAGCGGACCTCGCCGCCTGGCAGTCGGTGAAGCTCGAGGCGCGCCTCTTCCGGCGGCTGTTCGCCTACACGCGGCCCTACCGCGGCCGCCTGATGGCTTCCTGGATCGCGACCGCGGGATACGCGGCAGCGGGCGCGCTGCTCGTGGCGCAGGTCAAGCCGATCTTCGACAAGGCGCTCATCCAGGGGGTAGACGTCGGGCGGCTGTCGCTCACCATCCTGGTGCTCTACCTCTTCAAGGGCGTCTCGGCCTACTTCTCGACGACGCTCGTCGCCGACGCCGGCCAGCGTGCGGTCACCGACCTGCGCAACAGCCTCTACGAGCACATCCTGAACCAGTCGTTCGCCTTCCTCGGCCGCCGCACCACGGGCTCGCTCATGAGCCACGTCACGACCGACGTCGAGAAGATCCAGGCCGCGGTCTCCGAGCTAGCGGGCGACCTGCTCAAGGAGGGGCTCACCATCCTGGGCCTGCTGGCCGTGCTGTTCTTCATGGACTGGCGGCTCGCGATCGGCTCGCTGCTCGGCATGCCGTTCGTGATCCTCCTGCTGCTGCGGCTCGGGCGCCGCCTGCGGGTGTCGAACGAGACCACCTGCGGCGCTGGAAGGACATCGCCGAGATCCTGCAGGAGACGATCTCGGGCTTCCGCGTGGTGAAGGCCTTCGGCATGGAAGGCTTCGAGATCGGCCGCTTCCGCCGCGCGGGTGCGCGCCTGCTGGCGGTGAACATGCGCATCACCCGCACGACCGCGATCCTGCCGCCGCTGATGGAGGGCGTCGGCGGGCTGGCGCTGATCGTCGCGCTCTTCTACGGCAGCCTGTCGATCCGCGGCGGCCACCTCACGACCGGCGCATTCGTCGCCTTCCTGACCGCGCTCTTCGCGATGTACACGCCGGTCAAGCGGCTGTCGCGCGTCAACGCCACGCTGCAGGCGGCGCTCGCCGCGGGCGACGCGCGTCTTCGAGGTGCTCGACCGCCACGACGAGGTGCCCGAGAGGAAGGACGCGATCGTGCTGCCTCGCATGCGCGCGGGGATCGAGTACCGCGGTGTCGGCTTCGGCTACGCCGACGCGCACGGCGGCGTGCTGCGCCAGGTCAGCTTCAGCGCGCGCCGCGGCGAGGTGGTGGCGATCGTCGGCACCAGCGGCTCGGGCAAGACGACGCTCGTGAACCTGCTCCCGCGCTTCTACGACGTCACCGAGGGCGCGATCCTGATCGACGGCGTGGACGTGCGCCACGCGTCGCTCGCCAGCCTGCGCGCGCAGATCGGGCTCGTCACGCAGGAGACCGTGCTGTTCAACGACACCGTGCGCGCCAACATCGCCTACGGCATGGACGACGTCGACGAGGCGCGCGTCGAGTCGGCGGCGCGCGCGGCCTTCGCCCACGACTTCATCCTGAACCTGCCGCGCCGCTACGACACCGTGATCGGCGAGCGGGGCAGCCGGCTCTCGGGCGGGCAGAAGCAGCGCATCGCGATCGCGCGCGCGATCCTGAAGGATCCGCCGATCCTGATCCTGGACGAGGCCACCTCCGCGCTCGACGCGGAGTCCGAGCGCCTGGTCCAGGAGCGCGCTCGCCAACCTGATGCGCGGCCGCACGACGCTCGTGATCGCGCACCGGCTCACCACCGTGCGCGACGCCGCGCGGATCGTGGTGCTGGAGGGCGGCGAGGTGCGCGAGGAGGGCCGCCACGACGAGCTGCTCCGGCAGCCCGGCGGGATCTACTGTCGGCTGCACGACCTGCAGTTCGCGACCGAGGAGCCAGACCGTATGATCCGCTCGATGACGGGCTACGCGGAGGCGGCGCTCGATCGCGAGGAGCTCCACGCGAGCGTCAGCGTGCGCGCCCTCAACCACCGCTTCTTCGACCTGACGCTGCACCTGCCGCGCCGGCTGCAGCCGCTCGAGGCGGAAGCGCGCGAACGGGTGAAGGCCGCCGTGGGACGCGGCCGCATCGAGATCTCGGTCCAGGCGGCGCTGCCCGAACGGGAAGTCCGAGGCGGTGGCGGCCTCGCGGCCGCTGGTCGCCTCGCTGGTGCGCACGCTGCGCGACATGCAGAACGAGTTCGGTCTCGACGGCGGAGTCTCGGTCGCCGACCTCGTCCGCTTCCCGGGCGCGCTCGAGTACATCGACGGCGCCGGGGCGGTGGGCGACGAGGTGCGCGCCGCGACGCTGGGCCTGCTCGATCAGGCGCTCGTGCGTCTCGACGGCGCCCGGCGGGCCGAGGGCGAGCGGCTCGGCCTCGCGCTCGAGACGGGTCTCGCGGCGATCGAGGCGGTGGCGGCCCGGCTCGAGGCGCGCTTCGCGGCGACGCGCGAGGCGCGCAGCCGCGTGCTGCTCGAGCGGGCGCGCGCGCTCGTGGGAGAGCTCGGGCTCGAGGACGCGCGGCTCTACCAGGAGGCGGTACGCGCCGTGGAGCGCCACGACGTGACGGAGGAGCTGCAGCGGCTGCGCAGCCACGTGGCCGCGGCGCGCGAGCTGATGGCTGGCAACGGCGCTCCCGCGGGCAAGCCGCTCGACTTCCTCTCGCAGGAGCTGATGCGCGAGGCGAACACGATCGGCAGCAAGGCCCAGGACGCGGACGCGATCCGCGAGGTGGTCGGGCTCAAGACCGAGATCGAGCGCTTCCGCGAGCAGGTGCAGAACGTTGAGTGAGCGCGCCCCCGTCGTGATCGTGGTCTCGGCGCCCTCCGGAGCCGGCAAGACCACCGTCGTCGCCCGCGTGCTGCGCGAAGTGCCGGGCCTGCGCTTCTCGGTCTCGCACACCACGCGCCCGCCGCGCGGCGACGAGCGCGAGGGTGTCGACTACCACTACGTCGATCGCCCGAGCTTCGAGCGCCTGAAGGCCGACGGCAAGCTGCTCGAGTGGGCCGAGGTGCACGGCAATCTCTACGGAACCGGCGCGGGCCGAGATCGAGCGCGCGCGGGCCGAGGGCGTGGACGTGCTCCTGGACCTCGACGTGCAGGGAGCGGCGCAGGTCCGCGAGCGCATGAAGGACGCGGTCACGGTCTTCATCCTGCCGCCGTCCTACCAGGAGCTCGAGCAGCGGCTGCGCCGCCGCGGCCAGGACGACGAGGCGACGATCGAGCGCCGGCTGGCCGCTGCGACGCGCGAGATCGGCGCCTTCGAGAACTACGATTACGCCCTCGTCAACGACGACTTCGAGGCGTGCGTCGAGGGACTGAAGTGCATCATTCGTGCGGCGCGCAGCCGGGTCTCCGCGGTCGCGGAGCGGGCGCGCGCCATCTGCAGGACGTTCGACACAGGAGAGGAGACGAAGACGGCATGAGCCAGTTGATTCTTCCGAAGGACGTGGACTCCAAGTTCCGTTTCATCACCGTGGCGGCGCAGCGCGCCAAGCAGCTGCAGGCGGGCGCCAAGCCCCGCGTCGACACGCGCAGCCGCAAGTCCACGCGCATCGCGGTCGAGGAGACGCTCGCCGAGACGGTGTCGTGGGAGGTGCTCGACAAGCTCCCCGGCACCGAGGGCGGCGGGAGCAAGGAGGAGTAGGAGGCGAGGGACCTGCCGGTGGTGGTGCTCGGCGTCACGGGCTGCATCGGGGCCTACAAGGCCTGCGAGGTGCTGCGCGAGCTGCAGAAGCAGGGCGTGGACGTGCACGTCGTCATGACGGCAGCGGCCACGCGCTTCGTCAGCCCGATGACGTTCGAGGCGCTCTCGCGCCATCCGGTGTTCCACGATCAGTTCTCGCTCGGCGAGAACGGCGAGATCCGGCACATCTCGCTCGCCGACGACGCGGAGCTGCTGCTGGTGGCCCCCGCCACGGCAAACAGCCTCGGCAAGTTCGCGCACGGCATCGCCGACGACGCGCTCAGCACGCTGTACCTCGCGACGCGCGCGCCGGTGCTGGTGGCGCCGGCGATGAACGTCAACATGTTCGACCACCCGGCCGTGCAGCAGAACCTCGCGACGTTGCGGGCGCGCGGGGTGGGCGTGATCGAGCCCGGCGACGGCTACCTGGCCTGTGGCTGGCTGGGGAAGGGCCGCCTGGCGGAGGTGGATGCGATCGTCGAGGCGACGCTCGCGCGCCTGGGCGTCCGCCGCGACCTCGAGCGCGAAACCGTGCTGGTGACGGCGGGGCCGACGCTCGAGGACCTCGACCCCGTCCGCTTCGTCTCGAACCGCTCGACGGGGACGATGGGATATCGGCTGGCCGAGGCGGCGCGCGACCGCGGCGCGCGCGTCGTCCTGGTCTCGGGCCCGACGGTGCTGCCGGCGCCTGCGGGCGTGACGTTCGAGAGCGTGCGCTCGGCCGTCGAGATGAAGGCGGCCGTCGATCGGCACGCCGGCCAGGCCACCGTGGTGATCGCCGCGGCCGCGGTCAGCGACTACCGCGCCGGCCGAGCCGAGCCACGTCCAAGCTCAAGAAGGCCGACGCCGCGCTGCGGCTCGAGCTCGTGCGCACGCCGGACATCCTGAAGTCGCTGGGAGACGCGAAAGGCGGCCGACTGCTGGTCGGCTTCGCGGCCGAGACCGAGGACGTGCTCGCCAACGCCCGCAAGAAGCTCGAGGCCAAGAACCTCGACCTGATCGTCGCGAACGACGTCACCGCCGAGGGCGCGGGCTTCGGCGGCGAGACCAATGCGGTCGTGCTGCTGCGGCGCGACGGCCAGCGCCGCGACGTGCCGCTCGCCTCGAAGCGCGAGGTGGCCGAGCGCATCCTCGACGAGGTGATCGCGTTGCGCACCGCGACGCCAGTCCCGACGCCGGCGTGAGCGACAAGGCCGCGCTCGTCGCCGATCTGCTGGCGCACGCTCGCTTTCTCGAGGGACTCGACACGGTGGGCGTCGCCTGGCCACGAGCCGGGGCGCTGCTGCTGCTGAGCCCCCGGAGCCTGGGCCTCGCGTTGCCGCTGCAGCCTCTGCGGACCGCGCGGCAAGCCTGAAAGCCGTGCGCGACGACCTCGGCGACTGCCGCCGCTGCCGCCTGGCGGGCGGGCGCAAGACGATCGTCTTCGGCCAGGGCAACCCCGAGGCCGAGCTGATGTTCGTCGGCGAGGCGCCGGGCGCCGACGAGGACGAGCAGGGGCTCGCGTTCGTCGGCCGTGCGGGCCAGCTGCTGACGGACATCATCGAGAAGGGCATGAAGCTCAGGCGCGCCGACGTGTTCATCGCCAACGTGCTGAAGTGCCGGCCGCCCCAGAACCGCAACCCCGAGCCGGACGAGATCCTGTCCTGCCAGCCCTTCCTCGAAGCGCAGATCCGGGCGATCCAGCCGCGCGTGATCGTGGGCCTCGGCAAGTTCGGCGCGCAGTGGCTGCTGAAGACGGCCGAGCCGATCACGCGCCTCCGCGGCCGGATGGGGGAGTTCCAGGGGATACCGGTGATGCCGACCTACCACCCGGCCTACCTGCTCCGGAACGCCGCCGGCAAGAAGGACGTCTGGGAGGACATGAAGGTCGTCCTCAAGTTGCTCGGTCGCCCGGTGCCCGGCGAGTAGGCGTCGCGCGGCCGAGCGGACCCGCTTCCACCACCCCGCCGGATAGAGTGAGCGACGTGGACGAGTGCGTCGTCTCGGTCGCGGTGCCGCTGCCCTTCCAGGCGCCCTTCAGCTATCGGCTGCCGAAGGGCACGCCGCGCCCCGAGCGGGGCGTGCGCGTGCTGGTGCCGTTCGGCGGCCGCCGCGTGATCGGCGTGGTCGTCGCCAGCGGCGACGACGCGAAGGCCCGTGGCGGCGAGCGGGCGCTCAAGGAAGTCTCGCAGGTGCTCGACGAAGCGCCGCTCGCACCGCCGCCGCTGCTCGACCTCGCCGCCTGTCGTCGCGGACCACTACCTGGCGCCGCCAGGGGAGTGCTACCGGCTGGTGCTGCCGCCGGCCGGCGTGCGCGCCAGCCGAGCGGTCGTGCGGCTCCTGAAGCCGGGCGGCGCCGACGACCCGCTGCTCAAGCACCTGCAGTCGGGCCCGCTGCGCGGTGTCGGCGCTGAGAAGCGCTCTCGGCCGCGACCCGCAGGCGCGCCTTTCCCGCCTGCTTCGCGAGGGGACGGTCGCGGTCGAGCAGTCGCTCGAGGCGCCGGGCTTTCGGGAAGTCCAGGTCGCCGTGCTGGAGGCGGGGGCGAGCCGGCGCCCCGGGGCAAGGCGCAGGCCGAGGCCATGGCGCGGCTGCGCGCCGCGGGCGGACGCGCGCGCGTCTCCGAGCTGGTCGCGGATCGGCCGTCGCTGCGCGGAGCGCATCCGCCGGCTGGAGGAGCTCGGCGTGCTGCGGCTCGTGAGCGAGCGCGAGATGCGCGCGCCGGATGGCCTGCCGCTGCGCGAGGCTGTCGAGCTCGCGCCGACCGGCGACCAGACGCAGGGCGCTCGACGAGCTGCTGCCCGCGGTCGCGGCAGGCGGCTTCAGCCCGTTCCTGCTGCGCGGCGTGACCGGCAGCGGCAAGACCGAGGTCTTCTTCCGGGCCGTCGAGGCAGCGCTCGCTCGCGGCCGCGGGGCGATCCTGCTCGTGCCGGAGATCGCGCCTCACGCCGATGCTGGTGCGCGCGGCGCGGGGCGCGCTTCGGCGACGACGGTCTCGGTGCTGCACAGCGAGCTCGCGGCGGGCGAGCGCCACGACCAGTGGTGGCGCATCCGCGAGGGCGAGGCGCGCGTCGTGGTGGGCGCGCGCTCGGCGGTCTTCGCGCCGGTGGCGGATCTCGGCCTGATCGTGGTCGACGAGGAGCACGACGGCGCCTACAAGCAGGACGAGAGCCCGCGCTACCACGGCCGCGACGTCGCGGTGATGCGGGCGCAGTCTCGAGGCGCTGCCCGGTCGTGCTCGGCTCGGCGACGCCCGTCGCTCGAGTCGTACGCGAACGCGCAGAGCGGCAAGTACCGCGAGCTGCTGCTGCCGAAGCGGATCGCGGCGCAGGGCCTGCCGAGGGTCGAGATCGTGGACCGGCGCGAGGTGCTGCGGGCCGGCGGCGACCCGATCCTGACGCCCGCTGCTGCGCGAGGCGCTCGCCGCGCGGCTCGCTCGCGCGCGAGCAGGCCTGCTGCTCCTCAACCGCCGCGGCTACGCGACGAGCCTGCTGTGCCGCGAGTGCGGCCAGGAGGCGCATGTGCCCGAACTGCTCGGTCTCGCTGACGCTCCACCGCGGCCGGACGGCTGGCGCGCTGCCACTACTGCGGCCACGAGACGCGCACGCCCGACGCCTGCGCCGTCGTGCCAGCGGCGCGTACCTGCGGCTCACGCGGCTTCGGGACGGAGAAGGTCGCGGAGGCCGTGGCGGCCGCGCTGCCCGCGGCGCAGCGTCGAGCGGCTGGACCGGGACCGCGCGCCGCCGGCGCGGCGTGCTGCAGCAGACGCTGGCGGCCTTCGAGCAGGGCGAGATCGACATCCTGGTCGGCACGCAGATGATCGCGAAGGGCCACGACTTCCCGCGCGTGACGCTGGTCGGCGTGGTGGACGCCGACGTGGGGCTCGGGCATGCCGGACTTCCGCTCGGCCGAGCGCACGTTCCAGCTGCTGACGCAGGTCGCCGGCCGCGCGGGGCGCGGCGAGACTGGCGGGCGAGGTGATCCTGCAGACCCACATGCCCGACCACTACGCGCTCGTCCACGCCTGCGCGCAGGACTACGCGGCGTTCTTCGAGCGCGAGCTCGAGTTCCGCCGCACGATGGGCTACCCGCCGGCCGCGGCGCTCGTCAACCTGATCGTGCGCTCCGAGGACGAGGGCAAGGGCCGCGACGCGGCCGGTGCGCTCGGGGCCGCGCTGCGCGAGCGGGCGCGGCGCCGCTACCGCGTGCTGGGTCCGGCCAGCGCACCGCTGGCCCGCCTGCGGCAGGAGCACCGCTTCCAGATCCTGCTGAAGGGCGGGCGCAAGGCGATGCGGGAGGCGGTGCGCGCGGCGCTCGTGGCGCGCTACGGCGAGACGCGCTGGCCCGGGGTCGCCGTCGACGTGGACCCGCTCAGGTGCTGTGACGGCAGGCCGGAAGCGCCGGAGCCCTCCGCAGAAGTCGCCGCCAGCGAGAACACGATCGGGTCGGGCACGAAGCAGAGACGAACACCACGAGGCTCAGCACGCCGACCGCGACGCGCGCCGGCGCCGACCGGCGGGTCGTCGTCGCGCGTCGGCGGGTGGCGCCGCCCGAGCACGCGCATCAGCACGGCCCACAGGATCCAGCTCGGGCCGAAGTAGATGAGCGCGACGCAGACCCACGAGGCGACGCGCGAGATGCGGTGAGCGCGCTCGCGGAAGAAGCGAGTAGGTGACGTGCCCGCCGTCGAGCTGGCCGATCGGCATCAGGTTGAGCGCGGTCACCAGCAGCCCGAACCAGGCCGCGAGCCCGAGCGGACCGAGCACGAGACCATGCCCTCGGGCACGGGCCGCGGAAGAGTCGCACGAGCCAGCTGAACAGCAGCGGCGTCGCCGAGCGAGAGGCCCCTCGGGGCTCGGCGGGCCTGACGGTCGCTTCGAGCATGCCGAGCCACGAGCACGGGCAGCGCGACCACGAAGCCCGCGAGCGGACCGGCGACGCCGATGTCGAAGAGCGCGCGCCGGTTGGGGATCGGGCTGCGGATGCGGATGAAGGCGCCGAGCGTTCCGACCAGGCTGAAGAAGGGCAGGGGAAATGGAACGAAGAACGGGAGCGTCACGTCGACCTTGTGCAGCCGCGCAGGCGACGTAGTGGCCCATCTCGTGCGCGGCCAGGATCGACAGCAGGCCGAGCACCAGCCGCACGCCGGCCGAGACGCTGAAGCCGCCCTCCTCGTGGAGCCCGCCGACCCAGAAGACCGAGGCGGCGGTGAGCAGGAACAGAGCCAGGTTGCGTCCCCAGCGCTTCCACGCGGTGGGCGGCGGGAGCGCCACGGGCGGCAGCCGCAGCCACCCGTAGTCGGGCATGCGCTCGGGAGGAATGGAGGCGTCGCGAGGCCCGCCGGGCCAGAGGGGGATCCCACGCGGGGTTCGTCTGGCTGCCGGGCTTAGAGGGCTCAAGTTCTGCAGGTCCTTGCCGGGCTTGAAGCGGATCGTGCGCCCGGGCGGGATCTCGTACCTCCTTGCCCGTCCGCGGGTTGCGCCCGATGCCTCGCTTGCGGGGCTTGACCTGGAAGACGCCGAAGCCGCGCAGCTCGATCCGCTCGCCCTTCATCATGGAGTCCTTCATCGCCTCGAGGACGGCCTCGACCGCCACCTCGGCCCGCACCTTCGTGATGTCGGCGGCCTTCGCCACCTCGTTGATGATGTCCACCTTGATCATGGGGATGGACCTCCTCCTAAGTAGCGGTAGTATGCGCTTTGCCGGATTTCGCTGTCAAACGCGACCCGGGCCCCTCGAACATGATCCCGCTGCCCCGAGATCGCCCTCGTCGGCCGGCCCAACGTCGGTAAGTCCACGCTGTTCAACCGCATCTGCGGACGGCGGCAGGCGATCACCGACGGCCGGCCCGGCTCCACGCGCGACCGCAACTACGCGCAGGTCGAATGGCAGGGCCGGCCGTTCGAGGTGATCGACACGGGCGGCCTGCTGCTGGGCACGGACGATCCGCTGCTCGGCCCCGCGACGCACCAGGCGCGAGCTGGCGATCGACAGAAGCCGACGTCGTGCTGTTCGTCGTGGACGCGCGCGCCGGGCTGCTGCCGGACGACGAAGCGATCGCGCGCGCGACTGCGGCGCGACGGCAAGCAGGTGCATGCTCGTCGGTGAACAAGGTCGAAGACCGGGACGCAGGACACGACGGAGTTCGCGCGTCTCGGCTTGGGCGACGGGCAGCCTGATCTCGGCGGAGCACGGGCAGGGAGTCGGCGACCTGCTCGACGCGGCGCTCGAGCGGCCTGCCGCGCGTCGAGGCGTCGACCGAGGACGAAGCCGCCGGTGCGCGTCGCCCTCGTCGGACGCCCGAACGTGGGGAAGTCGTCGCTGCTCAACCGGCTCGTCGGCGGCGAGCGGGCCGTGGTCTCGGCCGTGCCGGGCACGACGCGCGACGCGGTCGACAGCTGCTTCGTGCGCAGGGGCCGCCGCTATCGGCTGCGTGGACACCGCGGGCATCCGGCGCGTGCGCCTGCTCAAGGAGAACGTCGACCACGTCAGCGTGGTGCAGGCCCGGCGCCGATCGACCGCGCGGACGTCGCGGTGCTGGTGCTCGACGCCGAGTCGGGGCATGCGCGAGATGGACGCGACGATCGGCGGGGAGGTCGCAGGACGCGGGCGCGGGCGTCGTGGTCGCGGTCAACAAGTGGGACCTCGCGAGCGAGCGCGGTCTGAAGGAGCGCCGTTCGCCGAGAGCGTGCGCGACGATCTGAAGTTCCTGCCGTGGGCGCCCGTCGTCTTCATCTCGGCGCAAGAGCGGCCGCGGCATCGGCGCGCTGCTGGAGGCGGTCGATCGCGTGGCGGCCGCGCGAACGTCACGCGTGACGACGGGCGAGCTCAACCGGGTGATCGCGCGCGCGGCCGACCTGCACGTGCCCCGAAGCCCGCCAAGGGCAACGAGCCCGTCAAGATCCTGTATCGCGAGCCAGATCGGGACGGCTCCGCCCACCTTCGCGCTCAAGATCAACACCGACGGGGACCTCCACTTCTCGTACCTGCGCTTCCTGGAAAACCGGATTCGGGAGGCTTTCGGCTTCGAGGGCACCCCGATTCGCCTGAAAGTGCGCGGCCGGCGGAGGACAGTTCGCTCGTAAGATCAAGAATCGGCACGATTTTCCGTTCTTGACACCTTCTGTGAAGTTCTCATATAACTGCCTCGCGTTTGTCGTGTAAGTGTCGTTTGCGTCGGGATATTTCGACCGGCCGGACGAGTGGCCAGCATGACAAAACACGACATCGCGCGGGTCGTCTATGAACGCCACGGGGGGATTTCGAACCGCGAGGCGGCTCGCCTCGTGGAAGTGATTTTCGAGACGATCAAGAGGCATCTGGGGGATGGTGAGAAGGTCCAGATCACGGGCTTCGGCACCTTCCTGGTCCGCCAGAAGCGGGAGCGCCGCGGGCGCAATCCCCAGACTGGAGAGGAGATGGTCATCCGCTCGCGCAGCTCGGTCGTGTTCCGTCCCTCGAAACTCTTCGTGCCTGCGGTGAACGCGGGCGTGAACGACTAGGCGGAAGCGGCCCCCGATGGACAAGCAGATCCCCAACAAGCTGTTCTTCAAGATCGGCGAAGTCTGCGAGATCACGGACACGCAGCCCTACGTGCTGCGCTACTGGGAGTCGGAGTTCCAGGCGCTCGCTCCCGCGAAGAACAGCTCCGGACAGCGCATCTACCGCCGCAAGGACATCGAGACGGTGCTGCGCATCAAGCAGCTGCTCTACGAGGAGGGCTTCACGATCGCGGGCGCCAAGAAGCGCCTCGAGCAGGAGCTGTCGGGCCGCGGCGCGACGCCGCAGGCGATGGCGAGCCTGCCCGAGACCGAGGTCGCGAACGTGGAGCCCGACGAGCCCGAGAGCGGCGCGCGCGTCGACGAGCTGAAGGCGATCCTGCTCGAAGTGCGCAACGAGCTCCGCGGAATGTTGAACTCTGCTGGAGAAGGGTGGTAGAAAAGGGTAATTGACCCTTTCGGGATGTAGCGCAGCCTGGTAGCGCACCTGCTTGGGGTGCAGGTGGTCCCGGGTTCAAATCCCGGCATCCCGACCAGCCCTCATCGATCGTCCGAGCCCCGGCGCCTGATGGCCGGGGCTTTCTTGTCGAAGGAGCCATGAGCGAGCCGCTCATCCTGGTCACGAACGACGACGGCGTCCACGCGCCGGGCATCCGCGCGCTGGCCGACGGCGCTCGGGGCTGGGTGAGATCTTCGTGGTGGCGCCGGACCGCGAGGCGAGCGCGAGCGCGCAGTCGCTCACGCTCAAGCATCCGCTGCGCGCCGAGAAGATCGAGAGCGGGACTTCGCCGTCGACGGCACGCCGGCCGACTGCGTGAACCTCGCGATCGTGAAGCTGCTGCCGCGGCGGCCGTCGCTCGTCGTCTCGGGCATCAACCGCGGCGCGCAACATGGGCGACGACGTCTTCTACTCGGGCACGGTGGGGGCCGCGCGCGAGGCGACCTTCTTCGGCGTCCACGCGATCGCGATGTCGCTCGCCGCGCGCGCCGACCTCGACTACTCGCCCGCGGCGCGCTTCGCGCGGCGGCTGCTCGAAGATGGTGCTCGACACGGGCTGCCCGAGCGCACGCTGCTGAACGTCAACGTGCCGCCCGGGCGGCCGACGGGCGTCGCGATCACGGTGCAGGGCCGCCGCTCGCACGAGGGCACGATCCTGGAGGGCCTCGACCCGCGCCGCCGGACCTACTACTGGATCGAGGAAGGGCGCGACGACTGGGTGAGCGACGAGACCTCAGCGACATCTTCGCGGTGCGCTCGCGGCCTCATCTCGGTGAGCCCGCTGCAGACGGACACCACGCAACCACCGAGCCGTGAGCCCGCTCCGGGAGTGGCAGAAGGACCTGCCGCACACGGACGAGGCGTAGGGCGTCGGCCGCGGGCGCTCGTCTTGGCGCGCTTCGCGCCCGCGTGATATAAAAGCAGTTCATCCCGTCGGGGCGTGGCTCAGCCTGGCTAGAGCGCTTGGTTCGGGACCAAGAGGTCGGAGGTTCGAATCCTCTCGCCCCGACCACCATCGATTCAACAAGTCATAGACGGTTCGAAAGGGCCCCGAAAGGGGCCCTTGGCGTCTCCGTGCCTCGCTCGTGCCTCGGAGCGGTTGCGCTTCCGCTACACGGTTTGAGCCGGCACGGATGCACGCATCGGCTGCCTCCGACCATAGGTTAGTGTTCGCCACACCCACTCAGCCGGACCGAAGCGATAGTGCGCGAGCCACCAGCGGCTTAACGCCATCTGCGCGACGAAGATGATGATGGCGAGCGCCACGCAGGCCGCCGGACCGACCTCGCCGTAGAGACCGAAGCCGACACCGGTAAACAGCACGAAATACAACACGGAATGCGTCAGGTAGTTCGTCAGGGCCATTCGGCCGACGGGGCCGAGGTATCCGAGACGTCGACGCCATGCTGCATCGCGGTGAAACAACAGCACGAGCGCGCTTAGGTACGCAAGCGCGAGGGCGAGAATTCCCGCCTCCTCGACTGGGGCGGCCGCGTGCACCCAGTACGAATCCGTGCCGAGCACCTTGGCGTGCTGGAGATGATCGATGACGATCATCGTGCCATTGCCGACGACGCCGACAGCGATAGTCCACGGTAGAAGCCGCCGGAGGGCCGGTTGGAGCTCAGCCGTCCGTTGAGCCCAGTTTCGCCGGCCGACGTATAGCCCGAAAATGAACCTTGCAAACACCTGCGGCAGCAGAAACAAGCCTACGCTGCCGGCGACGATATCCCGGTAGTAGAACGAGGCGTTCTCGAGCGCGATCGCGCGGTAGGAGGCGCCATCGAAAATCGCGAGCTTGCGCTCCTTGTCGGCGTCTTCATGAGCCACCGCGTCGACTGGTGGCCTGCTAGATGCGTCAGCCACGAGCGGAAATACACCCACTGCTGCACGCGCGAAGAGCGCGAGCGTGACTCCCAGGACCATCAGGAGCCGTGCGTTCCAATGTCGAACGACCAGGAGTCCGAGCCCGCCGACAGCGTAGAGGAGCAAGATGTCGCCATACCAAACGAGGGCGATGTGCAGGAGCCCGATGACAGCAAGGATGGATACACGCCGCGCGTAGACTGCCACCACGTTGTGACTGCGCCCCTCGGCGCGTGACAGTTGAATAGCGAACCCCAAGCCGAATAGAAACGAGAACAGCGTGTAGAACTTGTGATCGACAAAAAATGCGACGAGCGGCTCGGCAATGCGGTCCAGCGGCTCCGTGGGCAATTTCGAGAGCCGGGCATCGGTGAGGACGACCTCTGTGGTGATCCAAACCAGATTCGCGAGCAGTACACCAAACAGGGCGAAGCCGCGAACGACGTCGATGAGGTCGATTCGTTCATGCGCGGAGACGGGGCGCGGAGCCTCACGATTGGTTGGCATGACGGAGAATTGTGCGCTCTTCGGTGTCGCCGGTGCGTGCTGACGTAGCGCCAGCTCGCCCGCCGTGGCTCACGACAAGCCAGGAGCCTCAGAACGGACAGAGGGCGCGCGGGCCGCTCGCCAGCCTCAGCGGCTCGACACCCCCTTAGACCTCGTCGTTTCGGCGATCGCGCGGGGCCGCAGCTTCGACAGCGCCACGGCCTCGCCCTCGGCGTGCGCGAACAGGTTTGTGTGCAGTCAGATGACGTCATCTCGATGACCAGCCCGGGGTGATATTGCACATGGACAAGGGAACGGAATTTGCCTAACGTAGAACGTAGGGCCCGCTGTGGCTGCCAGTGACAGCCTTGGAGAGGGCGCAACCAGCGCGGGGTTCGAGCTCGCCGAGCCGAACCCATCAGGGAGGCCCACCCTCGATGCGCATTCGTAGTCACACGACCTGGGCATACACCATCACCTTGCTGTGCGTCCTCTACCGGCGCGCCGAGGCGGCGAAGCGCAGACGCGGACCCCTCCCTCACGCGGGGACGAAAGAGCCGTTCCGATCCCGGAGCTCGACCTTTGGAAGACGCAGATGGTGAGCTATGGGCAGAAAGCCTGTCTGCAGTATGCGAGCTTGCGGAACGACGAAGAGAGGCTGGCTGCCACGTACTACGACGCGACCCGCGTCTACGAACAGATCGCGGACTACACGGGCAATGCGGTCTGGGACGATTGCGCGGCCAAGGCCAAGGCGATCTACCGCGGCTACGTTCTGCGGAACAACGGGAACGTCCCCGGCTACTGGAACTTCACGTCGGGCTTCCGGATGGATTGGGAGCGGAACTCGGATGCCTTGTCCAAGCAGGCCGCGATCCTGCTGTCTCAGAACGCCGCTTTCTGCACCGACACGACTCCACTCGAGTCCACTGCCCGTCCCAACCGTCAGCCGGGAGGTCGCCTACTGCATCCTGTCCTACCTCGACGCCGAGGACCTCGGCGCACCGCGACGGGCTCGCTTGACGACGCTGGCGGATCAGGCGCTGGACCACCTCGACCAGTGGTTCGGCTCCAAGACCAGCCGGGCCCCCAATGCGTTCCCGCTCGTCCCGCAGGCAGCCGGGCAGTACTACGTTCAGCCGTTCATGGCCGGGCTCACGATGCAGGCGCTCATCCGCTATTGGGACGTCACTCACGACCCGCGCGTGCAGCCGGCGGTCAGGAAGGCGCTCGACTGGCTCTGGGCGCGCGCGTGGGTCGCGAAAGACCGGGCGTTCTGGTACGAGAACTGGGCTGCCGATGGCAACCAGGCCTTCCCACAAAAAAAGGGCGCGCCAGACCTCAACCTGCTGATCGCACCCGCCTTCGCCTGGATGTATCAGCAGACAGGCGACACGACCTATCGCGATCGCGGAGACCAGGTCTTTGCGGGAGGCGTCACCCGGGCGTACCTCAACAACGGGAAGCAGTTCAACCAGAACTACATGTGGAGCTTCGACTACGTGAAGTGGCGGTCGGAGTAGCAGCCGGAGCATCCGCACCCGTGCACTAGCGAGGCGGAACGGTGCGCGGCAGCGCCGTCTCAAGATCCCTCGCAAGGGCGGCCGTGTACTTGTCGCGGCCCTGCGCGCTCAGGTGGTATCCGTCCCGCTCGTAGTCTGAACGCTCCAAGTCGGTGTCGGTGACTGGCGCGAGCACCACGACATCGTTGTCGAGCGCCGAGCTTTCGCATGACCTCGGCTTGCTCGCGCTGGAGAGGGGGCATGAGCGCCAGCACGAAGCGCACGCCGTGGCGTTCTACCTCCTGACGGAGTGCCGCCATGCGGCGGGCGCCGGTGTCGGACAAGTCCGACAGGCTCGGTCGCGCTGGCGGCGCGCTCCGCGTCATCATGGCAGCCAGAGACGGGAAGGACGGCATCAGCCGACCGAGGAGGTTCTTTCGTGCTTCCCTGCGCACGCTCCAGAACTCACTCACGTTCGCAAAGAAGAGCTCTGACGTTTCGGTGGGGCTGAGGCCGACGGCTCCCGGACACCAGGAAGATGTCGCGCAGCTGCATGTTGTAGTGCGCGAAGATCTCATCGTGGATACCGTCACCGAGCAGGTGGCGCGGCTCGAAACACAGGACGACCGCCTCGGGGCGCGAGCCCTCGTTCATCAGGCGACGCAGACCGAAATACCAGTCGTAGTAGGTGGTCTGCTCGATCGCGAATCGCGCAACGCGGTGGTCGGGTCGGAGGGCGGCATCGAGCGCCGCGACGTCGACGCCCGCGACCAGCAGCGAGTTGCCTACCAGCAGGACGGAGTGGTGGCAGCGCCGCCGCGGGGCCGAGCTGAACGGCCTCGCGGGACTCGCGCCGTAGCCGGCTGAGCATGTTGCTCAAGCCGTATATGAAGGTGTGCGTACCGATCTCGGCGGCGACCAACAGCAGCAGCGCGCCTGCCAGCAGCACCGCGGAGGCGCGCCCCGGCGACGCGAGGAACGGGAGCTTCGGCTCAGAACTGGAAGTAGATGAAGGCATTGGTCGAGCTGCCTGCGAAGAGAAGCGTTGCCACCAACAACGACATCCCCACCGCGATTCGAGTCGGATAGCTGGTGCCCGCTAGCACGTACTCCTCGCCCCGCCGTTCGTTCAGGTAGTCGATGCAGAACATCGGGAGCGCTGCAGCAGCGAGGAAGACAAGAGCCGTGGCGTACTCCGGAACCCAGGCGAAGCGGCCGACCCCTCCGAGGAACGAGAACGCGTCCCCGAACGAGGGTGCCCGAAAGAAGATCCAGCTGAGGCAGACGAGGTGGAACACGAAGACACGCCGGACCCACGCCTGCAAGGATGCATCGTACGACGGGATCCGGTCCTCGGAGCCCTGCAATCCCGGGACGATGCTGCGGACAAAACGCTCGATCGCGAGACCGACGCCGTGGATCGCGCCCCAGACCACGAAAGTCCAGTTGGCTCCATGCCAGAGTCCGCCGATCAGCATGGTCAGCATCAGGTTGCGGTAGGTCTTGCGTTCGCCGTACCGGCTTCCGCCGAGCGAGATGTACAGGTAGTCGCGCAGCCAGGTGCTGAGGCTGATGTGCCAGCGCCGCCAGAACTCCTGCAGGCTCTGAGACAGGTAGGGCTGGCGGAAGTTCACCATGAAGTGAAACCCGAGGAGCTGGGCGGACCCGCGTGCGATGTCACTGTAGCCGCTGAAGTCCCCGTAGATCTGCCACGCGAACGCATACACGCCGATCGCAACGACCGCGAGGCTCGGCTCGCCGAGCGCACCATTGAAGGCCGCATTCGCCAGCAGCGCGCAGTTGTCGGCGACGACGACCTTGCGAAACAAGCCCGCTGATGATCAGCTGCAGACCATCGAAGAACTTGCTCGAATCGAACAGTCGCGGCTTCTGGACCTGAGGCAGGAGATGCGAGGGCCGCTGGATCGGCCCGGCGATCAGGTGCGGAAAGAGACTGATGAAGAGCGCATAGTCGACGAGCGAGCTGGCCGGCTTGAGGCGGCGAAAGTACACGTCGACGATGTATGCCAGGGCCTGGAACGTGTAGAACGAGATCCCCGGCGGGAGGAGGATCCGAAGCGTCGAATGCGGAACGTCGACTCCAATTGTGTTCAGCAGACTCGCGAACGAGTCGATGAAGAAATTGAAGTACTTGAAGACTCCCAGGAATGCCGAGATTGAGCGCCACCGAGAGCGTCAGCGCGGCCTTGCGTTTGAGGGCGTCCTGCGAGCGGTCGACGATGTGGGAGCAGTAGTAGTCGACGACGGTCGACAGGAGAATCGAGCCCGAGAAAGCGCCAGTCCCACCACGCATAGAAGAAGTAGCTGGCGGCGAGGAGGAAGACGTTCTGCGCGCGCCACCCCAGCCGCCAGTACAGGATGACGACTGCCGTCAGGAAAACGATGTAGGCAGGGGTATCGAAGAGCATCGCTAAGACTTGGGGGGGATCCCGTCAATGCTATGCCAATCCTCCGGTCTATGAGTGTCACGACGAGCGGGCACTTCCCTACTGAGGCACGTCGACCGGCCGCTCGGCTTTCGCCGCTACCGCTTCCGGGGTGGCCGCTTTGGTCTCGGTCGCTTCCGGGCGAGCCGCCTCGGCGGGGGCCGCCGCTTCCGCGGGGGCCGTAGCCACATCCGTCGGCCGCGGCGCGTAGTAGCTCTCCAGGATGGCCTCGAGCAGCACGGCGGCGAGCGGTCCGAGCACGATGCCGATGAAGCCGAAGGCGCTCACTCCGCCCGTCAGGCTGATGATGAGCACGAGCGTGGGGACCTTCGACTTCCCGGCCAGGAGCAGCGGACGGACGACGTTGTCCACGTTCCCGAGGATCAGGATGCCGACGAGCGCCAGCACGATGCCCTTCACCAGGTGACCGCTCACGGCCAGCCAGAGGGCGACGGGGCCCCAGACGAGCGCGGCGCCGACCAGGGGCAGGAACGACAGGATCGCCATGATGAGGCCCCAGAGGACGGCGCCCTTCACTCCGAGCAGCCAGAAAACGAACCCGCCGACGATTCCCTGGACGGCGGCGATGAGAAGCGTCGCGGTGACGCTCGCCGAAACGAGCTCGGTGGCGATCCTCACGAAGCGGTCGTTCTGCTCCGGCTCGAACGGCATCACGCGCCGGAGCGTGCCCTCGAACCCTGACGCGTCGCGGAGCAGGAAGAAGAGGATGGACAGCATGATGACGAGCGAGAACACGAAGGTGAGGACGCTCGCGATCATGCGGCCGGCCTGGCTCGCGGCGAAGGTCACGGCCTGGCCGAGCCTCTCCGAGAGGTCGGAGATGACGGTCTGCTCGTCGGGCAGGAAGGGAGCGCGCGTGTGCACCCATTCCCAGAGCCGATGGAAGAGGCCGCCCGGGCCGCCCTCGTCCTCGAGCTTCCGCTGGACGTATTGGACGCCGGACTCGCCCGAGTCGTAGAGGGTGTGGCCGACGAACACCGCCGGCACCACGACGAGGACGAGCACCCCGAGGACGAGCGTCAGCGCGGTCTTCGTGCGCCCGAGGCGCGGCTCGACCCGCAGGCGGATCGGGTTCAGGCAGATGGCCAGAACCACCGCCCAGCCGATCTCCAGCACGAACGGCTGTACGACCTTCCACACGATCCAGGCGACCAGCAGGACAGTGCCGTAGAACACGGCCTGCGCCAGCCGCCCGGACTCGGGACGGCGCTTCATGGGGAGCCTCGTGGGTTTGCGCGAGAGTCTACCCCAGTGGGCGGCGGGCGTTGGGGCAGAGAGGTCTGGGATATCATCCCCGCCGCCGGCTCCCTCTCCGGCTGTCCCGAACGAACATGAACGTCGCAGCTCCCACTACGGTATCCGTCTCTCGCGACGGCGACGCGGCGGTCGTCCGCTTGTCCGGGACCTGGAGCCTCCGTGACGGCCTCCGCCCGGTGGGGGAGGTGACACACGCTCTCGAGGCGTCGCCGCCGCCCCGCAGCGTGCGTCTGGACGCCGCCGCCGTGGAGCGCTGGGACACGAGCCTCGTCGTGTTCCTGGCCAGGATTCACGATTCCTGCTCGGCGCGCGAGATCGGACTCGACACCTCGGGCCTGCCGAAAGAGGCGCGGCAGATGCTCGAGCTGGCGCGGCAGGGGGCCGTTCTCGGAGGGGGAGCGCAGCGGGCGCTCGACGATCGATCGCCGCACGAGAGGCGGCGGGCGGAGCGCGGGGCGGAGCCGTGGACGGAGAGCATCGGCTGGTGGACCATCCACTCGTTCCGCTCGCTCGGCGGGAAGCTCGACTTCTTCGGCTCGACGGTGCTTTCCTGCGCCCGCATGCTGCGCGGCCGCACGCGACGACTGCGGACGCGCTTCCCGCACCTCCTCCAGCAGGCCGGCGTCGAGACGCTGCCGGTCGTGGCGCTCCTGGGCTTCGCGATCGGCGCCGTGCTCGCCTTGATCACCACGGGGCAGCTGGAGCGGGTCGGCGCCACACCGCTCGTCGCCCGCATCGTCTCGATCGCCGTGCTCCGCGAGATGGGCGCGCTGATGGTCGGGATCGCGATCGCCGGCCGCCTCGGCTCGGCGATCGCGGCCGAGATCGCGACGATGGTGGCGAGACGGGAGGTGGACGTCCTGGGCGTCGTCGGCGTGGATCCCTTCGACTACCTCGTCGCGCCGCGCGTCCTCGCCCTCGCGATGGCCGGACCCCTGCTGGTCGTCTACGCGAACGCCTTCGGGCTCCTCGGCGGGCTGTTCGTCGGGGTGACGGCCGTCGGCCTGCCGGCTGACGAGTACATCGAGCGCACGCGGGCGGTGCTCACCTACAAGCACATGCTGGCGGGCCTCATCAAGGGCCTGGTCTTCGGCGTCGTGACGGGCATCGTGGCGGGCTACTACGGGCTGGAGAGCGGACGCACCGCGCGTGCCGTCGGCTGGGCAGTCCGCAAGGCCGTGGTGGGGGCGGTTGTCGCGGTCGTCGTCAGCGACGCGGCGATCACGCTCATCTTCAAGTGGGTGAAGCTCTAGGAGCGTGATGGACTCACCGGCCCGGATCGAGGTTCGCGGGCTCACGATGCGCGTGGGGGGCCAGATCGTCCAGCGCGGCCTCGACTTCGAGGTCGCTGCGGGCCAGATCTTCGCGGTGATCGGCGACGGCGGCTCCGGTCGCAGCCTTCTGCTCCGGCACATGGCCGGCCTGCAGCGACCTGCCGCCGGGGAGGTGCTCTACGACGGGGAGAGCTTCTGGGGCGGCTCCGAGCCCGACCGCGAGCGGCTCAAGCATCGCTTCGGCATCCTCTTCCAGGGCGCGGTGCTCATCTCCGAGATGACGCTGCTCGAGAACGTCGCGGTCAAGCTGCGGATGAACACGGCCCTCTCCGACCGCGAGGCCGACGAGGTCGCCGCGCTCAAGCTCGCGATCATGGGCCTGCGCGGGTACGAGCAGCGCTACCCCTCGCAGGTGAGCGAGGGCATGCGCATCCGCGCCTCGCTCGCCCGCGCCACCTCGCTCGACCCCGACATCCTCTTCTTCGACGACCCGTCGGCGCTGCTCGACCCGCTCAACTCGCGCCGCGTCGACGACATCATCCTCGGGCTGCGGGACGCCACGGGCGCCACGATCGTGCTGGTGTCGCACGATCTGCCCAGCATCTTCGCCCTCGCCGACGACGCCCTGTTCCTCGATGCGGAGAAGAAGACCATGATCGCCAGGGGACGTCCCGAAGAGCTGCGCGACCACTGCCCGGACCCGAGGGTCCGCGCGTTCCTGACGAGGGGGAGGGCATGAGCGGAACCCTGCGGCCCCGGCTCGTCGGCCTGTTCGTGATCGCCGCCGTCCTGCTGCTGCTGGGTGGCCTGATGGCGATCAGCTCGGGCGGCCTCTTCACTCCGTGGCGCACGTGGGTGGTGTTCCTTCCCGGCTCCGCGACGGGGCTCAAGGAAGGCTCGCCGGTCACGATGCGCGGCGTGCAGATCGGCGAGGTCAAGGACGTGGAGCTCTTCTTCACCGGCAGGGGCCACGAGGTGGGGATCATGGTGGTGATCCAGGTGCGCCGGGGGTCGATCAAGACGCTCGACGGCGTCGCCCGCGTCGCGAGCCTGAGCGACGCGGAGGTCGTGCGCCAGCAGGTGGCCGAGGGACTGCGGGCGGAGGTGAGGTCCAGCAGCCCCATCGCCGGCCAGAAGTCGATCGCGCTCGACTTCCACCCCGAGCGCGAGGCGCGCTTTGCCGGAATAAAGACGCCGTATCCCGAGGTGCCGACCGCGGCGACCGGCATGGAGCGGCTCAACGAGAAGATCGAGGAGACGCTCAAGAAGATCTCCGAGATACCGATCGACGAGGTGGTGACCCAGCTCCGCGACACCCTCCAGAGCGTCCAGCTGCTGCTCGACTCCGGCGACCTGCACGGGGCGGTGACGAACCTTCGGATCACCCTGGCGACCGCCAACGAGACGCTGAAGCGCGCGGACAGGACGATGGGCAGCATGGACGAGCTCGTCGCCCACACGCGCACGACCATGACCACCACCAACGACACCGTGAAGTCCCTCGGGACGGCGGTCGACAACATGAACCGCACGCTCGCCACCGTCGACCGCAACGTCGAGCGTACGGCGGACACTCAGTTCGAGGCCGCGCAGACGCTCGACGAGATGCGTGAGCTCATGAAGTCCCTGCGCTACCTGGTCGACACCCTGCAGCAGCACCCGGAGTCCTTGCTCCAGGGCAAGCCCGAGCCCAAGGAGAAGAAGTGATGCGCGCGCGGACCCTGCTCCTCGTCGTCCCGGCCCTGGGCGGACTCGTGCTCCTGGGCGGCTGCCTCAAGCGCACGAAGATCTCCGAGACCTACGTGCTCGACCCCGTGGCCGCCCGGGATGCCGCTGCCCCCAGCCAGACACCCGAGGCCGTCATCGGCGTCCTGAAGGTGGCGGTGCCCGGCTGGATCGACCGGCCGCAGGTCACCGAGCGCACCGCGACGGGCCAGATCCGGGCGAACGAGTTCGCGCGCTGGGGCGAGCCGGTCACGAAGGGCGTCCAGAGGGTCGTGGCCGAAAATCTGGCGGCGCTGCTCCCGACGCGACGGATCGTCATGGCGCCTTTCTCCCCCAACCAGGTCGTCCACTACCGCGTGGACATCGCGTTCTCGGAGGCGGGGCGCCAGGCCGACGGCTCGGTCCTCGTGGACGCACGCTGGGCGCTTCTCGGTCGGAGCGGCGCGACTCTCGTGCAACGCCGCAGCTCGCACCGCGCGCACCCGACGGCCGCGGGCCCGGGAGGGGCAGTGACGGGTGTGAACGAAGCGATCGCCGAGCTCAGCCGCGAGATCGCCGACGCCCTGCGTACCCTGCCGCTTCCTCCCGCTGCGAACGAGGCGACCGCCAGGTAGCGGGAGTGGTCCTGCCCGAAGAGGGAGAGCGGATCAGGCCGGCGTGCCGGGAGCGAGCTCTGCGAGAAAGCGCCGGAGGATCTCGCGCTGCTCGGGGTTCACGTACTCCATGTTCATCCGGCGGTCGTTGACCTCCCAGTACTTCTCGCGCTTCACGCGGGGGAGCTCTCTCCGTAGCCTCCCGAGGAGGTCCGCGGGCAGGGAGGAGAGCCTCTCCCGGATGATCGCGGCCGGCTCGGTCTGGCCCACCAGCAGGAAGTAGCTCGCCAGGATCGCGTGCGCCTTCTTGGCCCCGACGAGGGGCGGCTGGCCGTCCGCGTCGAAGTCGAGGAAGCGGTCGAGCAGCTGCTGGCGGTTCGGCGTTCCGGCCTCCCAGGCGCGGCGCACCAGGCGGCCGATGTCGTGGGCCGCCGCTTCGGCGACGAAGGCGAGCCTCGTCTCGCGGGCGATCCTGCCGTAGTAGGCGAAGTAGAACGCGATCTCCAGGGTGAGGGACGGGTGCGTGGGGTTCAGCTCCTCGGCGTACCGGCGGTACTGCCCGAACACCGCGAACGCGGATCGGGCGTCGCCGGAGGCGAGCGTCATGCGGACGAAGGTGTTGAAGAACTCCGTCACGGCCTCGCGGAGCGCCGGGTCCTCCGAAGCCGCCGCCTCGAGCCCCAGGCGCCGCAGCGCCTTCGCCGCCCGGCTGGCGAGGTCGTGGAACCGGGGCACCGCCACCCCCAGCACCAGCCGCAGCTGCGAGAACAGCTTCATCTCGACCCAGGTCCGGCTGGCGCTGAACTCCTCCACCGCCTCGGACGAGAAGCTCAGGAACAGCTGGGTCTCCGCCTGGAACCATGCGGCCGGCAAGCGCTCCTTGACGCCCCAGTAGGTCCGCGCGAGCCGCTCGAGAGTTGCGACACTCTCGATCGCCGTGCTGCGGTCGGAGCGGTCGACCGATCGGATCGCGACGTTGCCGATGTGCTCGAGCGCCTCCGCCACGCGCGAGCGCTCGTGCGCGAGGCGCTCCGGGCCGTGGAGGGCCGAGGCGAGGGCATCCTCGAACTGATGCTCCAGCCGCCGGAGCAGGGTGTTCGGGTGGAGGAAGCGGAAGACGTAGACGATGTAGGGCAGGAACGCGGCCGAGCAGAGCAGGAGCAGGCCGCAGGCGACCTGGAGGGCAAAGGTCGGAACGAAGCCGTCGCGGATCAGGTACGCCGTCCAGGCGTTCTCGAAGGTGGCGAAGACGACCAGCCCCAGGACTCCCGTGTTCACGGGGTCCTTGATGAAGAAGTCCAGGAACTTGACCGAGTACATGTTCGCGGTCAGCGGGACGGCCACCGCGACCGTCAGGAACGTCGCGGCGAGGAGCTGGTTGAGCCCCCGCGCGATGAGACTGTTGAGGGCCCGTGCCTCCTCGACGCTGAAGTGGGAGAGCCGGCCGGGCTCGAACCCCGACCTCAGGATGTCCGGCAGCGAGAAGGCGAAGGCGAGCGCCAGCATCCCGGCCCCGAGGGTCGCGATCCCGAGGAACACCCGGCGAACGTGGGGTCTGATCATGTGGGGGGTGATTCTAGCGGAGCTATGCTCCGAGCGTGATCGCGATCGTCGGGGCGGGGGCTGCCGGGCTCGCCACCGCCATCTTCGCCGTCCGCCGCGGCGTCCGCGAGCCCGTGGCCCTCTTCGAGGCGGCGAAGCGGCCCGGGGCCAAGATCCTGGTGAGCGGCGGCGCGCGCTGCAACGTGACGAACGCCGTCGTCAGCGAGCGGGACTTCAGCGGCTCGTCGCCGCACCTCGTCAAGCGGGTGCTGCGGGCCTTCGGCGCCCCGGAGACCGTCGCCTTCTTCCGCGAGATCGGCGTTCCGCTCCACGAAGAGGAGCACGGCAAGCTCTTTCCGGACGCCAATCGCTCGCGCGTGGTGCTGGAGGCGCTGCTCGGCGAGGCGAATCGCCTGGGGGTGCGCCTGCTGGCTGGGGAGCGCGTGCAGCAGGTCGTGGCGGACGGCAAGGCGTTCCGCGTGCGTACGTCGAACGGGGAGCACGCTGCGGACCGTGTCGTGCTGGCGACGGGCGGGCTGTCGCTGCCCAAGACCGGCAGCGACGGGCATGGGCTCGAGGTCGCGCGCGGGTTCGGGCACGCCGTCGTTCCCACGACCCCTGCGCTGGTGCCGCTCGTGCTCGCAGGGCCGTTCCACGCGCCGCTTTCGGGTGTCGCGCTCGAGGCCGAGCTGATGCTCAGCGGCAATGGGGGACGTCCCGTGCGCCGTAGAGGGTCGCTGCTCTTCACCCACTTCGGGGTCAGCGGGCCGGTCGTGCTCGACATGTCGCGGGACTACCTCCGAGCGCGGCTCGAAGATGGCTCACCGACGCTCGCGGCGAACCTGCTCCCGGGCCGCGATTTCGCCGGGCTCGAGCGCGAGGTCGTCCGGCTGGCCGCCGAGACGCCGCGGACGCGTGTCGAGCGAGCGCTCGGCAGGTGGCTTCCGCAGGCGGTGGCCGAGGCGATCGCCGAAGAAGCGGGTTGCGCTGGCATGGCACTCGGACAGGTGACGCGTGAAGCCCGCAAGCGGCTCGTGCGCGGGACGGTCGAGCGACCGCTTGCGGTGGTCGACAGCCGCGGCTACTCCTTCGCCGAGGCGACGGCTGGCGGCGTTCCGCTCGCGGAGGTCGACACCGCCACGATGGAATCGAAGCGCCAGACGGGCCTCTGGCTCGTGGGCGAGATGCTGGACGTCGACGGGCGCATCGGCGGCTTCAACTTCCAGTGGGCGTGGTCGAGCGGCTGGGTGGCTGCGGGCGGGCTCGCGCGGTCGCTCGTGATAGTCTCGCGGCGATAGGGAGCGGAGCGTTGCCGGCAGCGCGTTACGTGGTCCAGGGTCGCGTGCAGGGCGTGGGCTACCGCTACTTCGTGCTGCGCCACGCCGAGGAGCTCGGGCTCGCCGGCTACGCGAAGAACCAGGCCGACGGAACGGTCGAGGTCGTCGCGGAGGGCGCCGACTCGGCGCTCCGGAAGCTCGAGGAGCGGCTCAACGAAGGGCCGTCCTTCTCGCACGTGAGCCGCGTCGATCGCGAGGCGATCGCCGAGCGCGGCGCCAGCGGGTTCCACGTCCGCTAGCCACGTCATCAGGAAAGGAAGCGCATGGACCTCGACGGACAGCTGGCGGCGCTGCGAGGCGCGATCCGCGACGTGCCGGACTTTCCGAAGCCCGGCATCGTCTTCAAGGACATCACGACGCTGCTGCGCGACGAGGCGCTCTTCCGCCGCGCGCTCGACCTGATGAGCGTGATGTGCGGCGACCTCGCGGTCGACAAGGTGGTGGCGATCGAGAGCCGGGGCTTCATCCTCGGCGGCGCCCTGGCGCTGCGGCTCGGAGCGGGCTTCGTGCCGGTCCGCAAGCCCGGCAAGCTGCCCTGGAAGGCCCGGCGCGCGAGCTACCAGCTCGAGTACGGGAGCGACAGCCTCGAGATCCACGAGGACGCCCTGAAGCCGGGCGAGCGCGCGCTCGTCGTGGACGACGTGATCGCCACGGGCGGCACCGCGCGGGCGGTTGGGGAGCTGGTGGCCTCGCTGGGCGCGACGCTCGCGGGCTTCGCCTTCCTGGTCGAGCTCGGGTTCCTGGACGGCCGCGCCAAGCTGGCGGGCAGCGAGATCCGAAGCCTGATCCGCTATTGAGGCCGGGCGCCCGGCGCGGGCGGCCCGTGGGCGGCGTGATACCATGCCCTGTTCGGAGGATCGCGCCTGTAGCTCAACTGGATAGAGCAAGAGCATCCTAAGCTCGAGGTTGGGGGTTCGAGTCCCTCCAGGCGCACCAGCACGACGAGGAGCAGCGTTGAGGAAGGAACTGAAGGATCAGATCAAGCAGGACGAGCTCACGACCGGCCTCGAGCAGGCCGCGGCCTGGGCCGCCCGTCACCGCGACGAGCTGCGCATCGGCGGGCTCGTGCTCCTGGTCCTGGCCGGTGCGGCGCTCGCGATCACGCACGTGCGCGAGCAGCGCCTGCGCGAGGGCGACCGCGCGCTGCGCGACGCGCTCACCACGTTCGAGGCTCCGGTCGCGTCGGAGCTGCCTCCCGGCGCCGAGCGGCCGGCGGGCCAGGTGTTCCCGAGCGCCGAGGAGAAGTACAAGACGGCGGCCGCTGCGTTCGAGGGCGTCGCGCGGCGCTATCCCTCGTCGACCGCCGGCGTGCGAGCCACGTACTTCGGCGCGCTGTCGCGGCTCGAGCTCGGGCAGTACGCCGAGGCCGAGAAAGCGCTCAAGGAGCTGCAGGATCGCGGCGCGGGCCTCGAGCCCGACCTCGCGCGGCTGGCGCTCGGCGACTGCTACAGGCGCAGCGGTCAGGTCGACAAGGCCGTCGAGGCGTTCCGCTCCTTCGCGAGCAACCCGTCCGCCAGCCTGCCGCGCGACCAGGCCCTGATGAGCGCGGCGCAGACGCTCGAGGACGCCCGGCGTTTCGCCGAGGCCCGCGCGGCCTACCGTCAGCTCACCGAGGAGTTCCCGGCCAGCGTCTTCGCCGCCCAGGCGCGGGCGCGCGCCGAGTACCTCGCCGTCGAGGGCTGAGCCGGAGCCGGCATGAGCAGGAAGAGCGCCTGGCTGATCGCGGCCGGAGTCGCGGCCGTGGCGATCGGGGCCGCGGCGGTCGGCGCCGTCGCGCTCATGGTGCGCGGCGGCTCGCGCCCCGGCGAGATGTTCGCGAGCGGCGGCTACCTGGCGATCGACCTCGCGGGCGACATGCCCGAGGGGCCGCCGCCGAGCATGGGCGGCTTCTTCGAGTCGCGTCCGCCCTCGATCCGCGGGCTCGTCGAGGCCGTCGACCGCGCGGCGCGCGACGGGCGCGTCAAGGGGCTGCTGCTCCGCGTCTCCTCGGTCGGCGCGGGCTGGGCGCGCGTGCAGGAGCTGCGCGACGCGCTCGTGCGGTTCAAGCGCACCGGCAAGCCGTCGTGGGCGTACCTGGAATCGCCCGGCAACCTCGAGTACCTGCTCGCGACGGGCTGCGCCAAGGTCGCGCTGGCGCCGACGGCGCTGCTCGACGTCTCGGGTCTGGCGGCCGAGATCTCGTTCTACCGCGGCACGCTCGACAAGCTCGGGATCGAAGCGCAGTTCGAGGGCGTCGGCAAGTACAAGAACGCGCCGAACCAGCTGACCGAGCGCGGCTTCACCGAGCCGCACCGCGAGCAGATGAACGCGCTCGTCGACGGCCTCTTCGAGCAGTACGTCGAGGCGATCGCGACTGAGCCGCGGGCTCGAGCCTGCCGCCGTGCGCGGGCTGATCGACCGCGGACCCTTCCTGGCGAGCGAGGCGAAGGCGGCGGGGCTCGTCGACGAGCTCTTGTACCGCGACGAGGTGGAGGGCCGCGTGCCGGGCGGACGGCTGGCAGCCGCGCCCTACGTGCGCTCGGGTCGCGCGGGGGCCTTCGACCGCCGGCCGAAGCTCGCCCTCGTCTATGCGGTCGGCGACCTGATGCCGGGCGACAGCCAGGAAGGCCCGTTCGGCAACGTCGCGGGCTCCGACACGATCATCCAGGGGCTGCGCGCGGCGCGCGAGGACGCGTCCGTGCGCGCGGTGGTCCTGCGCGTCGACAGCCCGGGCGGCTCGGGAACGGCCTCCGACGCGATCTGGCGCGAGGTGCAGCTGACGCGTCGCGAGAAGCCGGTCGTGGTCTCGATGGGCGACTACGCGGCCTCGGGCGGCTTCTACGTGGCGATGGGTGCGGACGCCATCGTCGCGCAGCCGGGGACGATCACCGGCTCGATCGGCGTCTTCTCGGGGAAGTTCAGCATGCGCGGGCTCTACGCGAAGCTCGGGATCAGCCAGGAGACGGTGCAGCGCGGGCGCAACGCGACGCTCTTCTCGAGCTACGAGCCCTGGGACGACGCGCAGCGCGCGAAGGTGCGCGCGCTCAACCAGGCGTTCTACGAAACCTTCGTGAGCAAGGCGGCCGAAGGGCGCCACAAGACGCCAGCCGAGATCGAGAAGCTCGCGCAGGGGCGCGTCTGGACGGGCCGCGAGGCCGCCCTGTCGGGCCTGGTCGACGGGCTCGGCGGGCTCGACGAGGCCGTGCGGCTGGCGCGCCAGCGCGCGCGCATTCCGGCCGGCCAGAGCGTCCAGGTCGTCGTGCTGCCGGAGACCAAGGGCTTCCTCGAGACGCTGCTGGAGCGCCAGGAGCCGGGCGTCTACGTGCGGGCGCTCGGCCGGCAAGGGGCGGCGCTCGTGCGCTTCACGCAGGCGCTCGAAGGCGGCGGTCCCGTCGCCCGCCTGCCGTTCGACCTGCTGGTCCGCTGACGGCTAGCCGCCGTAGCGCAGCCGCAGGCGTCCGGCGGCCTGCCGCTTGAGCGTCGCGAAGTCGCTGCCGTAGACGCTGCGGAAGGCCTGGTCCGCGTTTCCGCTCGAGCCCATCGCGCGCAGCAGGTCGTTGAGGCCGCCCGAGCCCCGCTGGGCGGCGAGGTCCTCCACCAGCCAGAGCGAGTGGAAGTAGAAGGCGGCGACACCCGCGAGCTGGCCGTTGGCGAGCGCGCGCAGGCGGTCGGAGTCGAGCTGTGCGATGCGGCGGCCCTCCATGTACTGGGCGAGACCCTCGTGCAGCTCGCGAGGGGCCGCGCCCCCCGAGAGGTCGTTGACGAAGGAGTGCGTCAGCTCGTGGACCAGGGTCTGGTCCAGGTCGGGAGTGAGCGCGGCCGAGAGGCCGCCGATCGGGATCCGCACGCGCCCGTCGAACGAGTCGTACTGGCCTCCCGACCACGCGGGCGCGCCGGTCGCGTCGTAGTAGCTCTCGCGCGAGAGCAGGATCACGGGGATCGGCTGGCCGGGCTCGTGGTCGAAGCTCCGCGCGAGCGTCGCGTAGTGGCGGTCGAGCAGGCGCAGGATCTCGCGGCCGACGTCCTCGTGGGCCTCGCCGTCGTAGCGCACGTGGAAGTGGGCGAGCTTGGCCTCCGAGAGGCTCTTCTCCGCGGCCGAGTCGTGCTGGATGCGCGCCAGCAGCGCGCGCGCTTCGGCGTCCTCGGTCGTGGCCAGGAAGCCGTTCAGGAGCTCGACCGCCTCCCGGTTGCGGTCCTGGCGCACGAGCGCATACGCGAGGCCACGGGCACCTTCGGCGTCCCTGGGCGACAGCGCCAGCAGCGCCCGGCCGGCCTGCTCCGCCGCCGGCCAGTCGCTCGTCACCAGCTCGAGCCCGAGCAGCATCCGCAGCGGCCGCGGGCTCTCGGGCGCGATCGTGACCGCCCGATGGAGCAGCGTGGCCGCGGAGTCGAAGCGCCGCGCGGCCTGGGCGCGCGAGGCGGCCGAGAGCAGCACGCCCTCGAGCAGGTCGCGCGCCTCGGCCGGGTGGCGCGCGTAGAGCGCCTCGGCGTCGCGCACGTCCTCGGGGGACAGGGGCACCTGGGCGTTGAGGCGCGAGATGAGCCGCGTCGCCGTCGCCAGGTCGGCGGCCGCCGCCGGATCGCCCGCGGGCGTCTGGGCCACGAACGTCGGGGGCGGTCCTGCGGGCGGGTTCTCCCGCAGGGTGATCGGCTCGGGCAGCGCGGCCGCGCCGGTCAGGCGGCGAGGCGTTGCTGGACGGGCGCTCGCGGGCCGAACCCACCGAGGCGGCTTCGTCTACCCGTCTGGCGCAAGTGCACGACGGCCGCGCCGATCAGCAGCGCGAGGCCGAGCGCGGGCAGAAGCAGGCTGCGCCAGGCCGGCGGCGGGGCGGGCGTCGGGGGCAGCGTACGCTCGGGCCGGGGCCGGACGGAGCGGGCCTTCGCGACCATCACGCCACAGGCGGGGCACTCGGGCGTCGTGACGTCGCGGGCGCCGCAGCGAGGACAGTCCATGTGTCGCCGGCCGTGACCGTGGAGGTCCCGCCGCGCCTATACTAACAGGTTGAGCATCCTGGCGAGGTTCGCGGCCGGGGGCGGGAGGCGATGTGGGCGGGACACGGCACAGAGCGGGATCCGGCAAGACGCGCAGCCGCGTGGCGGTGATCCGCACGCGCCCGGAGAGCGTGCTCGACGACGTCGCGGGGATGATGCGGGGGCTCGACTACACGCGCTCGATCCCCAAGACGCGCCGGACCGTCCTCAAGGACAACATCTCCTGGCACCTGCCGTTCCTGTCGGCGAACACGACGCCCTGGCAGCTCGAGGGCGTCGTCCGCACGCTGCGCCAGGACGGTTTCCAGGACCTGCTCGGGCTCCACAACCAGACCGTGGTCACGGACGCGGCGCGCGGCGATCAGCTGAACAAGTTCGCCGGCGTCTACAAGCGGTACCAGATCCCGACCGTCAACAACTTCTCGCCCGACTGCCGCTGGGTGACGATCGAGCCGAAGGCGGAGCTGCTCGTGCTCGACCGCATCTTCGGCGAGGTGCGCGTCCCCGAGGTGATGATCGGCACGAACGTGGTCCACCTGCCGACGGTGAAGACGCACGTCTACACGACGATGACCGGCGCGATGAAGAACGCGTTCGGCGGGCTGCTGCGCGAGAACCGCCACTGGGCGCACACCGACATCCACGCGACGCTCGTGGACCTGCTCGCCGTGCAGCAGCAGATCCACCCGGGCCTGTTCGCGGTCACCGACGGCACCATCTGCGGCGACGGCGCCGGGCCGCGCGCGATGATCCCCGTCGTGAAGGACTACATGCTGGCGAGCGACGACATGGTCGCGATCGACGCCGTGAGCGCGTGGCTGATGGGCTTCGACCCGCTCGCCGAGGTCGACTGCATCCGCATCGCGCACGAGCGCGGGCTGGGCGTGGGCGACGTGCGCGAGATCGAGGTGGTGGGGGAGGACGTGAGCGAGGTGAACTTCCACTTCAAGGTGCGCCTCCACTTCGCGAGCCGGGTCGGGCGGCTGCTGTGGTTCACGCCGCTCGCTCGCATCCAGTCGCTCTTCTTCAAGACGCCCCTCGTGCACGCGTTCATCTGGGGCTCGTCGGTCTACCACGATCACTACTGGTGGCCCACGCACGGCCGTCGCCGCATGGCCGAGGTCGCGAAGTCGCCCTGGGGGAGGCTCTTCGAGGCCTACGAGTGAGCGGCGGCGCGGCGGCGGCGGCCGGCTCCGTCGTCGTCGCGTCCGCACCGGGCCGCGTGCTGCTGTCCGGAGCCGCGCCAGGGCCGCGCGTGAGCATAGCGCTCGACCGGCGGGCGCAGTGCCGCGTCGAGGCGAGCGCCCCGGGAGTCGTGATCGAGGCGAAGGACGCGCTCACGAAGACGGCGGCGGCGGACGTCGCCGAGCTCGTGGCCAAGGCGCCCGGCTCGATCGCGGCGCGGGTGCTCGAGCTCGCCGATGTCCGAAGCGAGCTGCGGGTCGTCACGGAGTGGAAGCTGCCCGCGGGCTCGGGCGTCGACGGCGATTCGGCGCTGGCGGTCGCGGCGACGGCCGCCGTCGCGCGGATCCTGGGACGCGACCTCGAGCCCCAGGAGCTGCTGCGGTTGGCGCGCGAGGCGTCGCGGCGCGCCGGACGGCGCGACGAGGACGGGCACCACGGAGCGCTCTGGGGCGGTGTCGTCCTGACCGAGGGTGCGGGCGACGCCCTGGCGGCGAAGGCGCTGGGCGTCGATCCCGGCCGGATCGAGGAGGCGCTGCTGCTGGTCGACGCTGGCGAGGCCGGCGCCGAACCGGCTCGGCCCCCGGCCGTCCGCAGTGCCGGGCTCATGGAGCGCGTCGTGGCCGCTCTCGTGTCCGGCCGCTTCGAGGAGCTCGTGGCGCTGCTGGGAGAGGAAGCCCGGGAGGCTGGCCAGGGGCCTGTCCCGGTGCCGGGCGCCCAACGCGTGCTGGACGTCGTGCGGGCGGCCGGTGGAGCGGCCCGCTCGCTGCCGCAGGGCCGACTGGTGGCCGTGTGGGCTCCCCCCGGCTCGCGCGGACCGGGGCGGGGCGAGGCCGTGCGCGAGGCCCTGAAGGCGGCCGGGCTCAAGCCTGTCGCGATCCGGGTCGACCTGCGCGGGCTCGACGTGGAATGGAGTGAATAGGGAGTATCGAGTCGGGACGCCTGCCCGCAATCGGGTTAGAATGAGCGGTTTCACGAGGTAGTGAGGGAATGATCCAGGCGACGCAGCTCAAGAAGGGTATGTGCATCAAGCACGATAACGACCTCTGGCGGGTGGTCGAGGCCCAGCACAAAACGCCGGGCAACCTGCGCGGGATGGTGCAGGCGAAGATCCGCAATCTGAAGACGGGCTCGATCAGCGACCACCGCTTCCGCTCGGTGGACATGGTCGAGCGCGCCATCCTGGACGAGACGCAGATGGAGTACCTCTACCAGGACGGCGACATGTACCACTTCATGAACAACGAGACCTTCGAGCAGGTCGGCCTCTCCGACGACGTGCTCGGTGACGCCGTCTCGTACCTGATCCCGAACATCAAGATCGGGATCGAGTTCTACGAGGGCCGGCCGGTCGGCATCGACCTTCCGCTCAACGTGACGATGAAGGTGATCGAGACGGAGCCCGCGATCAAGGGCGCGTCGGTCTCGAACGTCGGCAAGCCGGCCAAGATGGAGACCGGGCTCGTGGTGCAGGTGCCGCCGTTCATCAACGAGGGCGACGTGATCCGCATCGACACCAGCACCGGCTCCTACGTCGAGCGCGTCGCCAAGTAGGCAGAAGAGCCATGTCCGCTCCCGTGGCGGCGCGCGCCGGCCGCATCGAGGTCATCACCGGCAGCATGTTCAGCGGCAAGAGCGAGGAGCTCATCCGCCGCGTGCGCCGCGCCCAGATCGCGCGCCAGAAGGTGCAGCTGTTCAAGCCGCGGCTCGACGCGCGCTTCTCGGAGTCCGAGATCGTCAGCCACTCGGAGATGAAGCTGCCGTCGCAGGTGGTCGAGAAGGCGTGCGAGATCCTGCCGCTCGTGGCGCCCGACACCGAGGTGGTGGGGATCGACGAGGGCCAGTTCTTCGACCTGAGCCTGGTCGAGGTGGCGGACACGCTCGCCAACCGCGGCCTGCGCGTGATCGTGGCCGGGCTCGACCAGGACTACCGCGGCCGGCCCTTCGAGCCGATGCCGCAGCTGATGGCCGTGGCGGAGTACGTCGACAAGACGCTCGCGGTCTGCATGCGCTGCGGCGCGCCCGCGAACCGCTCGCAGCGCCTGGTGCACGCGGCCGACCGCGTCGTGGTGGGGGGCGCGGGGGAGTACGAGGCGCGCTGCCGCGCGCTGCTTCCAGCCCGACGGAGAGAAGGCCGGGTAGCGCCCGGTGGAGCTGATCCCGCTCGACGGGGCCGAAGGCGAAGGCGGCGGGCAGATCCTGCGCTCGGCGCTCACGCTGTCGGCCGTGACCGGCCAGGGCTTCCGCGTCGAGCGCATCCGCGCGCGGCGGCTGCGGCCGGGCCTGCGGCCCCAGCACCTCGCGGCGGTCCGCGCCGCGGGGCTCGCGTGCGGGGCGGAGGTGCACGGCGCCTTCGACGGCTCGCCCGACCTGCGCTTCCTGCCCGGGCGCGCCGCGGCCGGGGAGTTCCGGTTCGACATCGGCACCGCGGGCGCCGCGACGCTCGTGCTGCAGACCGTCGTACCGATTCTCGCAACGGCGGCCGAGCCGAGCCGCGTCGAGGTGTGCGGCGGCACCCACGTGCCGCGGAGCCCCTCGTTCCACTTCCTGTCGCGGCACTGGTGCGAGGCCGTGGGCCGGCTCGGGCTCGTGGCGCCTGTCGAGCTGGTGCGGGGAGGCTTCATGCCTCGCGGCGGAGGGGAGATCCGCGCCAGGATCTTGCCGTGGAAGCGCCCGGCCGCGCTCGATCTGTCGAAGCGCGGCGCGCTCGTCGCCGTGCGCGGCATCTCGGGCCACGCCCGCGCGCGTGGGGATGCGGCCCAACGCGCGGCGGACGCGGCGCGGGCGCGGCTGTGGGAGGCGCGGCGGCTGGAGACGCAGTGGGACGTGATCGAGCTGGCGTCGGCGTCGCCCGGCGCGTTCCTGCAGGTCGAGGCCGTCTTCGAGAACGGGCGGGCGGCATTCGGCCTGCTGGGGGAGCGGGGCCTGCGCGCCGAGGCGCTCGGCGAGCGCGCGGCCCGGCGCGTGCTGCGCTTCCTGGACGACGAGGAGGCGGCCGTCGATCCGTGGCTCGCCGACCAGCTCGCCGTGCCGTTCGCGGTGGCGGGCGGAGGCGGGCGGCTTTCGACCTCGGAGGTCACGTCGCACCTCGAGACGGTCGCATCGGTGGTCCGCGCCTTCGGGATCGAGGCGCGGACGTGGGGCCGCCGGGGCGGCCCGGGCGGCCTGGAAGTGGGACGCGCATGACTTTGCTTGACCCCCTGCCGGCGCGCTCCTAGGATGACTGGTCCGTGACCGACCCGAAGCTCAGCCCCGCGTTCCGCGTCCTGCTGTGGGACTTCGAGCGCGGGAGCCTGGCCTACGACCTGGCCCTGCTCGCCGTGCTGCTGCTGCTGCTCCTGGTCCCCGGGGAGCGCTGGGGAGATCCCTTCTGGCGCTGATGCGCCTCTTGCGTCGCGCGACCCGCAGGCGACTCGGCCGGATCACACCGCTCGCGGTGCTCGCGCTGCTGATGGCGCTCGCACCCGGCGCGAGCGCGCAGACGCCTCCCGCGGGGAGCGACAAGACGGGCGAGGTCACGGATCTGGTGAACGCGCTCCTCGGCAGCCTGATGGGCGGCGCGGAGGTCACGGGCGCGAGCCTGCAGGCCGAAGTCGCCGAAGCCGGAGGCGTGCCCTTCAAGCGCGACGTGCCGCTCGCCTTCATCGGCCGCGAGGAGCTCGCCCGCTACCTGAAGGAGCTGATCGACTCCGAGTACCCGACCGGCCGCGCGCGCTCCGACGAGCGGCTGCTGCTGGCCTTCGACCTGCTGCCGCCCGGCACCGACCTGCGCGCGCTGCGCGGGCGGCTGCTGGAGGAGAACGTCGCCGGCTTCTACGACGAGCGTCCGGACCGCCGGCGGCTCTACGCGGTGAGCGAGGATCGCTCCTTCACGCCGATGAACCAGATCGTGCTGGCCCACGAGCTGCGCCACGCCCTGCAGGACCAGTACCGCGACCTCCACGCGTACCTGGGCGACGACGTCACCGACTTCGACGACCGGCGGATCGCCTGGATGGCGCTGCTCGAGGGCGACGCGACCCTGGTCATGGAGCGCTTCGTGAAGCAGCGCCTGGGGCTGCCGGGCGTCGAGGGTGCGGAATCGGCCGCGGGCATGGACAGCGCCGGCCTCGGCGCCCCCGGCCTCTTCGACCTCCCGGACGCGCCGCCGGTCGTCCGCGACCACCTGATCCAGCCCTATCTCGCCGGGCTCGCGCTCTGCCGCGCCGTCTGGGCGCGCGGCGGCGCCGCGGCGCTTCGCGACGCCTGGGCGAGCCCGCCGGAGTCGACCGAGCAGGTGCTGCACCCCGCGCGCTTCTTCGAGCGCGAAGCGCCCCGCCGGGTGACGCCGCGGCTCGTGCCGCCCGCGGGAGCGTGGCAGCTCTCCGAGGGCACGCTCGGGGAGCTGCTGCTGCGCTCGCTGCTCGAGCCCGGCGCCGAGAGCGCGGCCGAGGGCTGGGGCGGTGACGGCTGGAGGCTCTACGACGTGGGCTCGCGCACGCTGCTGCTGTGGCGCAGCGAGTGGGACACTCCGGCCGACGCGCGCGAGTTCCAGACGGCGCTGCGCGCCCGCTTCGACCGCCACGCGACGCGCGAACCGGCGCGCGACGGCTTCCAGCTGTTCCGCAGCGCTTCGGGCTTCCTGTTCGCGATCCGGGCGGAGGGCGACGCCGTCGAGCTCGTCTCCGGCGACGATCCGGCCGCCGTCGTGCGCGTGCTGACGGGGCGCCGGTAGCGGACGAACGCCGCCGCCGGCGGGGCCCTTGACAGCCCCGGGGGCGGGGACGCTAGAGTGACCGCGGCCGGCGGGCCGCGACCGACCCGCCAAGGGGGAAAGATGGCGACTTCGACACCGGGCGGCGGCGGGCAGACGAACCTGGGCGTCGCGCCCAACGTCGCGGGGCTTCTGTGCTACGTCCCGTGCTGCGTCGGCCTGGTGTTCGCGATCGTGGCCGCGATCGTCGAGAAGCAGAGCCGCTTCGTGCGCTTCCACGCGTTCCAGAGCCTGCTGCTGCACGGGGCCTTCTTCGTCGCTGTGGGTCGGCTTCGCCATTCTCGGGTTCGTGGTGAGCAGCGTCGCGGGCATCCTGAGCGTCGTGCTGCTGCCGATCGAGATCCTCGTCGGCCTCGGCCTGCTGGCGCTCGTCATCTTCCTGATGATCAAGGCGAACGGCGGCGAGGAGTACGAGCTCCCGGTGATCGGCAAGATGGCCCGGCAGTGGGCTATGACGGGCCGTAGCTGACCGCCTGCTCGACCAGGATCTGCCCGGTGCCTTCGAGCCGTAGCATCCGGGCCTGGCCGCCGGCCGAGGCCATCACCACGGCGTAGATCGCGGGGTCGTCGACGACGTGCGGGACGATGGCCCCCGTCCACATGATCACCGAGTGCGCGGGAACCGACACCGGCATCCCGGGGCTGACGCCGAGCGGAAGCGGCTTGCTCGCGACCGAGAGCGCCACCATGCCGCGCCCCTCGAGGGCCACGACCTCGAGCCCTTCGGCGTCGTCGCCGAGGCGGATGTAGCGCGGCTGCAGGGCCTCCTCGCACGCGACCAGGTGTGAAGGCTCGACGTAGACCGCCTCGTCCATCACTCGCGTGAAGGTCAGCTCACGCTCCTGGTCGGTCAGGATCAGCCGGCCGGTCCCGGTCACGATCACGAGCGAGGGCCGGGCGCCGGGCCGCTTGTCCTTCACCCAGAAGGTCAGGTTGCCGCTGTAGGAATAGATCGTGCCCTGCTTGATGTAGACCTTGCCGGCGAAGTTGATCTCCATCAGCCCCTTCTCGAGGGCGCGGAAGACCTCGCTCGGCCTCGCGTCGTTGCCGGTCCCGGGCTTGGTGTCGCTGCCCGGCGCTGCGGCCCTCTGCGCGGCGGCCAGGCGCAGCGCCGGCGGCAGCGTGTCGTCGTGGCCCTTGAAGCGCCTCTCGGACCGGGCGTCAGGCGAGAGCCCGGCGTCGCCAGGCAGCAGGCTGTCGCCGGCCATGAGCGTCGGGCTCACGGGCTGGATCGTCTTGGAGACCATCGGGTCGAGCGCCGCCGCGACCTCGGCGGCGGCCGTCTCGACGACGGCCTTCTTGCCGGTCGGCGGCTTCGTGCCGGGATCGGTCTCCGCCACGGGCAGCGGGCTCGGCGGCACCGCGGGGCGCGCGGTGCTCGGCGGCTTGGCCCCGCTCATGCGCCCTTCCAGTCGCTGCACCAGCATGTTGGCCCCGGCCTGGCGGTACTGGTAGATCGCGTCCTTGTAGCGCTGGAGCCGCTCGTAGATCGAGCCCAGGTAGAAGTGGATCTTCGGGTTGCCCTGGGTGAGCTCGACCGCCTTCTGGAACGCGGCTTCCGCGTCCTCGAGCCGTCCGAGCTTGAAGCAGACGAGCCCGAGGTTGTAGTGGAGCGTGTGCACCTCGGGGCTCTCCGCGATCAGCTTGCGGTAGACCTCCTCCGCCTTGCCGAGCTTCTCGGAGCGGTAGTAGACCAGGCCCAGCAGGTTGAGCACGCGCGCGTCGCGCGGGCGCAGCAGGTAGGCTTCCTCGAGCTGCCGCTCGGCTTCGTCGAAGCGCTGCGCGTCGAAGAGCTCGCGGCCCTTGTTGTAGTGGGCGAGGAACAGGCCCTGGTCGAAGGGCCCCCGGGGTATCGGCTCGGCCATGGCTCAGTCGAGCGCGCGCACCGTGGCGTAGACGGTGCCTTCGGGCGGAGGGGCCTCGGCCACGTGCGTCACCCCGCGCTCGTCGCGCCAGCGGTAGTAGATGCGGGGACGCGCCGGCTCCACGCGGCGCCCGCGCGCCGCCGGCTTCGACTTGGCTGCCGCGGAGCGCAGCGCCATCGCCGTGCTGCCGGGCGTGTAGAAGGCCGCGGCGTTGGCGGCGGGCTGGCTCTCCGAGAGCCCTCCGAGCAGGTTCTGCACCTTCTGCACGTAGCCGCGCGTCTCCTTGTAGGGAGGGACGCCCCGGTAGCGCAGCACGGCGTTCTCGCCCGCGTTGTACGCGCGAGCGCGAGCGTCACGTCGCCCTGGAACTGGTCGAGCAGGATGCGCAGGTACTGCGTGCCGCCGAAGATGTTCTGGCGCGCGTCGAACGAGTCGAGCACGCCGAGCCTGCGCGCGGTGGCGGGCATCAGCTGCATCAGGCCGCGGGCGCCCTTCGAGGAGACCGCCCACTGGTCGAACTCCGACTCGACGCCCATCACGGCGCGCACGAGGTCGGGATTCACCTGGTAGACACGGGCCGCGGCGTCGACGTGGTGGTCGTACATCGAGCGCAGCATGCTCGTCCACTGGTAGCCCTTCGAGTGGATCAGCGTGCCCTTGCCGGGGTAGGTGAGCCGGAAGTCCGCCTCGTCGGGCACGTTCGTGGCCTCGACGACGCCGTTCGGGTTGGTGCGGGTGTAGACCTGCGCCGCGCTCGTGCTGGCAATCCGAGCGCGAGCACGAGCGCGAGCTGCGCCGTCCGGCTGAATCCAAGTCCCCCCCGTCGTGGCCTTGGGGCTCCTCTTTGTCATTTCAGGCAGCCCCTTTCAGCAGCTCGCGTGCCTTCGTGCGCAGTGTCTCCACGTCCCCCGGCGCGACCCCGCCCCCTTGAGCGAAGTCCGGCCGCCCGCCCCCGCGCAGGCCCAGCTGCTTCATGATCTCAGGCGCCTTGAGGGACCCGGTCAGGTCGGGCGACACGGCCGTGATGACGCTCACACCGTCGTCGGCAATCGACGTCGAGACCAGCACGAAGCGCCGGCCCTTGTGGCGGTTGCGGAAGTCGTCGACGACCTCCGCGTGGCCCTTGCGGTCGAGCCCCTCGTGGCGCGGCGTCCAGACGAGCGTGCCGCCGACCTCGGCGAGGTCTTCGCCCGCGGCCGCTCCGGCGCCCGTCGCCAGCTTCAGCCGCAGCGCCTGGATCTCGCGCTCGCGCGCCTTGAGCTGCTCGCGCAGCTTCGCGTACTCGTCGACGAGCTCGCGCCGGTCGACCTTCGCCGCCTGCTCGAGCTCCTCCAGGATGCCCTGGTCGGCCTGCGCGCGCGCGACGGCCGCCTCGCCCGCGATCGCCTCGACGCGTCGCGTGCCGGCGGAGATGCCCTGCTCGTTCGTGAGCAGGAAGAGACCGATCTCGCCCGTGGAGCCGACGTGCGTGCCGCCGCAGAACTCCTTGGAGAAGCCCGGCACCTCGATCACGCGGACGCGCTCGCCGTACTTGTCGCCGAAGAAGGCGAGCGCGCCCGAGGCGAGCGCCTCCTCGCGGCCCATCACGGTCTCGCGCAGCTTCGCGTCGCGCAGCACCTCCGCGTTGACGCGGTTCTCGAGGTGACGGAGCTCGCGCGGGCTGACCGGCGCGTAGTGGCTGAAGTCGAAGCGCAGGCGCTCGGGAGCCACCAGGCTGCCCGCCTGCTTGACGTGAGGGCCGAGCAGCTCGCGCAGGGCCGCGTGGAGCAGGTGCGTGCCGCTGTGGTGGCGCATCGCGCCGGCGCGGCGCGCCGCGTCGACCTCGGCCCGGACCGGCATCCCGCGCTCGAAGCCGCCGTTCGTCACCCTCACGTGGTGGACGAAGAGCCCGGGCAGCGGGCTCGTGGTGTCGGTGACCTGCGCCGCCGAGCCCTCCGAGGCGATCACGCCGTGGTCGCCCAGCTGGCCTCCCCCATCGCGTAGAAGGGCGTGCGGTCGAGCACGATCAGGCCCTCCTGGCCCGCGTCGAGCCGCGACGCGAGCTGGCCGTCGCGGAGCACTGCGAGCACGCGCGCGTCCTCGACCGCGAGGGTCGTGTAGCCGAGGAAGTCCGTCAAGCGCCCTCGTCGGCGAGCTTCTGGTAGACGGGGTCGCCCTTGACCGCGCCCATCTTGCTGGCCTGGCGGGCGCGCTCCTGCTGCGCCTGGAGCTCGCGCTCGAAGCCGGCGAAGGTCGACCGCGAGGCCCCGGTCCTTCGCGAGCTCCTCGGTGAAGTCGGGCGCCAGCCCGTAGGTGTCGTAGAGCCGGAACACGTCGGCCCCGGGCACGGTCGCGCCGGCCTTCAGCTTGCCGGCGATCTCCTCGAAGACCACGAAGGCCTGCTTGAGGGTCGTGCCGAAGCGCTCCTCCTCGACGGCCACCACCCGCCCCACGGACTCCCGGTGCGAGACGAGCTCGGGATAGGCGGCCTTCATCCGCTCGACGACGGCGCCCGTGAGCTCGCTCAGGAACGCGCCCTCGATGCCGAGCTTCTTCCCGTGCCGCAGCGCCCGCCGCATGATCTTGCGCAGGACGTAGCCGCGGCCTTCGTTGCCGGGCAGGACGCCGTCGGCGATCAGGAAGGTCATCGCGCGGAGGTGGTCCGCCGACCACGCGCAGCGAGACGTCGTCCGCGCGCGTCCTTGCCGTAGCTGCGGCCGGCGCGCCGGGCGACGGCGTCGAGCAGGGGAGTGAAGAGGTCGGTGTCGTAGTTCGACAGCTTGCCCTGGACGACGGCGCTCACGCGCTCGAGGCCCATGCCGGTGTCCATGCAGGGCGCCGGCAGCGGCTGGAGCTTGCCCGCCGCGTCGCGGTCGAACTGCATGAAGACCAGGTTCCAGACCTCGAGCCAGCGGTCGCACTCGCACTCGACGCCCAGGCAGCGTCGGCCCGCCGACTCCTCGAGGCAGGGCAGCTCGTCGCCCTGGAAGTAGTGGATCTCGGAGCAGGGGCCGCAGGGGCCGGTGTCGCCCATCGCCCAGAAGTTGTCCTTCATGCCGAGCTCGAGGATGCGGTCCTCGGGCACGTGGGCCTGCCAGAAGCCGTGCGCCTCGTCGTCGCGGGGGACGCCGCCCTCGCCCTTGAAGACCGTGACCTAGAGGCGCTCCTTGGCGAGGCCGAGGTCGCGCGTCAGGAACTCCCAGCCGAAGGCGATCGCGTCCTTCTTGAAGTAGTCGCCGAACGAGAAGTTGCCGAGCATCTCGAAGAACGTGTGGTGGCGCGCCGTGACGCCCACCTTCTCGAGGTCGTTGTGCTTGCCGCCCGCGCGCACGCACTTCTGGGAGGACGCGGCGCGCTTGTAGTCGCGCTGCTCGCGGCCCAGGAAGACGTCCTTGAACTGGTTCATGCCCGCGTTCGCGAACAGCAGCGTCGGGTCGTTCTGCGGGACGAGCGGAGAGCTCTGGACGACGCGGTGGCCGCGCTCCTCGAAGTAGCTCGAGGAACGCCGCTGCGGATGTCGTCGGCCGTCTTCAAGCCCGTCTCCTCGCCGTCACGCCCCGTCTCCTCATGGCTGCCGGCTCTCCTCGACCGGCTCGGCCGGCTCCAGCCCCTCGAGCGCGTCCGCCCAGCGCGGCCAGAGCGCGCTCAGCCGCTCGTGCACCAGCCCCGCCGCGAAACCGCGCCGCAGCAGGAACGCCCAGAGCCGCGGCAGGCGCCGCTCGGGTGCTGTCCGCGCGTGCTGGCGCCAGTAGCGGCGCGCCAGCGCGTCGAGCACCGCCTTCTCGTCGACCTCGCGCAGCGCCGACTGCAGGCCGTTCTCCGTCTCGGCCCGGCTCACGCCGCGCTGGCGCAGGCTCTGGCGGACGAGCGCGCGCCCGTGCCCGTGGTGCGCGAGGCGGCTCCTGGCGAAGCGCTCGGCGTAGCCGGCGTCGTCCAGGTAGCGCTCGCGCCGCAGCCGCTCGAGGGCCGCCTCGACCTCGTCCGCCTCGTGGCCGCGCGCGGCGAGCGCGCGCCGCAGCTCCGCCACGCTGTGGTCGCGGCGGGCGAGGCGTCCGAGTGCCCGCTGGTACGCGCTCTGGGGCGACGCACCCGTCGCGCTGCGGGGCATCGCTCTTGCTACTGCTCCAGGTCGAAGGACTGCATCGTCCGCTCCATCTCCTCGGCGGCCATGTCGGAGGTGGACTGGATGCCCTGGATCTTGAGCTTGAACTCGTCCGGGTTCGACGCGCGCCGCAGCGCCTCGTCGTAGCTGATCAGCTCCTTCTTGTAGAGCTGGAAGATCGACTGGTCGAAGGTCTGCATGCCGTACTGCGACACGCCGGCCGCGATCGCCTCGTGGATCAGCTTGGTCTTGTCCTTGTTCTCGATGCAGTCGCGGATGTAGGGCGTCGCGATCATCACCTCGACGGCCGGCACGCGGCCGTGGCCGTCGGCGCGCGGGACGAGGCGCATCGAGACGACGGCCTTCAGCACGCCGGCGAGCTGCAGGCGGATCTGCTTCTGCTGGTGCGGGGGGAAGACCGAGATGATGCGGTTGACGGTCTCCGTCGCGTCGAGGGTGTGCAGCGTCGAGAGCACCAGGTGGCCGGTCTCGGCCGCGGTGATCGCGGTCTCGATCGTCTCGTAGTCGCGCATCTCGCCGACCAGGATCACGTCGGGGTCCTGGCGCAGCGCGCTCGCGCAGCGCGGCGGCGAAGCTCCGGGTGTCGACCTCGACCTCGCGCTGGTTGACGATCGACTTCTTGTCGCGGTGCAGGAACTCGATCGGGTCCTCGATCGTGATGATGTGCTCGCAGCGCTGGGCGTTGATGTAGTCGATCATCGCGGCGAGCGTCGTCGACTTGCCCGAGCCGGTGGTGCCGGTGCACAGGATCAGCCCGCGCTGCTCGTTGCGAGATCTGCTCGAGCACGACCGGCAGCCCGAGCTCGCGGACGGTCATGATCTTGACCGGGATCACGCGCAGCACCAGGCCGACCGTGCCGCGCTGCTGGAACACGTTGCAGCGGAAGCGGCCGAGGCCGGGGACCGAGTACGCGATGTCGATCTCGAAGTTGTCCTTGAACTTCTGCTTCTGGCGGGCGCTCATGATGGAGAACGCCATCGCGATGGTGTCTTCCTGCATCAGGCGCTTGGTCTCGACGAGCGGGATCAGCTCGCCGTTGATGCGGAGCACAGGGTGCGACCCCACCTTCAGGTGGAGGTCGGAGGCCTTGCGCTCCGACGCGATCTTCAGCAGGTCGTTGATGTGCATCGCTCTCCCCGCTCCCGGGCCTACCGCGCCCGCGCCCGACGCCGCCGCGACCAGGGCGGGCACGAACGTCAGCCAGCCGTGCTCGTCGGCGGTCGGCACTCGATGACGTCGAAGAAGGCCTTCTGCAGCGCCGCGGTGACCGGGCCGCGCTTGCCGCGCGCCGACCTGGTGGCGGTCGACCGAGCGGATCGGCGTGATCTCCGCTGCCGTGCCGGTGAAGAACAGCTCGTCCGCCAGGTAGAGCATCTCGCGCGGCAGCGCCTTCTCCTGGATCTCGATCCCCAGCCTCTTCGCGAGCGCGAGCACGCTGTCGCGCGTGATGCCCGGCAGGATCGACGAGACGAGCGGCGGCGTGACGAGCTTGCCCTTCACGACCGGGAACAGGTTCTCGCCGCAGCCCTCGGAGACGTAGCCGCTCGCGTCGAGCGCGATGCCCTCGGCGAAGCCGCCCTTCACCGCCTCCATCTTGATGAGCTGCGAGTTCAGGTAGTTGCCGGCGCCTTGGCCATCGCCGGCAGCGTGTTGGGCGCCATGCGCGTCCAGGAGCTGACGCAGACGTCGACGCCCTGCTCGAGCGCCTCCTGGCCCAGGTACTTGCCCCAGTCCCAGACCATCACGGCGACCTCGACCGGCGAGTCGAGCGGGTAGACGCCGAGCGGGCCGCACGCCGCGGTAGACGATCGGCCGGACATAGCAGGCGTCCAGCTCGTTGGCGCGGATCGTCTCGAGGATCGCGTCGTTGAGCTGCTCGCGCGTGTAGCCGAGATCCATCCGGTAGATCTTGGCCGAGTCGAAGAGGCGCTCCGTGTGGGCGTCGAGCCGGAAAACGGCCGGTCCCTTCGGCGTCTTGTAGCAGCGGATGCCCTCGAAGACCGCCGAGCCGTAGTGGATGACGTGCGAGCCCAGGTGGATCTTCGCATCGTCCCACGGGACGAGCGTGCCGTTCCTCCAGATCCAGTCGGATCGCGGATTCGCCATAACCGCACGATTTTAGCTGCCGCCCCCGCCACTGTCAACGGAGCGCCGCGGGGAAATAACTGACGCCCTAGGACTTGCAGCCCCAGCCCTTTCGGCGGGGCTCGGGCTCAGAGCCTCGCCAGGCCGTTCGCGAACAGCTGACACATCAGGGCACCGACGACGCTCATCGACAGCCCCCACGCCATCAGCTGCCTGAAGAGCGCCCGCGCGGTCTGCGGGTCCTCCACCGCGGCCACACACAGCGCGCCGAGGGTGGACAAGGGGGACACGTCGACGAGCGAGGAGCCGACGTTGATGCTGAGCGACAGCGCCAGCGGGTCGCCGCCTCCGAGGTGCTTCAGCACGCCCGGCACCGTGGGCAGGAAGGCCGGCAGCACCACGCCCGAAGTGCTGCTCCAGGTGGAGATGATGCCGGTGACGAACGCCATCGCGCCGTTCACCGTGCCGGGGGTCGAGAGGCGCGCGAGCAGGCCGCTGAAGAGATCCATCCCGCCCGTCTTCTCGACGAGCGCGACGAGCGTGCTCATGCCGCTCACCATCAGCACCGCCCCCCACGGCACGGCTCGCAGGGTCCTGGACTCGTCGGCCGCACGCGAGGCCAGCAGGACGACGACCGCGACGAGCGCCGAAAGACCGACCGGAAGCCGAAAGGCGACGGCTCCGAGCGCCCAGGCCGTCAGCACGACCAGGGACAGCTTCTGCCCGGGCTCGAGAGGCGCGGCCTCGATCGGAGGCGGTGGGGCGCTCTGCGGCGAGGCCTCGCGGCCGGGGCTTCGCCAGCGCCAGACGGCGTAGGCCGCGACGCTGACGAGCACGTGGGCGAGCGCGTTCGCGGCGAAGACCTTCGCCTCGTGTCCGCCCACTCCCGCCTCCGCCATCCGCGAGTTCGCGATGATGCCGACCGCGCTCAATGGCGAGAGGTTCCCGGCATTGGCGCCGTTCGCCACGAAGAGAGCGCCGATGAAGGGAGACAGGCCCATCCGCGCCGCGACCTTGGCCGCGAGCGGGGCGACGAGGGCGACGCTCGGCACCGCGCCGGGGCCGACGGCCGACACGACGAAGGCGACGGCGAAGAGCAGCCAGGGAACCACGCGCGCGTCGCCGCGCGCCAGGCGGACGGCCCGGGCGGCCGCGCGCGCGAGCGTTCCGTTGGCTTCGGTGGCCGCGAAGAGCAGCGTCACCCCGAGCAGCGTCAGGAAGAGCGACGAGGGAAAGGCGGCGGCGACGCCTTCCGCCCGCAGCCCCGGCAGGGCGAGGCCGAGCAGGAAGGCGAGCGCGAGAGCCGCGACGCCCACGTTGACGCGCGCCGAGAAGCTCAGCGCGATGGCGACGAGCAGCGCGAGAAGCGAGGCGACCGCCGGGCTCACGGGCGGACGCTAGGGCTCGCGAGTCACTGCTTCTCGCCGCAGAACGCGCACACCTCGCTCCTGGCGTGGAGGGGCTTCCTGCAGTGCCAGCAGAAGCCGCGCTTCGGGACCTCGCGGGCGCGCAGCCGCCGCCGGATGTCCTCCATCTCGCTCGCGTTGTGGTCGATCTCGGCGGCGGTCGCGAGGTCGTCGAGCAGCTCCGAGGCGCGCTGGTAGCGATCGCCGAGCTCCGAGTTGAGCGCCTTCATCACGATGTCGGAGACCTCGCGCGGGATCTGGGTGTTCTTGATCTTGGGCGGCGTGCAGCGCCCCTGGGCGACGAGGCGCTCGATCTGCGCCGGGTTCGGGCTGAAGTAGGGCAGCACCCCGGTCAGCATCTGGTAGATCATCACGCCGACCGAGTAGATGTCCGACGCCAGCACCGCGCGCCCCTGGAAGGCCTCGGGCGCCATGTAGGGCGGGCTGCCGATCACCGTGGTGGCGTGCGAGCGCTCGAGCAGGCGCGAGGTGCCGAAGTCGGCGACCTTCAAGGCGCCGCTCTCCGAGATGAGCACGTTCGCGGGCCGCAGGTCGCGGTGCAGGATCTGCGCCTCGTGCGCGTGCTCGACGCCCTTCAGGATCTGGACGGCGTAGGTGAGCGCGCGCGGCACGTCGAGCGACTTCTCGCGGTCGAGCACCGCCTCGAGCGTCTCGCCCTTCACGTACTCCATCACGATGAAGAACGTGCCGTTCGCGCGCTCGGCCGTGAGGATCGAGACGATGTTCGGGTGATCGAGCGCCGCGAGCAGCCGCGGCTCCTGGAGCAGCTCGTCGGAGTCGCCCGTCTGGCGGTGCGGGACCTTGATCGCGACCTTCTTGTCGATCCAGGTGTCGCGGGCGAGAAAGACCGTGCCGAAGCCGCCGGAGCCCGAGATTGGCGAGGATCTGGTATTTCCCGACCGTCTCGCCGAGCAGGAACATGGAGCGCGGGCAGTATAGCAGGACGCTTCGGCGCGCTTACGGTGCGAGATCACCCCAGCGCGACTGTGCGATCGCCACCGCAGCGACCGCTGCCGTCTCGGCGCGCAGGATGCGCGGGCCGAGCGACGCGGCCTCGAAGCCGGCGGCTCGCAGCTCCTCGGCTTCGGCCGGCTCGAAGCCGCCGGCGGGCCCCACGAGCAGCAGCAGCGGGGAAGCAGCGGGGATCGCGAGCGAAGCGAGCGGCGCGTGACCGGGCGTTTCGAGCAGCGCGACGCGGCGGCCGTCGAACGGCGCGCTCGATGAGGCCGCGCAGGGTCGTCGTGGGCGCGACCTGCGGCACGTGAGCTCGACCGCACTGCTCCGCGGCGCCCGATGCGACGCGCTCCCAGCGCTCGGCGCGCGAGCCCTCGAGCGCCGGCCGTGCGGCCGCGTCGGTCCTGAACGTCACGACCGGCCAGATCGCCGCGACGCCGAGCTCGGTCGCCTTCTGCAGCACCAGCTCCATGCGGTCGCCCTTGAGCGCGGCCATCGCCAGCACCAGGCGCAGCGGCGACTCGGCGCGGGCGGCCACGGCCTGGAGCATGCGCGCGGAGACGCTCCGGCGCGAGACCTCCTCGAGCACCGCGTGCCACTCGTGGCCGGCTCCGTCGAACACGTGCACCTCGGCGCCCGCGCGCAGACGCAGCACCTCGCGCGCGTGGTGCGCCGCGTGCTCGGGCAGCTCGACGCGCGCACCGGGCGCGGCGCTCGGGACGTGGAAGCGGTGCAGGCTCACCGGGCGGGCTCCGCGGCTTCGAAGACGAGCGCGGCCCACTCGCCGAGCCGGTGCTCGCGCGGCGTGCCGGACGCGGCGAAGGCCTCGCGCACCGGCGGCACGTCGTCCAGCAGCAGGCCCGAGAGGACGAGGGCGCCGCCCGGTGCCACGAGGTCCTGGATCGCCGCCGCGCGGTCGACGAGCAGCAGCGCCATCAGGTTGGCGAGAACGAGGTCGAATGCTGCGCGTCCGGAAGCCAGCGGCGCCGTCGGCGCGCACGACGTGCAGCCGCTCGCCGTTGAGCGCGGCGTGATGGTGTGAGGCGGCCGTTGCCTCGGGGTCGATGTCGGATGCGACGACGGGCGCGGCGCCGAGGCGGCGCGCGGCCACGGCCAGGAGCGCCGTCCCCGCGCCGAGGTCGAGCGTGCGCCCGAGCGGGCGCCGGTCGGCGAGGCTCTCGAGCGCTTCCAGGCAGAGCTTCGTCGTCTCGTGGGTTCCGGTGCCGAAGGCGCGGCCGGGGTCGACGATCAGCCGCTCCGCCGCAGGTCCGGCCGCCTCCCAGCGCGGGACGATCTCGAAGCGCCCGACACGGAAGGGCCGAAAACCCTCGCGGAAGCGCGCCACCCAGTCGACCTCCGGCACGGGTACCGCCTCGATCGAAGCACCGGGCAGCGCGCGCCCGAGCGCGTCGAGGTCGGGATCGTCGCCGAAGTAGGCCAAGAGCTCCACGCGGCGCTCGCGCTCGGGCTTCACCTCGACGCCCTGCGTGCCGGCGTCCCAGAGGGCGGCCGTGGCTTCGTCTTCACGGGCCGCGTCGACGATCACGCGCAGCGCATGCATGAGGCGAGCCGCCCCGGGGCCCTCAGCCGAGGAAGTCCTTCATCCGGTCGAGCAGCGACTTGTCCTTGTCCTTGAGGTCCGGCACCGGCAGCGTCTTGGCGAGCTGCTCGAAGAGCTTGCGCTGCTCGGAGGTGAGGTGCCTGGGAACGACCACGCGCACCAGCACGTGCAGGTCGCCGCGTCCGCGGCCGCCGAGCGCCGGGACGCCCTGGCCCTTAGCTTGAGCACCGCGCCGGACTGCGTGCCCTCCGGGACATTGAGCTTGGCCTTGCCGCCGTCGAGCGTCGGCACCTCGACCGTGGCGCCGAGCGCCGCCTGCGCGACGCCGATCGGCATCTCGCACACGAGGTGCGTGCCGTCGCGCTTGAAGAAGGCGTGCTCCGCCACGCGCAGGACGACGTAGAGGTCGCCGGAGGGCCCGCCGAGCGCTCCCGCTTCGCCCTCGCCGCTGATGCGCAGCTGGCTGTCGCCGTCGACGCCGGCCGGGATCTTGATCTGCAGCGTCTTCTCGACGCGGCGCTGGCCCTCGCCGCCGCAGGCGGGGCAGGGCTTGGCCACGATCCGCCCGCTGCCGCGGCACTGCCCGCAGCTGCGCGCGACGCTGAAGAAGCCCTGCTGGAACGTGACCTGGCCGGCTGCCGCGGCAGGTGGGGCAGGTGACGGGCTCGGTGCCGGCAGCGCTGCCCCGTGCCCGAGCAGGTCTCGCAGCGCTCGGCGCGGGGGATCTTGATCTGCGCCTCGGTGCCGAACGCCGCCTCCTCGAAGCTGAGGTCGAGGTTGTAGCGCAGGTCGGCGCCGCGCCGCGGGCCGCGCCTCGCTGCCGAAGGCGTCGCCGAAGCCGAAGAAGTCGCCGAGGATGTCGCCGAAGTCCGCGAAGATCGTCGGGTCGAAGCCGCCTCCGGCGGCCCCGCCCACCCCGGCGTGCCCGTAGGCGTCGTAGCGCCTGCGCTTGTCGGGATCGCCGAGGACGCCGTACGCCTCGGCCGCCTCCTTGAAGCGCTCCTCGGCGTGCGCGTCGCCGGGGTTGCGGTCGGGATGGTGCTTGAGCGCGAGCCGGCGATAGGCCGACTTGATCTCCTGCTCGGAGGCGTTGCGGGGAACCCCGAGCACCTCGTAGTAGTCGCGTTGGGCCACGCTAGCGGGGGGTGTGGGGGGCGGCGTAGGAGCCCCCCACGCCGTCCAGCCTGTCGTTTGTTTGCCCTTGCTTCGTTCGTGTCGGCTCGATCACGGCCTGAGCATCGCCTGGCCGATGATGCCCGCCGCCTTCTCCATCTCCGACAGCCGCGAGCGCAGCTCGTCCAGGTTGCTGTCGCCGCGCGCCTTCTTGGCGCGCTCGATCGAGTCGAGGATGCGCTGCTGCTCGTCGGGCGTGAGCTTGCCCTCGAGCGCCTGGACCGAGCGCATGGTGTTGGCCACGAGCCCGTCGAGCTGCCGGACCACGGCCTCCTGCTCCTTCTTGGACTTCTCCTCGGAGTCGCGCTTGCGCGTCTCGTCCACCAGCCGGTTGACGTCGGACTGGCTGAGGCCGCCCGAGGGGTGGATCGTGATCGCCTGGCGCCGGCCGGTCGCCTGGTCGGTGGCTTCCACCGACACGATGCCGTTGACGTCGATCTCGAAGCCGACCTCGATCTGCGGCACGCCGCGCGGCGCGGGCGGGATGTTGGTGAGCTCGAACTTCTGCAGGCTCTTGTTGTAGGCCGCCATGTCGCTCTCGCCCTGCAGCACGTGCACCTCGACGCGCGTCTGGTTGTCGGCCACGGTCGTGAAGACGCGGCTCTTGCGCGTCGGGATCGTGCTGTTGCGGTCGATCAGCGACGTGAAGGTGCCGTCCTTGGTCTCGATGCCGAGCGTGTGAGGCGTGACGTCGAGCAGCACGAGGTCCTTGACCTCGCCCTGGATGATCCCGGTCTGGATCGCGGCGCCCATCGCGACGCCCTCGTCGGGGTTGACGGCGCGGTTCGGCTCCTTGCCGAACACCTGGCGCACGACCTCGGTGACCTTCGGGGCGCGCGTCTGGCCGCCGACCAGCAGCACCTCGTCGATCTGCTCCGGCTTCATCTGCGCGTCGCGCAAGCAGTTCTCGCAGGGCGCGATCGTCTTCTCGAGCAGCGCGTCGCGTCAGCTCCTCGTACTTCTGCCGTGTGAGCACGGTGTTGAGGTGCTTGGGACCCGAGGCGTCGGCCGAGATGAAGGGCAGCACGATCTCCGTCTGCTGCGCGGTCGACAGCTCGCACTTCGCCTTCTCGGCGGCTTCCTTGAGCCGCTGCAGCGCCATGCGGTCCGCCTTGAGGTCGATCCCGGTCTCGCGCTGGAACTCGCCGATCAGCCAGTCGATGATGCGCTGGTCGAAGTCCTCGCCGCCGAGGTAGGTGTCGCCGCCGGTCGCGCGCACCTGGAAGAGCCCGTCGGCCATCTCGAGGATCGTGATGTCGAAGGTGCCGCCGCCGAGGTCGTAGACGGCGACCATCTGGCCGCTCTTGCCGGTGTTCTTGAGCCCGTAGGCGAGCGCCGCCGCCGTCGGCTCGTTGATGATGCGCGAGACCTTGAGGCCGGCGATCAGGCCCGCGTCCTTCGTGGCCTGGCGCTGGGGGTCGTTGAAGTACGCGGGGACGGTGATGATCGCCTCTTCGACGGCCTCGCCGAGGTAGTCCTCGGCCGCCGCCTTCAGCTTCTGCAGCACGAAGGACGAGATCTCGGGCGGCGAGTAGACCTTGTCCTCGATCTGCAGGTGGACGTCGCCGTTCGGCGCGTTCGTGAGCTGGAACGGCATGAACCGCTTGGCCTCTTCGGCCTCGCGCGAGTCGAACTTGCGGCCGATCAGGCGCTTCACCGCGAACACGGTGTTCTTCGGGTTCGTGAGCGCCTGGCGCTTGGCGATCTGGCCGACGAGCCTCTCGCCCTTGGCGGTGAAGCCCACGATCGAAGGCGTCGTGCGGGCGCCTTCCTGGTTGGGGATCACCTGGGGCACGCCGCCTTCCATGACCGCGACGCACGAGTTCGTCGTGCCCAGGTCGATGCCGATCATCTTGCCCAAGTGTGGACCTCGCTCCTCGTTTGAGCCGCTCTCCTAGTGGACGTCTCCGCCCTCCGGGTCCGCGCCCGCAGGCTCGCTCGCGACCTTCACGAGCGCCGGCCGCAGCAGGCGGTCCCGGTAGCGGAAGCCCTTGCGGTACACCTCGGAAACCGTGCCCGGCTCGAACCCGGAGTGGGGCTCGTGCAGGATCGCCTGGTGCGCGGTCGGGTCGAAGCGCTGGCCGAGCGCGTCGATCGCCGTCACGCCGAGCGACTCGAGCAGGGTCATCAGCTCGCGGTGCGTCAGCACCACGCCCTCGCGCAGCGACGTGCCGGCGTCCTGGGCCTGCAGGGCGCGCTCGAGGTTGTCGACGGTGCCGAGCAGCTGGCGCAGCAGCGCCGCCTCGGCTTCGAGCGCGGCCGTGCTGCGGTCGCGCTCGACACGCTTCCTGTAGTTCTCGAAGTCGGCGCGGCGCCGGAGCAGCGCCTCCTTGAGCTCGTCCCGCTCGCGGCGCAGCGCGGCGCTCTCGTCCGCTGCTTCCGGGGCCGGCTCGCCGCTCGCCGCGTGGGGCTCGAGGCCGCTCTCGCCCGGCTGGTCCTCGGTGGCCGCCGACGAGGGCGACACCTCGGCGTCGTCCTCGCGGCCGTTGCGGCGCCGGCTCACGCCCGATGGCCTCGCAGCACGTCGGAGACGGCGCGCGCCACGTGGTCGACGAGCGAGACGACGTGCGCGTACTGCATGCGCGTCGAGCCGAGCACGCCCACGCCGAAGGCGGGCCCGCCGTCGAGCGAGCAGGTGGCGCCGACGAGCGACAGGTCCGAGAGCTCCGGGTCGGGGTTCTCGTGTCCGATCAGCACCCGGATCCCCTCGCCGGCGATGCAGGCGTTCAGGATGCGTACCAGGCGGCTCTTCTCCTCGAAGGTGCGGAAGAGCGCGCGCATGCGCTCGGTGTCGTCGAACTCGGGCTGCGCGAGGATGTTCGACGCGCCGTCGAGGTAGACGCTCCCCTCGCTCTCCTTGACCTCGAACGCGCGCCCGCCGAGCGCCACGACGCGCTGCAGCAGCGAGTCGTAGAGCGCCTTCTCCTCGCTCATCATCTCGATCAGGCGCGTGCGGATCTGGGCGAGCGGCATGCCGCTGAAGTGCGCGTTCAGGTAGTTGGCGCACTCCTGGAGCTGGCTCGGCTCCAGCCGCTCCTCGACCTCGATCACCTTGTGCGTGACGAGGCTCGGTCGCGGACACCATCACCACCAGCACGCGCGGGTGGCCGAGCGGGACGAGGTCGATGTGCCGGAAGCTGGTGCGCGCGATGTCGGGCGCGAGCACGAAGCCCACGTGGCGGCTGAGCCGCGACAGCAGCTGGGAGGCCCGCTCCATCGTCTGGGCGGGCGTCGCGTCCTGCGAGCGCAGCTCGGCGATCGCGCGCGCCTCGCCGTCGGCGAGCGGGCTCGGGCCCATCAGCGAGTCGACGTAGACCCGGTAGCCCTCGTCGGTGGGGACGCGACCGGCGCTCGTGTGGGGGTGGTCGAGGTACCCGAGCGCCTCGAGGTCCGCCATGATGTTGCGCAGGCTGGCGGGGGAGAGCGCCCGTCCGAACGCCCGGCAGAGGCTCTCCGAGCCGACCGGATCGCCCGTCTCCACGTGGAGCTGGATCAGGGTTCGGAGGACTTCTCCTCTGCGGTCGTCCAGGGCCGTCGCGGGCATGGCTTCGCGACGGAAATTATACAAGGGAAAGGATCTTCAGTCGATCTGGGCGCGCTGCAGCTTGCCGCTGAAGTCGATGTAAATGCTCTTCCACTCGGAGAACACCTCGAGGGCCTGGACGCACGCCTCGCGGTGCCCGTTGCCCGTGTTCTTGGTGCCGCCGAAGGGCAGGTGGGTCTCGGCGCCGATGGTGGGGGCGTTGACGTAGAAGATGCCCGTGTACATCTCGCGCATGGCCGTGAACGCCTTGCCGATGTCCTGGGTGTAGATGGACGCGGAGAGCCCGTAGTCGACCGAGTTTCCGACCTCGATCGCCTCCTCGAGCGACTTCACCGGGATCACCGAGACGACCGGCCCGAAGATCTCCTCGTGCGCCACGCGCATCTTCGGCGAGCAGTCGGCGAAGACGGTCGGCTCGTGGAAGTAGCCGCGGGCGTGGTCGCCCGTGCCGAGCCGGCTGCCGCCGGCCACGAGCGTCGCGCCCTCGTCCTTGCCGATCTTCACGTAGCGCTCGACGGTCTCGAGCTGCGCGGTGTTCACGCAGGGGCCGACCTGGGTCTTCGGCTCGAGACCGTTCCCGACCCGCAGCCCCTTGGCGCCGGCGGCGAAGCGGTCGAGGAACTCCCGGTAGACCTTCTCGTGCACGGCGACGCGGCTCGCGGCGGTGCAGCGCTGGCCGGTCGTGCCGAAGCCGCCCCAGAGCGCGCCCTCGACCGCGAGGTCGAGCCGCGCGTCGTCCATCACCATGATGATGTTCTTGCCGCCCATCTCGAGGTGGCAGTGCTTGAAGGCCGGCGCGCAGGCCTCGGAGACCCGGCGGCCGACTTCGGTCGAGCCGGTGAAGGACACCATGCCCACGTCCTTGTGGCTCATGAGCGGCGAGCCCGCCTGCGAGCCGCTGCCCGTCACCATGTTCACGACGCCCTTGGGCAGCCCGGCTTCCTCGAGCGCCTGGATCAGGTTGACGACCGAGAGCGGGGTGTCGGTCGCGGGCTTGATCACCACGGTGTTGCCGAGGATCAGCGCCGGCATCATCTTCCACGAGGGGATCGCCATCGGGAAGTTCCAGGGCGTGATCAGGCCGGCGATGCCGATCGGCTGGCGCACCGACATCTGGAACTTGTCGGGCATCTCGGACGGTGTCGTCTGGCCGAACTGCCGCCGCCCCTCGCCCGCCATGTAGTACGTCATGTCGATCGCTTCCTGGACGTCGCCGCGCGTCTCGTCCAGGACCTTGCCCATCTCGCGCGTCATGTCGCGCGAGAAGTCCTCCTTGCGCTTCACCAGGATCTCGGCGGCGCGGTAGAGGATCTCGCCGCGCTTGGGGGCGGGCAGCGCCTTCCAGCGCGGGTACGCCTCCCGCGCGCAGGCGACGGCGCGCTCGACGTCCTCGGGCCCCGAGTCGGCGAAGCTGCCGATCAGGTCCGAGGTGTCGGCCGGGTTGCGGTTGTCGAAGGTGCGGCCCGAGGCGGCGTCCTTCCAGGCTCCGCCTATGTAGTTGCCGTAGCGCTTCGCCACGCTCAGGCCTTGTCGCCGCCCGCGCGCGCCGACATGTCGCTCGTTCCGCGGAAGCTCGCGCCTTCGGCGATCACGATGCGGGGGGCGCGGATGTTGCCGGTGAGCCGGCCGGTCGACTCGAGCACGACGCGCTCGGTCGCGTGGCAGTCGCCGATCACCTCGCCCGCCACGACGACGGTGTTGGCCGAGACGTCGGCCTTGACCGTACCGCCCGGCGCCACGCGCAGCTCGGCCGTGAGCCGGATGCTTCCCTCGATGGTGCCCTCGACGAGCACGGCCTCGGCGCCCGTGCAGCTCGCCCTTGAGCTGCACCTTCGAGCCGATGACGCAGGGCCCGGCGCGATGGGCGGCCGGGGCGGCCGCGGGCGCGTGCGGCGCCGGTGCTGGCCGCGTGGAGCGTCGGCGTGACGGGCCGCGTCGGCGGCGGCGGCTCCGGAGGACGGCTGTCGTTCTTACCGAAGATTCCCATGGCTCCTCCCGGAGGCTCAGCAACTCAACATGCCGCTCGCGCGGGAGGGCGGCTGGAGCGGGCGACGGGATTCGAACCCGCGACTCCGAGCTTGGGAAGCTCGTACTCTACCAGCTGAGCTACGCCCGCCTCGTGCGCTCGACCGGACATGATAGACAGCCTGGCGCCGGCCGGTCAAGCATCGGCGGCTAGCCGCGGACGAGCGCCAGCAGCTCGTCGCGCCGTTTCTGCATGTCCGCGGGGGTCTTGGCCTCGAGGTTGAGCCGCAGCAGCGGCTCGGTGTTCGACGGCGCGCACGTTGAAGTGCCAGTCGTCGTAGTCGACCGAGACGCCGTCGAGCTTCGTGATGCGGCCGTCCTGGTAGCGCTCCTCGAGGCGGGCGAGGGCGCGCGGCACGTCGGCGACGCGCGAGTTGATCTCTCCCGAGATGTGGTACTGCGCGCGCAGCGGCGCGAGGATCTCGCTGAGCCGGCGGCCTTCCTGGCCGATGCGCTCGAGCACCAGCAGGGCCGGGATCATGCCGTTGTCGGCGAACCAGTTCTCGCGGAAGTAGAAGTGGCCGGAGACCTCGCCGCCGAAGATCGCGTTCTCGTCGCGCATGCGCTTCTTGATGAAGGCGTGGCCGACGCGGTTCATGAGCGGCGTGCCGCCCGCGCGGCTCACGTAGTCGGGGACGGCGCGCGAGGCGCGCACGTCGTACACGATGCGCGCGCCCGGCTCGCGCCGCGCGAACGCCTCGCCGAGCACCGCCGTGACGAAGTCGCCCGGCACGTACTCGCCCTGGTCGTCGACGAAGAAGCAGCGGTCGGCGTCGCCGTCCCAGGCGATTCCCAGGTCGGCGCCCTCCGAGCGCACGCGCTCGACGAGGTCGCGGCGGTTCTCCTCCAGGAGCGGGTCGGCCGGATGGTTCGGGAAGGTGCCGTCGAGCTCGAAGTAGAGGCGTGTCGTCTGGAGCGGCAGCGAGCCGTAGATCGCCTGGACGCCGACGGCTCCCATGCCGTTGGCGGTGTCGAGCACGACCTTGAGGCGGGGGATCCGCGACAGCTCGACGAACGACAGGCAGTGGCGCGCGTACTCCTCGGTCACGGCCGCGGTGGCGAGCTCGCCCCGCGGCGGCGGGGTCGGCTCGGCGTAGCGGCCTGCGACCAGCCACTCGCGGATCTCCTTGATCCCGGCGTCGCCCGAGAGCGCGAGCGCCCCGCGCCTCACGAGCTTCGCCCCGTTCCACTCCTTGGGGTTGTGGGAGGCCGTCACGATCGCGCCGCCCTCGAGGTCGTGGCGCGCCACGTAGTAGTACAGCATGTCGGTCGAGACGACTCCGATGTCGGTGACCGAGGCCCCCTGCGCGCGCGCGCCGGCCACGAGCGCCGCGGCGAGCTCGGGCGACGAGAGCCGGCAGTCGCGTCCGACCGCGATCTTGCTGGCGCCGAGGTAGTCCACGAACGCCCGCCCGATGCGGCGATAGACCTCGGCATCGAGCTCGCCCGGATAGAGGCCGCGGATGTCGTACGCCTTGAAGATGCCCGGCGCGATCGCGGTCACGCAGCGCCTCCGGCGCTCTTCGAATGGTCGCTCACGCACCGAGCCCTCCCCGAGCTGCGCCCCGCGCACGACCGCGTGTGCTCCGATGCGGACGCCCGCCCCCAGCAGGCTGCCGTCGATCGTGGCCTCGCGGCCCGCCTCGGCGCCCTTCCAGAGCACGCTGTCGCGCACGCGCGATCCCGCCCGCGCGCGCACGTCGGCGACCAGCACCGCGTCCGGTCCGATCGCCGCGCCGGCGTCGATCTCGCAGCCCGGACCGACGAAGAAGGGTGCCTCGAGTCCGGCGCCCTCGGCGATGCGGGCGCCCCGGGCCACGAAGCCGCCGCCGCGCGCCTCGGCCTCGAGCGCCACGCGGAAGCGGCCGCCCAGGATGTCGCGATGGACCTGCAGGTACTTCTCGGGCGTCCCGATGTCGATCCAGTAGCCCGGGTGCACGGGGCCGAACACGACGTCGCCGCGTCCGCAGGAGGGTGGGGAAGAAGCCCCGCTCGATCGAGTGGTTGACGGAGGGCGGGATCAGGTCGATGACTCGCGTCTCCAGTATGTAGATGCCTGCGTTGATGGTGTCCGTCGTGATCTCCTCGGGCTTCGGCTTCTCGCGGAAGCGGAGCACCCGTCCGGCGGCATTCGTCTCGACGAGCCCGTAGGCCGACGGGTTCGGCACCGGCGTCAGCAGGATCGTCGCGGAAGCCTGCTGCTGCTCGTGGCGGCGGACGAGCGCCGCGAGGTCGACGTCCGTGAGCACGTCGCCGTTCATCACGATCGTGCGGTCGTCCAGCAGGTCGAGCGCGTTGCGCACGGCGCCGCCGGTGCCGAGGGGAGTCTCCTCGACCGCGTAGCGGATCTTGACGCCGAACGCGCTGCCGTCGCCGAAGACCGCCTCGACGCGCTCCGGCCGGTAGGCCACCGAGAAGACGACGTCGCGCACGCCGGCCCGCGCCAGCAGGTCGAGCTGGTGCCGCAGGAACGGCCGGTCGACGACCGGCACGACGGGCTTGGGGACGCTGAGCGTCAGGGGGCGGAGCCGCGTGCCCTCACCGCCCGCGAGAATGACCGCTCTCATGATGGGGGGCAGGGATCATAGCATCAGGGGTCCCGCGTTCCTTGACGGCCGCGTCCCGCATTCTCTATAAAGAGGCACCGCGCGTGAACCTGCCGAACGCCCTCACGCTCCTGCGCATCTTCCTCGTCCCGCTGCTCGTGGTGGTACTGCTGACGCGGGTGGAAGGGCACGTGTACTTCGGCGCGGCGATCTTCTCGCTCGCGGTGGCGACGGACTACCTCGACGGCTACTTCGCGCGGCGGCGCAACGAGGTGACGAAGCTCGGGATCCTGCTCGACCCCCTGGCCGACAAGCTGCTGACCGCGGCCGCCTTCCTGTCGCTCGTGGAGATGAACCTGGTGCCGGCGTGGGTGGTGATGATCATCCTGGCCCGCGAGCTGGCCGTCACGGGGCTCCGGAACGTGGCCGCCGGGCGCGGAGTGCTGATCCGGGCGTCCGGCCTGGGGAAGGCGAAGATGGTCGCCCAGGTGGTGGCGATCCTGCTGTTCCTGCTCTCGCCGCCCTATCCGGTGCTGCGGCTGCCGGGCCTCGCGGCTCTGGGCGTGGTGGTGACGCTGACGCTCGTGTCGGGGGCCGACTACTTCATCCGCTTCTACCGCGAGGTGCTGCGGCCGGCGGCGGCCGCCAAATGAAAAGGGGGGCCGATCGGGCCCCCCTTAACGAACCAGAAACGAAAGCTAACGGACGCTCTGGACCGGCTTTCGGGGGGCTGATCGCCCCCCGTGCCCCCTATCGCAACTGAACCTGGTCGCCCACCATGATCTCCTTGCGGGCATAGGTGATCTTGGCCGTGGCGGTCCGCTCGCGGACCGAGACGACGGTCGCCTCGCCGACGACGTTGCGGGGCGTCGGCACCGAGGGATACATCACGCGGTAGACCGAGAACACCGTGCCGGGGGCGACGCCGTCGTCGGTTCCGGCGTCGATCGTGACGAAGAGGCCGGTGCCGCCGATCGAGACGTCGTCCTGCAGATCGACCACGTGGCGCGACGTCTTGTCGTTCTCGGTGGAGCAGCAATCCTCCGTGGCGCGCCGCGTCACCATCGGCACGTTCACCTTCTCGAACGGCTTCAGGTAGTCGCCGGCGTGCACGTCGAAGCAGGCCTGCTCGATGACGGCGCAGGCCGTGTTCTCCTGCACCAGGATCACCTTGACCCAGCCGGTGGTCTCGATCTTGGTGCCGATCTTCTTGCCGCTGCGCGGGTGCTTCACGCCGTAGGCGACGTGGTGGAGCGTGTAGAGGTCGCCCGCCTTCACGCCCGCGTTGCTGCCCTTGTTGAGGTAGACGAGCTCGCGGTCGCCGTAGGCGTTCTTGTCGAAGCCCTCCTCCGAGCCGACCAGGAACAGGCTCTCGTCTTCCCGGTCGTTGACGACGTAGGAGGCGCACTGCAGCGAGAGCTCCTCGGTCACCGGGTAGAGAGCCGTCGCGGCGCCCTCGCCCGCGCCCTCGACCATGCCGGGGATCGGAGCGCCCTCGCCGACGCCTTCCGGCCCCGTCTCACCGGGGGCCTGGCCCGCGCCCTCGGCCACGAGTGCCACCTTGGGCAGCACGATCGGGTCGCCGGGATAGATCCAGTGGGCGTCCTTGATGTACTTGTTCTCGTTCCAGATCTGGGGCCAGAGGTACGGGTTCTTCAGGAAGCGGGCCGAGATGTCCCAGAGCGTGTCGCCGCGAACCACGATGTAGTACGCGGTCCCCTCGGGGATCGAAGTCGGGTAGTCCGGGTTCTTGGTCCAGTGGGGGGCGATCGTTGCCGGGCCCATCTGAAGACCGGCGGCGTCGGCGGCCGCGGGTTGGGTCTGCGCCAGGATCGGGCCCGCGGCCATCGCGAAGACCACGAGGCTACCCAGGATCAGCTTCGCTTTCACTGCCTCTCCTCCCGGACGGAACACCGCCTCCGTCCTCACGAGCCTACGGCACCCGGCTCAGTCCCGCGGACGGTAGCAGGAAAAAAGGCTTTTCGTCAAGAGGTTTTGGTCACATCCCCAAAGTGACACTTTAGGTCAGGGGTTTGTGGGCGGCGGTGTGGCAGGCGGTTTTTCGGCGGGAGGCGTGGCCGTGGGAGTCGCTGGAGGGGCCAGCCGCGGGGGCCGCGACCGGGGCGGAGGCGGGGAAAGTCTGCTCGAGCTTGTCCGCCTCGGGAACGAACGGGCTCTTCGGGAACTCGGAGCGGAGCCGCGACAGGTAGGGCCGGGCCTCGGCGTAGCGGCCGGCGTAGGACAGGCACTGGCTAATGCGGAACAACACCTCGTCGAGCTTTTCGTAGTCGGGGTAGTCCGTCAGGATCGTCTCGTAGCGCGCGATGGCCGAGCGCCAGGATTTGCGCGTCTTCTGGTAGAAGAACCCGACCTGGTGATGCGCCCGGGCGAGCGTCTGGCGGCAGGTGTGGATCCGGTTCCGGGTCTCCTCGACGTGCGTCGACTGCGGGTAGATGTCGAGCAGCCGCTCGTACTCCTCGAGCGCCTGCTTGGTGGCCGTCTGGTCGCGATCCGACGAGTTCTTCTGCTTGAAATAGGACTCGCCCGCGCGGAACTGCGCGTAGTCGGAGCGCGGGTGACTCGGGTAGAGCGTCAGGAACTCCCGGTAGGCCGAGACCGCGAGCACGTAGTTGCCGGTGCCGCCCTCCTCGAAATACGTGTCGGCGAGGGCGATGCGGGCGTCGGGCTGGTGCTGGCTCTGGGGAAAGGCGTCGATCAGGCGCTTGTAGTACTGCCGCGCCGACTCCCAGTCCTTCTTGCCGATCGCCTTCTGGCCGGCCTCCCAGACGACCTCGTCCGAGGCGCTCGCGAGCGACTCGAGGTCGAGCTGCTTGCTGGCGCACGCCGGCAGGGCGGCGAGCGCCAGGAGGGCGGCGAGGGCGCGACCTCTCAAGAACGCCCCTGGATCCAGTGCCACTCGCGCCCGAGCCCCTCGGCGAGTGCGACGGTGGAGCGGAACCCGAGGTCGGTGCGCGCGGCTGTCGTATCGGCGAACGTGTCTCTCATGTCGCCCTTCTGGGGCTCCTGGCGCTGGATCTGGAGGTGTTGCCCGGTGACCGTCTCGACGAGGCGCAGCACCTCGTTGAGGGCGACTCGCTCGCCTCCGCCCACGTTATACACGCAGCCGGGCCGGCCCGAAAGCGCCGCCTGGCGCACGGCGGAGACGATGTCGTCGACGTAGGTGAAGTCTCGCGTCTGCAGGCCGTCGCCGTAGACCGTGATCGGCGCCCGGTCGCGGGCGGCCGTCAGGAAGCGGTTGAAGGCCATGTCGGGGCGCTGGCGCGGCCCGTAGACGGTGAAGAAGCGGAGGCTCACGGTCGGGAGGCCATGGTTGCGGTGATAGAGGCCGCAGAGGTGCTCGGCAGCCAGCTTCGTCACCCCGTAGGGCGAAACCGGCACGCACGGGCCGTCCTCGCGGAGCGGCAGCGTGGGGGCGTCGCCGTAGACCGAGGACGACGACGCGTAGACGATCCGCGGACGCCCGGCCCCGAGCGCGGCCTCGAGCAGCCGCTGCGTCGCGAGCACGTTGTGCTCGGTGTAGTGCGAGAACTCGCGCCCCCAGGAGGCCCGCACGCCCGCCTGCGCCGCGAGGTGATAGACGTGCTCGGCGCCGTCGAGCAGCCTCCCGAGCTCCGCGTCCTGCAGCCGCCCTTCGACCAGCCGGAAGCGGGCGCTCGCGCGCGCCGTCTCGAGGTTCTTCTCCTTGAGCTCGCGCGGGTAGTAGTCCGTGAAGCAGTCGATCCCGGTCACGTCGTGCCCGTCCGCCAGCAGGCGCTCGGCGAGGTGCGAGCCGATGAAGCCCGCGGCTCCCGTGACGACGACCTTCACTGCAGCAGGCTCCGCAGCTCGGGAGGCAGCCGCCGCGGACGGCCGCGCCCGTCGACCGAAGCGTGCTGCGTCATCCCCGTCGCGAGCGGCGCGTCGTCGCCTTCGCAGCGGATCTCGTACTCGAACGAGACCCGGGCGCCCGAGTAGGCGAGCACGCGCGTGCGGATCTCGAGCAGGTCGTCGTAGCGCGCCGGCCGCTGGTAGCGGGCGCTCGCCTCGATCACGGGCAGGTGCACGTCCCGGGACTCGAGCTCGCGGTAGGTCATGCCGCGCTCGCGCAGCAGGTCGGTGCGGCCGACCTCGAACCAGGCGAAGTAGCTGCCGTGCCAGGCGACCCCCATCTGGTCGGTCTCGGCGTAGCGCACGCGCAGGCGCGAGACGGAGGCCGCGCTCACGAAGCGGCCCTGACCAGGCCGCGCACCGCCTGCTCCGGGTCGCCGGCCGCGAAGGCGGCGGCGCCGACGACCACGATCTCGGCGCCGGCCTCGACGCACGCTCTTGATGTTTGCCGGGTTCACTCCACCGTCCACCTGTAGCCGGACGCGCAGCCCGCGCGCACGGATCTCGTCCTTTAGACGCCGCAGCTTGTCGAGAGTCGGCGGCAGCAGCTTCTGGTACGAGAAGCCGGGGTTCACGGACATCACGAGCACGTAGTCGACCTCGGGCAGGATCTCCGAGAGCGCGGCGACCGGCGTCGAAGGATTGAGCGCGACTCCCGGCGAGACGCCCCGCTCGCGCAGGTGCGCCACGGCGCGCTGCAGGTGCGTGAGCGCCTCCACGTGGACGCTCACCGAGGAGGCGCCGGCGTCGACGAAGGCGTCGAGGTACTTCTCGGCGTTCTCGATCATCAGGTGCGCGTCGATCGGCAGCTGGGTGACGCGCCGGCAGGCTGCGACCACCACGGGGCCCATCGAGATGTTGGGCACGAAGTGGCCGTCCATCACGTCGACGTGGACGAGCCCGGCGCCGCCGCGCTCGACGGCCTGGATCTGCTCGCCGAGCCGCGAGAGATCGGCGGCCAGGATCGACGGCGCGAGGATCACGACGCCGGCCTGCTCACGTCGAGGCTGAGCGCCGCCCGCGAGCTGACGCGCTGGCCGGCCGGCGGGCTCTGCCGCAGCACGATCCCCGGCGCGACGCCGGGATAGCTGCGGTAGCGCACGTCGGTGACCTTGAGGCCCGCGCGCTCCAGGATCTCGAGCACGCTCTCGCGCGTCGCGCCCGATGAGGTCGGGCATCACGTAGCTCGAGGTCGCGCTGGCCGCGGCTCACGAGCAGCGCTATGCCCTCGGGCCCGAGGTCGCGCTCGCCGGCTTGCGGGCGCTGGACGAGCACGGTGCCTTCGGGCGCGGCATCCGGGACCTCGATGACCCGCGCGAGCGGCACGCCGGCCTGCTCGAGCGTGCTGCGCGCCGTCCGCACCGACTCTCCCTCGACGCGCGGCACCGTGACGCGCTTGGGCCCGAGGCTCAGCCACAGGCGCACGGCGCGGTGGGTCTTGAGCGTCGCGCCGGGCGGGGGCTGCTGCGCGACGACGCGACCCTCCGGGACCCCCGCGTCGTGCCGGCGGCCTTCGATCCGGTGCGTCAGCCCGCGCGCGGCGACGAGCGCCTCGGCCTCGCGCAGGCTCCGCCCGGTGAGCGGGGGGACGGCGACGTCGCGCGAGGCGAGCACGACGCGCATCGTGAAGAGGGCGCTCGCGGCGATCGTCCCGAGCAGGACGACCCCGAGAAGCGCGTTCTGGGCGAGGAGGCGAAGGACGCGTGCTGGCTTCAAGGCGTAGGCGCCCGCATCAGGCGCGACGGATCGGATTATCACAGGGAGCTTGACTGTCGGCACGGGAACGCCAGGTGGCGTACGAGAGCCGTGTCACGGGCGCGAGGGAGCGCGGATTCACTCCGCGCGAGCGAGAGGGGGGTGCGGGGGATGCGGCGCAGCATCCCCCGCTCTCAGAAGCCGTACAGCGAAGAAGCCGTCGCCGACGCGCTTCGACGGGTCGAGCTCGATGCGTCCGTCGACGGCGAAGGGCCGCGCCCAGGGGGCAGCTCGGCCTGGACGAAGCGGCCGTCCCGCGCCAGGAAGGCGTCGACGACTTCACGGGTCTCCTCGGGCTCGAGCGAGCACGTGGCGTAGACGAGCTGCCCGCCCGGCCGCACCAGGCGGCGCCAGGCTTCGAGCATGGCGCGCTGCCGCTCGGCGTGGCGCGCGAGGTCCGTCGGAGTCGGGCCGCCAGCGAATGTCCGGATTGCGCGCGAGCGTGCCGAGCCCGCTGCACGGAGCGTCGAGCAGCACGCCGTCGAACGCGCGGCGGAACGGCGGGGCGAGCGCGTCGGCCGCAACCGGCGCACGCCCGCTCGCGCCCCAGCGCGCGGCGAGCCGCGCCAGCACCGCGAGCCGGCGCGGCGAGGCTTCGCGGCCGCGATCACGGCTGCCCCGGCCGCGGCGTCGGCCATCGAGAGCGACTTGCCGCCGGGAGCGGCGCAGGCGTCGAGCCAGAGGCCGCGGACCTCCGCGAGCCGGGCGACGAGCTGCGAGCCCGCGTCCTGGACGTAGACGACACCCTGCTCGGCCAGCGCGGCCCGGTGGGCCGCCCTCGAGCCGGTAGCGCCCGGGACGTCCGTGGGCTGCAGGGTCGAGCCGGCGGCCGCGAGTCGCTCGGCCGCGTCGCTCACGCGCGGGTTGAGGCGGACGAAGGTGGGCGGGGGCTCGAGCGCGGCCCGCGCGCGCGCGACGGCGCGCTCGGCGCCGAGCCGCGCGAGCCAGCGTTCGCGCGAGCCAGCGCGGGAGCGAGCCGGCGGTCGTCAGCCAGCCGATCGGATCGGCCCCCGCGTCCGGCTCGGGCGGCGCGGCCTTCGCGCGGCAGCCGCCGCAGCACGGCGTTGACGAAGCCGGCGGCGCGCGGCGCGTCGGCGCGCGGCGAGCTCGACCGACTCCGAGACCGCCGCATGCGGGGCGACGCGCAGGAACAGCAGCTGGTAGGCGCCGAGGCGGAGGACCTCGAGGATCGCGGGCTCCAGCTCCGCGAGCGGTCGAGCGCAGAGGCGGGCGAGCACGTGGTCGAGCCAGCCCGCGGCGGCGCAGCGTGCCGAGCACGAGCTCGTGCAGGAGCGCGCGCTCGCGCTCGTCGGGAGGCGCCGCGTCGGGCGCGGCCGAGCGTGGCGAGCGTGGTGCCGCCGCGCGCGACGCGCCGCAGGACCTCGAGCGCGAGCGTGGCGGGCCGGCGATGCCACGGCTTCAGCCGAGCCGGCTGCCGGCGCTGGAGCCGCGCCCCGGCGCGCGAAGGCGGCCGCCGGCATCGCCTTGCGGCTCTCGGGCTGGACCTCGAGCAGCCGCAGCCGCGTGTCCTCGCCGCAGGCGACGCGATACGCCCGCCGCCGACGGCCTCGACGACTCGCCCGGCGCGCGCCGCCCGCGGGCTCGGGACGCTCGCGCACGCGGCATCAGCTTGAGCAGCCGGCCGTCGATGCTGCGTGTAGGCACCGGGCCAGGGGTGGAAGCCGCGCGACCCGGCGCGCGAGCGCATGCGGCGGGGAGCGTCCAGTCGACGCGGCCGTCCTCCTTGCGCAGGAGCGGCGCGAGCGTGGCGCGCGCCGGGTCCTGAGGGACGGCTGTCGAGCGTCCCGCTCTCGAGCCCCGCGAGCGTCTCGACCAGCAGCTCGCCGCCGAGCCGCGCGAGCCGCGGCTCGAGCTCGGCCGCGGTCTCCTCGGGTCCGATCGGCGAGCGCGCGCGCGAGCAGCAGCGGGCCGGTGTCCAGGCCCTCGTCGATCAGCATCGTGGTGACGCCCGTCTCGGTGCTCGCCGTTCGCGATCGCCCATTGGATCGGCGCCGCGCCGCGGTAGCGGGGCAGCAGCGACGCGTGGACGTTCACGGTGCCGCGCGGGGCGATGTCGATCACGGCTCGCGGCAGGATCTGGCCGTACGCCACGACCACCTGCAGCTCGGGCGCGAGCCGGCGCAGCGCCTCCTGCGCCTCGGGCCTGCGGACGCGCGCGGGCTGCAGGACGCGGGATGCCGTGCGCGCTCGGCCACGGGCTTGACCGGCGGAGCGAGCGAGCGCGCGCCCGCGGCCGCTCTCGCGGTCGGGCTGCGTCACGAGCGCCGCGACCTCGTGGCCGGCGGCCACGAGCGCCTCGAGGCTCGGGATCGCGAACGCGCCGCTGCCGAGGAAGACGACGCGCACCCGCCTACTCCTCCCAGCCGTCCTCGCGCGCCTTCTTGCGCAGCTTGCGCTTCATCAGGTCGCGCTTCAGCGGGGAGAGCCGGTCGACGAACAGCAGGCCGTCGATGTGGTCGATCTCGTGGCAGAACGCGCGGGCCAGCAGCTCGGTCGCCGTCGTAGACCCGCTCCTTGCCGTCGGGGTCGAGCCCGCGCGCGACCACGCGCGCCGGCCGCACGCGGCGAGCCGCCGAAGCCGGGGATCGAGAGGCAGCCTTCCTCGTGGCTGCTGCTCGCCCTCGCGCTCGACGAACTCCGGGTTCACGAGCTGGATGAGCTGGCTCTCGTCCTCGCCCACCGAGAGGTCGATCACGATCACGCGCAGCGGCACGCCGATCTGCGGCGCCGCCAGGCCGATGCCGGGCGCCGCGTACATGGTCTCGACCATGTCCCGGAGCAGGCCGCGGATGCTGGCGTCGATCTCGGCGACGGGGCGGGCGGCGGCGTGCAGCACGGGCTCGCCCCACTTCACGATCGGTCGGATGGGCATCGAGCGCCGATTATCTCCGGAGTCGAACGCGCGTCAGCGCGGCCGGCGAGCTCGCGCGCTGCGCGCGCGTGGCCTCGAGGTGGTCGAGCAGCTCGGCGAGCGAGTCGCCGCCGAACTTCTCGAGCAGCGCGTCGGCCGAGCACGCAGCGCCACCATCGCCTCGCCCACCACGCCCGGCGGCGGGCACGACGCAGGTGTCGCTGCGCTCGACCGAGGCCTTCTGCGGCTCCTTGGTGCGCAGGTCGACCGAGCGCAGCGGCGATCAGCAGCGTCGGGATCGGCTTGACGACGGCCTGCGCGCGCAGCTCCTCGCCGTTGGTGACGCCGCCCTCGAGCCCGCCCGCGCGGTTGCGTGGGCCGGTGCGAGGCCGCGCTCGCGTCGTCGTAGAGGATCTCGTCGTGGAACGCCGAGCCGCGGCGTCTCGCCGGCCTCGAAGCCGGCGCCGATCGCCACCGCCTTCACGGCGGGGATCGACATCAGCGCCTGGGCGATGCGGCCGTCGAGCCGGCGGTCCCACTGCGCGAACGACGCCCAGGCCCGGCGGCACGCCGCGCGCGACCACCTCGAACGATGCCGCCGACGCGTGTCGCCGGCCTTCTTGGCGCGGTCGATCTCCGCGATCATCGCCGGCGCCGCGTCGCGCGTCGGCGCAGCGCACGGGGCTCTGCTCGACGTCGGCGAGCGCCTCCCAGGGGATGCTCGCGGCCGTCGGCAGCGGCGCCGCCGATGCGCAGCACGTGGCTGCGCATCTCGACCCCCACCGCGCGCAGCAGCGCCTTGGCCAGCGCGCCCGCCGCCACGCGCGCCGTCGTCTCGCGCGCGCTCGCGCGCTCGAGCACGTTGCGCAGGTCGTCGGTGCCGTACTTGAGCGCGCCGGCCAGGTCGGCGTGGCCGGGCCGCGGGCGCTTGAGCGCGCGCCGCTCGCGCGCCGCGTCGGGCTGCGGATCGGGCGACATCACGTCCTGCCAGTTCTCGTGGTCCCGGTTGCGGATCAGCAGCGCGACCGGGCTGCCCAGCGTGCGGCCGTGGCGGACGCCCCGAGAGCACCTCGACCGCGTCGCTCTCGATCTTCATGCGGCCGCCGCGGCCGTAGCCGCCCTGGCGGCGGCGCAGGTCGGCGTCGATCGCCGCGCGGTCCACGGGAACGCCGGCGGGAAGCCCCTCGACGATGACGGTGAGCGCGGGGCCATGCGACTCACCCGCAGTGAGAAAACGCAGCACGAAGGCATCGTGGAGTACGCATTGCGTACTGTCAAGGAACGCGCGCTGTGTGACGCTCGCGGTTGTGTGACATTCGGCCGTGACGGCCCGGTGCGCGCACATAGTCTTCCGCGGTTTCCGCAACAAACCTACAGGAGGACGGGATGGCGTGTGGACGAGGAGCGCTCGCCGGGCTCGTGGGCTGCTGCCCGGCGATCGAGTCTTTGAGGTGCGAGATCCGCAAGATCGGGCCGAGCGATTCGCGCGTACACGTGTTCGGCGAGACGGGAACCGGCAAGGAGCGCGTAGCGCGGGCGCTGCACGAGCTGTCGCCGCGCGCGTCGCGGTCGTTCGTGCCGCTGAACGCGGCGGGCATCGGGGACGAGCTGCTCCCCTCCGAGCTGTTCGGCTGCGCGAAGGGGGCCTACACCGGCGCGGGGGTGGCGCGCGACGGCTACATCGCGGCGGCCGAGGGCGGGACGCTCTTCATCGACGAGGTCGCCGAGCTCACTCCGCTCGCCCAGGCGCGGCTGCTGCGCTTCCTGCAGGAGGGAGAGTACCAGCGCCTCGGCGAGACGGTCGTCCGCAAGGCCAACGTGCGCGTGGTGAGCGCGACGAACGTCGACCTGCCCCGGCGCGTGGCGGAGGGCCGCTTTCGCCAGGACCTCTGGTTCAGGCTGAAGGTCCACTGCCTGGTCGTGCCGCCGCTGCGCGAGCGGGGCAGCGACGTGCTGCTGCTGGCCCGGCACTTTCTCGCGGCCGAGGCGAGGACGGCCGGGGTCGAAACGCCCCGGCTTTCGAGCGAGGCCGAGGAGGCGCTGCTGGCGTACGCGTGGCGCGGCAACGTGCGCGAGCTCGAGCACGAGATGCAGCGCCTCGTCGTGCGCGCCGCCCCGGGCACGGAGGTGTCGCGCGAGGATCTCTCGGCCGACATCGGCACGGCGCCACGTCCAGGCGGGACGCTGAAGGCCGCGCTGCAGCGCGCCGAGTCGGAGATCCTGGTCTCGATGCTCGAGAAGCACGAAGGGCGCCAGGCGCGCGCGGCGGCCGAGCTCGGCATCACGCGCCAGGCGCTGTGGGCGAAGCTGCGACGGCTCGGCGTCTGGCCCAGCGAGCCGGTCTGACGTCGGGAGCGGTGCTATCCTCGCCGCCCGTCGCGCGGGAGGAAACGTGAGCGAGCCGTCGAGCGAAGCCGGCGCCGGACCCGCGCCCGGCCTTCGCTCGGTCGTCGGCAGCTGGCGCCTGCTCGTCGGTCGTGCTGCTGTCTTTCTCCTCGGGGCTGCCGCTCGGGCTCGTCTGGATCGCGATCCCGGCCTGGATGGCGCGCGAGGGCGTCGACATCAAGGTGATCGGGCTCTTCACGCTCGCGCAGGCGCCGTGGTCCTTCAAGCTGCTCTGGTCGCCGCTGGATGGACCGCTACCCGCCGCCGTTTCTCGGGCAGGAAGCGCGGCTGGACGCTGGTCGGCCAGGTCGCGCTCTTCGCGCTCACGCTCGCGCTGGCGGGCGTCGCGCACCGGCCGGACACCGTGCTGGGTGATCGGCGCGCTCGCGCTCGGGATCGCCTTCGCCTCGGCGACGCAGGACATCGCGATCGACGCCTACGCGGTCGAGGTGCTGCGGCGCGAGGAGCAGGGCGTCGCGACCGGTGCGCGGACGGCGCTTCTACCGCGCGGCGATGCTGGTCGCCGGCGGCGTCGCGATCACGCTCGCGGCCGGAGACGCTCGTGGGCGTTCGTGAACGTGATGCTGGCGCTGCTCTACCTGCCGTTCATGGTGCTGACCGTCGTCGCGCCCGAGCCCGACGTGCTCCCGCAGCCGCCGCGAACGCTGCGCGAGGCGGTCTGGGGTCCGTTCGTCGGCTTTCTCGCCCAGCACCGCTCGCTCGAGATCCTGGGCTTCGTCGTGCTCTACAAGCTGAGCGACAACCTGACGCAGGCGCTCACCGGACCGTTCCTGGTCCAGACGGGCTTCGGCGACTTCGACGTCGGGCTCGCGCGCACCACGATCGGCCAGGCGGCGGCGATCGGCGGCACCTTCCTGGGCGGCCTGCTGACCGACCGGCTCGGGCTCGGCCGCTCGCTCTGGATCTTCGGCTTCCTGCAGCTCGTCTCGAACCTCGGCTACGCGGCCGTGGCGGAGGTGGGCGTCAACCGGCCCGTGATGTACGCGGCGCAGGCATTCGAGCACCTCTCGAGCGGCCTCGGCTCGGGCGCCTTCGGCGTGCTGCTGCTGCGGCTGACGCAGAAGCGTTTTTCGGCCACACAGTACGCGCTGCTCTCGAGCCTCTTCACCCTCCCGCGCGTGCTCGCCGGGCCCCATCACGGGGTCCTGGCCGACGCGATGGGGTGGCGCGACTTCTTCTTCCTGACGGTGCTCTTCGGCGTCCCCGGCATGGTGATGCTCGCGCGCTTCGTGCCCTGGGGCGCCCGCGACGTGAATTTCGAGGTGGCGGCGCCCTCCTGGGGGCCGCCGATCAGCCGTGCCGCGGCTGGGCTTGTGGAGTGCCTGGGCGGGGCGTCGCGCTCCTGGCCGGCCTCGGCGGGCTCGCGCTCGTCGCGGGGCTCACCAGCCTGCGCGCGGGCCGCGGGTTCCGCGGCCGGGAGCGCCATCGCGGCGGCCTGGTCGCCCGCGTCGGTGGCGGACTGGACCACCACGTTCGGCCTGGCCGTTCTGGCCCTGCTGGGCGGCCTCGCCACCGCCGCCACGCTCGTCGCGCGCCGGGGGCTCCGCCGGGAATAGGGCGGCTCGGGCAGGAGTACCATGGGAGGCAGGAACCGAAGAGGCCATCCCGGTGTCCAAGTGGTTCGAGCGCGACGGGAGGGTCAACGTGGGCACGAGCTGAGATGTCGCTCGAGGCGAGGCCGCTCAGCGGCGCGCTGCCCGAGCGCGGATCTCGTCGCCTCCTGCCGCACGGGCGACGCCGAAGCGTTCGCCCGCCTCGTGCGGCTCCACGAGGCGATGGTCGTGAACCTCGCGCAGCAGGCTGCTGGGCAACGTCGAGGAGGCGCGCGACGTGGCGCAGGAGGTCTTCCTGCAGGTCTACAAGCGGCTCGCCGCGTTCGAGGGCCGCAGCAGCCTGAAGACCTGGATCTACCGGATCGCGGTCAACCAGTGTCACAACCGCAGGCGCTTCTGGCATCGGCGCCGCCGCGACCGCGAGACGCCGCTCGACGAGCGCCAGCTCGCCGGTCCGCTGCTGGCGGGCGGGCCGCCCGCGGCGCTCAGCCCGTACGACGAGACGCTGCGCCTCGAGCGCGCGCGGCGCGTGCAGGCGGCCCTGCTCGATCTGTGCTTCGAGCACCGCTCGGTGCTCGTGCTGCGCGAGGTCGAAGGCCTCTCGTGCGAGGAAGTCGCCGCCGCGCTCGGCGTGCCGGAAGGCACGGTCAAGAGCCGCTTGTCGCGCGCCCGCGAAGCGATGCGCCGCAAGCTCGCCGGGCTCATCGATGGAGGCAACCCGAGATGACCTGCCAGGGCGTTCAGGAGCGGCTGTCCGAGTGGCTCGACGGCGAGCTCGCGACCGGCGCGTCGCGCGCCGTGTCCGAGCACCTCGCCGCGTGCGGGCGCTGTGCGCGCCATGCTCAGGAGCTCCGCGCGGTGTCGGGCCTGCTCGGGGAGCTGCAGCGGCTCGAGCCCGCGGACGCGGCCGCCGGCCCGCTCGCACTTCAGCTCGAGCTCGCGGGCGGCGCCCGGCGTCCCGGCCTCGCGCTGCTGTTCCGCACCGTCTTCGCCACGCGGCCGCACATCCTGCCGAGCCTGCTGACCGCGGCGTCGATCCTGCTGCTGGCGATCGGGGCGATCCTCGCGTTCGACACGGGGCCGCTGCCCGAGGTCGAAGACCGCGTCGCCTTGGAACGTCGCGCCGGTGTCGGGCACGGAGGGCAACCCGCTCTTCCCGTCCGCCGAGGTCGACCTGCCGCAGCAGCGCGCGGCCCTCGCGCCGGAGGTGCTGGCGAAGGAAGGCGAGGACTCCGTGTTCCTCGAGACCGTCGTGGCGCGCGACGGATCGGTCGCCGGCGTGACGGTCCTTCAGGGCGACGCCAGCGTGGAGCAGGCGCTGATCGACGCGCTGCGCCAGCAGCGTTTCGAGCCGGTGCGCTACCGCGGCCGCTTCGTCGCGGTGAGCGTCTACCGCCTGATCAGCCGGATGGAGGTCCGCTCGCCGCGGACCTGAGGGCTCGCGCGGCCGCGAGCACCGCCTCCAGCTCCAGATCGACGAGCGACCCGCCGGGGGCGCGGAGTGTCTTCACGCGCGGCCCGACCGGCGCCCAGAGCGCGGGATCGGTCGGACCAAAGAGCGCGAGCGTGGGCGCGCCAACCGCGGCTGCGAGGTGGGAAACGCCGGCGTCGTTTCCGAGGAAGACGCCGGCTCGTGCGAGCGCGGCTCCCAGGAGCCGCAGCGGCCAGTCGCGAGCGAGCACGGCGTCCGCGGGCGTGCTCGACATCGCGCTCCGCGGGACCTGCGACGAGCAGCCATCTCTGGCCGTCGGCGAGCGCGCGCGCCGCGTCGACGAAGCGCGTCAAAGGCCAGTTCTTCGCGGGCGAGCCGCTGCCCGGATGGACGGCGACGAAGCCCTCGGGCAGCTCCCGGGTCGCGGTCTCCGCGTGCCGGCGCTCCTCTTCGGTGAGCTCGAGGACGGCCTGGGTCCCGCGGCTGGGCCGGGGATCCGCCGAGCAGGGGTGCCACGGCCTGCGCCAGCCAGCGCGCCGCATGCGGTCCCGTCGCGGGAGGCGAAGGGTCCTGGTGGATCACTCGTCGGGCGCGTGCAGCGAGCGCCTCGACGAGCGGAGCGCTGCGGCTGTAGGCGACCACGGCGCCGGCCTCGCCGAGCGCGCGTGCCACCGGTCCGGAGGCTCGCCGTTCCGGCGAGGAGAGCCGCCACCTCGGGGCCGTCCCAGGGAAGGACCGCGTCGACCGCACCAGGCCCGAGCAGCACGCTCGCGGGCTGCGCGGGCGCCAGCAGCCGCACGCCGTGACCGTCCCGGCGGAGCGCCGCGATCGTCGGCCGCAGCAGGATCAGGTCGCCGAGCGCGCCCGCGCGGACGATGAGGACGTCCAGGACGGCCTCTAGGGCACGTCGACGCGGGCGGTCGCGACGTTGCCGAGGCGGTCGCTGGCGCGCAGCACCGCGACGCGCAGACCGCGGCCCGTTCGAGCCGGCAGCTCGACCCGGAACGTCTCGTCGAGCCCGTCCGCGATGCCGTCCTCGGGATGGACGTCTTCCCAGGGGCCCGCGTCGATCGACAGCTCGAGCCGCTTCACCGCCGTCGAGTCGTCGTGCACGGCCACGCGGATCACGCCGGGGGCCTGGGGATCGAGGGTCGCGGTGATGCGGGGCGGCGCGTTGTCGACCTCGAACGACGGCGTCTCGCGCGAGACGATGAGCGCGAGCGCGTGCGGGTTGGCGGGCGCATCCGAGGCCGTGATGCGGATCTGGTAGCGCCCGCTCGGAACCGTCGACGTGTCCCAGGCGAACACCGGCTCGCTGAGCCCGCTGCGCAGCGGCCGCCAGGTCTCGTCGCCGAGCGCGCGGTAGGCGACCTCGAAGAGCAGGGCGTCGCCGTTCGGATCGTCGGCCTGCCACGAGAAGGTGCGCAGGCCGTGCTGGTAGAGCTTGCGGCTGAAGCTGATCGCCGGCGGCATTCCGGCGGGCGGCCGGGAGGCGGCCGCGCGCTCGCTGAGCGGGTCGACGTCGAGGCCGAGGATCTCGGGCTCGCCGCTCGCGCTGATCGGCTTCTGGAAAGCCTCGTCGGGCGGGTGGACGGTGATCGGCCGCAGCGTGGGCGGCAGGTTGCGCTGGAGGTAGGCCGCTGTCACCGCCTCGACGGTAGGCGTCTTGCCGGCGTTTCCCGTGAGCGAGAGGCGCAGCTGGAGGAAGCGCGCCTTCTCGGCCGGCGCCAGGCCGGAAGCCGGCGTGGGCGTCCAGTCGGTCCATGTCGCGTCCGGCGTCGCGGTGTTGCCGAGGCGCGTCTCGAGCTTCACCGTGGCGCCCGCCGGCGTATCGCCCTCCCAGCTGAGCCGCCCCCAGCTGGCGAGCGACTCGGCGTCCTTGACGCTCGACACGAAGCTGCCGTGGCTGGCCGGCAGCGCCCTCGAGCGACAGCACGCGCGCCGGATTCGCGGTGACGAGCGCGACGCTCCCGTTCGCCGTGCGCACGATGCCGGTGACCTGCTCCGCCGGCAGCGTCGCGACGAGCTCCCAGCGGTCGTTCGCCGTGACGCGATAGACCTTGCCGCGGCTGCCCGTTCCGACCAGGACGCCCTCGGCCGTCCATGCCAAAGAGTGGGGCACGTCGTCCGGCGAGCTCCAGAGCGTATCCACGTCGCCCGACGGCCGGATCCGCAGCAGCGCCCCCTTCGGAGGTGGCTGCTGCTCGGATCCCGAAGCACCTGGAAAGACCGACGCCGCCTGCGGCGCGGCCGCGACGGTGAAGCTCTCGGTCACGGTCACCTCGGCGCCGGGCTGGCCGGTCGTGGTGGTGGAAGGCTGGGCCTGTGTCGGTCGCGGGGTCGTCTCGGGCGCGCGTCCATCGATCGCCGTGGCGTAGAGCGAGCCGTCCTCGCCGACGTCGAGCGCCTTGATCTCGCGGAACGGGGAGTCGTAGACCACGAAGGGGCGGCCGCTCGCCGAGAGCCGGTAGACGAGGCCTTCGGGCGCGCTGCCCGCGTACACGCGGCCGTCCTTCGCGACCGCGAGCGAGAGGATGTGCGTCTCGGTCGAGGCGAGCAGCGTCTCGGCACGGCCGTCGGGCTGCACGCGGTAGATGCGCCCCTCGACGCCGGTCGCGACGTAGAGCGCGCCTTTCGCGTCGAAGGCGAGCGCCCAGATGTACTTCTCGGCGGGATCGAAGAAGCGCTTCGCGGCGCCGGCCGCGTCGATCGCGTAGACCGCGCCGTCCGGAGAGGTCGCCGCGTAGACGCGCCCGTCGGGTGCGACCGCGATCGCGTGCACGCCGAGCTCCTCGGCGTCGAAGAGCACCGAGCCACGCGTGGCGTCGATCCGCACCACCCGGCCCTCGTTGCCGGTGCCCACGTACAGCACGCCCTTCGCGTCGCGCGCGACGCACCACGCATCGGGCGCCTCGGGATCGAAGAGCGGACGGGGCTGCGCGCCGAGGCGGATGCGGCCTTCCGAGTCGACGCGAACTCCCTCGAGCTCGCCGTCGAGGAACGCGCGCGCCCCCTCGAGCCTCCAGAACTGCGGGGCGGCGGCGTGGAGCAGCGCGCAAGACAGTCCGCAAGCGAGCAGCGGCAGCCACAGCCGGCGCGCGCGCATGGTCAGCGTTCGACCGGAACGCTCAGCTGCCGCCAGCCGGTCACCGCGCGCGGCGCGCGCAGCTCGCCTTCCCAGACCGTGGCGGCGGGAAGCTGCACGACGTTCGTGCCCTGGTCGGCCGAGCTCAGCACCGAGAGCACGGAGCCCGGCAGCGCGGGAAGGTACTCGCCGCCGACCACCGCGCCGCCGGCGCTGTGGCTGAGCCGCGCGTAGATGCGGTTGCCGGCCCGCAAGCGGTTGAGCGCGCGCACCAGCTGCTCGAGGTCGCGCGGCGCGAAGGCCTGGCGCATCTCGCGCTGCTCGAGCGCGTCCATCGTGTTGGCGTCGGCGACGAGCAGCGTGTAGCTGCCGCCCGTGGCGCTCGCCGGCACCTCGACCTTCAGGGTCTCCGTGACGCTCTCGCCGCGCCGCGTGCGCAGCTGCACGCGCACGGGCACGACGCTGCCCGGCCGCAGCGGCAGCGGGGCGTCGACCCAGGCGCGCACCAGGGTCGCCGCCTCGCGGCTCTCGACGGCGTCGATCGCCAGCGACACGCGCTCGACCGCCACCTTCTCGAAGTCGTTGGCGGTGAGGAGCGCGAGCGGGCCGGCCACCACGGCGGCCGCCTGCGCCGCCGGCTGCTCGCTCGCGACCACGTCGTCGAAGCGCACCTCGCGTCCGCCGGCGAGCGTGAGCTGCGCCTCGAGCCGCAGCGTCGCGGCGCCGAACGCGCGCTCGTGGGCCTGCAGCACCGAGAGCAGTGACGCGTACGCGACGAGCGGGGTGAGCAGCTCGTCCTCGACGATGCGGAAGTGGAAGACGCGCTCGCTCGCGCGCGGCGAGCGCAGCCGCACCTCGACCGGGATCATGCGCGGCAGCGGCCCGATCCGCCCCGAGACGGCCGCCGTGCGGTCCTGGTCGAGCGTGCCCACGGCGTCGAGCGTCGAGGCGATCTTCCACGACACCTGCAGGCTCGGGAAGACCGCGTGCACCCACGCCTTCTTGAGCGGGAACTGCGTCGGGCCGAGGTTGTAGAAGGGATGGCCGAAGGCGTAGACGCGGTCGTGGTCGATGTGGGTGACGGTGCCGCTCACCGACAGGTCGAGATCGCCCTCGACGAGCGAGACGCCGACCGCGGCGCCGGGCTCGAGCGCGCCGACCGGGCCGGGGCTCGCGCTCCCGCCGCCGCCGCCCATCACCGGAGCGAAGCCCATCGACTGGAAGACGGAGCGCGCCCACGCGAAGGCGTCCGGGTCGAATCCCGAGAAGACGAGCGGCAGCGCGAGCGGCTGGAGGTCGGCGCCCGCGAGCCCGGGAGGCAGCGCCTCGCCGCGGAAGGCGCCCGGGACGAGCGCGGGCAGCGGCCGGGCGAGCGCCTTCGCGACGGCCTCGGCGTCGAGCGGCGCGGCGAGCGACGTGCCGCGGAGCGGAAGCCGCGTCGACGCGGCGCGCGGCGCGCTCGGGTTGGAGACGGCGTCGATCATGTCGCCGATCGGCGTGATCCCGGCGATCGGCTCCTTGCCGAACGGGAACGCGTAGGAGACCGCGCCGAGCAGCTTGCCGCCGATGAACACGGGGCTCCCGCTCATGCCGGCGATCACGCCCGTGCGAGCGAGCGGGCCGCCCTCGAGACGCGCGAGCACCAGGCTGCGGCGCGGGCCGACGGCGTTCTCCAGCACGCCGAGGATGCGCACGCCGAAGCTCTCGATCGTGGCGCCCTCGAAGACGGTGCGCCCGACGCCCTCCATGCCGGGCCGCACGTCGCGCAGCGGCAGGACCTCCACGGCCGGGGACGGGCCCTCCGCGAGCGCCGCAGCGGGAGCGAGGGCGCAGCACAGGAAGAGTCCCAGCCGGCCAGCGACCATCCGCTCATGTTAGGGGCACGTGCTCGCGCGCGCAATGCCGCGCGCTTGACCGCTCGCTCCGGCCGCCGCTAGGATCGTTGGAGTCGCCGGGGGCTTGCGCTCGGCGGCGCAACCAATCGAGGAGAGCGTCTTTGTCCGAGAGCAGGGCCGTTGCCGCGACCCGCGATGCGTCACGCACCGTGACCTCGGGGCTCCTGGCGTGGGTGTGGCCGGGCCTCGGCCACCTGTACCTCGGGCGCTTCGGGAAGGGCCTGGTGCTGATGGGCTCGATCCTGGCGCTCTTCGTGCTCGGCGTGCTGATGGACTCGCGGCTTCAGCTGCACCTCGGGCTCGAGGATCCGCTCGCGCTGCTCTTCAGCGCGGCCCAGATGGGAGTCGGCGCGCCGTACGTGCTCGCGCGGCTGCTCGGCTTCGAGGCCGGCCTGGTGAAGTCGCCGACCTACGAGTACGGCAACACCTTCACGGCCGTCGCGGGGCTGCTCAACATCCTGGTGCTGCTCGACGCGCTCGACACCGCGCGCGGAGTCAAGAACCGTTGATGCGCTCGCACCTCGTCAACCTGGTCGTCTTCTCTTTCCTGGTCTCGACGGTGTTCGCGACTCTCCTGCGCGACACGAGCCGGGAGCGCCTGAAGTTCGGGGCCATCGCCTTCGCCGCCTTCGTGGTGTCGACCCTCGTGATCGGCTGGATCACGAATCCGTTCCCGCGCTAGGGCAGCCAGCGCGGCGACCCCATCCGGAAGCCTGAGCTCTCGGTCCGCAGCACGGTCCGCCCGCTGCCGTCGGGCAGGATCTTGACGAGCTGCGAGAGGTTCGAGGCGGCGTCCGTCTCCACGTAGAGGATGCCGCCCAGGCCCCAGTCGGGGGCGCCCCGGAAGAGCGGGCCGCTCACGAGCGTGCGGGGCGTCGCGCCGGCCGTGAGCGAGACGACCATCAGGTCCCACGTGCCGAGCCCGCCGTTGCCGATCCCGGTCAGGCGCCGGAAGACGAGCGACGTCGCGTCGGGGGAGAAGGTGGGGCTGGCGTCGGACCCGACGACGTAGGGGGTGTCGGGGAGCTCGGGCCCGGTCGCGGGTCCGGTCGTGATGGGTGTCTCGCGGAAGAGAAAGACATGGCTGACGCCGGGATTCGGGCAGGTGTCGGACGCCACGGTGCAGACGCGTTCGAACGCCGCCGTACGGCCCGAGGGATCGATGCGTCCCGAGCGCTCGCGCACGTTCAGCGAGTCGGTCAGGTTCTGCTCGTTCGTCCCGTCGGGGCCGGCAGTGAACATGTCCTCGTTGCCCGTCTGCCCGGTCACCGAGGAGTAGAGCAGGAACGAGCCGTCGCGCGACCAGTCGGCGAACTCGACGCGCCGCCGCGCGAAGATCACCGACTCGACCGAGCGGGCCAGGTCCATGAAGAAGAGGACCTGCGCGCCCGCCTCGGCGTCGGGGGTGGTGCGGACGGCCACGACGCGGTTGCGGTCGGGGGACGGCGCGACCTGCAGGATGTCGCAGGGCTGCGACGCGCGGGCGCAGTTGGTGAGCTGCTCGAAGCCGCTGCCGTCTGCCGCCAGCGCCAGCAGCTCGCGCGGCCGGCCGACCTCGTTGGTCCACGAGCCGCTCACGAACAGGATCGAAGCACTCGGGCTCGGCGCCCGCGACGGCGAGCTGGCGCTGAACGGGTTGCCGCCGCTTTGTCCGCAGGCAGAGGCGAGCAGAGCGAGAGCGACCACGAGAGTGCGGCGCGGCATGTGGCGAGCCTATGCTCCGGCGTTCCGCGGAGTCAAGACGGCCGCGTGCCGCGTGGTATATTCCGGCTTTCGAAACCCACACTCCAAGCGCGGAAGGGACGAGGCGGCGTGCGGCACGGCTCCCGGCGACAGATCAAGGCCGCCCCGAGCGAGCGCCGCTCGGCGCGCGGCATGCGCATCGCGATCCTGCGGGCGCTCTTCAACCCGCGCATCACCGACGGGCTGCTGGCCGGAGCCAAGGCCGAGCTCGTCGGGCTCGGAGCCGATCCGCGGCGGCTGCCGGTGTTCGACCTCCCGGGCGCCTTCGAGCTGCCGATCGCCGCGCGCGCCGCGGCGCTGAGCGGCCGCTTCGACGCGATCGTCGCGCTCGGGGCGGTGATCCGCGGCGAGACCGACCACTACGAGCACATCGCGCGCGAGGCCGCGGCGGGGCTCGCGGCGGTGGCGCGCGAGACGGGCGTGCCGGTGAGCTTCGGCGTGCTGACGGTGAAGCGCGAGGACCACGCGCTCGCGCGCGCCGGCGCCTCGCGCGACAACAAGGGCGCCGAGGCGGCGCGCGCGGCGGTCGAGACGGTGCACGTGCTGCGCGAGCTTCAGGGCGCTCGCGCGCGCAAGGGCCGCTGAGCGTGGGCCGGCGAACCAAGGCGAGGGAGTGCGCCTTCCAGATCCTCTATCAGTGGCAGATCAGCGGTGAGCCGATCGCCGCGGTGCTCGAGAGCTTCTGGCGCGTCCGCTCCGGCACGCCGGAGGCGCGCGCGATGGCCGAGCGCCTCGCGCGCGGCGCGCAGGCCCGGGCGGAGGCGCTCGACGCCGAGATCGCCGAGGCGGCGACCCACTGGCGCATCGAGCGCATCGCACCCGTCGACCGCACGATCCTCCGGCTCGGGGCCTTCGAGCTCGCCGAGGAGAAGGCGACGCCGGCCGCCGTGGTGATCGACGAGGCGGTCGAGCTCGCCAAGCGCTTCGGCGAGGCGGACTCGCCCGCGTTCGTGAACGGCGTCCTGGACGCGATCCGGAAGCGCGTGCGGGGCGAGGCGCTGCGCGACACGGAGGACGCGAAGCAGCAGCGATGAGCGACGAAGAGACCCCGCCGGTTCCCGGCTGGCCGCAGGAGTCCGCGCAGCGGGTGCTGAAGGCGCGCGCGCTGCGCGAGCTCGGCGTCGAGCTCTACCCGACGCGCTTCGAGCGCAGCCACCGGCTGGGCGAGGTCGTGGCGGCGCACGGCGAGCGCACGCTCGAGGAGCTCGAGGCGCTCGCGGCCGAGGTGAGGGTCGCCGGCCGCGTGCTCACGAAGCGCGGGCACGGCAAGGCGTCGTTCGCGACGCTGGGCGACGGCGACGCGCGCCTGCAGATCTACGTGCGCTCCGACGTCGTGGGCGAGGAGGCCTACCGGCTCTTCGACCTCGTGGACCTCGGGGACTTCCTCGGCGTGAGCGGCACCGTGATGCGCACCCGCAAGGGCGAGCTCAGCGTCCAGGCGCGCGAGCTCACGCTGCTGTCGAAGGCGCTCCTGCCGCCGCCCGAGAAGTGGCACGGCCTCACCGACGTCGAGGCGCGCTACCGCCAGCGCTACCTGGACCTGATGGCGAGCCCCGAGGTGCGCCGCGTGTTCCTGGTGAGGAGCGCGATGATCGCCGCGATGCGGCGCCTGCTCGACGAGCGCGGCTACGTCGAGGTCGAGACGCCGATGATGCAGCCGATCGCCGGCGGCGCCGTGGCGCGGCCGTTCGTGACGCACCACAACGCGCTCGACGTCGACCTGTTCCTGCGCATCGCTCCCGAGCTCTACCTGAAGCGCCTGGTCGTAGGCGGGCTCGAGCGCGTCTACGAGATCAATCGCAACTTCCGCAACGAGGGGATCTCGTCGATGCACAACCCCGAGTTCACGATGCTCGAGTTCTACACCGCCTACTTCGACTGCCGCGACGTGATGGCGACCACCGAGGACCTGATCGTCGCCGCCGCCGCGGTGGTGGGGGATGCGGCGCTCGGCTACCGCGGCCGCCCGCTCGCGTTCACGCGCCCCTTCAAGCGCGTGCGCATGACCGAAGCCGTCGCGGCGGTCGCCGCCGAGCAGGGCTGGGGCATCGACGAGGCGGGCCTCGAGAAGCCCGAGACGCTCCAGGCGTGGCTCGCGTCGCCGCCGAGCCCCGGGAGACTCGCTCCCGGCAGCCGCGAGCTCGAGGTGTTCCGAACCGAGGTGCTGGGCGGTCATTTCGCCTCGCTGTCGCACGGCCAGCGCATCGCGCACCTCTTCGAGGTGTGGGTCGAGAGGCGCTGGGACATCGAGAACACGCGGCTCTTCGAGCCCACCTTCGTCGTGGACTACCCGGTCGAGATCTCGCCGCTCGCCAAGGCGCATCCCGACCGGCCCGGGGTGGCGGACCGCTTCGAGCTCTTCGCGGGAGGAATGGAGATCGCCAACGGCTTCTCCGAGCTCAACGACCCGCTCGAGCAGCGCCGCCGCTTCCTCGACCAGCTGAAGGCGCGCGAGCGGGGCGACCTCGAGGCGCACCGGATGGACGACGACTACGTCCGCGCGCTGGGGCACGGCCTGCCGCCCACCGGCGGCTGCGGGGTCGGGATCGACCGGCTGGCCATGCTGCTCACCGGCTCGCCCTCGATCCGCGACGTGATCCTGTTCCCCCACATGCGTCCCGAGGCCGGCCGCGACGGCGGCGAGAACGAAGCGGGCTGAGGCGAGCGATGCCCTGGGAGCTGCGCGTCGCGCTGCGCTACCTGACGGCGCGCCGCAAGCAGGCGTTCATCTCGGTGATCTCGGCCGTCGCCGTGATGGGCGTCGCCGTCGGCGTGATGGCGGTGCTGATCGCGCTCGGGCTGATGACCGGGCTGCAGTCGGAGATCCGCGCCCGCATCCTCGGAGCGACCGCGCACGTCAGCGTGTTCCGCACCGAGGGCGCGAGCTACGAAGACCTGCTGAGGGCGGTCCAGACGGTGCGCGAGGTGCCGGGCGTCGTGGGCACCGCACCCTCGGTCTACGGCAAGGCGCTGCTGACCACACCGAACGGGGCGGCGGCCGCGACGCTCAAGGGCATCGTGCCGGCCGAGGAGCGCACCGTGACGGAGGTGGTCTCCAAGCTGATCGAGGGGAGCATCGACGAGTTCGAGAAGCCGGCGGCCGAGGGACCGCCGCCGGTGCTGCTCGGCAACGCGCTCGCGGCCACGCTCAACGCCGGCGTCGGAGACGTGGTGACCCTCACCTCGCCGCGCGGGCGGCTCTCGCCCGTCGGCCTGATCCCGAACGTGAAGAAGCTGCGCGTCGTGGGTCTCGTCAAGACGGGGCTCTACGAGTTCGACGCGGCCTGGGCGTACCTGCCGCTCGAGGCGGCGCGCCGCCTGCTCGACGAGGAAGGGCGCACCGCGCACGTCGAGGTGCGCCTCGCGGACATGTTCGCGGTCAAGGCGGGCGCGCGCGCGATCCTCGAAAAGCTCGGCCGCTCGTACATGACGACCGACTGGGTCGAGATGAACCAGGCGCTCTACTCGGCGCTCTGGATCGAGAAGGTCGCCGTCGGCATGGCGATCGGGCTGATCGTCGCGGTCGCCGCGCTCAACATCGTGGCGACGCTCGTGCTGATGGTGATGGAGAAGCACAAGGACATCGCGATCCTGATCTCGATGGGCGCCTCGCGCGGCGCCATCATGCGCGTCTTCATGCTGCAGGGCAGCGTGATCGGCGTGATCGGCACGGCACTCGGCGGCGCCCTGGGGGCGAGCGCGTGCTGGGCGCTCGACCATTTCCGGCTCGTGCGCGTGCCGGAGAGCGTCTACCAGATCGCCTGGGTGCCGTTCCGGCTCGTGCCGATGGAGGCGGCGCTCGTGCTGTCGATCGCGCTCGTCATCTGCTTCGTCGCGACGCTCTACCCGGCGCGCGGGGCGGCACGCCTCGACCCCGCCGAGGCGCTGCGCTACGAGTGATGGGCACGCCCATGCTGGTGGCGAGCGGGCTCCACAAGGCCTACGGCACGCCCGCCGGGCCGGTGCAGGTCCTGCAGGGAGTCGACCTCGAGGTGGCGGCCGGCGAGCGCGTGGCGATCACCGGGGCCTCGGGCGTGGGCAAGTCGACGCTGCTCCACGTGCTCGGCACGCTCGACCGTGCCGGACCAGGGCTCGCTGCGGGTGGCGGGCCAGGACGTGCTCGCGCTGTCGGAGCCGGACCGCTGCGCCTTCCGCAATCGCACGCTCGGCTTCGTGTTCCAGTTCCACCACCTGCTGCCCGAGTTCACGGCGCTCGAGAACGTGGCGATGCCGCTGCTGCTCGCGCGCGTGCCGCTCGCGGAGGCTCACGCCAAGGCGAGCGGCCTGCTCGCCGAGGTGGGGCTCCGGGAGCGCGAGTCGCACCGGCCCGGCATGCTCTCCGGCGGGGAGCAGCAGCGCGTGGCGGTGGCCCGCGCCCTCGCCGGCTCGCCCCGGCTCCTGCTCGCGGACGAGCCCACCGGCGACCTCGACTCCGGGACGGGGGAGCGGCTCCAGAAGCTCGTCGCCGAGCTCAGCCGCGCGCGGGGCTCACGGTGGTGGTCGTGACCCACAACCAGCGCTCGCGCGCGCCTGCGACCGCGTGCTGCGGCTCGAGGGCGGCCGGCTCATGAAGCCGCCCTGGCGCTCAGCGCGCGGACTTGCGGCTCGCGGCGCCCCTGCACCGGCCGTCCGGCGATCGGGTTCTGGGCTATGATGATGGGTCATCGGAGGGGCACGTTCTCAGGCGGTTTCCGGGGTATTCCGAGAGATGTTCGAGCGCTACACCGAAAGGGCTCGGCGGGTCATCTTCTTCGCCCGCTATGAAGCCAGCCAGCTAGGCAGCGCGGCCATCGAGACCGAGCACCTGCTGCTCGGCCTGATCCGCGAGGGCAAGGGCCTCACCTCGCGCCTGTTCAGCAAGAGCCATCTGTCGATGGAGCAGATCCGGCGCGACGTCGAGGGCCGCTCGCCCTACCGCGGCAAGGTCTCGACCTCGGTCGAGATCCCGCTGTCGCTCGAGAGCAAGCGCGTGCTCGGCCACGCGTCCGAGGAAGCCGAGCGCATGCTGCACAACTACATCGGCACCGAGCACATCCTGCTCGGGCTGATGCGCGAGGAGCGCAGCGTCGCCGCCGGGATCCTGACCGAGAAGGGGATGCGGCTCGCCGGGACGCGCGAGGACATCCTCGCGCTCCTCAACGAGAAGGCCGCGGCGGGGAAGTCCAAGGAGACGCCGCTGCTCTCCGAGTTCTCGCGCGACCTGACCGAGGCCGCCGCGCGCGGCGCGCTCGACCCGCTGGTCGGGCGCGAGGACGAGCTCGAGCGCGTGATCCAGGTGCTGTGCCGCCGCACGCGCAACAACCCGGTGCTGATCGGCGAGCCGGGCGTCGGCAAGACGGCGCTCGTCGAGGGCCTCGCCACCAAGATCGTGCACGGCGACGTGCCGGTCTACCTCGCCGAGAAGCGCGTGCTGGCGCTCGACATCTCGCTGATCGTCGCGGGCACGAAGTACCGCGGCCAGTTCGAGGAGCGGCTGAAGACGATCATGCGGGAGCTCACCGAGACCCCGAACATCGTGATCTTCATCGACGAGCTGCACACGCTGGTCGGCGCGGGCTCGGCCGAGGGCTCGCTCGACGCCGCCAACATCCTGAAGCCGGCGCTCTCGCGCGGCGAGATCCAGTGCATCGGCGCGACGACGCCCTCGGAGTACCGCAAGCACATCGAGAAGGACCGGGCGCTGGAGCGGCGCTTCCAGGCGGTCAAGGTGGCGTCGCCCACCGAGGTCGAGACGGTCGAGATCCTGCGCGGGGTGAAGGAGCGCTACGAGAAGTTCCACAACGTGCTCTACCTCGACGAGGCGATCGAGGCGGCGGTCTACCAGTCGAGCCGCTACATCACCGACCGCTTCCTGCCCGACAAGGCGATCGACCTGATCGACGAGGCCGGCAGCCGCGTGAAGCTGCGCGAGACGGGAGCCCCCGCGCTGGCGCCGGAGCTCTCCGGCCGCGTGCGCGTGGTGCTGGAGGCCGACGCCTCCGAGCGCGGCGGCTTCTTCCGCGAGGAGGAGGTCGCAGGGCGGCGAGCACGTGCACGTGCTCTCCGAGCAGTGGACGCTCGGCGGCGAGGGCCGCCACTCGGTCGCCAAGACCGACATCGACGAGGTGGTCTCGCGCTGGACGGGGATCCCGATCACGTCGCTGAAGGAAGAGGAGTCGGAGAAGCTCCTGCGCATGGAGCAGGAGCTCCACAAGCGGATCGTGTCGCAGGAGGGCGCCATCAGCGCCGTCGCGCGCGCGATCCGGCGCACGCGCGCGGGGCTCAAGAACCCGAACCGGCCGGTCGGCTCGTTCCTGTTCCTGGGCCCGACCGGCGTCGGCAAGACCGAGGTGGCGCGCGGGCTGGCCGAGTTCCTGTTCGGCAGCGAGCGCAACCTGCTGCGCTTCGACATGTCCGAGTACATGGAGAAGCACTCGGTCAGCAAGCTGATCGGCTCGCCGCCGGGCTACGTGGGCCACGACGAGGGCGGCCAGCTCACCGAGCGCGTCAAGCGCAACCCGTACTGCGTGGTGCTGCTCGACGAGATCGAGAAGGCGCACCCCGAGACGTTCAACGTGCTGCTGCAGGTCTTCGAGGACGGCCACCTGACCGACGGCATCGGCAACACCGTCGACTTCAAGAACACGATCCTGATCATGACGTCGAACATCGGCGCGCGCTACATCGAGAAGAAGGGGCGCATGGGCTTCGCCGCGGGCGGGCACGCCGAGGTGGTGCAGGCCACGAACGAGATGGTGCTCGGCGAGGTGAAGCGCACCTTCAACCCCGAGTTCATCAACCGCATCGACGAGATCATCATCTTCGACGCGCTCAGCGACCAGGACCTGGCCCAGATCACGCTGCTGCTCGTCGAGCAGCTCAACCAGAACCTGAAGGAGAAGGGGATCCGGGTCTCGCTGGGCGAGGACGCGGTCGCGTGGCTGCTCGCGCGCACCCTCGTCGACCGCAGCTACGGCGCGCGCCCGCTGCGGCGCGCGATCCAGCGGCACATCGAGGACCCGCTCTCCGAGGCGTTCATCCGGGGCCTGATCAAGAGCGGCCGGCCGATCGAGGTGGGGGTAAAGGACGGAGGGCTGTGGTACCAGCAGGACGAACGGGGCGGGACGCTGTCGTCGTGACGCGGTCGCTCGCCGTCATCCTCCTCCTCGGGCTGGTGTCCGGCATCGCTGCGCCCGCGGCACGCGCGCAGGACGCGGCCCAGGGTCCCGTGATCGAGCGGATCGAGATCCTGAACAACCAGTTCCTCCAGCGCGAGACGCTGCTCTACTACGTCTCGAGCAAGCCGGGCGACCCCTACGACGAGCGCAAGCTGCGCGATGACTTCAAGCGGCTCTGGGACACGGGCTTCCTCGACGACCTGCGGATCGAGGCGGTGGACGGCCCGCGCGGCAAGATCGTGAGCTTCGTGGTCACGGAGCGCCGGCGCATCCAGATCGTCGACTACCGGGGCAGCAAGGACCTGACCACCAGCACGATCGAGGACGAGCTCAAGAAGCGCGACGCCCAGGTCAAGATCGACACCTTCTACGACCCGACGAAGGCCCGCAAGGTGGAGTCGATCATCAAGGAGATGCTGGCCGCCAAGGGCCGGCCGTTCGGCACCGTCAAGCACGAGGCCAAGAACGTCGGCGCCTCCGGCCAGCAGCTCTCGTTCGTGATCGACGAGGGCCCCAAGGCGAAGGTGAAGGAGATCGTCTTCGACGGCAACGACGTGTTCAGCGACGACACGCTGCGCGGCAAGATGAAGAAGGTCAAGCAGCCGGGCCTCTTCAACCTGAGCTGGCTCGGCGGCAAGACCACCTACACCGAGGAGAAGTGGCTCGGCGGTCAGGACGACCCGCGCGGCGAGCGCGGGAGGATCGAGGACTACTACCTGAACCACGGCTACGTGACGGCGCGCGTCGGCCAGCCGCGCATCAGCTACACCGACAAGCCGGGCGGCAACAAGAAGAAGCCCGTCAAGTACATGAAGCTCGAGATCCCGATCACCGAGGGCGCGCAGTACAAGATGGGCAGCCTGAAGTTCGAGGGGCTCACGGTGCTGAAGGAGCCGTTCGTGCGCTCGCTCTTCAAGATGAACGAGGGCGACGTCTACAACGACTCGCGCTTCAAGAAGGCCTACGAGAAGCTGCGCGACGTCTACGGCTCGCTCGGCTACTTCCAGTGGACGGGCGGCACCGAGCGCAAGCCCGACCCCGAGAAGAAGGTGGTCGACGTCACGGTGAAGATGGAGGAGGACAAGCAGTACTTCCTCGGCAAGCTCAACTTCACCGGCAACGACTCGACGCGCGACAAGGTGATCCGGCGCGAGATCTACATGAACGAGGGCGACGTCTTCAACACCGAGGCCCTCAAGATGTCGATCAAGCGCGTCAACCAGCTCGGCTATTTCAAGCAGATGGAGAGCGCGCCCGACATCCAGCCGAGCCAGGAGGCCGAGAACAAGGTCGACGTCACCTTCAAGGTCCAGGAGCAGAACCGCAACCAGTTCACCTTCGGCGGCGGCGTCTCCGGCTACGAGGGCGCCTTCATCAACGCCTCGTTCTCGACCACCAACTTCCTCGGCGCGGGCGAGACGTTCCAGATCTACGTCCAGAGCGGGGCGCGCACCAAGAACTACTCGCTGTCGGTGAGCGAGCCCTACTTCCTCGACCGCCCGATCACGGCCGGCGCCGACCTCTTCAAGCGCAAGATCACGTACTACAGCTACGCCAACGTGGCGGGCTACACGCAGGAGTCGACGGGCGCGAGCCTGGTGACGGGCTTCATGGTGGGCAAGTGGTCGCGCGCCTACCTCAACTACACCTACGAGGTGATCCAGCTCTCGGAGGCCAACCCGGCCGACGTCACGAACCCGTTCTTCCCGGGCGCGGGCGGTGGGACCACGGGCCCCGCCTACGACCCGCTGCTGTTCGGCGACTTCGGCAAGCGCAAGGAGAGCCGCATCGCGCCGAGCATGGTCTACAACACGGTCGACAACCCCTACACGCCGCGCGCCGGCATGCGCCACACGGCGACCTTCATGTTCGCCGGCGGTCCGCTCGGGGGGACGGTCAACTACTACCGGCCGAGCTGGGAGTCGATCTTCTACCTCCCGATCGGGCGCAAGATGTCGCTCGGGCTGCGCGGCCAGGTCGCGCTCATCAACCAGTACGGCGACACCCAGGTGCTGCCGCTCTACCAGCGCTACTTCCTGGGCGGCGAGACCCAGATCCGCGGCTACGACATCCGCAGCGTGGCCCCCGTCGACTCGCAGGGCCGCGTGCTCGGCGGCAACAAGTTCGGCCTCTTCAACGCGGAGTACTACTTCGACGTGTTCGGCCCGCTGCGGGCGCTCTTGTTCTTCGACGCCGGCCAGGCGTTCCTCGAGGGCGACCCGATCAAGGTCAGCGAGTTCCGCATCTCGACCGGCGGCGAGCTCCGCTTCATCATGCCGGTGCTGAACGTGCCGTTCCGGCTGATCTACGCGTTCAACCCCAACCGCAAGACCGCGATCGAGAAGCTCTACACGCCCTCCTCGACCTTCAAGTTCGCAGTCGGTACCACCTTCTAAGGAGAAGACATGAAGAAGACGTTCGTGGTCGCCCTCACCTGCGCACTCGCCTCGGCGGGTGCGGCCTTTTCACAGGAGTCGGCGCGCTCGCCCCGCGTCGCCGTGATCGACATGGCGCGCGTGTCCGCCGAGAGCCTGCTCGGCAAGTCCTACGCGTCGCAGCTCGAGAAGCTCCAGACCGACATCAATGCCGAGGCGACCAAGAAGCAGACCGAGCTCGGCAAGCTGGACGCCACGCTCAAGACGCTGCAGGAGGAGCTCGAGAAGCAGGGCGCCGTGCTGAGCCCCGAGGCGCGCGACAAGAAGCAGGCGGACATCGTGCGCAAGACGCGCGAGCGCCAGGCCTACCTCGAGGACGGCCAGGGCGAGATCAACCGCATGCGCGAGCGCGCGCAGCAGCAGGCGCAGGCGATCAACGGCGAGTTCCAGCAGAAGGTGCGGCCGATCGTCGAGCAGGTGGCGAAGGACAAGGGCCTCGACCTGGTGCTCGACTCGCAGGTCGCGTACACGATCAATCGCGACTTCGACATCACGCGCGACGTGATCGCGAAGGCGGACGAGACCGAGAAGGCGAAGCCCGCCGCTTCGGCGCCGCCCGCGGCCGCTCCCGCGGCTCCCGCCGCTCCGAAGCCGCCGCCGGCCGCCGCTCCCAAGCCGTAGCCGCAGGCGGCAGCGAGCCGAGGCTGGAGCCCCTGCGCTGAGCTCAGGCGAGATCGGGCGGCTGGTCCGCCAGATCCGACCCACTACCCGTTCGTGCTCGTGGACCGCATCCTCGAGCACGACGCGGGCGGGCGGCTGGTCGCCTCGAAGAACGTCACCGGCAGCGAGGACTTCTTCGCGGGTCACTTCCCCGGGCAGCCGGTGATGCCCGGGGTGCTGATCCTCGAGTCGCTGGCGCAGGCGGCCGGGATCTGGCTGCTCAAGACGGCGCCCGACCCGCGCGCGATCGAGATCCGCGTGGTCGGCTTCGACGACACGAAGTTCCGCCGCCCGGTGGTGCCCGGCGACCAGCTGCGCCTCGAGGTGAAGCTCGAGCACCGGCGCGGCGAGCTCGCGCGCTTCCGCGGCGACGTGCGGGTGGGCGACGCGCGCGCGGCGGAGGCACGCCTGCTGCTGCTGATCGCGACGCTGCCCGAGGCCGAGGTCGACCCGCTCGCGCGCGTCGCTGCCGGCGCGGTGCTCGAGCCGGGCGTGCGCGTGGGGCCCTACTGCGTGGTGGGCGCCCGGGTGCGGCTCGGGCGCGGCAGCGTGCTCGAGTCACACGTCGTGATCGACGGCGACACCCGCATCGGCGAGCACAACCGCTTCTTCCCGTTCTGCACGGCGGGGCTGGCGCCGCAGGACCTGAAGTACCGGGGCGAGGAGACGCGGCTCGAGATCGGCGACCGCAACGTGTTCCGCGAGGGCTCGACCGTCCACCGCGGGACGCGGGGCGGCGGCGACGTGACCCGGATCGGCTCGGACAGCCTGTTCATGGCCCAGTCGCACGTGGCCCACGACTGTGCCGTGGGGAACCACGTGATCCTGGCGAACTCGGTCGCGCTGTCCGGCCACGTCGAGGTGCAGGATTTCGCGACGGTCGGGGGGCTCTCGGGCGTGCACCAGTTCTGCCGGGTCGGCACGCACGCGTTCGTGGGCGGCGCCACGGGCGTCGTCAAGGACGTGCTGCCCTACTCGCTCGCGGTCGGCAACCGCGCGCGCTTCTTCGGCCTCAATCTCGTCGGCCTGCGCCGGCGCGGCTTCTCGGCCGAGACCATCGCCGCGCTCAAGCAGGCGTACCGGCGGCTCGCGGCTCCGGGCGTGCCGCTCGCCGAAGCCCTGCGCCGGATCGAGTCGGAAGGTCCGCTCACCGACGAGGTGCGCACGCTCGTCGCCTTCGTGCGCTCGGCCGAGCGCGGCGTGGTGCTCGAGAGGCGGCGCGCGATGGGCGACGACGAGGCCGAGGACTAGGCGCGCCGTGGCCGGCGAGCCGCTGGGGCTGATCGCGGGCAACGGACGCTTCCCCTTTCTGGCGGCCGCGGGGGCGCGCCGCGCGGGGCGCAAGGTGGTGGCGCTGGCGCTTCGCGAGGAGGCGGCTCCCGGGCTCGAGCAGGAGGTCGACGAGCTGCACTGGATCTCGCTCGGGCAGCTCGGGCGCGGCATCGAGCTGCTCAAGAGCGCCGGCGCGCACGAGGCCGTGATGGCGGGACAGGTGCAGCACCGCCAGCTGTTCTCGGACATCGTGCCCGACCTCAAGCTGCTCGGGGTGCTGGCCCGGCTCGCGTTTCGGAACACCGACAGCCTGATCGGCGGTGTCGTCGACGCCCTGGCCCGCGAGGGCATCACGCTCTTGCCGTCGGTCGCCTTCCTGGAGGACCAGCTGGCCACGGCCGGGCCGATGACGCGGCGGCGGCCCGACGGCGAGGAGCAGAAGGACGTCGCCTACGGCGAGAGCGTCGCGCGCGCGATCGCCGGCCTGGACCTGGGTCAGACGGCCGTGGTGAAGGGCCGGGCGGCCGTGGCGCTCGAGGCGATGGAAGGGACCGACGAGACGATCAGGCGCGCGGGCCGCATCGCGGGGCCCGGCACCTGTGTCGTCAAGGTCTCGAAGCCGAAGCAGGACATGCGCTTCGACGTGCCGGTCGTGGGGGAGGGCACGCTCGACGCGATGCGGGAAGCCGGTGCGCGCGTGCTGGCGATCGACGCCGCGCGCACGCTCTTGATCGACCGCGCGGCGTTCCTGGAGCGCGCCGATCGGGACGGCGTCGCGATCGTCGGCCTGCGGGCCCCCGACCGGGCGAGGGCCGATGCCTGAGAGTGTCGTGAGGGCCGGCGTCGTCGGGGTCGGCGCGCTCGGCCGGCACCACGCGCGCGTCTGGGCGGGTGTCCCGGGCGCCCGGCTCGTGGGAGTGCACGACAGCGACGCGGCGCGAGCCGCCGAGGTGGCCGCGGCGCATGGCTGCCGCGCCTATCCCGACCTGGGCTCGCTGCTCGCCGACACCGACGCGCTGTCGATCGCCGTGCCCACGGTCGAGCACCACGCCGTCGCACGGCAGGCGCTCGAGGCCGGGCGCGACGTGCTCGTCGAGAAGCCGATGACGGCGACGCTCGCCGAGGCCGACGACCTCGTCGCGTGCGCCGCGAGCCGCGGGCGGATCCTGCAGGTCGGCCACATCGAGCGCTTCAACCCGGCGACGGCGGCCCTGCTGACGGTCGGGCGGGGCGCCCGCTTCGTCGAGGTGCACCGGCTCGGATCGTTCTCGCCGCGCAGCCTCGACGTCGACGTGGTGCTGGACCTGATGGTCCACGACCTCGACATCGTGCTCGCGCTCGACGGCACCGAGCCCGTGCAGATCGAGGCGGTCGGCGTGCCCGTGCTCACGCCGAAGGTCGACATCGCCAACGCCCGGCTGCGCTTCGCCTCCGGCCTGATCGCCAACCTGACCGCGAGCCGCGTCTCGCTCGAGAAGGTCCGCAAGTTCCGGGTCTTCGCCCCGCGCACGTACGTCTCCGCCGACTTCACCGCCCGCGAGGCGCAGATCTACAAGCTCGAGTCCGACGGGGGCGCCCCCGGATCGCGGCCTCGCGGCAGGGCGCTCCTGACCAGGAGCCGCTCCGGCTGCAGATCGAGAGCTTCGCGCGGGCGGTCGCGGAGCGCTCGGCGCCCCTGGTGTCCGGTGAGGACGGCCGCCGAGCCCTGGCCCTGGCCCTCACGATCCTGGAGCGAATGGCCGGACACTGACTTTTGCGTTCCGGCTGCAACGATCTGTTGTGGCTGCCGAAGCCCACAACTCCAAGATCTAGTAGGAATTAGTTGATTCGCGGCCTCGCGCCGTGATAGGCTCAGGTGCTCTCACGGGGCAGGGGTAACGCGGGGCGTAGTGTGCAGCGGTTCAACCAGCGCCAGGGCTTTCTCGTCTCGCTGACTCTCCACCTGACGATCCTGATGATGCTGATCAACCTTCCGCCGACCGCGCGGCGCGCGGACGAGATCGACCCGAGCACGCTCGAGCGCAAGGACGTCGTCTTCCTGCCGCCGGCCGCCGAGATCCGAAAGCTGCTGCCGCCGCAGCCGCGCCGGCCCGCACCCGCGCCGACACCGGTGCCGGCTCCGACGCCGCCTCCGGCGAACCAGAAGAACCGCATCAGCGTCGGCCCGCCTTCCGACGTGCGCCAGAAGCAGTTGATCCTCCGGCGCGAGGACGACCTGACCAAGGTGCCCAAGGGGGAGCGCGCCGCCTCCGCCGACGCCCGCTCCTCCCATGCCGACGCCGCTGCCGACCCCCGTCGCGACGGCCCAGAACTCGGCTGTCCCGGAGAAGGTCGAGGAGAAGACCGGCCGGGAAGGCCTGAAGCTGCCTCCGGGCCTCACGGGTCAGACGCCTTCGGGTCAGGAAGCCCGCAAGCCGGTCGTCGGGCCGATGGGCCCCGCGATCTCGAGAGCGGTGGACGGGGTCACGCAGCGCGCGCTCCACGATTCGCGTGCCGGCGTCCCCACGGGCACCGGCCAGAACCTGTCGGGGCTTCAGTTCGACCCCCAGGGCGCCGACTTCACGCTCTGGGTCAATCGCTTCAAGGACGAGGTCTACAGGAACTGGATCATCCCCAATAACGCGCTCTTCGGCGCCTCCCGGGGCCACGTCGACTTCGAGTTCACCGTCGATCGGGACGGAACGATGTCGTCGCTGCGCATGCTGAAGTCGTCAGGCACGGCTTCGCTGGACAAGGCGGCCGAGTTCGCGCTGCGCGGCAGCCGACTGCTGCCGCTGCCCGACGACTTCGGGCCGCCGCGCGTCACGATGCAGGTGACCTTCCACTACGCCGACGAGGCGCCCCAGGGCTCTTGAGGAAGCCGCGCTTCGTGCGCCGGACCGGCATCGCCTGGGCTGCGGCGTTCGCGGGGGCCTGGATCGCGGCGGCGAGCTGCCGCACCACGCGCGACGTCCCGCTCGAGGCGCTGCTCCGGAAGGCGGGGCAGCCCGTCACGATCGAGCCGAGCTCCTTCGTCGCGGCGCCGTCGCTGCGCGTCGGCGTGAGGGTCTCCGTCACGGAGTCGGCGCTTCGCGCTCCGTCCGGCGTGCGCGTGCATGGCGCGGCCGCCACCCAGAGCGTGTGGCTGCTGCGCGAGCTGCCGCGGGCGACGTTCGAGCCGATGGGCGACAGCGGCGATGCTCAAGCTGCGGGAGACGGGCGACGTGCTCGCGCGCGCGATCGTCGAGCCGCAAGACCGCTCGCAGTTCCTGAGCGCGGACGCCGCGCCGTACCGCGGCGTCTTCGAGGTTCTGCCGGCGGAGGACGCCCGCCTCACGGTGGTGAACGTCGTCCATCTGGAGGACTACCTGCGCGGAGTCGTTCCGAACGAGCTCGCGCCGAAGGCGTTCCGGGAGATCGAGGCGCAGAAGGCCCAGGCGGTCGCGGCGCGCAGCTACGCCCTCGCGCACCTCGGCGACTACTCCGCGCGCGGCTACGACGTCTGCGCCACGGCGGCGTGCCAGGTCTATCGCGGCGTCTCGTCGGAGCACAAGCTCAGCGACCGGGCGGTGGCCGAGACGCACGGGATCGTGGCGAGCTGGCGCGGCCGGCCGATCCACGCGTTCTACACGTCGACCTGCGGCGGGCACACGGAGGAAGGCACGGAAGTCTTCGAGGACGGCGCTCCCTATCTGCGCGGTGTCGCCTGCCCGGCCGAGGAGGGCGTCGCCGATCACGACCGCGAGCGCGGCCGGCCCTGGCAGGTCCGGCTCGGGCCGAAAGACGTGGAGCGCCGCGTGGCGCGCTACGGGAGCGTCGGCCGCGTACTGGACCTGGTGCCGACCCGCGTCGGCGTCTCCGGCCGCGTGGTGGAGCTGCGGGTCGTCGGCAGCGAGGGCGAGCTCGCGTTGCGGGGACAGCGCGTGCGGCTCGGGCTGCGCCTGCGCGAGAGCCTCTTCGTGTTGCACAAGGAGACCACCGTCCCCGACGAGGAGCCACGTTTCGTATTCACAGGGAACGGTTGGGGCCACGGCGTGGGCCTGTGCCAGCTCGGCGCGTCCGGGATGGCTCGTTCCGGGGCCACTTTCGAGGAAATCCTCAAGCACTACTACACGGGCATCGCCGTAACTTCGCTCGACGAGGTGCGCCTCGCTCGCCCGGTCGCGGCGGCAGCCGTACCCTCCGCTTTTTGACACCCGGCCGCGCGGCCTCCTAGAATCCTCGCACCGTTCGGCCAAGATGAGCAGCCCCGCGAAGCGTCTCGAGCCTTTCGCTGTCCCTGGAGGTCTGCGGGGGACGCTCGCGCGCCTGGCGCTGCCGGAGCTCTTGCGCGAGCTGCAGGAGCAGGCCGCGACGGGCATCCTGGCGCTCACGGCGGGCGGCGCGCGCAAGGCGCTCTACATGAAGGGCGGCCGCGTCGTGTTCGCGACCAGCAACCTGCCCACCGACCGCCTCGGCGAGGTCCTGCTGCGCGCCGGCAAGATCACGCCCGCCCAGAACGACGCTTCGATCAAGGGGCTCGCGCAGGGCCGGCGCCAGGGACGCGTGCTGGTCGAGATGGGCGCGCTCACGCCGCAGGAGCTGTGGTCGGGCGTGCAGAGCCAGGTGCGCGAGATCGTGTTCAGCGTGTTCCAGTGGGACGAGGGCCAGTTCCACTTCGAGGAGTCCATGCTGCCCGAGAAGGAGCGCATCACGCTCGACCTCGACGTCACCGCGCTGGTGCTCGAGGGGATGCGGCGCATGGATGCGCAGGCGGCGCTGCGCGGACGCGAGCTCGACGGCTACCTCGTGCTCGAGCGCGTGGGCGCCGCCGGCCGACGGCCTGCTGCAGCCGTGGGAGGCGCACGTGCTCTCGCTCGTGGACGGCGAGAAGACGGTGCTCGAGCTCTGTCACGAGAGCGAGGCGGGGGAGATCGAGACCCAGAAGACGCTCGCGGCGTTCCTCGCGACCGGGGTGGTGCGGTCGCGCGGGCGCAAGGTCCGCGCGCTCGACCAGGACTTCGTGCCCGAGGACAGCGAGCTCGCGCTCGTCGACTCCTTCAACAAGATGTACCGGCAGGTGCTGAGCTACATGGTGCGCGAGGTCGGCCCGATCGCCGAGAGCGTGCTCAACAAGTACCTCGGCACCGTGCGGCAGGCGCGGCCGGAGGTGTTCGAGAACGTGGCGCTCAAGAGCGACGGCGCGCTCGACGAGGCGGCCGTCGAGCGCAACCTGGCACGGCTGGCGCCGGACCGCCGCCGGCCGGCGCTCGTCGACGCCCTCAACGAGCTGCTGTACTCCGAGCTGCTCGCGGTGAAGCGCACGCTCGGACCGGACCACGAGACGGCGCTCGTCCGGGAGCTGCGCCCGCCGCGGTGAGCCCGGACCTGAGGCAGCAGGTCCGCGGCGCGGTCCTGCTGCTCGGGGCGCTGCTGCTGCTCGCGCTGTGGCGGCTGTGGCCTCTCCTCTGATCGCCGTCGTCGGGCCCACCGCGGCCGGCAAGAGCGCCCTGGCGCTGCGCCTCGCGCGCGAGCACGGCGGCGAGATCGTCTCCTGCGACAGCCTGCAGGTCTATCGCGGCCTCGACATCGGCAGCGCCAAGCCCACGCCGGAGGAGCAGGCGAGCGTGCCGCACCATCTGATCGACGTGGTGGAGCCGGACGCGGTCTTCTCGGCAGCCGACTACGCGCGGCTGGCGCGCGAGGCGATCGCCGGCGATCCGCTCGCGCGGCCGGGTGCCGGTCGTGGCGGGCGGCACGGGGCTCTACCTCCGCGCGCTGATGCAGGGCCTCTTCGAAGGCCCCGCGCGGAACGAGGCGCTTCGGGCCCGGCTCGAGCGCATGGCCGTCCGCTTCGGGGATGCTCGGCTGCACCGGTTGCTGCGCCGCGTCGACCCCAAGGCCGCCGAGCGGACCCACCCCAACGACCGTGTCCGGATCGTGCGCGCGCTCGAGGTCTACGCGCCTGACCGGCCGTCCGATCACGGCCCAGCACGATCAGCGCGGGCCGGCTCTCGAGGGCCGTCAGCTCCTCCTCGGCCTCTGCCCGGAGCGCGGCGCACTCCGGAGGCCGTGCGAGGCGCGGACGCGCCAGATGCTCGAGCGGGGGCTCTCGGCGAGGTGCGCGGGCTCATGGCCCGCTTCGGCGAGCCGCTGCCCCGGCCGCTCGCCGCGATCGGCTACCGTCAGGCGGTCTCGGTCGTGCGCGGTGAGCTGCAGCTGGTGGAGGCGCGAGCAGTCGATCGTCACCGAGACGCATGCAGTTCGCGAAACGGCAGATGACGTGGTTTCGCCACCAGGCGGAGGTCAGCTGGTTCGAGGATCCCGAGGCCGCCCACGGCTTTGCGGGGGACTGGCTCGCCTCGGCGAACCGGCCGTCGGCTTGACGGTCGCGCTAGGGATCAGTAGAATTTGTAAGTTTGCGGTTGTCCCCATGCTAGTCATAGACATCCCCCGGATTCCGCCGGAGGGCCTGGACGTCGACGAGGCCCTCGACGCTCACAACCTCCACCTGGAGGGCGAGACGGAGTTCCGCCTCGGTCCCGGGGCGCGCCTCGCCTGCAAGGTCGACCTCATGGACGGGACCACGTCCACGTCCGGGGACGACTCGCGGGCTCGCGTCGCCACCGGGTGCGGGCGCTGCCTCGAGGACTACGAGCTGTCGGTGGTCAGGAGCTGGACCTCTTCTACCTGCCGCGTCGCCAGGGCCGACCGCAGGAGCAGGAAGAAGAAGTCGAGCTGACCGACCGCGACGTGGTCGTCGGCTACTACGACGGGCGAGCGGCTCGACCTCGGCGAGGTGCTGCGCGAGCAGATCGTCCTGGGCCTGCCGCTGCGGCGCCTGTGCCGCGAGGACTGCCTGGGGCGCTGCCCGAGCTGCGGCCAGAACCGCAACCAGGTCTCGTGCGACCTGTCCGCCTGCCGAAGAGACCGGCCGATCCGCGCCTCGCGCCTGCTGCGCAAGCTGTTTCAGAAGAACTAGGAGCTCCGATGCCCAATCCCAAGCGACGCCATTCCAAAGCCCGCACCGCCAAACGCCGGGCGCACGACCACCTTCAGGCCCCGGGCCTGAGCGTGTGCCCGAACTGCCACGAGCCCAAGCTGCCGCACCGCGTGTGCCCGCGCTGCGGCTACTACAAGGGCAAGGCCGTCGCCGGAGGCGAAGAAGCCTGAGCTCCACGGCCCCGCGCGTGGCCGTCGACGCCGTCGGCGGCGACCACGGCCTTGCGGTAGTGGTGGAGGGCGCCCTGCGGGCGAGCCGCCGTCACGGGGTCGTCGTGTCTCTCGTCGGGCCCGAGCGCATGCTCCGCGACGCGATCTCCGCCCGCGCTGCGGCCGAGCCAGAGGTCGAGATCGTGGACGCGCCCGACGCGGTCGGCATGGCGGAGAAGGTGAGCCTGGCGACGCTCAAGAAGCGCTCCTCGATCCAGGTCGGGCTCGAGCGGGTGCGCGACGGGCGGGCGGACGCGTTCTTCTCCGCCGGCAACACCGCCGCCTGCTGGACGATCGCCCGCCGCGTGCTCGGGACGCTCGAGGACGTCGACCGGCCCGCGCTCGCGGCCGTGGTGCCGACGCGCCAGGGGCGCTGCGTCCTGATCGACGTCGGCGCCAACGCCGAGTGCACGGCGCGCCAGCTCGAGGAGTTCGGGGTGATGGGCAGCGCCTACGCGCGCGGCGTGCTGGGCATCGCCCGGCCGCGCGTCGGGCCTCATGAGCGTGGGCGAGGAAGAGACCAAGGGCAACGAGCTCGTGCGCGAGGCGCACGAGGTGCTGAAGCAGTCGAGCCTCAACTTCGTCGGCAACGTCGAGGGGCACGATCTCTTCAGCGGCAAGGTGGACGTCGTGGTGATGGACGGCTTCACCGGCAACGTGGTGCTGAAGGCGTCCGAGACGGCCGCGGAGCTCGTCTTCGACCTGCTGAAGGACGCCATCCCGCGCGGGATCCGGGGCCGGCTCGGAGCGCTGCTGCTGCAGCCGGCCTTCGCGGCCGTGAGACGGCGCAGCGACCCCGAGGAGATCGGCGGCGCACCGCTCCTGGGCCTCAAGGGCTGCTGCGTGATCGGCCACGGCAAGTCGGGCGCGCTCGCGATCGAGGCGGGGATCCGCACGGCCGCGTCCTTCCACGCGAGCGGCGTCAACGGCACGATCGAGCACGAGCTGCGGACGCTCGGCGCGGCCCGAAGGCGCGCGCGCGTGATCGCGTTCGTCTTCCCCGGGCAGGGCTCGCAGCAGGTCGGCATGGGCCGGGCGCTCGCCGAGGCTTTCCCGGAGAGCCGCGAGGTCTTCGCGCAGGCCGACGCTGCGCTCGGCTTCCCGCTCTCGAAGCTGTGCTTCGAGGGGCCCGAGGCCGAGCTCCAGCTGACCGCGAACACGCAGCCGGCGATCCTGGCGACGAGCGTCGCGGCGCTGCGGCCGCTCGCGGCGCGCGGGCATGCCGGCCGAGCGCGTGGCCGGCCACAGCCTCGGCGAGTACTCGGCGCTCGTCGCGGCCGGCGCGCTGTCGCTCGAGGACGCGCTGCGTACCGTGCGGCGGCGCGGGCAGTTCATGCAGGAGGCCGTGCCCGTCGGAGTCGGCGCGATGGCCGCGATCCTCGGCCTCGAGCTCGCCGCGATCGAAGCCGCATGCCGCGAGGCGGCCGAGGGCGAGGTCGTGGCGCCCGCCAACTTCAACTCGCCGGGACAGGTGGTGATCGCCGGCCACGCGGCGGCCGTCGCGCGGGCCTCCGAGCAGTGCAAGGCCGCGGGCGCGAAGCGGGCGGTGCCGCTGCCCGTGTCGGCGCCGTTCCACTGCGCGCTGATGCAGCCGGCGCAGGACCGGCTCGCGCCCGAGCTCGAGGCGCTCGCGTTCCGCGACCCCGAGCCGCCTCTCGTCAACAACGTCGACGCGCGCGCTCGTGCGGGACGCGGCCGCCGTGCCGGGCCGGCCTGGTCCGGCAGGTCTCGGGCCGGTGCGCTGGCAGGCAGTCGGTCGAGCGCCTGGCGCAGGAGGGCGTCACGACCTTCGTCGAGGTCGGGCCCGGGCACGGTGCTGAGCGGGCTCGTCGAAGAAGATCGCCAAGGGCGCGCGCGTCCTGAACGTCGAGATCCGCCGAGTCGCTCGAGGCCACGGTCGCCGCCCTCGCGGGCGGGCGCGGAGGGCTGATGAGCCTGCTCGAGGGCCAGGTCGCGCTGGTGACCGGCGCCTCGCGCGGCATCGGCCGCGCCATCGCGCAGGCGCTGCGCCGCCGAGGGCGCGCACGTGGTGCTCGCGGCGCGCGACGCGCGCGAAGCTCGCCGAGGCCGTCGCGCGAGATCGCAGGCGAAGGGCGGCAAGGCCGAGGCGCTCGCGCTCGACGTGTCCGACCGCGCCTCGGTCGAGGCCGGCGTCGCGCAGCGTGCTGGCGGCGCACGGTCGCATCGACAACCTCGTCAACAACGCCGGCATCACCCGCGACAACCTGCTGCTGCGCATGAAGGACGAGGACTGGGAGCAGGTGCTCGACACCAACCTGACGGGCGTCTTCCTCTGCACGCAGGCCGTGCTGCAGCCGATGCTGAAGCAGCAGAGCGGCCGCATCGTCAACATCACGTCGGTCGTCGGCCTGACCGGCAACGCCGGCCAGGCCAACTACGCCGCGAGCAAGGCCGGGGTCGATCGGCTTCACGAAGTCGGTGGCGCGCGAGGTGGCCTCGCGCGGCATCACGGCGAACGCGGTCGCGCCGGGCTTCATCGAGACCGACATGACCGCCGCGATGTCCGAGAAGGCGCGCGAGGCCGTCTTCGCGGCGATCCCGCTGGGCCGCCTGGGCCGCCCCGAGGACGTGGCCGGCGGCCGTCGTCTTCCTGGTGTCCGACGCCGCCGCCTACGTCACCGGCCAGGTGCTGGCGGTCGACGGCGGCATGCACATGTAGAATCACGTTCTCCCCGGGCGCCGGACGGCGACGAGGATCTTTCCGGAAGGAGCCCGCGCATGGAGCCTGTTGCCGACCGAGTCAAGGAGATCATCGTGGAGCAGCTCGGCGTCGAGGAGGAGACTCGTCACGCCGAGGCCTCCTTCGTCGACGACCTCGGCGCCGACGCCTCGACACCGTGGAGCTGGTGATGGCGCTCGAGGAGGAGTTCGGCATCGAGATCCCCGACGAGGACGCCGAGAAGATCACCCGCGTCAAGGAAGCCATCGACTACATCGAGAAGCACGTCGAGGCCAAGAAGTAGCCGCCGCGCCGGCGAGGACCAGGCCGTGACCGCCATACGCCGAGTCGTCGTGACCGGGGTCGGGCTCGTGTCCCCGCTCGGGATCGGCACCGAGGAGACCTGGCAGTGCCTGCTCGCGGGCCGCTCGGGCGCCGGCCCGATCACGCTCTTCGACGCCTCGCAGCACTCGACGCCGCTTCGCCTGCGAGGTGAAGGGCTTCGACCCGCTGCGCTTCGTCGAGCGGAAGGAAGTCAAGAAGATGGACCGCTTCATCCAGTTCGCGGTCGCGGCGGCGGAGTTCGCGCTGACAGGACGCCGGCTCCAGATCGACGCCCGAGCTGCGCGACGCGGGTGGGCGTCAACATCGGCAGCGGCATCGGCGGCTTCGCGACGATCGAGCGCGAGCACACCGACGCTGATGAACGGCGGGCCGCGCCGCGTCAGCCCGTTCTTCATCCCTGCCGCGATCGTCAACCTGGCCGCGGGCTGGGTCTCGATCCGCGCCGGCGCCAAGGGCCCGAACTCGGCCACCGCCACGGCCTGCGCCACCGGCGCCCACGCGATCGGCGACGCCTTCCGGCTGATCCAGCGCGGCGACGCCGACGTCATGATCGCCGGCGGCAGCCGAGGCGGCGATCTCGCCCGCTGGCGGTCGGCCGGCTTCTGCGCGATGCGCGCGCTGTCCACGCGCAACGACGCGCCCGAGAAGGCCTCGCGCCCGTTCGACAAGGAGCGCGACGGCTTCGTGATGGGCGAGGGCGCCGGCATCCTGGTCCTCGAGGAGCTCGAGCAGCGCCCGGCGCGCGGCGCCAAGGTCTACTGCGAGCTCGTCGGCTACGGCATGTCGGGCGACGCGTACCACATCACGGCGCCCGAGCGAGGACGGCGACGGCGCCGTGCGCGTGATGCGCGGCGACGCTCAAGGACGCGGGCGTCGCGCCCGACGGTCGTGGACTACATCAACGCCCACGGCACCTCGACGCCGCTCGGCGACGCGGTCGAGACGATGGCGATCAAGGCCGTGTTCGGCGAGCACGCGCGGAAGCTCGCGCGTCAGCTCGACCAAGTCGATGACCGGCCACCTGCTCGGCGCCGCCGGGCGGCCTCGAGGCCGGCGTCACCGCGCTCGCGATCCGCGACCAGGTGCTGCCGCCGACGATCAACCACGAGAACCCGGACCCCGAGTGCGACCTCGACTGCGTGCCGAACCAGGCGCGCAAGACCGAGGTCGCTACGCGCTCACCAACTCGTTCGGCTTCGGCGGCACGAACGGCGCCTCTGCTCATGAAACGCACGAAGGCGGGCGCATGAAGATCGCCGTCTGCGTCAAGCAGGTCCCCGACACCGAGACCCGCGTACGCGTCGCCCCGAGCGGAGCGCGATCTGCCGAGGCGGACGTCAAGACCTGGATCGTCTCGCCCTACGACGAGTTCGCGATCGAGGAGGCGCTCCGGTCAAGGAGGCGAAGGGCGGCGAGGTCGTGCTCGTGAGCGTCGGGCCCGGAGCGCGCGCAGCAGGCCCTGCGCACCGGCCTCGCGATGGGAGCCGACTCGGCGCGTGCTCGTCGAAGGACGCGGCGCTCGACGCCGCGGACGCGCTCGGGCACCGCGCGGGCGCTGGCCGCCGCGATCCGCACGCTCGGCACGATCGACCTGGTGCTCTGCGGCAAGCAGGGGTCGGCGGCGACCACAGCCAGGTCCCCGGGCATGCTGGCCGAGCTGCTCGACCTGCCGCAGGTGACCGTGGCCGTGAAGATCGAGTCGGGGACGGCCAGGCGACCGTCGAGCGGGAGATCGAGGGCGCGCGCGAAACCTGGACGACGCCGCTGCCCGCGGTGATCTCGGCCGAGAAGGGCCTGAACGAGCCGCGCTACGCCTCGCTCAAGGGCATCATGGCCGCCAAGAAGAAGCCGCTCGACGTCGTCGACCTGGCCGGGCTCGGCCTCGACGCGGCCGCGGTGGCGCCCAAGATGCGGATCACCGCTGGAGCTGCCCCGCCGCGGCCCGCCGTGCGGATGATCGAGGGCGACGCGGCGGCGCAGGCCCAGGAGCTGGTGCGCGTGCTCCACGAAGAAGCCAAGGTGATCTGACGTGGCCGTGATCCTCACGTTCGCCGAGCAGCGCGACGGCAAGCTGCGGCGCGCCTCGCTCGAGGCGGTGTCCGAGGCGCGGCGCCTCGCCGGGCCGCTCGCCGCGTCCGTCACGCACGGTCGTGATCGGCCCGGGCAGCGAGGCGCTGGCGGCCGAGCTGACCGCGCAGGGCGCGGATCGCGTCGTCGTCTTCGACGACGCTGCCTTCGGCTCGTACGCCACGGAGCCTACGCGCGGGCGCTCGCCCAGGCGACCTCCGAGGCGAAGCCGTCGGTCGTGCTGGTTCCCTTCACGGCGATGGGCAAGGACCTCGCGCCGCGCGTGGCCGCGCAGCTCGGCGCCGGGCTCGCCTCCGACTGCGTCGCGCTCGAGGTCGAAGGACGGCCGGCTGGTCGCCCGGCGCCCGATGTACGCCGGCAAGGCCTACGCGACGGTCGAGTGGGCGGGCGAGCCGCAGATGGCGACGCTGCGCCCCAACGTCTTCCCGCTCGGGACCGAAGGACGCGTCCCGCCCGGTCGACCGTCGTCCGCGGTGCGGCCGACGCCTCGGCGCGCGCCAAGGTCGCGGGCGTGAACGCCACCGTCGCAGGGCAAGGTCCAGCTGAGCGAGGCGCAGATCATCGTCTCGGGCGGCCGCGGCCTGAAGGGACCCGAGAACTTCCACCTGGTCGAGAGCCTGGCCGAGGCGCTCGGCGCCGCCGTCGGCGCCTCGCGCGCGGTCGTCGACGCCGGCTGGGTCGACCACCAGCACCAGGTCGGGCAGACCGGACGGACGGTGTCGCCCACGCTCTACGTCGCGTGCGGCATCAGCGGGGCGATCCAGCACCTCGCCGGGATGTCGTCGTCGAAGTACATCGTCGCGATCAACAAGGACACGGACGCGCCGATCTTCAAGGTCGCCGACTACGGGATCGTCGGCGACGTCTTCGAGGTGGTCCCCAGGCTCACGGAGGCCGCCAAGGCCCATCGGGCCGCGCGCGGCTGACGGCTTCGAGGTGGCCTGATGGCCGTGCTCGCGGTCCTGCAGTCGGTGCTGGTCGCGGCCCTCACGGTCGTCGCGTTCGGCTTCATGGCGCTCCAGCTCCGGCGGCTGGCGGCGCTCGTGGCGACCGGTGCAGCGGCGACGAGAACCTCACGGACGCGCCCGCCGAGCGCATCGCGAAGCTCGTGAGCCTCTCCTTCGGCCACCGCAAGGTGATGGAGGATCCGGGCGCCGGGCTCCTTCACGCGATCTTCCTGTTCGGCTTCTTCGTGCTGGGCATCGGGCACCTCGAGGTGCTGCTCGAGGGGCTCACCTCGTATCGCGTGGCTTCTGGGCATCGACCGTTCGCCTACGCGCGCGTGCTGCCCGACGGCCTCACGAACGCCTACCACCTGAGCCAGGACCTCTTCGCGGCAGCCGTGGTCCTCGCCGCGGCGATCGCTCTCGCGCGCCGGTTCGTCGGCCGACCCGAGCGCCTGCTGCCGCGGTCGATCGACGGCGAGCGGATCCTCTGGTTCCTCGTGGCGCTCTACGTGACGTTCTTCCTGCTCGCCGGCCCGTCGCTCCTGCTCCGTCAGCGCCTGGGGACCGCCGCAGGCGCCTGGACGCAGCCCGTGAGCGCGGCGATCGCCGGTGCGCTCTCGTTCGTCGCCACGCCCGAGGCCCGCGCGCTCCGCGGCCTCGGCTTCTGGGCGCACACGCTCGTGTTCCTCGGGTTCGCGGCCTACCTGCCGACGACGAAGCACATGCACCTGGTGTTCGCCTGGCCGAACCTCTACTTCTTCCGGCGCAAGCGGTACGGCCTGCCGCCGCGCATCGACTTCGAGAAGACCGAGAAGTTCGGGATCGACGCGTCCAGGAGCTGCCGTGGAAGAGTCTGCTCGACTCGTTCGCCTGCACCGAGTGCGGCCGCTGCAACGCCGTCTGCCCGGCGCACGCCACCGGCAAGCCGCTCATGCCGATGAAGGTGCTGCACGACGTGAAGCTCAACCTGCGGGACCGTCCCGCGCCGCTCGTCTCGCAGGCCGAGATCGATCGCGCCCGGCCCGGCGCCGTGAGGCCCGACGGCGGCTACGCGGAGATCGACGGGCAGGTCCACACGGACGAGCTCTGGGCCTGCACCACGCTGCGCGGCTTGCGTGCAGGCGTGCCCGGTGCTGATCGACTCGGTGCCCGGCACGCTGCTGGGCCTGCGCCAGAACCTCGTGATGATGGAGTCGAGCTTCCCGCAGGAGGCGACCAACGCCTTCAAGGGGCTGGAGACGCAAGGGCAACCCCTGGAGCCTCGGCCCCGACCGGCGCCTCGAGTGGGCCGAGGGGCTCGACGTGCCGCTCATGAGCGAGCAGGGCGGCCGCGAGGTCGAGTACCTGCTGTGGGTCGGGTGCGCGGGCGCGACGGACCCGCGGGCGCGCAAGACGAACCAGGCGCTCGTGCGGATCCTGAAGGCGGCCGGCGTCGACTTCGCGACGCTCGGGACCGAGGAGCGCTGCAACGGCGACCCCGCCCGGCGCCTCGGCAACGAGTACGTCTTCGCCGAGCTCGCGAAGGAGAACGTCGAGACGCTCAAGCCCTACCGCTTCCGCAAGATGCTCGTGACCTGCCCGCACTGCCTCAACAGCCTGGGCAAGGAGTACCGCGAGCACGGCGGGGAGTACCAGGTCGTGCACCACTCGCAGCTGCTCTCGGAGCTGCTCGCAGCCGGCCGCATCCCGCTCGACCTCGCGAAGAGCGGCCAGGAGCTCGTGACCTTCCACGATCCCTGCTACCTGGCGCGCTACAACGACACGGTCGCCGAGCCGCGCGACGTCCTGACGCGCATCGGCGCCAAGCCCGTCGAGATGGCGAACAGCGGCAAGACCGGCTTCTGCTGCGGCGCCGGCGGCGGCCGCATCTTCCTCGAGGAGCGCATCGGCAAGCGCGTCAACATCGAGCGCACCGAGCAGGCGCTCGCGACCGGCGCCTCGACGGTGGCTGTCGGCTGCCCGTTCTGCATGACGATGATGACCGACGGCACCAAGGCCAAGGGCGTCGACGACAAGGTCAAGGTCAAGGACCTCGCCGAGCTGGTCGCGGAGCGGCTGCAAACGAAGGCCTGACGAACGCACCCTGCCCAGGGGGCGCGACGTTCTGCTCGAGGTCCCCGCACTACGCCTGGGACGCGCTGCCAGGCTTCGTACTTGTCGATCCTGGCGGGTTCCGGCCTGTCCGTTCTTGCGGCTCCAAGCATCCGACGCCGGACCGCCGCGCGGCCGTAGTCGTGCTCTGCAAGGAGGCGGTTGTGCTGAGGGCACAGCAGGCCGATGTTGTCCGGCCTGTGGTCTCCTCCCATGGCGAAGGGGTGCCGGTGGTGGAACTCGAGCCGGTACCGCTCGGAGCAGCGCCGGCCCTGCTCGTCCACGAAGCGGCAGCGCTCGCCGTCGCGCTCGCGCACCGCACGGCGCACCGCGGCGGGGATGTGGCGCGAGGCGGCCGATGTGTTTGTTCCCGCGAGCGTCTTGCGCGGCACCACGGTCTTACCGAAGCGGCGGGCTTCGAGCCGCTCCAGCTTCTCGGTGACGGCCCGATCGATGACCGCCGCGAGGTCGCCGTCAGGGACCTCCGTGCGCAGGAGCGCCGTCAGCCGCTCGAGCTTGTCGCGCAGCTCGGCGCTGGCGGTGAACTGGACCTTGAAGCGGGCAGGCGCCAGCGGCTCGACGAAGGCTGTTCGTGACGGCGGGGGGAGAGTCGGGAGGACCCGTGGAGTCGCCGCGGGCTGCGTCACAACTCGTCGCGCGACGAGTTCGTGGGGCGGTGGATCGGCGGTCTGCGCCTCGACTCGTCCCGGGAAGAGTTCGGTGGCCGAAGCGAGAGGCGGCGCCGGGACCGCGACGAGCGAAGGGCCTTGTCGCTTCTGCGGGAGCTTCCGGATTGCGGAGGGGACGTCCGGCCGTGGCGCCAGCTCCGCGACGAGCACTTCGATCTGCCGCGTCGTCAGGTGCGTCGCCCGTTCGAGGAGCGCCACGCAGTTGTCCGCGGTCAGCAGCGGCACGAGCCGCGCAAGGCCACTCAGGTGGAGCCGGCCGTCCCGGAGCGCCTCCAGGACCTCCGGGTGCTGGCGTGCCGCACGGGCTACGGTGATGCGGCGGTAGGCCTCGGCCTCCGAGAGATGCAGGCTCTCGGTGCAGTAGGCGAACATCGAAGGGAAGGCCTGACGGGCGAATAGCCTGTCGCTCGTCGACCTCGCCGATGTGCGCGACGAGGTCGGCCTCGACGCGTCGCGACTGCGATACGAGCTCCCCGAGTCGCCTGAGCAGCTCGTCGTCGGGAACGGCTCGAAGCGTGAGAGTGAGATCTGCATCCATGACTGCAATATAGGCAGGCGTTTCCTCGCCTCGCCGGCGGACGCGACGCGGTCCCGGTGCGAGCCGGGTCGACTCGCGCGGATCTCGCTGCGACTCCGCTGTCCCTGCGGCCGCCGCGCGCACCACACAGGCACTCACGAGCGCGCGGTCTGCGCCGAAAGAAGTCGCTCTCGGAATCTGTCAAGAGGCGACGAAAAAAAGATCCGATGCCTTTGAAGCGGCTTCGGGAAGAGGCATGCAGGTCCGACAGCGGGAGCACGAGTGCGGGTGGTTGGGCAGTCTGAACTCACCTGAGCATTGGGTGCTCCAAGAAGGACAAGCCGGGGGTTCATCTGCAGCACTCGGACCCTTCAGGGCAGTCGGTGACGCCATGCTAAGCTGGCTCGTTTCCGACACCTATGGCTGACTACGACTTCCAAGAGATCGAGACGCGCTGGCAGAAGAAGTGGGCCGAGAGCGGGGTTTTCGAGGTCAGCGAGGACCCGAAGCGGCCCAAGTTCTACTGCCTGGAGATGCTGCCCTACCCGTCAGGGGACATCCACGTCGGGCACGTGCGCAACTACTGCATCACCGACGTGATCTCGCGCTGCAAGACGATGCGCGGGATGAACGTGATGCACCCGATCGGGTGGGACGCGCTCGGGCTGCCCGCCGAGAACGCCGCGATCAAGAAGGGCGTGCATCCCGAGAAGTGGACGCGCGCCAACATCGCGGGCATGAAGCGGCAGCTCCAGCGGCTGGGCTTCAGCTACCCGTGGAGCCGCGAGATCGCCACCTGCGATCCCGAGTACTACCGCTGGAACCAGTGGTTCTTCCTGCGCATGCTCGAGAAGGGCATCGCGTACCGCGCCAAGGCGCCGGTCAACTGGTGCCCGTCCTGCCTCACCGTGCTCGCCAACGAGCAGGCCGAGGGCGGGCACTGCTGGCGCTGCGGGAGCGTCGTCGAGCAGCGCGACATGGAGCAGTGGTTCCTGCGCATCACCGCCTACCAGGACGCGCTCCTCGACGACATGGCGCAGCTTGCGACCTGGCCCGAGCGCGTGCTGCAGCAGCAGCGCAACTGGGTGGGGAAGTCGCACGGCGCCGAGGTGGACTTCCCGGTCGAGGGCTTCCGCGAGCATCAAGATCTTCACGACGCGCGTCGACACGATCTACGGCGCGACCTTCATGGTGCTGGCGCCCGAGCACCCGATGGTCGACTCGCTCCTCACGGGTCTGCCCGACGCGGCGAAGCGCAAGGAGCAGATCGGACGGCTCCGCGCGCAGGACCGCCGCGCCCGCCTCGAGGGCAAGGTCGAGAAGGAAGGCGTCTTCACCGGCCGCCATGCGACGAACCCGTTCACGAACGAGAAGATCCCGGTCTGGGTCGGCAACTTCGTGCTGATGGGCTACGGCACCGGCGCGATCATGTCGGTGCCCGCGCACGACGAGCGCGACTTCGAGTTCGCGCGCAAGTACGACCTCCCGGTGCGGCGTCGTGATCCAGCCCGAGGGGCGAGAAGCTCGACGGCGACGACGCTCGAGGCCGCCTACGTCGGGCCCGGGAAAGATCGTGAACAGCGGCGAGTTCGACGGCCTGCCGGCCGAAGAGGCGATCCCGACGATGGCCGCCTGGGCCGAGACAGAAGGGCATCGGCAAGGCGACGATCACGTACCGGCTCAAGGACTGGCTGATCAGCCGCCAGCGCTACTGGGGGACGCCGATCCCGGTCGTCTACTGCGACAAGGACGGCATGCAGCCGGTGCCCGACTCCGAGCTGCCCGTCGTGCTCCCGCAGGACGCGCCGTTCACGGGCGAGGGCGGCAACCCGCTCGAGAAGGTGCCGGCGTTCGTCGAAGCGCCGCTGCCCGAAGTGCGGCGGCAAGGCGCGCCGCGAGACCGACACGATGGACACCTTCGTCGACTCGTCCTGGTACTTCTACCGCTACCTGTCGCCGACGAAGACCGACGGGCCCGTTCGACCAGGCCGCCGTGCGCTACTGGTTCCCGATCGACCTCTACGTCGGCGGGATCGAGCACGCGATCCTGCACCTCGTCTACTCGCGCTTCTGGACCAAGGTGATGCGCGACCTCGGCCTCGTGACGATCGACGAGCCGGTGACGCGGCTCTTCCCGCAGGGGATGGTCCACAAGGACGGCGAGGTGATGTCGAAGTCGAAGGGCAACACGATCGCCCCGGACGACGTGATCAAGCGCTACGGCGCCGACACGCTGCGGCTCTACATCCTCTTCGCCGGCGCCGCCCGAGATCGCGCTGGAGTGGAGCGAGGAGCGGCATCGAGGGGCCGCGCCGGTTCGTGCAGCAGGTCTGGCGGCTCTTCGACCGCCACGCCGACGCGCTCGCGAAGGAGAAGCGCGCACGCCGCTGCCCGCCGAGCTGCCGGCAGCCGCGAGCGAGCTCCACCGCAAGGTGCACCAGACGATCCAGAAGGTGACGCAGCGACATCGAGAGCGGATCCAGCTCAACACCGCCGTCGCGGCGCTTCCACGAGCTCGTGAACGAGATCCAGCGCGCTCGAGGCCGAGGTCGCCGCCGGGCCCGGCCGCGAGGTGCTGCGCGAGGCGCTCGAGACGCTGGTGAAGCTGCTCAACCCCTTCACGCCGCACGTCTGCGAGGAGCTCTGGGCGCGGCTCGGGCACGCCACGAGCCTGGTGCGCGAGGCGTGGCCCGCGTTCGACGCCGCCGCCGCCCGCGAGGACGAGGTCGAGCTCGCCGGTCCAGGTGAACGGCAAGGTGCGCGGCCGCATCACCGTGGCGCGCGAGGCGCGCGAGGAGGAGATCCGCGCCCGCGCACTCGCCGAGCCGAGGGTGGCCGAGCAGGTGAACGGCAAGGAGATCGTCAAGTTCGTGGTGGTCCCGCTCCGGCTCGTCAGCCTGGTGGTGCGATGAGGCGGCGCGAGCTGCTCGCGGCCGGCGCCGGCGCTGCTCGTGGCCGGGCTGCGGCTACTCGCTGCAGGGCCGCGGCATCACGACCGACGCGTCGGTCAAGCGGATCGGCGTTCCGCTCTTCAAGGACCGCACCGGCAAGGTGGGGCTCGACACCCGCGTCACGCAGGCCGTGATGGTGGAGCTCCTGAAGCGGGGCCGCTTCACGGTCGTGCGCGATGCCGCCGGCGTCGACGCCGTGGTCGAGGGCGAGATCCTGAGCTTCAACGTGGCCCCGGTCGGCTTCTCGAGCGACACGGGGCTGACCCAGGCCACCCGCTACGCGATCTCGCTCACCGCGAGCGTCGTCTACCGCAAGATGGGGCAGAGCCGATCCGATCTGGTCGCACGACGCCTTCTCGCAGCGCGACGAGTACGACATGAGCGAGAGCTCCCAGAACTACTTCGACCGCGAGGAGCAGTCGATCGAGCGCCTGTCGACGGCGTTCGCCCGCAGCCTGGTGGCCGCCATGCTGGAGGCGTTCTAGCCCGGATGGCGCCTGTCGCCCGGCCGCCCGCGCTGGTCCAGGCGATCGTCGGCGAGGACTCCTACCTCGCCGAAGCCGCGCTCGAGCGGGTGCTGCAGGCCGCGGTGCCGGGAGAGCGGCACGAGTCGGTGCGCGTGCTCTACGGCGACGAGGCGAAATGGGAGGACGTGATCCAGGCGGCCCGCTCGGGCTCGCTTTTCGCCGCGAGCCGCGCCGTGGTGGTGCGACGCGCCGAGCTGCTCAAGTACGGCTCGATTCCGAAGGACGAGGAGTCGGGGGAGTCCGGCGGCCGCGGCAAGGCCAAGAGCGAGTCGCAGGACCCGGTCGAGGCCTACCTGGGAGCGCCGGCGCCGGACGCCACGCTCGTGCTGATGGCGGCGAAGCCCGACAAGCGCCGCAAGCCCTGGAAGAGCCTGCTGGCGCAGGCCGAGGTCCACGAGGCGGCGCCGAAGCGCGGCCGCGCGCTGCGCTCGCACGTCGAGGACGAGCTGCGGCGCCGTGGCCTGCGGCTGTCGCGCGACGTGCTCGACCTGCTGATCGACGAGGTCGGCCAGGATCTCCGGCGGCTGATGGGCGAGGTCGACAAGCTCGAGGCCTGGGTGGAGGGCCGCTCCGAGATCACCGTCGAGGACGTCTCGGCGCTCCTCGGGCAGGGGCTCGGCCAGCCGCTCTACCTGCTGAGCGACGCCTTCCAGGCCCGCGACACGCCGCGCACGCTCGAGCTGCTCGAGCGCCTGCTGGGGGAAGGCGAGCAGGGGCCGCTCGTGGTCGCAGCGCTCCACCGCACGCTCCGGCAGGTGCGGGGAGCTGTCGCCCTGCGCAATGCCGGAGTGCCCGCGGCCCAGATCGGGGCGCGGCTCCTGCCGCCGAACATGCAGTTCAAGCTGGAAGCGCTGCTGACGGCGGCGCGCCGCTGGAGCGAGCCGGACATCCAGAAGGCGCTCCTGGTGCTGGAGCAGACCGACCGCGGGGTCAAGCGGGGGGCCGATACGTCGGTCGCGCTGACGAGCGCCGTCGTCGCGGCCTGCGGCGGAACGACTGCGGCGGTGGGGCCTACTTCGCGGCGGCGAGCGACCTGACCTTGCGCGTCAGCCGGCTCTTGTACCGCGAGGCCGCGTTGTCGTGGATCACGCCCTTCTTCGCCGCCTTGTCGATCTGGCCGACCGTATCGTCCAGCAGCGACTGCGCGGTCTTGGCGTTGCCCTCGGCGATGGCGGCGCGGAGCTTCTTCACCTGGGTCTTGAGCTGGGAAAGGTTCTGCCTGTTGCGTGCCCGGCGTTTGACGCCCTGCCTCGTCTGCTTCTGGGCTGACGCGGTTCGTGCCACTAAAGTCCTCCTCGCAAGTCGAACAAAACTTTAGTTTAGCGAGGCACGGCTTGGAGGTCAAGGCGAAGGACGAAACGGCGCGTCTCGCGAAGGCGGCGGGGCTCGTGTCCTCCATGACCCTCGTCTCCCGGCTCCTCGGCCTCGTGCGCGAGCAGGTCTTCGCGGCTCTGCTGGGGGCGGGCTACCACTCCGACGCCTTCCGGATCGGCTTCCGGATCCCGAACCTGCTCCGGGATCTCTTTGCCGAGGGGGCGCTCTCGGCCGCGTTCCTGCCGACCTATGCGCGGACGCGGAAGGAGGGCGGGCAGGAGGCGGGCTTCCGGCTCGCCAACGGCGTCCTGAGCTTCGTGGCCGTCGTGCTCGGCCTCGTGGTGCTCCTGGCGATCGCGCTCGCCTGGCCGATCGTCGCCACGATCGCGCCCGGCTTCGACGACGCGCCCGGAAAGGCCGAGCTCACCGTGCGGCTGACGCGCGTGATGATGCCCTTCCTGCCGCTCGTCTCGTTCGCCGCCGTGGCGATGGGCATGCTCAACGCCGAGGGACGCTTCGGCATCCCGGCGCTGTCGCCGGCGCTCTTCAACGTCGTCACGATCGCGTGGGCCGTGGTGCTCTGGGCGATGGGCTTCGGCCCCGACCAGATCGTGCTGGGCTGGGCGCTCGGGACGCTGGCGGGCGGGCTCGCCCAGTTCCTGATCCAGGTCCCGTCGCTGCGCCGGCTCGGCTGGCGCTTCCGGCCGCTGTGGGCGCCCGGCGATCCGGGGCTGCGCCAGATCGGCGGCGCTGATGGCGCCCGCAACGGTCGGCCTCGCCGCCGTGCAGGTCAACATCTTCGTGAGCAGCATCTTCGCCTCGCAGGAGCCCGGGGCGGTGTCGTGGCTCGACTACGCCTTCCGGCTGCTCTACCTGCCGATCGGGCTCTTCGGCGTCGCGGTCGGGACGATCGCCACGGCCGGCCTCGCGCGGCGCGCGGCCGAGGCCGACTTCGAGGGCCTGCGCCGCACGCTCCGCCAGTCGCTCTCGATGCTCGCCTACCTGACGATCCCGGCCAGCGTGGGGCTGATGGTGCTCGGCGTGCCGGTGGTGCGCCTGCTCTACGAGCGCGGCAGGTTCACGGCGGCGGACACGCAGCAGACCGCGCTGGCGCTCGTGCTCTATTCGATCGGCCTCGTCGGCTACACCGGCGTGAAGGTGCTGGCGCCCGCGTTCTACGCGCTCGGCACGCCGCGCGTCCCGCTCGCCGCGAGCGCCCTCGCCGTGGTGACGAACCTGGCGGTGATCTTCCTGGGCCACGGCGCGCTCGGCTTCCGGGCGATCGCGCTCGGCACGCGCTCGGCTCGCTGCTGAACGCCGGCTGGCTGCTGTTCGTGTTCGAGCGGCGCCTGGGCGGCCTCCTCGGGCAGGGCCTCGTCCGCGGCATCCTGCGGATGGCGGCCGCGGCGGCGGTGATGGGCGTCCTGGCACGGCTCGCCGCCGGCGCGCTCGAGCGCGCGCTCGGAACCTCGGGGCTCGCCGCGCAGCTCGCCACGGGCCTGCTGCCGGTCGCGGCGGGGGCCGCGCTGTACTTCGCGCTCACGCTCGCGCTGCGGGTGGGGGAGGCGCACGCCCTGTCTTCGCTCGTGTTCCGCCGGGCGGCCGGACGCTGACGTGCGTCGGACTCCACGCAGCTCACCCCGGCCGAGGGGCCCGCGCGCTGGAGCGGCTGCGCGAAGACCCCGTGGCCGCCTGGCTCGACCACCTCCGCGTCGAGCGCGGGCTCGCCGCCAACACGCTCGCCGCCTACGAGCGCGACCTCGCGGCACTCGCCGCGTTCGCCGAGAAGCGCCAGCGTGCCGCTCGTCGAGCTCGGCCACAAGCAGCTCGCCGACTTCGTGGGCTCGCTGCGCGAGCGCGGACTGTCGGCTGCGCTCGCAGGCGCGGCACGTCTTCTCGATCCGCGGCTTCTACGCCTTCGCGCTCCGCGAAGGGCTCGCGGCCGCCGACCCGACCGAGAACGTTCGCCCGCCGCGGGCGTTCCGCGGGCTGCCGCGCTACCTGACGCCGCCGCAGGTCGACGCCCTGCTCGCGGCGCCGGGACGTGGAGACCGCCGTCGGGCTGCGCGACCGCGCCATCCTGGAGGTGCTCTACGCGACCGGCCTGCGCGCCTCGGAGCTCACCTCGCTGACGCTCGAAGGCCTCGACCTCGAGCTGGGCGTCGTGCGCGTGCTGGGGAAGGGGAGCAAGGAGCGCCTGGTGCCGCTCGGCCGCGAGGCGCAGCGCTGGACCCGGCGCTACCTCGACGAGACGCGGCCGGCTGTTCGCCCGGGACGCCTCGCCGCCCGTGGTGTTCCTGAGCCAGCGCGGCGGCCGGCTCTCGGCGATGGGCCTCTGGGGCATCGTGCAGGCGCCATGCCGTCACGGCGGGCGTCGAGCGCGTGCTCACGCCGCACGTCCTGCGGCACTCGTTCGCCACCCACCTGCTCGAGCGCGGGGCCGACCTGCGGGCGCTGCAGGCGATGCTCGGGCACGCGGACATCTCGACCACCCAGATCTACACCCACGTGAGCCGCGAGCGGCTGCGCCAGATCTACGACAAGCTGCACCCGCGCGCCTGAAGGGCGTCTTTTTCAAGGCGCCGGAGGGCTGGTATACTTGCCCGTTCGCCGCGTCCTGTGAGGACACGAGCAGGGCGAAGCGCTGAAGCAGGGCGACGAGACCAGGAACCAGGACAAGGAATGGCCAAGAACGACCGACATCTCTTCAGCTCCGAATCCGTGACCGAGGGGCACCCCGACAAGATCGCCGACCAGATCTCGGACGCCGTGCTCGACACGCTGCTCGCCCAGGACCCGATGAGCCGGGTGGCCTGCGAGACGATGGTCACGACCGGCATCGCCTTCATCGCCGGCGAGATCACGACCAAGGCCTACGCCGAGCTGCCGGACATCGTCCGCGAGACGATCAAGGCCGTCGGCTACACCCGCGCCAAGTACGGCTTCGACTACGAGACCTGCGCCGTGATCTCGGCGATCCACGGCCAGTCGCCCGACATCGCGATGGGCGTCGACCCGGGCGGCGCCGGCGACCAGGGGCTGATGTTCGGCTACGCCTGCCGCGAGACCGAGGAGCTGATGCCGCTGCCGATCATGCTGGCGCACAAGCTGACGCGGCGGCTGGCGCAGGTGCGGCGCGAAGGCACCCTCGACTACCTGCAGGCCCGACGGCAAGAGCCAGGTGACGATCGAGTACGAGGGCGACAAGCCGGTGCGGGTCGACACGGTGATCGTCTCGACCCAGCACAGCGGCCTGGTGCCGATCGAGACCGTGCGCCAGGAGGTCCAGGAGAAGGTGATCCAGGCCGTCGTTCCGGCCGAGCTGCTGGACGCCAAGACCAAGTACTTCATCAACCCGACCGGCCGCTTCGTGGTCGGCGGCCCGCAGGGCGACTGCGGCCTCACCGGCCGCAAGATCATCGTCGACACCTACGGCGGCGTGGGCGCCCACGGCGGCGGCGCCTTCTCGGGCAAGGACCCGACGAAGGTCGACCGCTCGGCCTCCTACATGGCGCGCCACGTCGCGAAGAACATCGTCGCCGCCGGCCTCGCCGACAAGGTCGAGCTGCAGATCGCGTACGCGATCGGCGTGGCCGAGCCGGTCTCGGTGATGGCCGACACGATGGGGACCGGCCAAGGTCGCCGAGGCCGAGCTGGTGCGGGCCGTGCGCGAGATCTTCCCGCTCACGCCGAAGGGCATCATCGAGTACCTGGACCTGCGCCGTCCGATCTACAAGAAGACGGCGGCCTACGGCCACTTCGGCCGCAGCGAGCCGGAGTTCACCTGGGAAGCGACGGGCAAGGCGGCCGAGCTCAAGGCGTTCCTCAAGCACTGAGCGCGTGCCTCGCGTGACGCGGCGCGCGCGGCGATCCCGTTGAGCGCGCGCCGCGCGTGGCTGCGGGCGATCTCGGCGCTCGCCGCCCTCGCGCTCGGCGTGCTGCTGCTGCGGGTCGTGCTGTGGCGGCCGCTCGGCGTGGTGGGGGAGCCCCCGGACGACGGTTTCGTGCGCGTGGCGGGCGTCGTGCACGTGCACACGACGCTCTCGGACGGCGGGGGAGAGCCGGGCGAGGTCGTGCGCGCGGCGCGCGCCGCGGGCCTCGGCGTTCCTCGGGATCACCGACCACAACACCCTCGACGCGAAGGCGTTCGAGGGCTACCGCGACGGCGTGCTCGTGCTGGTGGGCGCCGAGCTGTCGACCCCGGTCGGCCACGTGCTCGGGCATCGGCCTCGATCGCGATCCGGCGTACCGCTTCAACGGCGACGGCCAGGACGCCATCGACGACGTGCTCCACCTCGGCGGCGTGCCCTTCGCCGCGCACCCGTTCTCGGCGCGGCCCGACCTGCGCTGGGGCGGCTTCGAGCTGCCCGGGCCGTGGGGGCTCGAGCTCCTGAACGCGGACAGCGACGCCCGTCGCGCGGGCCCGCGCCTGCTGCTGACGGCCGCGAGCTATCGCCTCAACGCCGACTACGCGCTCCTCGCCGCCAGCGGTCCGATGGCCGAGCCGCTCCAACGCTGGGACCAGCTCCTCGCGGCTCGCGACGTGGTCGGCCTCGCCGGCGCCGACGCCCACAGCCGGCTCGCGGTGACGAAGCGGCTCTCGCTGCGCTTCCCGTCCTACGAGGCGCTCTTCCGGCAGGCCCGGAATCACGTGCTGCTCGAGCGGCCGCTCGGGGGCGACGCGGCGAGCGACCGCGCGGCGGTGCTCGAGGCTCTGCGCCGCGGCCGCTTCTACCTCGGCCGTGATGCGCTCGCGGACGCGTCGTCTTTCGCGTTCACGGTTCGGGACGCATCCGGCCGGCGTCATGCGATGGGCGACACGGTCGAGCCCGCCGCGGGCCTCCGCGCGAGCGCCGGCGGGCGCGTGCCGGCCGGGACGCGCCTCGTCCTGCTTCGCGACGGCCGGAAGCTCGTGGAGGGAGCGGCGCCCCTCGACGCGGCGCTTCCGGGCGCCGGCGTCTACCGGGTCGAGGCGTACGTGCCGGGCTGGCCGTTTCCCTGGGTGATCACGAACCCGATCTACGTCTTCGACGCTGCGGCGCGCGCGAAGCGAGAGGCGGCCGCGGCCATGCCCGGTCCTCCTCCGCCGCCGCGCGAAGCGCAGCTGCTCTCGGCGCAGGCCCAGGGAGCGACGTTCGCCGCGGAGCACGATCCGCGCTCCGCGATGGACGCCGCGGTCGCGGCCCCCGGGCAGGGCCCGAACGGTGGCGACGCCCTGAAGCTCGCCTTCCAGCTGTCGGCGCCGACGCCGGCCGATCCCTTCACCTGGTGCGCGCTCGTCAACCGCGCGGAGCGTGACCTGGGCGGCTGGACGGGGCTGCGCTTTCGCGCGAGGGCGGACGGCGAGTACCGCCTCTGGGTGCAGCTGCGCGATCGCAACCCCGCTTCGGCCGACGAAGGGCTCGAGTGGTGGATGGCCTCGGCCCGCACCTCGCTCGAGTGGAGCGAGGTCCAGATCCCGTTCTCGCGCCTGCGCACGCTCAACCCGAGGAGCGACGGCCACGTCGACCCGAACGAGACGCGCGCGATCGTCTTCGTCCTCGACCCCGCGACCGTCAAGCCCGGAACGAAAGGCACGATCTGGCTCGCGGACGTCGGGGTGTATAGATGAACGGCCAAGAGCAAGCGCTGGGCTCGTGGCTCCTCAGGGGGGTGGATAGGGGAGCGAGGAACGGCCTGGCTGGCTGCTCCCTTCTTTGAGCTGGGGGGACTTCGTTCCCCCAGACCCCCCACGAACCGGCTACGTCTCCAGCGTGAGCATCAGGTAGAGCCCGGCCGCGCCGAAGATGAGGTTCGGGGCCCAGGCGGCGAGGCTGGGCGGGAGCAGGGCGTTGTCGCCCAGCGCGCTGAAGATGCCCAGCACCGCCCAGTAGACGATCGCGATCACGATCGCGATGCCGATCCCGTAGAGGGCGCCGCGTCGGGCCACCACGAACGAGAACGGCACCGCCAGGAGCGTCATCACGAGACCCACCATCGGGAAAGCCAGCTTGCGGTGCAGCTGCACGCGCAGCTTGACCACGTCGAAGCCGCGCGACTCGAGCGAGGCGATGTAGGAGCGCAGCTCGCCGAAGCGCATGGTGTCCGACGGCTTCTCCTCGCGCTTGAAGTAGGAGGGCCGCTCGAGCTCGCCGCCCGGGTCCTTTCCGATGGCCCGCACGAGCTGGTTCTGGAAGGGCTGGAACGCCGGCTTGGGGCCCGTCGCGCGGCGCCAGCCGTGGTCGAGCTCGTAGGCCTCCCGTGCGGCGTTCCAGAAGGCGCGCACCGCGAACAGCCGCTCGCGCAGCTCCCAGCGGGCCGGGTCGACGTCGTAGACCGAGAGCCCGTAGACCGAGAACTCGCCGACGCGGCCGCGCTCGGCGCGCCCGCGGCGCGGCGCCCCCTCGCGCTCCACGATGTAGTCGAAGTTGTAGAAGCGGCCGTCGCTCGCGAGCATCCAGCGCTTCTCGAACTGGTCCGAGGACTGGGCCGGCCGGCCCTTGATCACGTTGCGGTCCAAGAGCGCCAGCTTGTTGGTGTCGGGCAGCACCCACTCCTGCGCGACGTAGAGCAGCAGGCTCGCGGCGAAGCCCATCGCCAGCACGGGCGTCGCGGCGCGCCAGACGCTGATGCCGCTCGCCTTCATGGCCGTGATCTCGTTGCGGCGCGCCAGGACCCCGAACGTCACCAGCACCCCGACCAGCACGGCGACGGGCGCCACCGTGAAAGCGATCTGGAACAGGTAGAACGCGTAGTAGTGCACGATGATGCGGGCCGAGACGCGGTGCTGCTGGAAGTCGTCGAGCAGGTCCATGAAATCGGCCAGGAAGAAGATCGCGGCGAACGCCAACAGGACGAGCGCCACGTTCGAGAGCCAGGCGCGGGCGATGTAGCGGTCGAGCAGCGATCCGAAACGCAGGTGCAGGCGCGGGATCCGGATCACCACCACGGGACGGGCGGCCGGCCGGGGCGCGGGCCTGCGGGCGGCGGCGCCCGAACGCCTCACCGTGGGGATGAAGCGCAGGTAGTGCGCGGGATCGAAGGGATCGAACGCCGCCTCGCGGTGGTTGAGGTAGAGCAGCACGACCGCGGCCACGCCGAGCACGATGTTGGCGCCCCACATCGACAGCCACGGCCGCAGCTGGCCGGTGTCGCCCGCCTGCTCGCCGAGCCGGATCAGCACGTAGTAGATGAAGATCACGCCGATCGACAGCGCGAAGGCGGCCGAGCGCGCCTCCTTCCGGTTGCCGAGCGACAGCGCCAGCCCGAGCAGCCCGAACACCAGGCAGGCCGCCGGGATCGAGAACTTCTTGTGCCACTCGACCGCGAAGCGGCCCCAATCCGAGCGCGGCTTGCCCTGCGCGCGCAGGTCGGCCACGCGCTGCTGCAGCTCCGGCAGCGACATCTCGCGGTCGCCTTTCGCGAGCAGCAGCTTCTTGCGGTCCGGAAAGAACTCGTCGACCGGCAGGTCCCAGCCCATCGAGCCGAAGCCGGTCCGGTTGTAGGCGCGCGGCTCGCCGCCGAAGAAGCTGTGCTGGCTGCCCGCCCCCAGCTCGATGCGCACGCTCTGCCGCTCGCGGTCGACGACGAGCTCGCCGGTCTTGGCGAGGATCAGCTTGGTTTCGGCGATGTCGCGGGTGTCGTAGATCAGCAGGTTCTTCCAGCGGCCGCCCGGCTCGACGTCCTGGACATAGAGCATCATCCGGTCCGGCAGCACCTTCTCGCTGAAGGTGCGCGGCTTCACGTCCGTGCGCGCCTTGCTGACGGCCAGCGAGAACACGATCTCGCGGTACGACTGGTTGGCGGCGGGCAGCGCGACCGCGTTGATGTAGAACGTGATCGCGGTCATCACGCTGGCCAGCATCATGACGGGGGGCAGGAGGCGCAGCGGGCTCACGCCGACCGCGCGCAGCGCGATGATCTCGCTGTCGCTCGCCAGGCGCCCGAACGCGAGCAGCACGCCGAGCAGGAACGCCATCGGGATCGTGATCGCCAGGATCGAGGGGAAGAGGTTCAGGAACACCCGCAGGATCGTGGTGAGATCGGCGCTGCGCGCCACCAGTGCGCCCAGCAGCCGCGGGATCTGGTCGATCAGCAGGACGAAGGTGAAGACGAGCAGCCCGATGCCGGTGGGCGCCACCATCTCGCGGACGATGTAGCGGTCGAGCAGCAGTGGGCCGCGAGAGCGCGCCGCGTCGGAGCAGCGACATGGTGGGAATGTAGCACGCGCTCCCGAAACGCCCTGAGCGAGAGCGGCGACGCTCGCTCGCGCGGCTCGAGTGCGGTATCGTGTGCGGCCGCCATGGACTCCGTGACCGCCTATGCCCCGGGCTCCACGTCGAACGTCGGACCGGGATTCGACTGCCTGGGCATCGCCGTCGCGGGCATCGGGGACCGCGTGACCGCGAGGCGGTCCAAGGGCATCGGCGTCCGCGTCGCTTCGGTGACGGACCCCCGCATTCCCCTCGAGTCCCACCGCAACACCGCCGCCCTCGCGGCCTCCGAGGTGGTCCGCCGGCTCGGGGCGCTGGAGGGGCTCGAGCTCGTGATCCGCAAGGGGCTTCCGCTCTCGGGCGGGCTCGGCGGAAGCGCGGCATCGGCGGTCGCCGGCGCCGTGGCGGCCAACGCCCTGCTGGAGGGCGGGCTCAACGAGACGGCGCTGCTGCAGTGCGCGCTCGAAGCCGAGGCGGTGGTCGCCGGGCGGCATCCGGACAACGTCGCGCCGTCGCTCCTCGGCGGCGCCGTGGTGGTGCTCGGCACGGAGCCGCTGCGCTACGTCCGGCTGACGGTCCACGCGTCGCTGCGGTTCGTGTTCGTGACGCCCGGCTACGGCGTCCTGACGGCGCAGGCGCGCTCGGTGCTCCCGGCCAGCGTTCCCCGCGAAGACGCCGTGGGGCAGGCGGCCGCGCTCGCCGGGCTCGTCCTCGCGCTCGAGCGCGGCAACGGCGACCTGCTGCGCGAGGTGATGCGGGACCGCCTGGCCGAGCCGAGCCGGATCCCGCTCTACCCGGGCTTCGTCGAGGCGCGCGACGCGGCGCTCGCGGCCGGCGCCTACGGCGTGGCGGTGAGCGGCGCGGGGCCGACGCTCCTCGCCGTGGTGGGGGAGCCGCTGGCCGCCGTGGTGGCCCGCTCCGTGGCCGCGGCCTACGAGCGGGCGGGCACGAAGCCCGCGGCGGTGCGCGTGTCCAGCGTGGACGACCGCGGGCGCGAGGGTCGAGTGACCGCTCACCTCGCCTGCGCCGCGTGCGGCGCGGTCCTGCGCGCGAACGACGCCCGCTCGAGCTGCGCCTGCGGAGGACTGCTGAGCGTCGTCCAGCGGCCCAGCGAGAGCGGCCGGACGCTCCGCGCGCGCTTCGACCGCAGGCTGCGCGACGGCGACCTTGCCGTGCAGGGGAGCGGCGTCTGGCGCTTCCGCGAGCTGCTGCTGCCCGGCCGCGGCGTCATCCTCACGCATCCCGAGGGCGGCACGCGCGCTCTACCGGCGCGAGGCGATCGCGCGCTTCGCCGGGCACGCCGACCTCGCGCTCAAGCACGAGGGCGAGAACCCGACCGGCTCGTTCAAGGACCGCGGCATGACGGTGGCGGTCACGCAGGCCGTGCGCGCGGGAGCGACCGCGGTCGCCTGCGCCTCGACCGGCAACACCTCGGCGTCGATGGCGGCCTACGCGGCGCAGGCGGGCATGCCGGCGTTCGTGTTCGTGCCGGCAGGGCAAGGTGGCGTCCGGCAAGCTGGCGCAGGCGCTCGCCTACGGCGCGCGGACGCTGCTGGTGCGCGGCGACTTCGACGCCTGCCTGCCGCTCGTGCGCGAGGCCTCGGAGCGACTGGGCATCGCGCTGCTCAACTCGATCAACCCCTGGCGCATCGAGGGGCAGAAGACGATCGTCTGGGAGCTGCTGCAGCAGCTCGACTGGGAGCCGCCCGACTGGATCGTGGTGCCCGCCGGCAACCTCGGCAACACGGCCGCGTTCGGCAAGGCGCTGCGCGGAAGCGCGCGCCTTCGGGCTGATCCGCCGCGTGCCGCGCCTCGCCGCCGTGCAGGCGAAGGGCGCGAGCCCCTTCTACCGCAGCTTCCGGACGGCCTTCGCGCGGCGCTACCGCGTGAAGGCCGAGACGGTGGCGACCGCGATCCGCATCGGCGACCCGGCCAGCCACGACCGCGCCGTGCGCGCGATCCGCGCGACGCGCGGCGTCGTGACGGCCGCCGTCAGCGACGGCGAGATCCTGGACGCGAAGGCGGCGATCGACGCGGCCGGCATCGGCTGCGAGCCCGCCTCGGCGGCGGCGGTGGCGGGCGTGCGCCGGCTCGTGCGGGAGCGGCGTGATCCGGCCGGGCGCAGTCCGTCGTGGCGGTGCTCACCGGGCACCTGCTCAAGGACCCGGGCATCGTGATCGAGTTCCACTCGCGCTCGGGCGGGCGGCGCAACCCCCCCGTCGCGATCGAGCCGCGCCTCGCCGAGGTGGAGCGCCAGCTGCGGCGGCGCTGAGCGGAGAGCGGCCTCAGGCCTCCGGCGCGCGGACGGGCTTGCGCGGCGCCGCGTCGGCCTTGTCCGCGGCCGGCGCCGGCTTCTGTGCGGTCCGCGGGTCGAGCGGCAGCGCCAGCCCGAAGGTGCTGCCCTTGCCGAGCTCGGACTCCACCCAGATCTGCCCGCCGTGGCCCTCGACGATCAGCCGGCAGATGTAGAGGCCGAGGCCGGTGCCCGAGACCTTGAGGTGGTCCTCGGTGCGCACGCGCGCGAACTTCTGGAACAGCTTGCCGACCTGCTCGGGCGGGATGCCGAGGCCGTGGTCGATCACCTCGATCACGATGTGCTGGGCGCCGCGCTCGCGGCACGCGCACGATGACCGAGCTGCCCGGCGCGCGAGTACTTGGCCGCGTTCGAGACCAGGTTGCTCAGCACCTGGCGCATGCGGTCGGGATCCGCCCAGATCTTCGGGAAGTTCGGCGGCACGTCCATCAGCACCGAGTGCTCGGAGAGCCCGAGCGGCACGGCGTCGAGCAGGAAGGGCCCGACGTCGATCTCGCTGAAGTTGTAGCTCAACTGGCCCGTCTCGATCTGCGTGATGAGCAGCGTGTCGTTGGCCAGCACCGCGAGGTGGTCGGTCTCGTTGATCACGGTGCGCATGAACTCGCAGCCGCGTCTCGGGCGGCAGGTCCGGCTCGTCGGCGACGAGCTCCGCGAAGCCGCGGATCGCCATCAGCGGCCGCCGGAAGTCGTGCGCGACGATGCCGACGAACTCGCTCTTCAGGCGGTCGTACTCCTGCAGCAGCGCGTTCGCCTTCTTGATCTCCTCGTGCAGGCGCAGGTTCTCGACCGCGATCGCTGGCCTGGCCGGCGAGCGCCAGCAGCAGGTTCAGGTCCTCGTCGGAGAAGGGCGCGCGGCCCACGCGGTCGGCCACGGCCAGCAGGCCCGAGGATCTGCGGGCCGCGCGTGATCGGCGCGACCATCAGCGACTGCAGCCCGAGCTCGAGCGCCATGCTCGGGCAGGCAGCCGCGTGTCGGCCTGCGGCCTTGTTCGAGAGCAGCGGCCCGTTCTTGCGGAAGTTCCAGCGCGAGTCGCGCCTCGCCGTCCACGGAGTAGCGCACGCGCCTGACCTGCTCGGGCGAGAGGCCGAAGCCGGGCGCCTGGCCCACGAGCTGGCGCCTGCTCGCTGTCGTAGAGCAGCACCAGCCCGCGCTCGGCCTTCAGCAGCTCCGCGCTGTGGCGCGAGAGGTGCGAGTAGAGCGCGTCGGCGCCGCCGGCGAGCGAGAACGCCCAGGACATCTTGTAGAGGCCCAGCAGCTCGCTCGTCTTCCGCTGCAGCACGCGCCGCTCGGCCAGCTCCTGGAGCAGCCGCGACACGCGGATCTCCAGCTCGGTCGGCTGCATCGGCTCGCGCGCAGGACGTCGTCGACCTCGGCCGGGACGCCCTGGGGGTCGAGGCCGTAGAGGACCAGCACCGCACGTCGGTGCCGAGCGCCTGGCGCACGCCCTTGACGACCGACGGCCAGCGGCGGGTCGACGAACAGGTGCGATGCGAGCACGAGGTCGGGCGAGCAGTCGACGACGCCCTGCACGACGCGCCGGCCGGGGCACGACGACCGTCACGCGGTGGCCCGCCGTGCGCAGGAGGCGCGCGAGCGTCTCGGCCCGCTCGGCGTCTCTCGTGGACGAGAGCGATGTGTCCGAGCGGGCCGCTGGCCGCCGGAGTGATCACCGAGGCCCCCGTCAGTGCGAAGCGCCGCTTCGCGCGTTCGATGCGAAGTGAAGAGATTGACGATCGAACGAAGGGCGGCGCGCGCGATGGGCTTCACCAGATAGGAGTCGCCGCCCGCCTCGCGGCCCGCCGTGTAGTCCTTGAGGTCGCCCTTCGCCGTGACGAAGACGATCGGGACCTTCTTGTCCACGTGGCGCAGGGCGCGGCACACCGAATAGCCGTCCATGTCCGGCAGGTTCACGTCGAGCAGGATGAGGTCGAACGGGCCCTTGTTGTCGGCGGCTTTCAGGCACTCGGTGCCGGTGCCGGCCTCCAGGACCTCGAACGACTCCGTCTTCTCGGCCTCCAGGATCGTCCGGATCAGCGCTCGCGTCGGGACGTGATCGTCGACGATGAGGATGCGCTTGGCCATTCGTTCTCCCTCTGCGTGCTGTTCCGAGCCGGCCGGTTATTGTAGCCGAGTCGACCGTCCCGGCGGCATGAGTCTTCGAGCGAACTTCGGCCGCGAATGCTCGCACGCTGGGTGAGGTCAGCGACCCTGGATTGGCCTGGATTCGGGCCATTCTCAGCTTCCGCTAATGTATGTTATTTAAGTTCTAATTATACTTGACAATATTCAGCCCCTCTGATAACCTGGCTGCCCATATGGGAATGGAACCTCGCACTAATCGCCAGCCCCCAGGGCCCTCCGACTCCAAGACGGGCACTGGGAACCACGGCCCCGCACGCTCCCGGCTCGACCGGTCGCGCCGCGGCCGACCACGGCTCACGGACGAGGAGCTACGGGCCAGGATTGTCGCCTACTGCAAGCGGCACGGCGTTGGCCTCAACGACCAGGGCTTGCCGCCGTTTCCTGCCGGTCAGCGCGAGACCGAACAGCACCGCGAGTGGATGGCACTCTACAAGGCCCACAGGCGGTTCTCCGAGCGGCGGCCGTCCACGGCCGACCTCGCGCGGCGCCAGGATCTGCTGACCCAGCAGCAAGGCCGTTGTCCCGTATGCCGCAAGCCCCTGGATGTCGCCGACTCGCGCCTCGACGATGCCGACGCCATCGACGGCAATCCCCACGATGCGGGCGCGGCCGTCCTCCACGCGCCTTGCCGACAGCTCGTCGACCTCGTGCGCTCCCTGGGGAGCGACGCCGTCGACCGCGCGAAGGCGAGGCTCTGAGCGCGAGGCCGGAGGGGGACACTCCCCCACTTTCCGCGCGTGATGGCGGGGGAGTCGCACCTCACCGGCCACCGAAGTCCGCAACCCAGTAGAAGCCCGCGTTTCCGCCCGGCCAGTAGCCGACCCCGAGCTCGGTGTAAAGGGCGCCCAGCACGTTGCGCCGGTGCTCGGGGCTTCGCATCCAACCGTCCACGACCTCCTCGGGCGTGGATGCCCCGGCAGCGATGTTCTCCGCCAGCTGATGCTCGTCCGAAGCGAACCACAGGACGCGCTTCGACCACTCGCACGTCTTCATGAGTCGTCCCTGCGAGCGATCGAAGCTGTCGTGCTCGACGTAGTCGTCTTGCGCCATGTCGCGCGCGTGAAGGCGCGCGGCGTCGGCGAGCGCGGCCGCCGGACGCAGCTCCGCGAGCCCGTGCTGGCGCCGCTCCGCGTTCACGAGCTCGACGACCTGCTGCTCGGCATCCCGATCGACGACGGCCGGCGCGCTGCCTCCGCAGCCGGAAGCCGCGGGCGTGGCGGTCGCGTCGACGCGTGGCGCGGGAGACGAAGGCGGCGGCGTGCGCGCACCGGGCTCGCCGCAGCCGCAGAGCGCCGCCAGGCCCCCGAGAGCGGTCAGCGCCCGCACCGCGGCGATTCCTCTCATCTCGTCGCATGCTAGCCTGAGCTCTCGTGCCGGAGCTCCCCGAAGTCGAGGTCACACGGCGGCAGCTCGAGCCGCTGCTCGTCGGCCGCCGCGTCGCCCGCGTCTACACGACCGTCCCGAGCTACTTCTTCCTGACTCCGCCGGCCGAGCTGCGGCGCCGGCTCCCGGGCCGGCGCTTCGAGCTGCTCGAGCGGATCGGCAAGTACCTGCTCGCGCGCCTCGACAACGGCGACCGCCTGCTCCTGCACCTGGGCATGACCGGCCAGATCTTCGGATCCGGCATCGCGAGCGTGCGCCTGCTGTCGTCGGCCGCCGGCGCCTCGCTCACGCCCGAGGCGCAGCTCGAGGCCTTCCGGCCCGACAAGCACACGCACCTGCGCCTGCGCTTCGACGACGACGGGCCCGAAGTGTTCTTCCGCGACGCGCGGAAGTTCGGCAAGGTCCAGCTGATGCGTCCGGGCGCGCCGTCGGAGCGGCTCGACCGCCTCGGCCCCGACGCGCTCGGCGCGAGCGGCAAGCCGGCTCGCTCGAGTCGCTGCGCGGCCGCAAGGCGCCGATCAAGGCGCTGCTGCTCGACCAGGCCCTGCTGGCCGGCGTCGGCAACATCTACGCCGACGAGGCGCTCTTCCTCGCCGGCGTGCGGCCCACACGCCCCGGCCGCCGCGTCACGCGCGAGGAATCCGACCGCATCGCGCGCGCCGTCCGGCGCGTGCTGCGGCGCTCGATCACGACGGGCGGCAGCAGCATCAGCGACTACGTGCAGCCCGACGGCAACGCGGGCGCCTACCAGGACGAGCGCCGCGTCTACGGGCGCGAGGGCGAGCCGTGCCCGAGCTGCGGCGCGAGGATCAGGAGGATCGTCATCGGCCAACGCTCGGCGCACTACTGCCCGCGCTGCCAGAGCTAGCGGTCGTCGGGGCCGGGCCCGGGAGGCCCCGCGAGTGCGTCCAGACGGCGTGGCTCTGGAGCTCCTTGAGCTCGATCCGCTTTGCCTGCAGCCCGCGGCCGAGCACCTCGCGCCACGCGAGCGTCTGGCGGCGCACCTCCGCGAGCTCGAGAGCGCCCTGCTGCAGCTGCTTGACCAGCTTCGCCCGGCGCAGCGCTTGCGCGTCCTCGAGCGCCTTGCTCTCGCGTCCCGGCACGCCGATCACGGGGTCGAAGCGGAAGGCCCGCGTCGCCACGCCCTTGAACAGGAGCAGCGCCTTCACGAGCTCGAGGTCGATGAAGCGCATCGACATGAGCGCCTCGGGCGTGATGTCGGCCGCGGTGGTGATCCCGCGCGAGGCGAGCCGGCCGAGCTCCGCGGGACCGAGGCCCGGGATCCGCGCGAACTCGAGCGCGAAGCTCTGCAGGAACGGCCGGAGCTTCTTCTCGCGATGGCGGTTCGTGACCTCGTCCCACTCCGCGTCCTCGATCCCGCCGAGCCTCTCGTACGCCGCGCGTGCCGCTTCGAGCTCACGCTTCATCGCAACGAAGCGCTGATCGCCGCACAGCTCCGCCCACTGCATCTCGAGCCGCCGCACGTTGCTCTGGCAGGCGTCGATGTCCTGCTTCTCGCGCTCGACTTCCCGCCGCAGCCGGCTGGACGTGCGTAGCGCGACGTCTCCGAGCAGCTCCCGCAGCGCGCGCAATGCCGCGGTGGCGAGGCCTTCGACGGACGCGTGACCCCTGGCCAGGTCGACCGGCGGCGCGGCCTGGCCGGGCGACTCGATCGCCTCGATCGAGCGCCACACGGCGGCGAGGTCGAACGAGCCCGGCGCGGCTCCCGGCGGCAGGAAGAAGAAGGACGGCCCGCCGTCGTTCTCGATCCGGCACCAGGGACAAGAGCCGTTCGCGTGGCTGTGCACGTGCCTGGGGTCGTCCCGGCAGGTGCGGAGGCTCCCCTCCAGGCTCTCGAGAGCACCCACCCACTCCCCTGCCGTCGGACGCTGGCCGCTTTCGATCGCCTCGCGCCCGAACGCGCGCTCGAAGAGCTCCGCGACGGCCGGAGTGAGGTCGCGGAGCCAGAGCGAGTAGGGCGGCGGCACGATTCCGGATCCCATCGCCTTGCGGCCGAACGCGAAGAGACCCTCGCGCAGCGCCGTTTCGACCGGGATCGCGCGATCCGGGTGCCGCCCCGCGAACGGATGCCGCCCCATGAAGAGCAGGTGGAAGACCAGCACGGCGAGCCCGAAGCGGTCGTGCTCCGGCGTCCGCGCCAGCTCGTCGAGCTTGCGGCCCTGCAGCTCCGGCGGCGTGAAGAGCGGCACTCCCACGCGGCAGGGGTAGTTGCGCCCGAGGTGCGTGATCTGGAACGAGTCGCAGTCGATGAGCCGCACCGTCGCCTGGCGCGAGACCACGACGTTGCCCTGGTTCACGTCGCCGATCACGTGGCCGTGGCGGTGGACCGCGTCGAAGGCCGCCGCGAGGTTGCGCGACGCGCGGATCAGGAAGCCCCAGCCGGCGTCCGGGAACGCGAGCTTGCGGTCCGCCGGCCCGTAGAGCTTGTGGATCTCGTGATGGCCGTCGATGCGCGGCATCAGGAAGCCCACGACGTTCCCGGTCCGTGGATCGTGGAGCAGGTCCTGCGGCCAGGCGGCGATCGCGCTGAGCTCCTCGGTGCCGAGCTGCACCATCGCCCCGAGCTTGCGCGAGGCGTGCTCGTCGGGCCGGCGCGCGTAGATCTTGGCGACCGTCCCCGGCCGGCCGGCGACCGAGTAGACGGCGCCTTCGCCGCCCTGGCCGAGGCAGCGGCCCAGCCCCGCTTCGTTCCCGTGCAGGTCGCAGAAGCTGCGCATGGCTCAGCCCAGCCGCGTCGCGAGCACGAGCGTCTTGTCGTCGTCCGTGCGTTGGTTGACCGCGGGCGAGTCCAGAAACGCGTGCAGCTCCCCCGCGAGGCTCCGCGGCCGCGTCGCCTTCACGCCGCGCAGGCGCGCGAACATCGGCGCGAAGAACGGCCCGTGCGCCGCGCGGCTCGCGAAGTGGAGCGCCAGCCCCTGCAGCCCGTCCGTGAACAGCGCCAGCTCGTCGACGCCGCGCGCCCGCTTCGCCTGCACGCGCGTCGCCGCGTCGGGGTCGGTGAGGAAGAACGTGCAGTTGGCGTACTCGCCGCTCTGGGGCCAGAGCGCCGGCACGTAGCGTCCGTCCTCCCGGTACACGATGGCTCCGTCTCCGATCTGGAAGAAGACTCCGGCGTGCTGGTCGACGAGCGCGACCAGGAGCGTACACGAAAAGTCCCGCTCGTCCTGCGACTCGCGGCGGGCGGCCGCGACCACGCGCGCGCGCGCCCCGTCCACGAAGCGCGCCACGTCCTCGCGCTCGAATGCTCGCAGATCGCGCGGGCGGGCGGGCTTTCCCCCCGGCGAGCGCTTTCGCGGCTTCTTGCCGGCCGCCCACGTCCGGGCCTGCTCGACGATCGCCTCGCAGGCGAGGCGCGCTCCGTCCTTGGCGCGGGGCGACGCGCCGGCTCCGTCGGCCGCGACGGCGACGAGCAGCGAGCCGCCGTCAGCGCCCTTCAGCACGCGCACCGCGGACGCGTCGGCGCACGGCTCGCCGACGCGCGTGTGCGCGGTGCCTGCCACCGAGGCCGACAGCGTACGCCAGCGCCCAGCGGTCAGATCGACGCCCATCCGTCCGGGCCCTCGGTCGGGTTCTTGAGCGGCACCTCGTCGCCCGGCGTCGAGCGCGAGATGCTCTTCATCGAGTTCGACAGCCACTGGAAGAGGCCGCGGAAGTGGAGGCCCTTGAGCTTGAGCGGCTCGCGCACCGAGATCTTCTTGAGGATCTCCATGTTCGCGCCTTTCACGCCGACGGCGAAGAACGCGAACGCCTTGCTCGCCTCGCCGTCCTTCACCTTGAGCGCCGCGTCCGACCAGGAGTCGGTGGGCGCGCCGTCGGTGATCAGGAAGATCCACGGGCGGTAGAACGCGATCCCGTTCGAGCGGTAGGTCTCCTTGCGCAGGCGCACGAGCTCGACGCCGCTCTTGATCGCGGCTCCCATCGGCGTCTCACCGAGCGCCCGCAGCCACGGGGGCTGGAAGACGCTCGCCGTCTCGAACTCCGTCGCGACGTGCACCGGCCCGAAGGTGATGCAGGCCACTTCGACGCGCTTCGAGGCGAGCGGATCCGCGACGAGCTCGTCGCGGAAGGCCTTCAGGCCTTCGTTGAGCTCGGTGATGGGCTCGCCCGCCATCGAGCCCGAGACGTCGAGCAGCAGGAGGCACGGGCAGCGCGGCTCGGGGTTCAGCGCGAAGTCGTCTGTTCCAAACGGCTTCAGCCCCGACTCGTCTCGTCCGAAGGGCTTCTGGGTCACGGCTCAACCTCCCTCTCGTGGCGGCCAGCCCGGATTTACTGCAGAATCAACCCTTACGCACGCCCCATCCCCTGCCCAATCGCGCCCCAGGGCTTGACTTCTCCCTGCCGTCGACCTACAATTTACTCATGAGTAAACAGCCTGTCAAGGCCCCGAGCACGGCAGGCACGGACCGCCCGGCGCTCCGGCTGCCCGAGCTCAACGCTCGGATCCGAGCGCGGCGGTCGCAGCTCGGCCTGACGGGTGTCGAGCTCGCGCAGCGCTCCGGGATCTCGCCCTCGTACGTCTCCCTCATCGAGAGCGGCGCGAAGGTCCCCGACGAGGACGTCGCCAAAGGTCTCGCGCGCGTCCTCGACGACGACGAGGATCTCTACGTCGCCTGGGCGCGGGCCTCGAAGCTGGGCCCGGGCAAGCTCGACCTCGTGAACCGGCTGGAGGCGGCGAGCCGCAAGCCGGCCTACGTGAGCCTGGTCGAGAGCGGCCACGCGCTGCCCAGGCTGGCCCACGCCGAGGAGGACGATCTCGCCGCGCGGATGCGGGAGGTCGCCTCGCGCCTCACGTCGCCCTCCCCCGCCGACGCCGCGCGGGCCGAGGCGTCCGCGGTCGTCTCGGTGCCCGTGCTGGCCGAGGGCGCCGATCCCTCGGTGCTGGAGAACGCCGCGCCACCCGCGGCCTCGTCGACAGCCTTCTCATCGACCGCCGGCTCGTCGGGCCGTCGTCACGCGGACTCTTCGCCTGCGACGTCACGCCGCGCACGATGAAGCACCTGCGCGGCGTCGCGGAGCCGGGCGACCGCATCGTGTTCCAGCGCGAGGCGGCGCTCGCGCCCGACCGCATCTGCGCGGTGCGCGGCCCGGACGAGCCTGATGCTGAGCCGCGTGCTCTACAACGGCCGCACGCTGCTCCTGCTCCCCGGCGAGGGCGAGACCGGATTCGAGTCGATCGACGTCAAGCCGGGGGCGCCCGTCACGGACGTCGTCGCCGGCAGCCACGTCCTGCTGATTCGCCGCTAGGTCGCTCACACCTCCTGCCGCTTCCAGGCCCCGCGCCGGAACACCAGCAGGCCCACGACCGCCAGCGCCGACTCCGCGATCGTGATCGCCCAGGAAGACGCCGAGCGGACCGTAGCCCAGGCTCCGCGCCAGCACGAACGCGAGCGGGAGCTGGAAGCACCAGTAGCAGCCGAGGTTGATCAAGGTCGGCGTCTTGGTGTCGCCGGCGCCGTTGAACGCCTGCACCAGCACCATGCCCCAGGCGTAGAACGCGTAGCCGTAGCTCACGATGCGCAGGCACTCCGCTCCCAGCCGCTGCACCTCCGGGTCGGAGGTGAAGACGGCGATGAGCGGCTCGCCCCACGCCAGGAACAGGAACATCACGCCGAGCAGGAACGCCATGTTGTAGAGCCCGACCATGAAGACGCTGCGCTCCGCTCGCTCGGGCTTGCGCGCGCCGAGGTTCTGGCCGACGAGCGTCGCCACCGCGTTGCTCATGCCCCACGACGGCAGGAGCGCCACGATGATGATGCGGAGCGCGATCGTGTAGCCCGCGAGCGCCGCCGCCCCGAAGGGCGTGAGGATGCGCACGAGCCCGAGCCAGCTCGCGGTCGCGATCAGGAACTGGCCGACGCCTCCCACCGACACCTTGGCCAGGTGCAGCATCAGCCTGCGGTCGAGGTGCAGGTGCCGCCGCTCGATCCGCAGCCTTCCATTCGCCGAGGCGAGCGCTCGGAACTGATAGGCGACTCCGACCGAGCGGCCGATGGCCGTGCCGATCGCCGCGCCGGTCACGCCGAGCTCGGGAAACGGCCCGAGGCCGAAGATCAGGCACGGGTCGAGCACCACGTTGACGATGTTCGCGAGCCAGAGCGAGCGCATCGCGACCGTCGCGTCCCCGGCGCCGCGGAAGACCGCGTTGATCAGGAACAGCAGCATGATCGAGGCGTTGCTCGCCAGCATCCAGGCCGTGTAGCCCCAGCCGATCTCGACGACCGACTCGGGCGCGCCCATGAGCCTCATCAGCGGCCGTGTCCAGAGCGCGGCGAGCGCGAAGGGCAAGGAGGCCGCGAAGCCCAGCGCGATCGCCTGCACGGCCGTGCGCGCCGCTTCTTCCGGCTGCTTCTCGCCGATGCGCCGCGCCACGAGCGCGGTCACGGACATCGACAGGCCGATCGCCACGGCGAACGTCACCGTCAGGAACGACTCCGTGAGCCCCACGGCCGCGACGGCGTCCGCCCCGAGCCGCCCGACGAAGTACACGTCGAGCACGCCGAAGACCGACTCCATCACCATCTCGAGGATCATCGGCACCGACAGCAGGAAGACCGCCTTGCTGAGGCTGCCCTCGGTGTAGTCCTGCTGCGTCCCCTTGACGGCCTGCTTCAGCAGCGTCCAGGCCGACCCGAGCCGCGAGCCCTCGGACGCCACAACGGGCTGCGCGGCCGCCGCCTCTTCCGTCTCGCTCGTCTCCAGCGTTTCCTGCATCGTCCTGCTCCTGCACGAGTCCGCTCATGAACCCAAACAAAAAGGCCTTCCGGGCTCGCACCCTGGAAGGCCTTTGAGCGGAGATGAGTTCGGCCCAGGTCTAGGGTGCTGCTTCCTCCCCGAGGAAGACGGCATCGAGGACGAACGCGACCTTGATCGCGTCCATCGAGGGTGCCGGCGGGTTGATGGCGGGCTTCACGTGTTTCTTACTCCGAAGGACGAGGATTCTGCCCGAGTGGTTCCGCTCTTGTCCAGTGAAAAATGCGATCGGTCGACGGATGTCGGACAATAGCCTCGGAGGTCCCTCGTGCCCGTGCTCGAGCTCCTGGTCAACGGCAGCCGCCACCGCGTCGAGACCGACGCGGACGAGAGCCTGCTGACCGCTCTCCGCGATCGGCTGGACCTGACCGGGACCAAGTACGGCTGCGGCGAAGGCCAGTGCGGCGCCTGCACGGTCCTGCTCGACGGCAAGCCCGTCCGCTCCTGCCTCACGCCGGCGGCCTCGACGGCCGGCAAGCCGATCACCACCATCGAGGGGCTGGAGGAAGGCGGCCGGCTGCACCCGCTCCAGGAGGCCTTCATCGAGAAGGACGCGATGCAGTGCGGCTACTGCACGCCCGGGATGATCGTCGAAGCGGCGGCGCTCCTGCGGCGCACGCCGGATCCCGGCGAGGCCGAGATCGCGCGCGCGATGGAAGGCCACGTCTGCCGCTGCTGCACCTACCCGCGGATCGTCGAGGCGATCCGCGCGGCCGCCGCCAGGACGCCGAAGCCGGCGCCGGGACGGGAGGCCGGACGCCGACGAGGACCGGGCCGTGAGCGACGAACCCACCCTGCCGGACGGGATCGAGCTCGAGCCGGAGCGCTACGAGCTCGACGGCGCTCTCCCCTACCGCTTCGCGGTCGGCCGCCGCGGGTTCCTCGGCCTCCTCGGCGGCGTCGTGGTGCTCGTGGCGGCGCCGCCTGGCTCGAGCCAGGAATCGGGCCGGGCCGGACGCGCCGAAGGCCAGGAGAGCGACCTCGCGGCCTGGCTCCACATCGCGGAAGACGGCAGCGTCACCGTCTTCACCGGCAAGGTCGAGTTCGGCCAGAACGCGCGGACGTCGCTCGCCCAGGCCGTCGCGGAGGAGCTGCGCGCACCGCTCTCGACGATCCGGCTGGTGATGGGCGACACCGACCTCACGCCGTTCGACATGGGCACGTTCGGCAGCCGCTCGACGCCCTACATGGCCCCGCAGCTGCGGAAGGCCGCGGTCGTGGCGCGCGAGCTGCTGAAGGAGCTGGCGGGCACGCAGTGGAGCGTCGAGGCCGCCACGCTGGAAGTCGCCGACGGCCAGGTCGAGCACCCGCCGACGAAGCGCACCCTCGGCTTCGGCGCGCTCACCAAGGGCCAGAAGCTCGTGCGCACGATCGCGGGCGAGGTCAAGGCGACTCCGGCGGATCGCTGGACGATCGCCGGCCGCTCGGCGACGAAGGTGAACGCGCGGGAGATCGTGACCGGCCGCCACCGGTACACGAGCGACCTCGGCCCCGGGCCCTTCGCACCGTCCGAGCTGCTCCACGGCAAGGTGCTGCGGCCGCCCGCGATGGGCGCGACGCTCGCATCGATCGAGCAGGCCAGCATCGAGAGCCTCGCCGGCGCGGTCGTCGTCACGGACGGCGACTTCGTCGGCATCGCGGCCAGGACGGCCGCGGAGGCCGCGCGCGCGCTCGAGTCGCTCCGGCCCAAGTGGAACCTGACCCCGCAGCCGGAAGGCCGCGAGCTCGAAGGCAGGCTGCGCCAGGCACCCGAAGCCACAGCGCGAGGCGCGAGGGCCGCGGCGGCGGGCCCTACGTCGTCGGCTCGGTCGCCGACGCGCGCGCGCAAGCCGCGCATCGCCTCGAGGCCACCTACACCGTCGCCTACATCGCGCACGTCCCGCTCGAGCCGCGCGCCGCGGTGGCGCAGTGGAAGGACGGCCGTCTCACCGTCTGGACCGGGACCCAGCGTCCGTTCGGCGTGAAGAGCGAGCTGGCCGAGGCCTTCCACCTGGCCGAGGACAAGGTGCGCGTGATCGTGCCGGACACGGGCTCGGGCTACGGCGGCAAGCACTCGGGCGAGTGCGCGATCGAGGCGGCGCGGCTCGCGCGGACCGCGGGACGCCCGGTCAAGGTGGTCTGGACGCGCGAGGAGGAGTTCCGCTGGGCGTACTTCCGGCCCGCGGGGGTCATCGACGTGAAGAGCGGCGCCGACGCCTCGGGCCGGCTCGTCGCGTGGGAGATGCACAACTACAACTCCGGCAGCTCCGCGATCCGGACGCTCTACGACGCGGCGCACCAGCACATCGAGTTCCACCCCGGCCGCTCGCCGCTGCGCCAGGGCTCGTACCGCGGGCTCGCCGCGACCGCGAACCACTTCGCGCGCGAGTCGCACATGGACGAGATCGCCGCGGCCGTGAAGCTCGACCCGCTCGAGTTCCGCCGCAAGAACCTGAAGGACGCGCGGCTCCAGGCCGTGCTCGACGCGGCCGCGGAGCGATTCGGCTGGGCGAAAGCCCGAAGCGGCGCCGGGGTGGGCCATGGGATCGCCGGCGGCTTCGAGAAAGGCAGCTACGTCGCCACCTGCGCCGAGGTCCGCGTCGAGCCGAGCGGCGCCGTGCGCGTGGTGCGCCTCGTCGCGGCGTTCGAGTGCGGAGCCGTCGTCAACCCGGACCAGCTCGAGAACCAGATCGAGGGCTCGCTCGTCATGGGCCTGGGCGGCGCGCTCTTCGAGGCCGTCGAGTTCGACCGCGGCGTGATCCAGAACGCGCGGCTGTCGCGCTACCGCGTGCCGCGCTTCAGCGACGTGCCGCAGATCGACGTCGTCCTCGTCGACCGCAAGGACCTGCCGCCCGCGGGAGCCGGCGAGACGCCGATCGTCGCCGTGGCGCCGGCGGTGGCCGGCGCGATCTTCGCGGCGACGGGCCGGCGCCTGCGGGCCCTGCCGCTCGTCCCGCAGGGACTGCCGAAGGCGACGGCCTGACGCGCCGCGCCGGCGCTAGAACCCGCTCGAGATCGTGATCAGGAAGCCGTCGGGATCGCGGACGGCGAAGTAGCGCCCGCCCCACGGCTGGTCTTTCGGCTCCTCGGCGAGCGCCGTGCCCGTCGAGCGCACCCGGGCCGCCAGCACGTCGATGTCCTGCAGCGTGACGCAGGAGATCCGGAAGCCCTCGCCCTTCACGCGGCCGCGACCCTTCTTCCAGTCGTCCTGGTCGAGCCAGAAGGTGACGCTTCCCGCGAGGAGCTCGACGCCCTTGAGAGCGCCCTCTTCCTCCCACTTGTCCTTCTGGGTGAAGCCGAGCACGTCCCGGTAGAAGGCGACGCTCTTGTCGATGTTGTCGACCGTGAAGCTGGGGCCCGCGGAACGAAGCCGAAGGCTCTCGGGCTGCTGGCGGTCCTGGTGCACGCGGCCCTTCGGCTTCGCCACCGCCTTCGCGGCCTTGCGCGCGGCCTTGGCGGCCTTCTTCTGGACTTTCTTCTGGACCTTCTTCTGGACCTTCTTCTGGACCTTCTTCGCGACCTTCTTCGGGGCCTTCTTCGCCGGCTTCGGCGCCTTCTTGGCCAGCTTCGCGGCTCTCTTCTCGGCGCGCTTCGCTTCCTTGCGCGCCTTCTTCGCCGCCTTCTTGGCCTTCTTCTTGTCCTTCTTGCCTGCCATGGCTCGAGCTCCCTGCCTTTCGGGCGTCGACCGCCTTTGTGCCAACTCTACTACGAGGCGACGTGATACTTTCGACCCGTTGAGGAGGCGCGCATGTTGATTCGCGCGATGGCGCTCGTCGCGGCTTCAGCCGCGGCCGCGAACGTGGGGGCGGCCGAGCCCGCCCGTGACTACCCGGTGAAGCCGGTGCCCTTCACCTCGGTCCACTTCACCGACAGCTTCTGGCTGCCGCGGATCGAGGTGAACCGCACCGTCACGATCCCGTTCGCCTTCGAGAAGTGCCAGGAGTCGAAGCGCTTCTACAACTTCGAGCGCGCCGCGGCGGCGCTGCGCGGCGAGACGCTCACCGACAAGACCCCGCCCGGCTATCCCTTCGACGACACCGATCCCTACAAGATCCTCGAGGGTGCCGCGTACACGCTGAGCGTCAAGCCCGATCCGAAGCTCGAGGCCTTCCTCGACGCGCTCGTCGCCAAGATCGCCGCCGCGCAGGAGCCGGACGGCTACCTCTACACGGCGCGCACGATCGATCCGGTGAGCCCGCACAAGTGGTCGGGCCAGAAGCGCTGGGAGCTCGAAGAAGTGGACAGCCACGAGCTCTACAACCTCGGCCATCTCTACGAAGCGGCGGTCGCGTACTACCAGGCGACCGGCAAGCGCACGCTCCTCGACGTGGCGCTGCGGACCGCGGATCTGCTCGACCGCACCTTCGGCCCCGGCAAGCAGACCATCTGGCCCGGGCACCAGATCACCGAGATGGGCCTCGTCAAGCTCTACCGCGTGACCGGAGAAGCGCGCTACCTGAGCCTCGCCCAGTTCCTGCTCGACGCGCGGGGAACCGACGGCAGCCCGCACGCGCGGCCCTACAACCAGTCGAGCGTTCCCGTCGTTCAGCAGAGCGAGGCCATGGGCCACGCGGTGCGCGCGACCTACATGTACTCGGGCATGGCCGACGTTGCGGCCCTCACCGGCGCCGACGCCTACGTCGCCGCGCTCGGCCGCATCTGGCAGGACGTCGTCGGCCGCAAGCTCTACCTCACGGGCGGCATCGGTGCGATTCGCACGGCGAGGCCTTCGGAGGCAGCTACGAGCTGCCCAACATGAGCGCCTACAACGAGACCTGCGCGGCGATCGGCAACGACTACTGGAACCAGCGCATGTTCCTGCTCCACGCCGACGCGCGCTACGTCGACGTCATGGAGCGGACGCTCTACAACGGCCTGCTCTCGGGCGTCTCGCTCGACGGCAAGTCGTTCTTCTACCCGAACCCGCTCGAGTCGTCCGGCCAGCACAAGCGCAGCGCCTGGTTCGGCGTCGCCTGCTGCCCCGGCAACGTCACCCGCTTCCTGGCGTCGCTTCCCGGCTACGTCTACGCGCAGCAGGGGGATCGGCTGTACGTCAACCTCTACGTCGCCTCGAAGGCCGACGTGAAGATGGACAACGGCCGGACCGTCGCGCTCACCCAGGACACGCAATACCCCTGGGACGGCCGCGTGCGGCTCACCGTCTCGCCTTCGGCGCCCGGCCGCTTCACGCTCTACGTGCGCGTCCCGGGCTGGGCGCGCGGCGAGCCCGTTCCGAGCGACCTCTACCGCTTCGCGGACACCGCGAAGGAGCCGGTCACGCTCCGCGCCGGCGGTGCTTCCGTTCCGCTCGAGCTCGAGAAGGGCTACGCGCGCATCGACCGCGACTGGAAGGCGGGCGACGTCGTCGAGCTCGTGCTGCCGATGCCCGTGCGCCGCATCGCCGCGAACGCTTCCGTCGAGGCCGACGCGGGGCGCATCGCACTCCAGCGCGGCCCGCTCGTCTACGCCGCGGAGTGGCCCGACAACGGCGGCCACGTGCGCAACCTGGTGCTGGCGGACGCCTCGCCGCTCGTGACCGAGTTCAAGCCCGGCCTGCTGAACGGCGTGCAGGTCGTCAAGACGAAGGCCGTGGCGCTCTCCTACGACCCCAAGGGCCAGGTGCAGAAGAAGGAGCAGGAGCTCACGCTCATCCCCTACTACGCCTGGGCCAACCGCGGCTCGGGCGAGATGATCGTGTGGCTGGCGAATCGCGAGTCGAGCGTCAGGCCCCAGCCGCTGCCGACCCTCGCTTCGAAAGCGAAGGCAACGGCCTCGGAAGGCTGCCAGGAGCCGCACACGGCCCAGGACCAGGAGGAGTCGCGCTCGTCGAAGGACAGCTCGGCGGGCTCCTGCCACTGGTGGCCCAAGAAAGGCACGACGGAGTGGGTCCAGTACGACCTCGAGAAGCCGACGAGCGTCTCGGCCGCGGAGGTCTACTGGCTCGACGACACCGGCAAGGGCGACGTGCGCGTCCCGGCGAGCTGGCGCGTGCTCTACAGGGACGGCGCCGACTGGAAGCCCGTCGAGGCCGCAGGCCCCGCCGGCATAGCGCTCGACCGCTTCAACCGGCTGACGTTCAAGCCGGTCACCACGAGCGCGCTCCGCCTCGAGGTCACGGCCCAGCCGCAGTGGGCGGCCGGCCTTCTGGAGTGGAAGGTCGAGTAGCGCTCAGTACACGAGCGCCCCGAACGCCCAGCACACGAGCGCGTTCGCCGTCGCCATCGTGAAGTCGTCGGTTCCGCGCGGCGAGAAGAGCTCGAAGAGCGTGTTCGAGACCGAGACCGCGACCGCGAGCCCGATCCACACCGGGGGCAGCCCGTTCGCGAGCACGAGCCCGAGGCAGATCGCGAGCGAGCGCCAGGAAGCAGGCCCAGGTGCCCGCGATCGACTTCTTGTTCACCTCGCCGATGCCCCAGACGCGGAGCTTCTGCTTGCCGAAGAGCGAGCCCACGATCTCGGAGGCGCCGTCGCTGCCGATGTACGAGATCCACACGATCGCGAACAGCGACGCCGTAGGTCGCCGGCGGGAAGACGCCCGCGAGCTGGAAGCCGATCGGCACCATCAGGAACTTGAAGACGCTCCACAGCATCGTGATCACGAGGCAGTTCGCGCGGCCGAGCGTGCCGTCCATGACCCGCGTCTGCGCGCCGTACGCGACGCGGCCGAGGAAGCCGTTCGAGTAGTAGAGCGCGATCATCCACCAGCTGTAGCCGAGCGCGTCGAACAGGCTCTCCTGCAGCCCCAGGAAGAGGAAGTCCGCGGTCGGCGTCTGCCGCACCCGCAGGTAGATGAAGCTGAAGCCCAGGAGGCCGATGGTCAGGAAGCGCCCGCGGCGGCCGACCATGTCGGCGATCCGGATGCGACGCTCCTTGTGCCGCTCGAGCAGGCCCGGAAGATCGAAGGGCTCCTTCATGCGCGAGCGGAAGACGGCCTTGACCTCGTCCTTCGAGAAGCCCACGAGCTTGCGCAGCAGCAGCACCTTGATGCCGTACCAGAGCCAGCCCCAGAGCACCGACATGATCACGAAGCCGATCGCGACGCGGCCCACGGCCTCCCCGCTGATCTGATAGCCCTTGAAGAGCGCCCCGCCGTCCCGGCCCGTGACGACGAAGAAGAGCCAGACCGCCGTGATCACCGCGGTGAGCCCCACCGACCAGCGGAAGTACCGTTCGGCGTCCCGCCGATAGGCCTCCCAGCCGCGCCGTCTCCGCCGCCGTGAAGCACCCCGGGCACTGCCACTTCGGCCATGGACCATCCCTTCCCCGCCGCAGGACGCGGCGCCGTCATCGGATTGTCATACGTATGCCGTGTGCGCGGGGGTCCGTGAGGTAAGGGCGCCCACCGGCCGTGTCCGGGGATTCACCGAAATCCGACCGGCCAGGCGTGCCAAGGAACCGGCGTCCGGCCTTCTGCCTCAAAGGGAATAGGCCGTATCCTTCGGCGGTAATCGGATCGGGCCGGCGGACATCAGGCCCCAGGAGGTGCCCGTGCGACGCCTCGTGCCGCTGGCCGTTCGAGGGCTGACTCTCGCCGCCGCGCTCGTCGCCGGACCGCCAGACGCCGGCGCCCAGCCCATTTCGCGGGACGACTCTGCCGCCGTCGCTGCGTCCCTGGGTGCCGTGGGTGCTGGAGCAGGTGCCGACGCTCGGCTGCGCGACCGTCCACGGCAGGCCGTCTGCCTCTGGCCGGGCCAGCTGAAGCTCGAGCTCGGCGCGGCCGGCGGCTCGTTCCAGCTCGAGCTCCACGCCGACCGTGCGGCGGACGTGCGCCTTCCCGGCAGCACGGACGCTGGCCGCAGGACGTCCGCGTCGACGGCGCGCCGGCGCCCGTCTTCGACAAGGACGGCGCGCCGCGCCTGCGCGTCGCGGCGGGCCGGCACCGCCTGAGCGGCCGCTTCGCCTGGTCGCGCCTGCCCGAGTCGCTGAGCGTTCCCGGCGGAGATCGGCCTCGTCGACCTCCGGCTCGACGGCCAGCCGGTGCCGCGGCCGCGGCGCGACGCGGCCGGGCTGCTGTGGCTCCGCGCGAGCGCCGAGACCCACGGCGAGGGCGACAGCCTCCGGCTCCAGGTCTTCCGCCGGATCCGCGACGGCATCCCGCTCTTCGTCGAGACGCGGCTCGAGCTCGAGGTCGCCGGCCGCGCGCGGGAGATCACGCTCCAGGGAGCGCTCCTGCCGGGAACGACGCCGGTCGCCGTGTCGGGCGACCTGCCGGCGCGCGTCGAGAACGCCACGCTGCGCGTGCAGGTGCGCGGCGGCCGCTACGCGCTCACGCGTCGACTCGCGCATCGAGGGCCGCCCGAAGGCGATCGCGCTGCCGAAGGATCCGCCGAAGGACCCGTGGCCGCCGCGCGAGGTCTGGGTGTTCGCCGCCGACGAAGAGCAGCGGCAGGTCGAGCTCTCGGGCCCGACGCCGATCGATCCCTCCCGCACCGAGCTGCCCGAGGACTGGCGCGCGCTGCCGGCGTTTCTCGTGGAGCCGGGCGCGAGCCTCGCGCTCGGCGAGGTGCGGCGCGGCGAGGCCGAGCCGCCGCCCGACCAGCTCACCCTGGCGCGCGAGCTCTGGCTCGATCCCGCGGGCGCGCGGCGAGCGTGCGCGACCTGTTCGGCGGCGACGCTGCGCGCGACGACGCGCCTCGATCTTCTCCCGCCCGGAACCCTCGGCCGCATCGCGATCGACGGCACAGGATCAGCTCGTCACCGCGCATCCCGAGACGAAGGCCGCGGGCGTCGAGCTGCGCCGCTCGTCGCTCCTGCTCGAGGCCGACTCGCGACTCGCCTTGACGGGCGCGCTGCCCGCCGTCGGCTGGACGACGGGCGTCGAGCAGCTCCAGGCGACGCTGCACGTTCCGCCCGGCTGGAGCCTGCTCGCCACGACCGGCGTCGACCAGGTGCCCGGCACCTGGACCTCGCGCTGGTCGCTGCTCGGGTTCTTCTTCGTGCTGATCGTGACGCTCGCCGTCCAGCGCCTCTTCGGCCTGAAGCCCGCGCTGCTCGCGCTCGCGGCCCTCGTCCTCACGCACGGCGAGTCCGGCGCGCCGTTCGCCGTCTGGCTGAGCCTCGTGGCCGCGATCGCGCTCCAGCGCGTCGCGCCGGCCGGCCGCTTCCAGCGGCTCGCGCGTCTCTGGTTCCTCGCGAGCGCCGCCGTGCTGGTCGTCGTGGCCGTGCCCTTCGCGCGCGACCAGGTGCGCGAGGCGCTCTTCCCGCAGGTCGCGCAGGGCGGTGCCGGGCCGGAAACGATCGCCGTCAACGGGCGAGTCGACGCGCTCCAGACACGCGGCGTCCCGGAGGAATCGAAGGCGGCGTGCCGGGCGGAGTCGTCGGCGGCGTCGTCGGAGGCCTGCCGAGCGCAGACGGTGCCCGCCGCTCCTCCTCCGCAAGCCGCCGGAAGGACGGAAGAGTCGAGGAGACGGTCGAGCGTCGCCAAGCCGAAGACGCTCGGCGCAAGTCGCAGCAGTGAGCAGTCGGAAGGTCGCCAAGCGCAGCTACTCCTACAACGTCGCGCTCGAGCAGGACCCGAAGGCCGTCCTGCAGACGGCCCCGGCGTTCCCGGCTGGGCGTGGCAGCAGCTACACGCTCGCCTGGAGCGGGCCCGTCGGCCGCGACCACACGATGCGGCTCTTCCTCGCCTCGCCCGGCTTCAACCGCTTGCTGACGCTCCTGCGACTCGCCGCGCTCGCGGCACTCGCCTTCGTCGCTGCTGACCGGCCGCTGGCCCTCGCTTCCCCGGAAGCTCGGCGCCGCGCCGGCCGCCGCGCTCGCGCTCCTGCTGCTTCCCCGCCGCGGCGCGCTCGCAGGACACGCCGAGCCCCGAGATGCTGCAGGAGCTGCGGCAGCGCCTCACACGCCCCGCTCCCTGCGAGCCGCGCTGCGTCACGACGCCCAGCCTCGTGCTGCGGCTCGGCGACAGCCGGCTCGATCTCACCGCCGAGGTCCACGCCGCCGCCGACGGCACCTGGGCGCTGCCGGGCCCGGTCGGCAGCTGGACGCCCGCCGAGGTGAAGGTCGACGGCGCCGCGGCTCTTCGGCCTCGCGCGCTTCGGCTCCGGCTTCCTGCACCTGCGCCTCGCGCCGCGGCGTCCATCGCGTCGAGGCCGCGGGCCCGGTACCGCCCGGCGACAGCTTCACGCTGCAGTTCGCCGATCCGCCGCGACGCGCCCGCGCCGAAGCGCCCGGCTGGGACGTGAGCGGCCTCCGCGCCGACGGACCCGCCGCGCGCGTCGATCCTGCTGACACGCCGGCTCGCCGCCCGCGGGGCGCAGGCGGGAGCCGAGGGCCGCTACGCCCCGTGGCTCGAGGTCACGCGCACGCTGGGCTTCGGCGTCACCTGGACCGTGACGACGCAGGTCCGCCGCGCGACGCCGCTCGGCGCGCCGATCGCCGTGCGCGTCCCGCTGCTGCCCGGCGAAGCGCCCACGCGCGCCAACCTCGTCGTCGAGAAGGGCGAGGTGGCGGTCAGCCTCGGCGGCGACGAGAGCGAGACCGTCTGGCAGTCGACGCTCGAGCAGACGAAGGAGATCCTGCTGCCGCGCCCGGAGGGCCGCCCCTGGTCCGAGGTCTGGCAGCTCCACTGCAGTCCCGTCTGGTCCTGTGCCGCCGCGAACCTGGCGCCCGTCTCGCGCATCGACGACGGCGTCTTCGCCCCTGAGTACCGCCCCTGGCCCGGCGAGACGCTGACGGTCGCGCTCAACCACCCGCAAGGCGTCGAGGGCCAGACGCTGACGATCGACAACGTGGCGATCGAGGACACTCCGGGCCGCAGGCTCGAGCGCGTGCGGCTCGTGGCGACCGCGCGCAGCAGCCGCGAGCAGCCGCTCGTTCTCAAGATTCCGAAGGAGGCCGAGGTCCAGAAGGTGACGATCGACGAGGACGAGCGACCCGCGCGGCCCGAGAACGGCGAGCTGCGCGTCACGCTCCCCGCCGGCGAGCACACGCTCGAGGTCACGCTGGCAGCAGTCCCGCGGCATGGGCGTCTTCTACGGGCTGCCGCGCGTGTCGTTCTCGAGCCCCGCCGTCAACGTCACGCAGCAGCTCACCGTTCCGCCCGAGCGCTGGCTGCTCGCGACGCGCGGCCCCGCCTGGGGCCCGGCGGTGCTCTTCTGGTCGTACCTCGTGTTCCTGCTCGCCGTCGCCTACGGCCTCGGCCGCCTGCCCGCGAGCCCGCTCACGACCACGCAGTGGGTGCTGCTCGGCCTCGGCCTGAGCGTGCTGCCCGCGGTCGATGCCCTGATCGTCGCGGCCTTCGTCTTCGCGCTCGCGCTGCGCGCGAAGCGGGCGCCCGCGAACGTCTGGGCCTTCGACGGCCTCCAGCTCCTGCTGGCCGCGTGGGCGCTCCTCTGCGCCGTGCTCCTCTACGGCGCGATCCAGCAAGGCCTGCTCTTCCGCCCCGACATGCAGGTCTCCGGCAACGGCAGCTCCGACACGCTCCTGCGCTGGTACGCCGACCGCGTCAGCGGCGACACGCCGGCCGCGGGCGTGCTGAGCCTGCCGCTGTGGCTCTACCGCGTGGCGATGCTGCTCTGGGCGCTCTGGCTCGCGGCGAGCCTGGTGCGCGGCGTCGGCCCCGGCTGGCGCGCCTTCAGCGAGGGCGGCCTGTGGCGGCCCTTGCCCAAGCGGCTGCCCAAGCCGCCGAAGCCCGCCGACGCCCCGAGCGGCGCCAGCGCTCAGGCGGGCGCTACTGCGCCATGAAGACGAGCGTGATCGTGTTCGCCGAAGGACCGAGCCGCAGCTGGTCGCCGATCACCGAGTAGCTCGACGCGGCCTGCAGCAGCTCGAGGAAGCGCTGCTCCTGCGTCATCACGCCGTTGGCCTCGCAGGCCATCAGCGTCGAGCCGAGCGGGCCGATCCGCATCCGGCCGGTCACGGCATCGGCGCGCCCGAAGTAGCGGTTGCAGCCCGCCGAGCCGGCCACGCGCGCGTCCTCGGAGAAGATCGCGGTGAGCGTCGTTCCCTCGATCGGCGGCTGTCCGTCGATCGAGACGAGGCGCCACGTGGGCCCCACGATCATTCCGCCGGTTCCGCCCGGCGCCGTTCTGATCGGGCCCCATCGGGTTCCCGCTGTTGCACCCGGCCAGTGCGATTCCGCTCATCACGAGAGCGGCCGCCAGGCCGCGCCATCCAAGCTGCATGTCCTTTTCCTCGACCGTCCTCATCGACCGTCCATGGTGCGCGCCTTCGGGGCCCTTTGTCCACCCCGCGGGGGCAAAACCTTGTGCGCCGGCTCAGCTCGGCCCGGCCGGGACGAGGTGCCAGACGCCGTCGTGGCCGTTGGAGTAGGCCGTGCTGCAGGAGAACCACGCCCAGGCCAGCCGCTCGCCCCGGTGGGCGTTCAGGAACTGGAGGTGAACGGTCTCGAGCGGCACGCCGGCGGCACAGCCGAACGAGGACTCGTCGCGCGGGTACCACCAGTCGCTGTCGGCGATGCCGTACTCGTCGAAGCTCTTGTCGCCGTACGGCGCCTTTGGCTCGTTCTCGCCGCGAGGCGTCGGGTGCTGGATGCGCACCTCGATCTCGTCCGGCTCGAATCGAAGCTCGGAGATCCTCGCTCCCTTCGGCAGCGCCTTCGCGAGGAAGGCGAAGGCCGGCTCCGTCTCGACGGTCCAGTCCCGGCGCTTCAGGGCCGAAAGCGCCGGGAGCCTGGCGCCAACCGGCTGCAGCTGCCCCGCCTCGACCAGCAGTGCGAAGGCGGGCGCGTCGGCGGGCTCGATCGTCGCCGTGGCGCCCTCCGCTCCGGCGCGCCAACGCCGCGACAGCACGCGCCCCGTCACCGGATGCTGGACGAGCTCGAACGCCGCCTCCGACGCGTCGAGCGAACGCGACGACGCCTCCGAAACGGCGCGGAGCCACGCGGAGCCCGACTCCTCCTGCTCGTCCTTCGGCGGCGCCTCGGCCGGCAGCTGCTCGTGGAGCGGGTGGCTGACCCGCGGCCCGCGCGACACGCCGCTCGCGTCGCAGCGCACGACGCGGAGCGAGTTCTGGTCGCTGCCCTGCAGGAAGAAGGCCGTCATGCCGCGACGCGTCCAGGCCAGCGCGACCGGCTCCTGGTAGGAGAAGCCGATGTTGACCCAGCCTTTCTGGCACAGGTCCAGCATCGCGCCGATGCTGCCGCGCGCGAAGAGCGTCTCGCGCCCGGCCTGCTCCGCTGCGTTGATCGCCTCCTGATGCTGGCGCGCGGCCTGCTCGCTGCGCCACATGGAGTAGACGAAGCCCCCGATGACGGCAACGACGATGAGCCCGGGCACCTGCTTGAGCAGCCAGCGGCCGACGCGCGCGCCCATCGCTAGCTGCTCGGCCCGAAGCGCTCGGTCTTGACGAGCTCGGGCTCATGGCCGAGCTCCACCAGCAGCTGCCCCGCCATCTCGACGAGCCCGGCCGGTCCGCAGATGAAGGCCTGCGGCCGTTCGCGGGCGGCGAAGCCGACGTCCTCCAGCATCGTCCGGTCGATCCGCCGCGCGAGCCCCGTCCAGCCGCTGGGCTGCTCCCGCGTGAGCGTGTGGACGACGCGGAGCCCGTCCCCGCCTGCCGCCAGCCGCTCGAGCTCCTCGCGGTAGATCACCTCCGCGAGCCGCCGCGAGGAGTAGAGGAGCGTCGCCTTCACCTGGCTCCGAGCGGCCGCACGATGCCGGAGCATCGCCATCAGCGGCACGACGCCCGAGCCGCCCGCGATCAGCAGGAGCGGCCCGCCGCGATCCGCCGTCCAGACGAAGTGCCCGCCGATCGGCCCGCGCACCTCGAAGCGGTCGCCGGCGCGCACTTCGCCGACGAAGTAGGGCGAGACTTCGCCGTCCTCGATCCGCTCGACGGTGAGCGAGACGAGCGGCGACTCCGGCGCCGACGCGATCGAGTAGAGCCGCTGCGCCTTGTAGCCGTCGTCGGCGGTCAGCCGGACGTCGACGTGCTGTCCCGGCAGGTGCCCGGGCCAGTCGGCGACGCGGAGCACGAGCGTCGACACGCGCGGCGTCTCGGGAACCACCGCGGTGACCTCGGCCACGCGCCAGGGCAGCCGGCCCGGCGAGGCCGCGGGCACGTCAGTCCCCGGAATAGCGCTGCTCCCGCCAGGGATCGCCGTACAGGTGATAGCCGTTCGACTCCCAGAAGCCCGGCTCGTCCTCCTCGAGGAAGCGCAGCCGCCGCACCCACTTGGCGCTCTTCCAGAAGTAGAGGTGCGGCACGAGGAGGCGCGCCGGCCCGCCGTGCTCGGGCGTGATCGGCTCGCCGTCGTAGTGCGTGGCGATCATGCCCTTTCCGCCGATCAGGTCCTCGCAGGGGACGTTCGTCGTGTATCCCCCGTCGCAGTAGGCCATCACGAAGGGCGCCGGCGGCTCCTGGAGCCCCGCGGCCGTGAGCAGCGTGTCGAAGGAGACGCCGCCCCATTCCGTGTCGAGCTTCGACCAGGTGGTGACGCAGTGGATGTCCACGACGACGGTCGTCTGCGGCAGCGCCTGGAACTCGGCCCACGTCCACTTCGCGAGCAGCGACCCGCCCTCCTGCAGCGCCAGCGTCCACGCCGCGAGGTCGACCTGCGGCGTCGGTCCGGCGGACAGGACCGGGAAATCGCTGACCAGATGTTGACCCGGCGGCACGCGCGCGCTCCGCGCGTGGGACTGCCGCCGTCCTCGAAATCCCCGCGAGACAGGTGGCTTCTGCGTCACATCTCTGCCGCCGCGCCTAGTCTAAGCTCACCGCCCCGTTCTGCCTCGAGGCCTTCATGAAGACGCCTACGGTCGCTACTGAGCTGGCCCACGCCCTCACGCAGTAGGCGGAAAGTACTCCACCAGCACCTGCGGCACTTCCTTGAAGTGCCTGTCCAGCGACAAGACCTTGAGTCCGTGCTGTGCGGCCGACGCCGCAATCCAGAGGTCGTTGGTCGGGATCGGCGTGCCCTTGCCACGAAGGTAATTGCGGATCGACGCGTAGCGCTCGGCCGTCTCCGCGTCGACGTCCACTATTCGAACGCGCTCCGATTCGGTGAACTCTCGCAGCAGGCGGCGGTTGTCGGGCTCGAGCCGCCCGCCCGCGAAACCGTAGATCAGCTCGCCGATGACCACTGAACTCAAGACGATCTCGGTTGCTTCCTGTATTGGCTCGAGCAGACGCCGGTCCCCCCGCCGCATGGCCGAGTAGGCCGTGGTGTCGAGCAGGAGGCGGCTCACTTCCACATCTCCGGATCGATCTCTCGCTGCTCTCGCAGAGCCGAGTCGAAGGTGTCGGCTTCGGCCTTGGACCAGCCCCCGAAGAACCTGTCGAGGTCGTGATGACGCACCCTCCCCTTTGCCCCGCCGCCCACCGCCTCCTCGAGCAGCCGCACGATGGCCTTGTTGAGGCTGAGCCTTTCCTTGCGTGCCTTCTCCCGCAAGGCCTTCGACACGGACGGAGGCAGGTTTCTGACGGTGATCGCGCCCGAACCCTTCTGAGGCATCTCGTGACTCATTATGCATCACCTGGTGATTCGCCAGAACGGTGGGGTGTCCCCTCGCTGATCCTCATGGCTCCGCAGTCTGGACGGACCGGCGGACACAATGGGTCCAGTCGACCTCTATACTCGCGCTCGCCGGAGGGCAGGAAGGCAAGCCATGAAGCTCGCGACCGTGCTAGCCGCAGCGTCCCTTTCCATCGCAGCGACCGCGGCCGCTGCCGTCGAAGGCCCGATCAGGGTCGGCAAGGACGGCCGCCACTTCGTCGATCAGAAGGGCACGCCCTTCTTCTGGCTCGGCGACACCGCGTGGCCGCTCTTTGCGCAGTACTCGAAGGCGCAGGCCGAGGCCTACCTGCAGAACCGCGGCGAGAAGGGCTTCACGGTGATCCAGGGCGTCCTCGCCTGGGGCCTCGGCAGCGGCATGGAGCAGAAGACTCCGATGGCCAACGCCCTCGGACAGAAGCCCTGGCTCGACGACGATCCCGCGCACGCCCAACGCGGCCTACTTCGAGCACGTCGACCAGCTCGTCGACTTCGCCAACCAGAAGGGCCTCGTGCTCGCGATGCTCCCGACCTGGGGCTTCTACGTGAAGGAGTCCCCGGTCGTGAACATGAAGAACGCCCGCGCCTACGGCCGCTGGCTCGGCGCGCGCTACAAGAGCGCGCCCAACGTCGTCTGGGTGAACGGCGGCGACCGCACGCCCACCGGATTCGAGGACGTGTTCCGCGAGCTCGCCCGGGGCCTGCGCGAAGGCGACGGCGGCGCGCACCTCATCACCTACCATCCCTGCGGCTGGCGGTCGTCCGCCCAGTTCTTCCACGCCGAGGACTGGCTCGACTTCAACATGATCGAGACCTGGACCGAGTGGTCGAAGATCTACCCCGCCGTCGTCTCCGACTCGCTGCGCGCGCCGCGCAAGCCCGTGGTCCTCGGCGAAGGCGCCTACGAGAACGGCCCCGAGTACCCGCAGGGCCCGATCACTCCCTGGGTGGTCCGCCGCCAGGCCTGGTGGACGGTGATGGCCGGCGGCTTCCACACCTACGGCCAGAACCAGATGTGGCGCATGGAGACGGACTGGGACAAGACCTTCGACACGCCCGGCGCCGACCAGGTCTGCCTGATGAAGCGCATCGTGACGTCGCTCCCGTGGCAGGACCTCGTTCCCGACCAGGGCGTCTTCGCGACCGGCATCGGCAGCGAGCGCTCGCTCAACGCCGCGATGCGTTCGAGCGACGGCAAGCGCGTCCTCGTCTACCTCGTCGAGCCCCACGACGGTCTTCCTCCACCTCGACAAGATCGAGGCGAAGAACGCGAAGGCCACCTGGATCAGCCCGGTCACCGGCGAGCGCAAGGACGCCGGCACCTACGCCACGGGCAACCTGACGGGCAGCACCTTCCCGGGCTCCCCGACGCAGTTCTTCAAGACGCCGGGCTTCTGGGAAGACGCGGTGCTGCTGCTCGAGGGATCGGAGCAGGCCGGTCTAGTCGTCCGCGGACGGCGTCAGGTGCCAGACGCCTTTGGGGCCGTTCGAGCACGAGTACCACGCGATCGTCACCGGCCACGAGCCGCGCTGCGCCTTCGCCATCCCGTAGGACGCGTAGACCTCCGCGAGCGGCATTCCGGCCGCGCAGCCAGACCCCGGGGTCTCGCGCGGGTACCAGTAGTCCATGTGCGCGATCCCGCACTCATCGAACGTCTTCTCTCCGTAAGGCACGGGCGGCCTGTCGTTGAAGGCCGGCGTCTTCCAGTCGATCGTGACGTTGATCTCGCCCTCGTCGATCCGGAGCTCCGAGACCTTGGCGCCCTTCGGCAGCTCCTTCATGAGCAGCGAGAACGCGGCGGCGTCCTGGGTCAGCCAGTGCTTGCGCTCGCGGAGCCGCAGGGCCGACGGTGCCTTCCCGACGGCCGGAAACCGCTCCGCGGGCAGGAACGCGAAGGAAGGCGCGTCCTTTGGATCGAGCGTCGCCGTCGCCCCCTCCGGCCCCCCGCTCCAACGCCGCGACAAGACCGCCCCGGTGTACGGGTGCCGCAGCAGCTCGAACGCGACGTCGCCCGGGCCGAACCTCTGCGTGGCCGCGCCCGAGATCGCCGCCGCCCACGCCGCCCCGGACTGCTCGTCGGGCTCGCTCGCCGCCTCGGCCGGCAGCGTCTCGTGCAGTGGACGATCCACGCGCGGTCCGCGCCTCACGCCCTGCCCGTCGCAGCGCACCTGGCGCACGGACGTCGTGTCGGGCCCCTGCAGGAAGTACGCGTCGATCCCCCGCCGCGTCCAGGCCATCGCCACCGGCTCGTCCCAGATGCCGATGCCGTTCCAGCCCTCCCGGCAGAGCCTCAGCATCTCGCCGAAATCGCCGCGTGCGAGCAGCGCCTCCCGCACGGTCTGCACAGCCTGCTTGGCCTGCTGTTCCTGTCGCAACTGCTCCAGCTCGCGCCGGTGCATCTCGTAGAAGATGCCGCCCATGATCGCGAACAGGAACAGCGTCCGCAGATGCCCCCACCACGATCCCCGCTCGGCGGCCATGGCCGCCCATTGTATGGCGCGTCCCGAGCGCGTCCGGCATCCGAGAGGCGGAGCCCTCGGCCCGACTCGGCGGCAGGCTTGACAGTATATTCGTATATGCTTATACTCTACTGTGACTGACCGCGCTGCCCAGCTGGCCGCGGCGGAGGAAGGCGCCCGATGATCGACCCCGAGCTGATCCCGTTCGTCGCCCTGCGATTCAAGGCGCTCGGCGAGCCCGCGCGCCTCTCGCTGCTCGTCGCGCTCCAGGAGGGCGAGCTGAGCGTGTCCGAGCTGGTCGCCGCGACCGGACGCACCCAGCCCAACGTCTCCCAGCACCTCAAGGAGATGGCGCGCGCCGGCCTCGTCGAGCCGCGCCGCGACGGGGCGCGGGTCTACTACCGGATCTCGGACCCGTACCTGAACCGCATCTGCGACGCCGTCTGCCGCAGCGTGCGCGACGCCCGGGGCGCCTGGTTCGCAACCACGTCGGCCCCCACCCGGCGCCACGCGCCTTCGCGGCGCGAGCGCGCAGCCGGCCGGCAGAACCGCCCGGCCGCAGTCCGGGCGCGCCGGGACGAGCGTGGCTAGCAGCGCGCTCGCCCGCGGCCTGCTGCTGGCCGCGCTGCCCGTGCTCGCGCACGCGGAGGAGCGTCCCGTCACGCTCGCCGAGGCCCTCGCCCTTGCCGACAAGGCGAACCCGGAGCTGCAGGCGGCCGTCCTGCGGATCGAGGCCCAGCGGGCGCGCACCGAATCCGTGGAGCGGGCGCGCTGGCCGCGCGCCACGGTCCAGTCGACCTGGGCGCGCACCGACCTGCCGGCTGCGGTCTTCGCGAGCAAGCTCAACTCGGGCGCCTTCGCCGCTGCCGACTTCGATCCCGCGACGCTGAACGACCCGGCCGCGCTCAACCACCTCGGCACGAGCGCGCTCGTCGAGCTCCCGATCGACCTCTTCGGCAAGGTGGGCACCACGGCCGGAGCCATGGCGGCCCAGGGCGAGGCCGCCTCGGCGGGAACGCGCGACGCCACGCAGGAGATCCGGCTGCGCGTGGCCGAGGCCTACCGCCAGGCGGACCTTTCGGGGCGGTCGGTCGAGGTGACCGAGAAGGCGCTCCTGGTGGCGACGGCCGCGAGGCCGAGATCGAGGCCCGCGTCGAGGCGGGAGGGGCCCTCCAGGCCGAGCTGCTGCGCGCCCGCGCGCGGCGCCGCGAGGAGAAGCAGATGTCGTCGATCGCCGCAGCCAGAGGCTCATGGCCCAGGCCCGCCTCGCGCGGCTCCTCGGGGCGCCGCGAGGGCGTCGCGTACGTCCCGAGCGAAGGCCCGCCCGCAGTCGCCGCACTCGCGGGAGAGGAGACAGCGTGGGTCGCACGCGCGCTCCGGCAGCGCGCGGTGCTCGAGGCCGCCCGCCGCAGGCAGGAAGCCGCCGTGGCCTTCGCGAAGACCGAGAAGAACGGCCTGCTGCCCGACATCGGTGCCTTCGCTTCGGTCCCGGACGACCGCGTCTCGGCGGGCAGCTCGCAGGCCTGGGCCGTGGGCCTCGGCGTCCGCTGGACGCCGTTCGAGCCGGCGCGCGGCAAGCGCGAGGCCGCGGCGAGCGCGGACGCGCGCGCGGCCGAGCATGACGCCGCGCGGCGGCGCGACCAGGTGCGGCTCGAGGTGCGCCGCGTATCGCGCGCCCGCGGCGCGCGAGCGCCACGCCGCCGCGGCGGCGGCGCGGAGGAAGGCCGCGAGGCGCTGCGCGTGGTGCGCGAGCGGCGCAAGGCGGGGCTCGCGACCCTCACCGACGAGCTGGAGACCGAGGCCGAAGCCTGGCGCGGAGCTCGAGGAGATCACGGCTGCCGCCGACGCGGCGATGGCGGATGCGGCGCTCGCCGCGCGGCCGGGGAGCTCTGACGATGAGGTGCGCGGTTCGATCGGTTACCCTGATGTTTGCGGCGCTCGGCGTCGCCGCCTGCGGGCGGCACGAGGCCCCGAAGCCGCCGCGGCCGGCGGCGGCCCGGCCGTCGACGGTCACGACCGCCGAGGTCGTGCGCTCGGCGGGCCGGCGAGGCCGCCGTGCCGGCCGTCGTCCAGGCGCGCGGGCGCGCTGCGCTCTCGGCGCGCGCATGCCGCGTCCGTGGTGGAGCTGCCCTACCGGAAGGCGAGTGGGTCGAGCGGGCCGGTCGTGGTCCGTCTCGACGACGCGGCGCTCCGCGCCGCGCGTGGCGGCCGCGAGGCCGGCGGCGGAGGCGGCCCAGGCGGATCTCGACCGCACCGCTCGCTGCTCGGCAAGGGCGCGGCCACGCCGCGCGAGCTCGAGAGATGACCGCGGCCGCGAGCGCGGCCGAGGCGCAGCTCACCGCGGCCAGGGACAGCCTCGCCTACGCCGTGCTGCGCGCGCCCTTCGCCGGCCGGTGGCCGCGCGCCTCGCGGACGTGGGCGACGTCGTGGCCCCGGCGCGGTGATCGTCGAGATCGAGGGCGACGGCGGGCTCGAGCTCCGCGCCACCGTCGAGCCGCGAGTCGCCGGCCACGTTGCGGCCCGGCGCTAGAGCCTGGAGGCCCTGGTCGACGGCCAGCCCGCGCCGCTCCTGGCCGCCGCCGTGCGCCGGTCCTCTCCGGCGATCCCGCGACGCATCGCTTCGAGGTGCGTGCCGACCTGCCCGGCCTCCCGGCCTGCGCGCGGGGCTGTTCGCACGCCTGCTGGTACCCGGTGGCGCGGCCGAGGCGCGACTCTCCGTGCCCGACCGCGGCCGTGTTCGGCGCGGCGGGCTCGCCGGCGTCTTCGTGGTGGCGGACGGGCGGGCGCGGCTGCGCTGGATCGCGGCCGGCGCCCGCGGGGCGGACGCACCGAAGTGCGGGCCGGGGTCGAGGCCGGCGAGCAGCGTCGTGATCGAACCCGGCGACCTCGCAGACGGCGCGCCGTCGCGTCCGGCGCGGACGGGCGCTGATGCGCGTCGGGTCTCGCCGGACGGGTCGCCCACGCCTTCCTCGACTGCCAGCTCACGCCGCTCCTGATCGCGGCGGCGCTGGGCCTCGGCGCGCTCGCGCTGCTCGCGACGCCGCGCGAGGAGGAGCCGCAGATCCGGGTGCCGATGGTCGACGTGACCGTCGCGTGGCCCGGCGCCGAGCCGGCCGAGGTCGAGACGTCGCGTCGTCGAGCCGATCGAGCGGGCCATGTGGGGGGTCTCCGGCGTCGAGCACGTCTACTCGACGGCGCGGCCCGGGCTCGCGCTGGTCACGGTCCGCTTCCGCGTCAACGAGTCGAACGAGGAGAGCCTGGTCAAGGTGTACGAGCGGCAGTCGGCGCTGGGTTGCGCGCTGCCGCCGGGCGCGCTCCGCCCATCGTGGAGCTGCACTCGATCGACGACGTGCCCTTCCTCACGCTGACGCTCTGGAGCGCGAGCGCCGTCCAGCGACGACCTGCGGCCGCTGGCGGCCGAGCTGGCGCAGGAGCTGTCCGAGGTCCCCGAGACGAGCAAGGTCTACCTCATCGGCGGCCAGCCGCGCGCGGTGCGCGTCGAGCCCGACCCCGACCGGCATGGCCGCGGCCGGCGTGACCTGGCTGCGCGCTCCCAGCGCGCTCCGCTCGGCGGCGGCCCGCCAGGGCGCCGGCGTCGCCGGTGCGCGACAACCGCGAGATCCGCGTCGAGGCGGGGCCGCTGTTCCGCGAGCGCCGGAGGACGTGGCGCGCGTGGTGGTCGGCGTCCGCGGCGGCCGCCCCGTCTACGTGTCGAGACGTCGCGCGCGTCGTCGACGGCCCCGACGAGGCGCGCGACGCGGTCTTCTTCGCGCCGGGCCCGCGCCGCGACCGCGAGCCAGCCCGCCGGTCGCGAGCACCCCGCCGTCACGATCGCGATCGCGAAGCGGCCCGGCGCGAACGCGACCGAGCTCGCCGGAGCGGGTCCTGGCGAAGGTCGAGCCAGCTGCGGCCGCGGCTGCTGCCGGCCGAGCTGCAGGCCGACGTGACGCGCAACTACGGCGAGACCGCGAGGCAGAAGTCGGACGAGCTGGTGAGCACCTGCTGATCGCGACGCTCTCCGTGGTCGCGCTCATCTCGCTGGCGATGGGCTGGCGGAGCGGGCTCGTGGTCGGCATCGCGGTGCCGGTGACGCTGGCGCTCACGCTGTTCATCTACTTCCTCGCCGGCTACACGCTCAACCGCGTGACGCTGTTCGCGCTGATCTTCTCGATCGGCATCCTGGTCGACGACGCGATCGTCGTGGTCGAGAACATCGAGCGCCACCATCGCGAGCGGCGGGGCCGCCCGCTGACGACCGTCGCCGTCGAGGCCATGGATGAGGTCGGCAACCCCACGATCCTCGCGACCTTCACGGTGATCGCGGCGATCCTGCCCATGGCGTTCGTGGCGGCTTGATGGGCCCCTACATGCGGCCCATCCCGACGGGGGCGTCGGCCGCGATGCTCTTCTCGCTGGCCGTCGCCTTCATCGTCTCGCCCTGGGCCGCCTACCGCGTCTTCCGCGGCACCGCGCGGCGAGGCGGGCGGAGGCTGCCCGAGGGCTTGCAGACGCGGGTGTACCGGCGCGCGATGGGCGCGCTGGTCGCGCGGCGCCGGCGCGCGCTGGGCGTTCTTCGCCGGCGATCGTCGTCGTGCTGGCGGGGTCCATGGGGCTCGTCGCGCCGGCGTCGTAAGGTCAAGATGCTGCCGTTCGACAACAAGAGCGAGTTCCAGGTGCTGATCGACGACGAGAGGGCACGCCGCTCGAGGTGACGCTCGAGACCGCGCGCGAGATGGGCTGGGCGCTCGCCCGCGTGCCCGAGGTGACGGACTTCCAGATCTACGCGGGCAGCGCGGCGCCCTACAACTTCAACGGCCTCGTCCGCCATTATTTCCTGCGGCGATCGCCCTCGGGCGCCGACCTGCAGGTGAATCTGGTCGACAAGCACGACCGCGACCTGCAGTCCCACGATCTCGCGAAGCGCGTCCGCCCGGCCTGGCCGAGGTCGCCCGGCGGCGCGGGCGCGCGGCTCAAGGTGATCGAGATCCCTCCGGGGCCCCCGGTGCTCGATACGCTCGTCGCGGAGGTCTACGGGCCCTCGGCGTCCGCACGCGAGCAGCTCGCCGGGGACGTGCGCGGCCTGTTCGAGACGACACCGGGCGTGGTCGACGTGGGCGACTCGCTCGAAGCGGTCCGCGACCGCACCGTCCTCGAGCTCGACCGGGAGAGGGCGGGCCTCGAGGGCGTGACGGTGACGGCCGCCGTGGAGACCCTGGCCGGGTCCGGCGCCGGTCGCGACGTCGCGCGCCTCGATGCGCCCGACTCGCGCGAGCCCGTACCCGTGCGGCTCCAGCTCTCCGCCGCCGACCGGGCCGACCTCGCCCGCCGACTGTCCTTGCGGGTCGATGGGGCTACGGGCGCCATCGCGCTCGGCCAGCTCGCGCGGGCCGTGCGCTCGCCCGAGCCCCAGCCCATCGTCCACAAGGACCTGAAGCCGGTCGTCTACGTGTTCGGCGACCTGGCCGGCGAGCGCGAGAGCCCTGTGTACGCCCTGGCCGCGCTCAACCAGAGAGGCTCGACTCCCTCCGGGTCGAGCGCTACGCCGTGGAGCCGCCGGAGACCTCCGACCGACCCGCTCTCAAGTGGGACGGCGAGTGGCAGATCACCTACGAGGTCTTCCGCGACCTGGGGATCGCGTTCGCGGTGGTGCTCGTCCTCATCGCGATCCTGGTCATCGGCTGGTTCCAGTCGTTCACGGTGCCGCTCGCGATCCTGCTCCCGGTCCCGCTGTCGCTCATCGGCATCCTGCCGGGGCACTCGCGTTCGGCGCTTTCTTCACCGCCACCTCCATGATCGGCTTCATCGCGGGCGCCGGCATCATCGTGCGGAACTCGATCATCCTGGTCGACTTCATCGAGCTGAAGCTGCGCCAGGGGATGCCGCTGCCCGAGGCCGTCGTGGAGGCGGGAGCGGTCCGCTTCCGGCCCATGCTGCTGACCGCGGCCGCGGTCGTGGTTGGCTCACTGGTCATCCTGTTCGACCCCATCTTCCAGGGACTCGCCATCAGCCTGATGATGGGCGAGGTCGCGGCCACGCTCCTCTCCCGGATGGCGGTCCCCGTGGTCTATTTCCTGATCGCGCGCAAGGGACGCGCGGACAGCCTGCGCCAGGAAGGCCTGGCGCAGGCCGTCGCTTCCTGAGGAAGGAGAGGCGTCATGACCGTCGAACGAGCCATCCGCGCCCTGGCGGGCTTCTTCGTGATGGCGTCCGTCGCGCTCGGCTACTGGGTGCATCCCGGCTTCTTCTGGTTCACGGCGTTCGTCGGCGCGAACCTGTTCCAGTCGGCCTTCACGGGCACCTGTCCAGCCATGGCCGTCTTCCGCCGGCTGGGCCTGCGATGAAGGCGATCATCCTGATCGCCGACCCCGAAGCGATGCGCGAGTTCGTGCGCGTGCTCGTCGCGGAGGGCCACCACGGCTTCACGGTGATGCCCGCGGTCGCGGGCAGTGGACGCCACGGCCTCAAGACGGGCGACCGCGTCCACCCCGGCAATTCGAATCTGATGCTGACGATCACCGACACGGCGAGCGCCGAGCCGCTCGTGGAGCTGCTGCGGCGAACGCGCGACAGCGGCGGCTACGGCGAGCTGACGCGCATGTGGTCGTTCGACCTGGCGGAGGTGGCCTGATCTCGCTAGCCCCGCGAATTTCTGCGGCCGCCGCGTCTACATCCCTCCTGACAGCCGTGCGCCTTAGAATGACCAGCGGCATGGCGTTTCGTGACGCGCTCGACGCCCTCAACAAAATGAAGGCCGAGGGTGTCGTCGAGGAGTACGCGATCGCCGGCGCCATGGCGCTCGTGTTTTGGACCGAGCCCGTGCCCACCTGGGACCTCGACGTCCTCGTGTCCTTCCTCCCCCGGGGGCCGGGCCCCCTCTGTGAGCCTCGCGGGGCTTCTAGCGCCTGGGCCGCGGCTCGCGGCTACGCTCTCGACACCGGAGGAGCACGTCGTCATCGAGGGAGTCCCGACACAGTTCCTGGCCTCATCCGTGCGCTCTTGGCGACGAAGCCATCACGACTGCCTGCGACGCTCGACGACGAGGGAGTGACGGGGGGAGAGTGGTTCTCCCGGAATACCTCGTGGCGCTCTACCTCCTGCCCGAGGCCCGGACGCCCAAAAGGCGCTGGGAACGCGCCGCCATGCTCTTGGAGCTGGCCCGTGCTTGAACCGGCAGCGCCTGGATGCGATCCTCGCAAAGCATGGCCTCGCGTTCTGAGACGCAAGAGGTCGATCATCCATCGGCTGAGCTGCTCGACCGGCTCTGGCAAGGCAAGGCCGCGCTCCATCGTAAACACGCGGCTCTGCCGCTCCCGGAGAAGGTGCGCCTCGTGATGGAGCTGCAACGGATCGTGCATCCGCTCATCGCCCGGCAGCGATCCCTTCGGTCGTGGGAGCGCCCG
>CAVUTB010000011.1:0-289381 GCA_963744315.1 uncultured Acidobacteriota bacterium
TCTCCCGCAGCACCAGCCGGATCACGCGTCGAGCGCTCCGCGCCGAGCGCGATGCGGATGCCGATCTCGCGCGTGCGCCGGGTGACCACGAAGTCGAGCACACCGTAGAGCCCGACCACGGCCAGGAGCGTCGCCAGCAGCGCGAAGCCGCTCGAAAGGAAGGACAGCATGCGCTCGCTGCTCAGCCGGAGGTCGACCTGGTCCTGGAGCGTGCGCATGTCGGCGATCACGAAGTTGGAGTCGACGCGCGCGACCTGCTTGCGCAGCGCGGCATCAGCTGGCGGGGATCGCGATCGGTGCGCACGTAGACGGTCATGCCGACCGTGGTCCGCATGCGCGCGCCGCCGAGCGAGATGAAGGTCTGGCGCGGGATCTCCCCGCGTACGTTCTCGTAGCGGGCGTCGGCGAGCACGCCGACGATCTCGGTGTTCGGCGTGCTCGCCGCGGCCCTGCGCCATCAGGCGGCCCAGCGGGTTCTGGCCCTTCAGGTACTCGCTCACCAGCGTTTCGTTGACCAGGCAGCGCTCCTGCGCCGCGCCCCAGTCGTCCCAGGTGAAGCCGCGGCCGGCCTTGATCGGGATGCCGAGCGCCTCGAAGTAGCCCGGCGTCACGGCGTTGAAGAAGCTCCAGGGGTTCTCGCCTTCCGGAGTCGAAGCACCGGGAAGGTGATGCTGCTGTCCCAGCGGCCGCCCGTCAGCAGGCGCGAACGCGCAGCGCCGGCCGCCTTCACGCCCGGCAGCGCCGCCAGCCCCTCGATCAGCGAGCGGAACACCTGACGCTTGCGGCCCTCGTCGTACACGGTCGCCGGCGAGACGCCGAACATCACGACGCGCTCCGTCTCGAAGCCGAGGTCGACATGGCGCAGGTTGTGGAGCGTGCGCACGAAGAGGCCGGCCCCGACCAGCAGCACGGTCGACAGCCCGATCTGCACGGCGACGAGCGCCTTGCGCAAGCGGACGTGGCCGTGGCCTCCCGCGACGGCGCCGCTTTCGTCCTTGAGCGTCAGGCCCGGCGCGACGCGCGAGCCGGACAGCGCCGGCACGAGCCCGAAGACGAGCGCCGTCAGCAGCGTGACGCCGGCGGTGAAGGCCAGCAGCCGCAGGTCGGGCGTGCCGCGGAGCGAGAGGTTGGCGGGGTCGAAGGGCAGAAAGCCGCAGGAGCGCGCGGCTCGAGCCAGCACGAGACGAGGACGCCCGCCGCTCCGCCGAACGCGGCGAGCAGCAGGCTCTCGAGCAGCAGCTGCCCCACCAGCCGGCCCCGGCGCGCGCCGAGCGCGATGCGGATCGCCATCTCCTTCTGGCGCGCCGCGGCCCGCGCCAGCAGCAGGCTCGCGACGTTGGCGCAGGCGATCAGCAGCACGAGCGCGACGAGCCACTGCAGCACGAGCAGCGGCTGCTCGAAGCGGTCCCGCAGGTTCGACATCCCGCGCGAGGCCGGGACGAGCGAGAAGCGCCTGCTTCAGGAAGCGCTCCTTCTGGTCCGGGAACTGCTGGAAGTACGGCCGCTCCAGCTCTTCCTGCTGGCGCTGGCTGTAGAGGACGCGCAGCGACGCCTGCGCTTCCTCGAGCGTCGACGCCCGGCTTCAGGCGGCCGAACAGGTAGAACCAGGCCGAGCGCTCGTTCTCGAGGTCGTCCCAGGTCGGGGTGATGGTCGGCTTCATCATCACCGGGACCCAGAGGTTGGTCGGCAGCCCGCTGTCGGTGCCTTCGAAAGCCGGATCGGCGACGCCGACGACGGTGAAGGGCGACCCGTTCAGGCGAATCGTGCTCCCGACGATGGCCCTGTCGCCCGCGAAGCGGGTGCGCCAGAAGCCGTGCTGCAGCACCGCCACCGGGTGGCCGTTGCGCGTGCGGTCGTCGTCCGGGTGCAGCAGCCGGCCCAGGTGAGGCGAGACGCCCAGGACGTCGAAGAAGTTGCCGGCCACCATCCCCACGCTGACCCGCTCGCTGCGGTCGTCGCCGACGAGGCTCGCGGGCTGGATCGATCTGGCCGGTGAGGCCCGCGAGCACCGTGTTGCGGTCGCGGAACGCCAGGAAAGAGAGGATGCGAGAACGTGTGCAGGCCGTCGCCGGACTGCGAACCGACCCGGCCGCCCTCGAGCCGCAGCTGGACGAGCTCGCGGGGGTTCTGGACCGGCAGCAGCCGGATCAGGATCTGGTCGGCCAGGCCGAAGATCGCGCTGTTGGCGCCGATCCCGAGGGCGAGGGAAAGCACCACCACCCCGGTCACGGCCGGGACCTGACGCAGGGACCGCAAGGCCAGGCGGACCGGGCTCATGCCTGCTGGGACGCCAGCCGCAGCCGAAGGGTTGCTTCACATCTCTTGACCCCCCTTGGCGCCTTCTGGCAGCCCGCCTCATGGGCGTCATGCGAGAATTCGGAACCGTCGCGCCCCCAACGCGGCCATGGAGGGACCGTTGAGACAGTTCGAGGCCGCCGTTGGCGCGACGCTGGTGGTCGCACTGGTTGGAAGCACCCCCTGTCGCGCCCAGGACGCCACCCCCCTCCAGGACAAAGCCCCCCTCCAGGAGCCGTCGGCGGAGCCGGAGCCGCTGCAGCCGCGCAGCTTCGACACCCGCAACCTCTTCGATCTGCCCGAGGACCGGCGCACGATGGGCGCCTTTCCGAAGAACCTCGGCCGCAACATGGTCGGCGTGTTCTCGGGCCAGAACCTGTTCCCGTTCGCGGTCGGCGCAGGCTTGACGACGTTCGCCTCGGCGTTCGACGGCCACACGGAGCAGGCGCTCAAGGGCGTCTGCAGCGCGTGCGGACACACCGGCTCGAAGATGGGCGGCGCCGCCATGGTGCCGATGGTGGGCGCGCTCTTCGTGGCGGGCCGCTTCGCGCCGCAGGGCCGCTTCCGCTCCATGACCTACGACTTCGCCCAGGCGCTGGTCGTGAACGGCGCCTACACCGGCCTCCTGAAGTACACGGTGAAGCGCGAGCGTCCCGACGGCAGCGACTCGCTGTCGTTTCCTTCGGGCCACACCTCGACGGCGTTCAGCCTGGCGACGATCGCCTCGCACCACTACGGCTGGAAGCTCGGAGTGCCCGCCTACGCGCTCGCGAGCTGCATCGGGCTCACGCGCATCGAGCAGGATCGCCACCACCTGAGCGACGTGATCGCCGGGGCCACGCTCGGGCTCGTCGTCGGCCGCACCGTGTCGCGGCTCGACTCGCAGGCCCCGGGCAGGAAGCGGCTCGTCAGCATCGCCCCCGCGACCGACGCCAACGGTCAGGGCGTCGGCCTCAGCCTCTCCGCCAGCTGGTAGCGGGCGCGCGCCGCTATCGAGCGGCGGCTTGCCCGAAGCCTGACCCACCGACCGGTGTCCGTCAGCGGCTGGCCGAGCCGGGCTTGCGCTCGCTGACTCGCGGGCGCGCCGTTTGCCGAAACGGCTATACTCCGGCAGCCCATGCCCCTGCAGGCCGGCTCGCGGCTCGGGCCGTACGAGCATCAGTCGCTGCTCGGTGCCGGCGGCATGGGAGAGGTCTAGCGCGGCGCGCGACACGCGGCTCGACCGCAGCGTCGCGGTCAAGATCCTCCCGCGAGCTGCGCGCAGGACGAGCGATCGACGCGCAGCGCTTCGAGCGCGAGGCGAGGACGATCTCCGCACTCAACCATCCCCACATCTGCACGCTGTTCGACGTCGGGCGCGAGGGCGACGCGCACTTCCTGGTGATGGAGCTGCTCGAGGGCGAGTCGCTCGCCGATCGCGTGCCGAGAGGACCGCTGCCGCTCGAGCAGGTGCTGAAGTTCGGCCGCGCAGGTGGCCGAGGCGCTCGACGCAGCGCACAAGCAGGGCATCGTCCACCGCGACCTGAAGCCCGCCAACGTGATGCTCACGAGGGCGGGCGCGAAGCTGCTCGATTTCGGCCTCGCTCGCAGCCGCCGGCGCCAGCGGACGGCTTCACGGCCTCGACCCAGCTGCCGACCGAGGCGAAGCCGCTCACGAGCGGACGGGACCGATCTCGGGACGTTCCAGTACATGGCTCCCGAGCAGCTCGAGGGCGCGCGAGGCCGACGCGCGCACCGACATCTTCGCGCTCGGCGTCGCTGCTCTACGAGATGGCGACCGGGCAAGCGCGCCTTCGAAGGCAAGACCAAGACGAGCCTGATCGCGGCGATCATGTCGACGCAGCCGCCGCTCGATCTCGAGCGTGCAGCCAGTGACGCCGCCGGCGCTCGACCAGGTGGTGCGCCGGTGCCTGGAGAAGGACCCGGACGACCGCTGGCAGGCGGCGCACGACGTGGCGGGCGAGCTGCGCTGGATCGGAGAGGCCGGCTCACAGGCCGGCGTGCCGGCACCGCTCGCGCTGCCGCCGGCGGAGCCGCGAGCGGCTGGCCTGGGCGCTCGTTGCCGCACTCGGAGCAGCCAGCATCGGGAGCTTCGGCTGGGCGCTTCGCCTGAAGCGCGCGGCTCGCCTGGCCGACCTTCCGTTCCGCAGCGACCTGGTGGCTCCCGCGGAGCTTCCGCTGGCGGGAGTCGTCCCCGGCGCGATCGCTCTGTCGCCGGACGGCCGGCGGCTTGCGTACCTCGTAGGCGGCGTCAGCTCGACCCCGCGAGTGCTGGCCGTTCGCGACCTCGTCTCGGACGAGACCCGGTCACTCGCCGGCACTGACGGCGCGCTCTTCCCGTTCTGGGCTCCCGACAGCGGCACGCTCGCGTTCTTCGCCGAAGGGCAGCTCAAGAAGATCGCGGCTGGCGGGGGACCCGTGCAGGTGGTCGCTGAAGCCCAGGACGGGCGTGGAGGGTCGTGGAGCCGCGACGGCACCATCGTGTTTGCTCCGAACATCAGCGGGGCGCTGATGCGGGTGCCGGCCTCCGGCGGCGCGCCCGTGGCCGTGACGCGCACGAGCGACACTCTCGCCAGCCACCGCAATCCCTGGTTCCTGCCCGACGGCCGGCACTTCCTTTTTACGCTGCGCGAGAGCGACGCTCGCACGGGGTCCCTGGCCGTCGGTTCGATCGGCGGCGACGCGCCACGTGTGCTCGCTGAGCGCGGCTCGAACCCGCAGTACGCCGACGGCTTCCTGTTCTCCGTCGTCGACGGCAACCTGATGGCGCAGCGATTCGACGCCGGCCGCCTGACGCTCGGAGGGCAGGTGCAGCCGATCGCCGGAGCGGTCGAGAACTACAACCCGCGCGACCTGGGCCAGTTCTCGGTGACGGCGGGTCTCCTCGCCTATCGCCAGGCACGGCTCCGGCGCACCGGGCTCGCCTGGTTCGACCGAGCCGGGAAGGAGCTCGTCGCGATCGGTGATCCCGGCTACCACTATCGGCTGTCGCTGAGCGCCAGCGGCGAGGCGCTGGCCGCGGTTCGCTCCGACCCGGGTGGCACCAAAGAGGACGTCTGGCTGCTCGATCTCGCCCGCTCGCAGGCTACCCGCTCCACGTTCGTTTCAGCCCCCCCTGAGATGTACGTGGCCCTCTCGCCGGACGGAGCCCGGCTCGCGATCTGCGCCAACCCGAGCGGCGGCGGCCGGGCCGGAGATACCTGCTGGATCCAGCCCAGTGCTGGAGGCGGCCCACCTCAGACTTTGCTCGAGAAGACCGGCTTCTCTGTGAGCGGCTGGACACCCGATTCGAAGTCGCTGGTCGGCGACGTTCAGGAGGCTGCGACGGGTTGGGATGTGGCTTACCTGGTGCTCGCCGATCCCGCCAAGGTCGCCCACGTCACCCACAGCCGCTTCGACGAGCAGGCCTCCGCCCTCTCCCCGAACGGCCGGTGGATCGCCTATCAGTCCAACGAAACCGGCCGCAACGAGGTCTTCATCTGCGACTTCCCGAGCTGCGCGCGACGGTGGCAGGTGTCCCGCTCGGGAGCCAGGGCGCCGACCTGGCGTGGCGACGCGCGCGAGCTCTACTTCTTCGGCGCCGAGGCCGCCGAGGCTGTTGCCGTCACCGAGCGAAATGGCTCCCTCGACTTCGGCCCGCCGGAGCGTCTCGCCTTTTCGCCCGACGCCTTCGGCGTCCTAGCCGGCATCCACTCGATCGACGGCAAGCGCTTCCTCGCCGCGCGCTACAACTCGGAGCCTTACACCGAGCCGATCCGCCTGATCCGTGGCTGGCGGCAGCTCGTCGAGAAGTAGCTACTCGAGCGGCGGCTCTTCGTGGTCGCGCGGCGCCTGCACCACGTGCGGGTTCCGCTCCAGGATCCGCGCGCAGGTGTTCCAGCGCAGGAGCGCGTCGTCGTTGCCCGGCGGCCGCAGGCGCTCCGCCTGCTCGAAGCAGCTCCATCGCCTCGCGCAGGACCAGTCGTAGGCGACGTGCCCGGAGGCCGGCCCGCCCTGCGCCAGGCGCGCCTTGGCGCGCCGCTCGCGATGATGCCCGCGTAGTAGGCGCGCTCGTACTCGTCCTTGAAGCGCGGCAGCGAGCTCGCGCGCCTGGCTCGACGTGCGCCGGGGCCGTCGTCGTCGAACTGGTCGGTGAGCGCGAGGAGCAGCGTCGACGAGCGCCTGCTGGTTGTCGGGCTCGACGCCGAGGACGTCGAGGCAGATGCTCTCGGCCTCGACGCGGCTCGTTAGCAGGCGGTAGCGCTCGGCCTTCTCGAGCGCGCGCGGCGACCGCCTCGCGCGACAGCGGCTTGAGCTCGAACATCGCTCGGCCTCCTCGGTCCTTCGGCTCATCGCTGCCTCCGCGGCGCACGCGCGGAACAGCCGCAGCCACGCGGGTCGTAGAAGCGGTCGACCACGCGCTCCTTGAGCGGGATGATCGCGTTGTCGGTGATCGTGATGTGCTCGGGGCAGACCTTCGTGCAGCACTTCGTGATGTTGCAGTAGCCGATGCCGTGCGCGTCCTTGCAGGTCCGTCGAGGCGGTCCTCGGCGTCGAGCGGGTGCATCTCGAGCGCCGCGACGTAGCACGAGGAAGCGCGGGCCGATGAACTCGCTCGTGCAGGTGGTGGTCGCGCAGCACGTGGCAGACGTCCTGGCACAGGAAGCACTCGATGCACTTGCGGAACTCCTGCACGCGGTCGACGTCGTCCTGCGCCATCCGCCAGGTGCCGTCCGGCGCGTCCGGCGGGCGCGGCTTGAACGGCTTGATCGTCTTCTTGACCTCGAAGTTCCACGAGACGTCGGTGACCAGGTCCTTGATCAGCGGGAACGCCTGCATCGGCTCGACGGTGACCGGCTCGTCGAGCGGCAGGTCGTCGAGCCGCGTCATGCACATGAGCCGCGGCATGCCGTTGATCTCGGCCGAGCACGAGCCGCACTTGCCGGCCTTGCAGTTCCAGCGCACGGCGAGGTCGCGGCGCCTGCTCGGCCTGGATCTGGTGCACGGCGTCGAGCACGACCATGCCCTCGCGAGACCTCGGTCGCGTAGTCCTGGAACTCGCCGCCCGCCGCGTCGCCGCGCCAGATGCGGAAGGTCGCGCGTGGCCATCACTTCATCTCCTCGATGATCTGCTTGCAGCTCGGCGCGGCATCGGCGGGAGCGGCTCGCGCTCGATCTGCATCGCGCCGTCCGGCGCCCTTGCGCGACGCACGATGTTGACCTTGCCGCAGCTCCGCGTCCTTCGTCCGGGAAGTCGTCGCGGAAGTGCGCGCCGCGGCTCTCCTTGCGCTCGAGCGCCGCGCGCGTGACCGCCTCGGAGACGGTGAGCAGGTTGCGCAGGTCGAGCGCCGTGTGCCAGCCGGGGTTGTACTCGCGGTTGCCCGGCGACGCCGCACGCGCGCCGCGCGCTCGCGCAGCTCCGCGATGCCGCTCGAGCGCCTCGCTGCATCTCGTCCTCGCGTGCGCACGATGCCGACCAGGTCCTGCATCATCTCCTGCAGGTCGTGCTGGATCGTGTACGGGTTCTCGCCGCCGCGCCGTCGCGCTCGAACGGCTCGAGCGCCGCGTCGCGCCGCCGCCTCGACCTGCGTCCGTCGTCGACGTCGCCGGCGCCGTGCTCCTTCGCGAACGTCGCGCCGCGTACTCGCCGGCGCGCTTGCCGAACACGAGCAGGTCGGAGAGCGAGTTGCCGCCGAGGCGGTTCGCGCCGTGCAGGCCCGCGGCGCACTCGCCCGCCGCGAACAGGCCCGGCACCGTCGACATCTGCGTGTCGGCGTCGACGCGCACGCCGCCCATGATGTAGTGCGTCGTCGGCCCGACCTCCATCGGCTCCTTGCGTGATGTCGATGTCCGCCAGCTCCTTGAACTGGTGGTACATGCTCGGGAGCTTCTTCTTGATGTGCTCGGCGCGCGTTCGGCAGCCGCTCCTTGATCCAGGCGATGTCGAGGAAGACGCCGCCGTGCGGGCTGCCGCGCCCCTCCTTGACCTCGCGCATGATGCAGCGCGCGACGTGGTCGCGGGTCAGCAGCTCGGGCGGGCGGCGCGCGTTCTTGTCGCCCTGCGTGTAGCGCCAGCCCTCCTCCTCGTTGTCCGCGGTCTGCGCGCTTGTAGTTCTCCGGGATGTCGTCGAACATGAAGCGCCGGCCCTCGCTTGTTGCGCAGCACGCCGCCCTCGCCGCGCACGCCCTCGGTCACCAGGATGCCGCGCACGCTCGGCGGCCAGACCATCCGGTCGGGTGGAACTGCACGAACTCCATGTCCATCAGCTCGGCGCCGGCGTCGTAGGCGAGCGCGTGGCCGTCGCCGGTGTACTCCCAGCTGTTGCTGGTGATCTTGTACGCGCGGCCGATGCCGCCGGTCGCGAGCACGACCGCCTTCGCGCGGAAGACGCGGAAGCGCCCGCGCTCGCGGTCGTAGGCGAACGCGCCCGCGACGCGGCCGCCGTCCTTCAGCAGGCGCGACGACCGTGCACTCCATGTGGACGTCGATGCCCTGGTGGATGCCGTGGTCCTGGAGCGTGCGGATCATCTCGAGGCCGGTGCGGTCGCCGACGTGCGCGAGCCGCGGGTAGCGGTGGCCGCCGAAGTTGCGCTGCAGGATGCGGCCGTCCTGGGTGCGGTCGAAGAGCGCGCCCCAGGCCTCGAGCTCGCGCACGCGGTCGGGCGCCTCCTTGGCGTGCAGCTCGGCCATGCGCCAGTTGTTGAGGTACTGGCCGCCGCGCATCGTGTCGGCGAAGTGGACCCGCCAGCTGTCGCGGTCGTCGACGTTGGCGAGCGCCGCGGCGACGCCGCCCTCGGCCATCACCGTGTGCGCCTTGCCGAGCAGCGACTTGCAGACGAGCGCCGACCGTGCACGCCGCGCGGCCGAGGCCTCGATCGCGGCGCGCAGGCCCGGCGCCGCCGGCGCCGATGACCAGGACGTCGTGCTCGATGCGTCGCGGTAGTCGGCCATCAGAGGATCCTCCAGTCGGTCCAGATGCCCATCGAGCAAGGCGGACGTAGACGTCGGAGAAGCCGACCCAGAAGAGGCTCATCCAGGCCCACAGCATGTGGCGCCGGTTGAGGCACGCTCGACGCAGCCGTAGGCGGTCGTGCGCAGCGGGCGTCTTGCGAGAGCTCGTCGAGCACGCCGCCGACGAGGTGGCGCAGCGAGTGGCAGCCGAGCGTGTAGCCGCCGAGCAGGACGACGTTGACCGCGAGCACGAGCGTGCCCGACGCCGATGCCGAAGCTCGTGCGCGCCGGTCGCCGGATCGGCGAACCAGAGCGCCTTCCAGACGTCGTAGCGCGAGGAACACGAGGAACGAGCAGCGCGAGGTAGAGGAAGTAGCGGTGGACGTTCTGGAGGATCAGCGGGAACGCGCGCCTCGCCGCGGTAGCTGCTTGCGCGGCTCGCCCACCGCGCACGACGGGCGGGTCGGCCCAGAACGCCTTGTAGTAGGCGCCGCGGTAGTAGTAGCAGGTGAAGCGGAAGCCGCCCGGCGCCCAGAGGATCAGGAGCGCCGGCGAGAACGGCAGCCACGCCGGCCAGCGACGGGCTGCGGCCCGAACCAGGCGTGCGGCGAGTCGCCGAAGAGCTCCGGCGAGTAGAACGGCGAGAGGTAGGGGCCGAAGTGGTAGTGCGCGGCCCTGGAACGCCGCCCAGGTCGCGTAGACGATGAAAGCCCCGAGCCCCGCCGCCGTGAGCAGCGGCTGCAGCCACCACAGGTCGCGGCGCATGGTGCGCCCGAATCGCAAGGCCGCGACCGACGCGTTTCCCTCGGCCATCCTGCCGACCTCCCGGTGTTGTCTTGCGCGGCCTGACGATAACGGCGCGCGGCCGCGTTTTCAACCGCGCGCGCGCGCGCGAGCGCCGGACGCTCGGCGTCAGCGCTCGAAAGCGGTGGCGAGCAGGGCGCCCAGCCAGACGCCGAGCAGGCAGAGCACGACCGAGAGGCCGACGTTCGCGCCCGCCCGCGTCCACTCGCCGTCCTGCGCGAGTCGGAGCGTCTGGAGGCTGAAGGCGGAGAAGGTCGTGAAGCCGCCGAAGATGCCCGGCATCCAGAACTGGCGCGCCGCCGGGCTCACCGAGCACGCGCCCGCCGGGCCCGTGAGCGTCGCGACGAAGCCGATCAGGAACGACCCGAGCACGTTCACGATCAGCGTGCCCCACGGAAACGTCTCGCCGAACGAGCGCGCGACGAGGCCGGACAGCGCCGTAGCGCGCGACGCCGCCGAGCGCCGAGCCCAGGGCGACCGCGAGAACGATCAGGGTCTCGCTGCGCATCAGGCCTTTCTGCCGAGCTCCTGGCGCACGAGCGCCACGAGCGGGCCGTCGACGAGCACGAGCCGCAGCGTCTTCAGGCTGGTGTCGGGGTGGGCGCGCATGAACTCCCGCACGGCGCGCACGTAGGCGCGCGCGCAGACCTCGAGCGGGACGGCGAAGATCCCGCTGCTCACGGCCGGGAACGAGACCGACTCCCAGCCGCGCTCGTGGGCGCGCAGGAAGGCCGCGGCGAGCGCCTGCGCCAGCCGCTCCTCCTCCCGCCCGATCCCCTGCTGCGGGCCGACGGCGTGGATCACTCCCTTGAAGGGCAGCTTGCCCGCGGTCGTCACGACGGCCTCGCCGACCGCCAGCGGCCCGTGCGCGGCGACGATGCGGTCGCCCTCCTGCACCAGGGCTTCCCCCGCGGCGCGCGCGATCGCCGCGGCGACGCCGCCGCCGTGCACGAGGTGCCCGTTCGCGGCGTTGACGATCGCGTCCGTGGTCTCGGCGAGCAGGTTGGAGACGACGACCTCGAAGGCGCGGCCGCCCGGGTGCTCCTCGCGCGCGATCATCGGCGCACCACGCTCGGGTGTCGCACTTCAGGGGACGAGCAGCAGCTTGCCCGTCGTCTGCCGCGACTCGAGCGCCTGGTGCGCGGCCGCGGCCTCCGCGAGCGGGAAAGCGCGGTCGATGCGCACGTCGAGCCGTTTCGCGGCCACCTGCCCGAGCACGTCCGCGGCGCGCGCCTCGAGGCTCGCGCGGTCCGCGACGTAGTGGAAGAGGGTCGGCCGCGTCAGGAACAGCGAGCCCTTCTGCGAGAGCAGCAGCGGATCGAGCGGGCCGACCGGCCCGCTCGCGTTGCCGAAGAAGACCATCATCCCGCGCAGCGCGAGGCAGTCGAGGCTCTTGAGCGCCGTCTCCTTGCCGACGCCGTCGTACACCACGTCGACCCCGCGGCCGTTCGTCAGGCGCTTGACCGCGGCCACGAAGTCCTCCTGCCGATACAGGATCACCTCGTCGGCGCCGGCCGCGCGGGCGAGGCTGGCTTTCGGCTCGCCGCCGACCGTGCCGATCACGCGGGCGCCGCGCTGCTTCGCCATCTGCACGAGCAGCAGGCCGACGCCGCCCGCCGCGGCATGGACGAGGCAGGTGTGACCCTTGGCGAGCGGGAACGTGCTCGTCGTCAGGTAGTGCGCGGTCATGCCCTGGAGCATCACCGCGGCGGCCGTCCGCAGCTCGACGCCCTCGGGCACGGCCACGGCCTTCTCGGCCGGCATCTTCACGCTCGCGGCGTAGGAGCCGATGGCGCTCGTCCACGCGACGCGGTCGCCGATGCGGAAGAGCGTGACCTCGGGCCCGACGGCGGTCACGACTCCCGCGCCCTCCATTCCGGGCACGAACGGCAGCGGGTTCGGGTAGAGCCCGGTGCGATGGTAGGTGTCGAGGTAGTTGATCCCCGACGCCTCGGAGCGAACGACGATCTCGCCATTGCCCGGCACCGGATCCGGGACGTCCGCGAGGCGCAGCACCTCGGGACCTCCGAACGCGTCGATGCGAATCGCCCTCATGCGAACGCCTCCTCAGAGCCCCGGGCTAGCCTACGACGAGTCATGCTAACCTCGCCAGAGTGAGGACGCTCAGCCGGCGAGAGAAGGTGATGCTTTCGCTCGTGGCGCTCACGGCGCTGGCGCTCGTGTTCCTGCGCCTCAAGGACCACACGCAAACGCCGGCCGCCCGGGCGCGCGCCGAGGCGCTTCCGCCGCCGGTGCCGCGCATCGACCTCGCCCGTCTCGCGACGGAGCGCCCCGAGACCACGGCGGGACACCGCGATCTCTTCCGCTTCGGCTCGGCGGCGCGCGACGAGGACGAAGCCGAGCAGCTGCCCGTGCCGGCGCAGACGCCGGAGCCCGTCCCGACGCCTCCGGTCGAGGCCGCCTACGCTCCCCCGCCCGGCCCGCCGCCGCTCAACCTCAAGTACCTGGGATCGGTCGAGAACCGCGCCGGCGTCAAGGTGGCGGTGCTGATGACCGACCGCAAGGAGGTCCTCACCGGCCAGATGGGCGAGATGGTGGCGAACCGCTATCGGATCGCGCGCATCGGGCTCGAGTCGGTGGACCTCGAGGACGTGGGCTCGGGCCAGTCGCGACGCATCCCGCTGCGCGGGAACTGACTACCGGCGTTCGAACTCATGCTACGGGGCATCCTCGACGAGAAGCGCAAGAGCCTGCTCAGGGAGCTGCACCGCCAGCTCGCAGAGCTGCGGGTGCTGCTCGTGCGCGTCGGAACCTCGGAGGAGCACCAGAAGGCGCTCGCGCGCGCCATCAGCCAGCTCGACGAGCTGTTCCTGCTGGTGGTGGTCGGCGAGTTCAACGCCGGCAAGAGCGCGGTGATCAACGCTCTGCTCGGCGAGAAGGTGCTCGAGGAGGGGCCTACCCCCACCACCTCGCGCGTCGAGCTCGTCAAGTACGGCGCCGAGCGCAAGCGCACGCCCGCCGGCGGCGACTTCGAGGAGATCGCGCTGCCGCTCGAGCTCCTGCGCGAGATGAACATCGTCGACACGCCCGGCACGAACGCCGTCGTCGAGGGTCACGAGGCCCTGACGCGCGACTTCGTGCCGCGCTCGGAGCTCGTGCTCTTCGTGACCTCCGCCGATCGGCCGTTCACGGAGAGCGAGCGGCAGTTCCTCGCGGACGATCCGCGACTGGGGCAAGAAGGTGGTGGTCGCGGTCAACAAGATCGACATCCTGGAGGATCCGGCCGACGTCGAGAAGGTGGTCGAGTTCGTGCGCGACAAGCTGCGCGAGCTGCTCGGCCTGCGCCCCGAGGTGTTCGGAGTCTCGGCGCGCCAGACCTGGAAGGCGAAGACGGCCGGCTACCTGCCCGACGCGGCGCGCAACGGCTTCGGAGCGCTCGAGGCGTACCTCTCGCGCACGCTCGACGACGTGGGCCGCCTGCGCGTCAAGCTCGAGAGCCCGCTGGGCGTCGCCGACCGCGCGATCGAGGTCGCGGCGAGCGGGGCGAAGGCCCGGCTGGCGACGCTCGCCGAGGACGAGGCCGCGCTCAAGGAGGTCGAGGCCCAGATCGCGCAGCACCTGCAGGAGACGGCGCGCGATCTGCGCGTGCGGGTGTCCGAGGCCGAGAAGCCGCTGCTCGAGATGGAGACGCGCGGCGACGCGTTCCTCGACCGCGAGCTGCGCCTGCCTCGCGCGCTTTCGCTGCTCGACCGCGAGCACACCGCCGCGCTCTTCCGGCAGGACGTGATGGGCGGAAATGCAGGCCGGGATCGAGAAGCGGGCCGACGGGCTGGCGGACGCCGTCGCGGCCGCAGACGCCCGCCTCTGGCCCACCGTGGTCGAGCGCGTCAACAAGCGGAGCGAGACGCACGCCTCGCGCGGAGCGCGGCCCGCCGATCGCGGCGCCCGCGCCGGACCAGGCCCGGCTGCAGCTGGCTTTCGCACGCGACGCGGCGCGAGCGCTCGAGAGCTTCTCGCCCCGCGAGGAGCCGGCGCGCTTCGCGCGCGCGGCGCAACGCTCGGCCGCCGCGACGCTGCTCCTGCTCCTGCTCGCCATCGTCGGCGCGGGCATCGGCATGATGCAAGCCGAGACCGCGGCGACCGCCGTCACGGCGGGCGTCCTCGGCGCGGTCGTCGCGCTGGATTGCGCCGTTGCCGCTCCCGATCCAGCGCGCTCGCGAGAAGGCGCGCCTCGGGGAAGCGACAGGCGCCCTGCGGCAGCGGCTCGTGGCTTCGCTGCGCGCCGGCTGCGAGCGCGAGCTCGAGCTCGGGCAGAAGAAGGTGCAGGAGGCGATCCTGCCGTTCGCGCGCTTCGTGCGCGCCGACGGCGAGCGCCTGCGCGCGCAGTCGCAGGAGCTCGCCGCGCGCAAGCGCGACCTCGACACGCTGCGCACGCGCATCGCGGGACTGCGCTAGCGCGTGGCCGAGATCACGCCGTCCCCCGCCGCGACCGAGGCCGGCGACGCTCTTCGCCCGCTTCGTCGAGCTGATCGCGCGGCTGCGCGCACCGGGCGGCTGCCCGTGGGACCGCGAGCAGACCCACGAGAGCGTCAAGCCGATGACGATCGAGGAGGCCTACGAGGTGGCTCACGCGATCGACGAGAAGGACGACGCCGAGCTCGCGGGCGAGCTCGGCGACCTGCTGCTCCAGGTGGTGTTCCACGCGAACATCGCCGAGGAGCGGGGGGCCTTCCGCCTGCGCCAGGTGATCGAGCGCGTGGCGGAGAAGATGGTCAGGCGCCACCCTCACGTCTTCGCCGACGACGGGGCTGCGACCTCCGGCGAGGTGCTCCGCAACTGGGAGGCGATCAAGGCCGCCGAGCGGGCGCAGAAGGGCAAGGAGGACGCGTCGATGCTCGACAGCGTCCACACGGGTCTGCCCGCGGTGATGGAGGCGTTCCAGCTGACGACGAAGGTCGTCGCGCGTGGGCTTCGACTGGCCGGGACCCGGCGACGCCCTGCTGAAGCTGGACGAGGAGGCGGGCGAGCTGCGCGAGGCCGTGCGCGAGAAGGCCGACGCGCGCCGCGTCGCGGAGGAGGTCGGCGACCTGCTCTTCGTCGCGGTCAACGTCGCCCGCCTGACCGGCGTCGATCCGGAGAGCGCTCTCAAGGCCGCCAATCGCAAGTTCCGGCGCCGCTTCCGGTACATCGAGGAGCGCCTGCGCGCCGAAGGCAAGAAGCCCGCCGACTCGACGCTCGAGGAGATGGACCGGCTCTGGAACGAGGCGAAGAGCCGGGAACGCTGACGGCTCGCTCCAGCGTCCAAATGACGGGGGCTCTCGACTCGGAAGGCGTGGCCGGAAAACAGACCAGTGTGGCGTGAGAGCGACGGCCGAGCGCGCCGATCTGTCTGAGCGGCCTCGCCTTGATGGGGCCTGGGGCTGGTGCGGGAGTTGCAGCCTCAAGGGCCGGCCGACACGTGGGGAGAGCGATGATGTCCATCTCTCGATCGATCGCTGTGATCCTGTCGACCGCTGCTGCACCGAGCGACCGCGCACGGCGGCGTTTCCGGGCTGAGTGCTCGACGGCGATGGCGCACTCGCTCGCCGGCGCGCGTGTCGAGGAGCATTCGCGCCGGAGACCGTCGACGAGCGCAGCGAACGCTTCCTGGCCGGACGCTCTCGCGTGGCGCTTTCGTCGGTCGTCATGCTCCGCCGACGGCACGTTCCGGCTCGACGAGCGCGAGCTCCGTCGTGGACGTGGAGGCGATCGCGCATCGGCTTCGCTCCCGAGGGCGTGAGGCGAGCGGACGGCGCTGACCTTCAATCTCATGCTCCAGAAGGCCGCGACCGTCCAGGGCGAGGTGGTCTCCGGGGTCGGCCCGTCGCCGGCGCCGCCAACGTGACGATCCAGGAAGGGCGCACGACGACGCTCACCGTCGAATAAGCCCCGTTCGCCGATTCCTTCGGGCCGCCCTGGAACCGCTGCGAGCGGTACGCGTAGACTCCTCGCGAGATGCGCGAGAGCCTGCTCACGGTCCGGGACGCACGCAAGTCCTTCGGCAGCACGCCGGCGCTCCAGGGCGCCTCGCTCGCGCTCGACGCGGGCGAGCTGCTCGGGCTGCTGGGCCCCAACGGCGCCGGCAAGACGACGCTCGTGCGCGCGATCGCCGGGCGCGTGCGGCTCGACGGCGGCGACGATCGAGCTCGCGGGGCGGGCGCTGCGGCCGGAGAGCCCGCGCGCCGAGCTCGGCGTCGTTCCGCAGGAGATCGCGCGTCTACGCCGCTGCTCACGGCGCGCGAGAACCTCGAGGTGTTCGGCCGTCTGCACGGGCTCTCGCGGCAGGCGCTGCCGGAGCGCGTCGCATGGGCGCTCGTCCTGGACCGGCCTCGCGCGCGGGCCGACGAGCCGGTGAAGCGCTTCTCGGGCGGCATGCACCGCCGGCTCAACATCGCGTGCGGCGTGCTGCACGAGCCGCGCGTGGTGCTGCTCGACGAGCCGACCGTCGGCGTCGATCCGCAGAGCCGCGAGCGGATCTACGAGATGCTCGCCGCGCTGCGCGACGCGGGCGCCTCGCTGCTGCTCACCACGCACCAGCTCGACGAGGCCGAGGACCTCTGCGACCGGATCGTGATCATCGACCACGGGCGCGTGGTCGGCCTCGGGCACGCTCGCACGAGCTGATCGCGCAGCACGGTCGGCGAGCGCCGGCGCGTCACGCTCTCGCTCGAGCGCCTGCCGGAGCGCCCGCTCGCCGGGCTCGCGGCCGGCGGCGACGGCCACACGCTCCAGCGCCGAGGTCCGGGACGTCGCGGCGGAGCTCCCGGCGCTGCTGCAGCAGGCGGCCGCGGCCGGCGTCGTCGTGCGCGACGTGGCCGTGAAGGGCCCGAGCCTGCACGCCGTCTTCATCCACCTCACCGGAAGGGAGCTGCGCGAATGATCGCCACGCTGCTGCGCATCTCGCTGCCTCAACCTGAGCCGCGACCGCGTCGCGCAGCTGATGGCCTTCGTGCTGCCGCTCGTGTTCTTCTCGATCTTCGCGCTCGTGTTCGGCAGCCAGCCGCGGCGCAGCCCGAACCCCGTGCGCGTGGCGCTCGTCGACGAGGACCGGACCGACGCGAGCCGGGCGTTCGTGACGGCGCTCGAGCAGCGAGGCCGCGCTGCGCCCGCTGACCACGGCCCGGCCGCGCGGCGGCCCGGCGAGCGCAGCGCGCCGTGCCGCTCGACCGCCCGCGCGCCGAGTCGCTGGTGCGGGACGGCGACGCTCCGGTCGCGGTGGTGCTGCCGGCCGGCTTCGGCGCGGCGTTCGGGAGCGCCGGGACGCCGCCGCGCGCCGAGCTGCTGGTCGATCCGTCGGACCCGATCGCGACGCCGCTGCTGCGCGGCCTGCTGCAGAAGGCGGCGACGACGGCGCAGCCGAAGGCCTTCGCGCGGCGCGGGCTCGAGATGTTCGAGAAGTACGCCGGCGGCATGACGCCGCAGCAGCGCGGGGTGATGGACGCGTGGCTGAACCAGGCCGCGACCGGCGACGGCGCGGGCGAGGCGGCGGGCGCCGGCGTCGCCGAGCTGCTGGGCGTCGACGTGCACGAGGTGGTCGGGCAGCGGGGCCCGGACGGCTCGATGATCGCCTTCTACGCCGCCGGCGTCGGGGTGATGTTCCTGCTCTTCAGCTGCTCCGCGGCCGGCGGCGCGCTGCTCGAGGAGGTGGAGTCGGGCACGCTCGAGCGCCTGCTCAGCACCCGTCGGCATGGGCCGCCTGCTCGCGGGCAAGTGGCTGTTCATCACGCTCACGGGCGTGCTGCAGGTCACGGTGATGTTCGTCTGGGGCATGCTCGTCTTCGGCCTCGAGCTGCTGTCCCACCTGCCCGGCTTCGCGCTGATGACGCTCGCCACCGCCGCCGCGGCCGCCGGCTTCGGCCTGGTGCTCGCGACGGCGTGCCGCACGCGCGGCAGCTCGAGCGGCATCGCCACCATCGTCATCCTGATGATGTCGGCGCTCGGCGGCAGCATGTTCCCGCGCTTCCTGATGAGCGAGAAGATGCAGAAGATCGGCCTCTTCACCTTCAACGCCTGGGCGCTCGACGGCTACATCAAGGTCTTCTGGCGCAACGCCCCGCTCGTGGAGCTCTGGCCGCAGCTCTCGGTGCTCGTGCTGCTGACGGCCGCTTTCCTGACGATCGCGCGCCGGCTCGCCCGGCGCTGGGAGACGGTCTAGCGGGCGACGGACGACGGCGGCGCGGCGAGCGCGCTCGCCGCCGCGGCGTCCGGGAGCGTGAAGCAGACCGTCGTCCCCTTCCCCTTGCCCTCCGATTCGACCCACACGCGGCCGTGGTGCTGGTCCACGATGCGCTTGATGAGCGCGAGCCCGACGCCGCTGCCCTCGCTGTCGGGGTCGAGCTTCTCGAACAGCCCGAAGACGCGGTCGCGAAAGCGCGGATCGATGCCGATCCCGTTGTCCCGGACGAAGAACACCCTCTCGCCGGCCTGCTCGCGCATGCCGATCTCGACGCGCGGGTGCTTCTGGTCGCCCATGAACTTGGCGGCGTTGTCGACCAGGTTCTGCAGCACCTCGACGAGGCGCGCACGGTCGCCCCACACCGTCGGCAGGCCCTCCGCGACCGCGACGCCGACTCCGCGCTGGCGCAGGCGGCCCGCCACGAGCGCCACCGCATCCTGGGCGAGCGTGGCGAACGCGATCGTCTGCGGCGGATTCACGACGCGGCCGATGCGCGACAGCTCCAGGAGCTCGCTCAGCAGCCGCTGCATCTTGTCGACGGCGTCGCGGATGCGGCCGAGATCGGCGCGCACCCGCTCCAGGTTTCCGGCCTCGGCGTCCTGCTCCACGAACGAGAGGAAGCCGCGGATCGTGATCAGCGGGCTCTTGAGGTCGTGCGACACGGTGTAGGCGAAGCGCTCGAGCTCGGCGTTCTTGGCCTCGAGCTCGCGGATCAGCGCCTCGCGCTCCGCCTCGACCTTCTTGCGCTCGGTGATGTCCTGGACGGCGCCGTAGATTCCCACCAGCTGGTTCTTGACCGGGTCCCAGACCGGGTGGCCCCAGACGCGCACCCAGCGCATCTCGCCGCTCTTCATGAAGGTGCGCACCTCGGTCACGACCTGGCGGTTCGCCCGCAGCGCCTCCATGTCGCGCGCGTCCTGCTCGCGGTCGTCGGGGTGGAGCGCCGCCAGCCAGCCGCCGCGCGCCATGTACTCCTCGTAGCCGTAGCCGGTGATGCGCTCGAAGGCGCCGGCCACCCAGTGGTGGAACAGCGTGCCGTCGGGGTTGATGCGCGTGGAGAAGGTGTAGTCCGAGATGATCTGCGAGATCAGGCGGTAGCGCTCTTCGCTCTCCGCGAGTCCCTGCGAGCCGTGTTGAGAGCCGCCTTCGTCCTGCATCCGGGGCGCGCCGCGCGCGGCCCCATTCTACGGCCGGCGCCGGCCTCAGAGCACCGAAAGCAGGAAGCGCCGCAGCTCGGCGACCTCCTCCAGGCACACGCTGTGGGGCATCGGGTAGCTGTGCCACTCGACCGGACAGCCGAGCGACGCGCAGCGTGTCGCGGGAGGCCTCGCCGAGCGCCTGCGGCAGGATCGGGTCGAACTGGCCGTGCGCCATGAACACCGGCAGCCCGGCGTTCGCGGGATGCAGCTCCTCCCGCAGCGTGTCGCCGAGCGGGAGGTAGGTCGAGAGCGCCACGATCGCGCCCAGCCGCTCCGGCCAGCGCAGCGCGGTGAAGAGCGCCATCGCACCGCCCTGGGAGAAGCCCGCGATCAGGATGCGGCTCGCGGCGATCCCGCGCTCGCGCTCGCGCGCCACGAGCGCGCCGATCGCCTCGGCCGACTCGCGGATGCCCCGCTCGTCCTGGGCCGCGCGCCGGTCGAACCCCGCGACGTCGTACCAGGCGCGCATGCGCTGCCCGCCGTTGATCGTGACCGCACGCACGGGCGCGTGCGGGAACACGAAGCGCACGGCCGGGCTCGCCCCGAGCCGCAGCTCGGGAACCAGCGATTCGAAGTCGTGGCCGTCGGCGCCGAGGCCGTGCATCCAGACGACTGCGGCGTCCGCGGGCGTGGACGGCTCGAGCTCGACCGTCTCGAGACGGAGCGCGCTCACGCGCCCGTGCGGGTGGCGGCCCTCGGCTCCAGCTGGCTCTCGATCATGCGGGCGATCGACGACTGCGGCACGGCGCCGATCTGCGCGTCGACCACCTTGCCCTCCCGGAACACCAGGAGCGTCGGGATCGAGCGGACCCCGAACGCGTTCGCGACCTCGGGGCTCTCGTCGACGTTGAGCTTGGCGACCTTGGCGCGACCGGCGTAGGTCGTCGCCAGAGCCTCGACGGCGGGGGCGATCATCCGGCAGGGCGGGCACCATTCCGCCCAGAAGTCCACCAGCACCGGGCCCTTGGCCTCGGCGACTTCCCGCTTCCAATTCTCGTTGTTGAGAACCACGACGTCCTTGCTCACGGCCTTCGCCCTCCTGTTTTTCTCGGGTTGCGGGCTCGGGACGGACCGCCCCACGAGCCGCGATCCACAGCTTAGACCAAACCGGCGCCCCACGGGGTCCGGGCGGGTCCACGCCCGTAAATCTTTGCAAAAACGGCGTTTCAGCGGCAGTCGCTGCGGCCTTATACTCCCCTGCCGTGACCTGGATCCGGAGCCCCGCCGAGCTCGAAAGGCTGGTGCAGGCGCTCGCGAGCTGCCGCGCGATCGGGCTCGACACCGAGTCGGACAGCCTCTACCACCACCGGGACAAGGTCTGCCTCGTGCAGATCGCGACCGACCGCGGCGAGGCCTTCCTGGTCGACAGCCTGGCGGTGGACCTGCGGCCGCTCGGTCCCGCCATGGCGGACCCGCAGCTCGTCAAGGTGCTGCACGGGGCCGATTACGACGTCACGACGCTCAAGCGCGACTTCGGCTTCGGCTTCGCCGCGCTCTTCGACACCATGATCGCCGCGCGGCTGCTCGGGCCGCAGCGAGCTCGGCCTCGTCGCGGTCGCGCGCGACGAGCTGGGCGCCACGCTCACGAAGACCAACCAGAAGGACGACTGGTCGCGGCGTCCGCTCACGCCGCAGCAGGAGGCCTACGCGCTCGCCGACGTCCTGCATCTCGTCGAGCTGCGCGAGCGGCTCGCGGCGAGGCTTCTGGCGGCCGGCCGCCTCGATTGGCTGCGCGAGGAATGCGACGCCGTCGCCCAGCTCGAGCCGCTCGTGCGCCGCCGCGATCCCGACGCCTACCTGGCCGTCAAGGGCGCCCGGCGGCTGCGCCCGCGCTCGCTCGCGGCGCTGCGCGAGCTCTACGCCTGGCGCGAGCGGCGGGCGGAGGAGACGGACACCCCGGCCTTCAAGATCCTCGGCAACGAGAGCCTGCTCAAGCTCGCGGAGCTCCTGCCGGCGAGCGAGGGCGCCCTGCGCGCCGTGCCCGGCGTGCTGCCACGGCTCTCCCGCCAGGCCGCGGACATCCTGGCCGGGGTGAAGCGAGCGCTGGCGCTCGCCGAGCAGGAGCTGCCGGTGGTGCCGCGCGCGGTGCGCCCGGTCGTTCCCGACGTGCAGCTCCGGCGCGTGGAGCGCCTCAAGGCGTGGCGGACGCTCAAGGGCGCCGAGCTGGGGCTCGACGCCGCCGTGGTGCTCCCGCAGCGCCTCATCGACCGCCTCGCGGAAGCGGCCCCCGGCGACGTCTCGGCGCTCGGGCGGGTCGAGGGCCTGCGGGCCTGGCGGGCGAGCGCCTTCGGCGCCGAGCTGCTGGCGGCCGTATCATAGGGGCCGAATTGAACTTCGGAAAATTCGAGAATCTGGCCGAGCTCGGCCACGGCGCGATGGGCACGGTCTACCGGGCCCACGATCCGATCCTCGACCGTCCCGTCGCGCTCAAGACCGTCGCGCCGGCGCTGCTGACGAGCCCGGAGGCGCTCGCCCGCTTCAGGCGCGAGGCGCGCGCGGCGGCGCGCCTGCACCACCCGAACATCGTCACGATCTACGAGATCGGCGACGTCGCCGGCACCCACTACATCGCGATGGAGCTCGTCGAGGGCTTCGACCTCGGTCAGGCGATGACGCCGCCCGACCGCTTCGGGCTCGAGCAGAAGGTGCGGCTGGTGGTCGACGTCTGCCGCGGGCTCCACTTCGCCCATCGCATGGGTGTCGTCCACCGCGACGTCAAGCCCGCGAACATCCGGCTCACGCACGACGGCACGATCAAGATCCTCGACTTCGGCATCGCGCGCCGGACCGGAGGCGAGACGACCGACCCCAACCTCACGCAGGCGGGAGTCGTGCTCGGGACTCCGAGCTACCTGTCGCCCGAGCTGCTGCAGGGGGGCAAGGTCGACCACCGCGCCGACATGTGGGCCGTCGGCGTGATCCTCTACGAGATGGTCTCGGGGCGGCGTCCTTTCGAAGCGCCCACGATCACGAGCCTGATGACGAAGATCATGACCGCGCCGCCGCATCCGCTCGACGCCAAGGCGCTGCGGCTTCCCGACGGGCTCGCGGCCGTCACGCTGCGCGCGCTCGACAAGGATCCCGAGAAGCGCTTCAGCGACCTCGACGCGATGGCCAAGGCGCTGCTCGCGTCGATCGGAGCGACGCCGCCCAAGGAGCAGCCGCTCGACCCGCTCGTCCGCAAGCGCGCGTACGAGGCCAACTTCGCCGAGGCCCGGCGCATGCTGGCCGAGGAAGACCTGTCGGGTGCGCTCCAGGCGGCGCGCCGCGCGCAGTCGCTCGACCCGGCGCGCACCGGCATCGTCTCGCTCATCAGGGTGATCGAGGAGCGCCTGCGCTCGGCGTCCACCCTGCAGCGCCTGCCGCCCCCGTTGCCGGCCGGGGCGAAGGTCTCCGACAAGACCAAGGTCGCCATCGCGACGACGCCCCCGCCCGTGCGCGTCGGGGGCGCGACCGTGCCCGGGCTGCCCGTGCCGCCCGGGCCGCTCGACACGGCCACGCTGCGCACCCGCGGCGCCGCGGCGTTCCGCGAGCTCGGGGTCTTCGGCGAGCCGCCCGCCACCAAGGAGGCGGCGCTGTCGCCGGTCAGCGACCTCTTCGCGGTGGCAGGAGCGGACGGGGCGATCCGGCTGTGGGAGCTGCGCTCGCGCAACCGCGTCGGCCTGCTGCGCACGGACCTCCACCGCCGCTCGGGCCACGACGCGGCGGCGGTCTCGCTCGCCTTCTCGCCCGACGGCTCGCTGCTCGCCTCGGCGCACGTCGACGGCGTCGTGCACCTGTGGGACATGGCGACGCGCGACGAGATCGACGTCAAGCTGCGGCACGACGAGACGGTCGGGGCGATCGCGTTCTCCCCGGACGGCGCGACGCTCGCCACCGGCTCGTACGACGCCAACCTGCGCTTCTTCGACGTCGGCGCCGCGATCGCCGGCGAGGCGAGGCGCGAGCTGCTGCGCCAGCCGACCGGCGTCACGGCGCTCACCTGGGTCGGCGGCGGCGAGTGGATCCTGACCGGCCACTCGTCGAAGGTGCTGCGCCTCACCGACCCGCTGCGCGGCCGCCTGGTGGCGACGATGCGCGGGCCCGAAGCGCTCGTCAACCTGCTGGTGCTCTCGCCCGACGGCCGCCACCTCGCGGTGGCGAGCCACGACAAGACGATCCGGCTCTACGACCTCGCGACGCGCGAACAGGTCGGGCAGTTCGCGCCGTTGAAGCGACCGGCCACCTCGCTCTGCTTCCTCGCCGAGGGCGGCTTCCTCGCGAGCGTCTGCCAGGACAACGTGGTGCAGCTGTGGGACGTCGAGTCGCGCTCGCTCGCGACGACGCTCTGGGGCCCGAACGACGAGAGCCTGGTGTCGCTCGCGCTCTTCGGCGAGTCGAACCACATCGCCGCGGCCCTCGCGGACGGCAGGATGCGCGTGTGGGGGCCGTCCGAACTTAGCAGCGGCGTCCGATTCCACGTCGTATGCTGGTTGCGATCGACCAGAAGCGCCACTACGATTCGCGGATGAACGACGCGCGCGAGTTCCACGACGGCCAGAAAGACGGGCTCGTCGCACTCGAGAGCCTCGATCTCGACAAGGTGAAGTCGTTCGCCGGCCTGCTGCGGGCGATGTCGCGGACCGCGTTCAGCGGCCGCTCGCTGGGCGAAGCGCTCGACGTCACGCGTCGCGATGGTGAAGGACCCCGACTGCAAGGTGGTGCTGACGCTGTCGGGCGCGATGACGATCGCCAAGATGGGCCGGATCATCTCGAAGATGATCGACACCGGCATGGTCCACGCGGTCGTCTCGACGGGCGCCCTCATGGCCCACGGCATGTCGGAGGCGGTCGGCCTCACGCACTACCGCCACGACCCGACCATGTCGGACGAGGAGCTGTTCGAGAAGGGCTACAACCGCGTCTACGACACGCTCGAGATGGAGGCGAACCTCAACTACGTCGAGGATTTCACCTCGCGGGCGCTCGATCGGCTGGCGGACGCGGGCGAGCTCTCGAGCGAGATCATCAACCGCACGCTCGGCGAGGTGCTGGCCGAGGACCCGAAGGCTTCGGGTGTGCTGCGGAGCGCGTACCTCAAGAAAGTGCCCGTCTACGTGCCGGCCTTCACCGACTCCGAGCTCGGGCTCGATCTGTCCACCTGGGCGATGAAGCGCGCCCACGCGCGGGGGGTGAAGGATCCGCTCGAGCTGCTGTCCGAGGTCCCACGCTACAACCCGTTCCTCGACCTCGGCAGCTTCGCGCGCTTCGCGCTCTCGGCGAAGAAGCTCGGGATCTTCACGATCGGCGGCGGCGTCCCGCGCAACTGGGCGCAGGAGGTCGGCCCCTACGTCGACATCACGAACCACCGCCTGGGCCTGAGCCTGAACGCGCCGCGCTACACCTACGCCGTGCGCATCTGCCCCGAGCCGGTTCACTGGGGCGGGCTCTCGGGCTGCACCTATTCGGAAGGCGTCTCGTGGGGCAAGTTCGTGCCGCCGTCCGACGGCGGGCGCTTCGCCGAGGTCTACGCCGACGCCACCACCGTGTGGCCGCTGCTCATGAAGGGCGTGCTCGAGGAGCTCGGCCTCTCGTAGGCGGGCCTCCATCAGCGTGGATCGCCTGCCCAAGGGCCTGACCCGCGGCGAGGACGGCGTCGTCCGCTGCTTCTGGGCCGGCAGCGACCCCGTCTACCGCCGCTACCACGACGAGGAGTGGGGCTTCCCCGTCGCCGACGACCGCCGACTCTTCGAGAAGATCTGCCTCGAGGGCTTCCAGTCCGGCCTGAGCTGGCTGACGATCCTCAGGAAGCGCGAGAACTTCCGGGCGGCCTTCTCGGGCTTCGACAGCGACCGCGTCGCGCGCTTCGGGTCGCGCGACGTCGCCCGCCTGCTCCGCGACGCGGGCATCGTGCGCCACCGCGGCAAGATCGAGTCGACGATCAACAACGCGGGCCGCGCCCGCGAGCTCGCGCGCGCGCACGGCTCCCTCGCGGCGTTCTTCTGGGCGTACGAGCCCACGGCCGCCGAGCGCCCGCGCCGGCTCACCCGCGCCGCGCTCATGAAGATGGCCACGACGCCCGCCTCGGTCCGGCTCAGCAAGGAGCTGAAGCGGCTGGGCTTCAGCTTCGTGGGCCCGACCACGGTCTACGCCTTCATGCAGGCGATGGGGCTCGTCAACGATCACCTCGAAGGCTGCGCCGTGCGCGAGCGCGCGGAGCGGGAGCGCGAGCGCTTCCGCAGGCCGCGCCGCGCATGATCGACGTCGCGGGCCTCGGTCGCCGCTACGGCGACGCGGTCGCGGTCGACGCTGTCTCGTTCCAGGTCGCGACCGGCGAGCTGGTGGCGCTCGTCGGCGGCTCGGGCTCGGGCAAGACCACGACGCTCAAGATGATCAATCGGCTCGTGGAGCCGGACACGCGGGCGCGTGACGATCGACGGCCAGGACACGGCCTCGCTCGAGCCTCACGTGCTGCGGCGCTCGATCGGCTACGCGTTCCAGGGCGTGGGCCTGTTCCCCCACCTGACGGTGGCCGAGAACGTCGCCGTTCCGCTGCGGCTCGCGGGCTGGTCGCGCGAGCGCATCCACGCGCGCGTCGACGAGCTGCTGGCGCTGCTCGAGCTCGACGGCTCGCTGCTGGCGCGGTTCCCGGCCGAGCTGTCGGGCGGACAGCAGCAGCGCGTGGGCGTGGCGCGGGCGCTCGCCGCCTCCCCGCGCGTGATGCTGCTCGACGAGCCGTTCGGGGCGCTCGACCCGCTCACGCGCGACCGGCTCCAGGGCTCGTTCGACGGGCTGCGGCGCCGCCTGGGGCTGACCGCGGTGTTCGTGACGCACGACGTCGCCGAGGCGCTCGTGCTGGCCGACCGCATCGGCGTGATGCGCGCCGGTCGCCTGGTCCAGATCGGGTCCCCGGCCGAGATCGCGCGCCAGCCTGCCGACGAGGACGTCGCACGGCTGCTCGACACGCCGCGCCGCCACGCGCGCGTCGTCGCGTCGCGCTTCGAGTCGGCGCCGTGAGCGAAGCGCTCGCGCTGCTGCCGGAGTACCTCTCGGCCCACGTCCGGCTCACGCTCGCGGCGCTCGTCGCGGGAGTGCTGCTCGCCGTTCCGGCCGGCGTGCTCGCGAGCCGCGTGCGCGCTCTCGAGGGGCCGGTCGTGGGCCTCGCCGGCGTCATCCAGACGATCCCCGCGCTCGCGCTCCTGGCCGTGATGGTGCCGCTGCTGAGCGGGCTCGGCCTTCCGGGGATCGGCGTGCTCCCGGCGTTCCTCGGGCTCGTGCTCTACAGCCTGCTGCCGATCCTGCGGAACACGGTGGCGGGCCTGCGCGGCATCGATCCCGCGGTGCTCGAGGCGGCGGCTGGCGTGGGAATGACCGACCGCGAGCGGCTGTGGCAGGTCGAGCTGCCGCTGGCGCTGCCGGTCGTGGCCGCCGGCGTCCGCACCGCCACCGTCTGGACCGTGGGCATGGCCACGCTCTCGACGCCCGTCGGGGCCACGAGCCTCGGCAACTACGTCTTCGCCGGCCTGCAGACGCGGAACTCGGCGTCGATCCTGATCGGCTGCGCGGCGGCTGCGGCCCTCGCTCTCGGCCTCGACTTCCTGGTTCGGCAGGTGGCGACCGGCCTCGGCGAGCGCCGGCGCGGCCGGATCGTCTTCGGCCTCGTCGGCCTCGCGCTGCTGGCCGCCTGGGCGTGGAGCGTCGCTGGCGCGGCGCGCAGCACGGGGGCGCGCCCGGTGCGCATCGGAGGAAAGACCTTCACCGAGCAGTACGTGCTCGCGGAGATCCTGGCCGAGACCGTGCGCTCGCGCGCGGGCCGGGAGGCCGTGGTCCTGACGGGACTCGGCTCGACGGTCGCCTTCGACGCGCTGGCGCGAGGCGAGATCGACTTCTACGTCGACTACACGGGAACGCTCTGGAGCACAGTGATGCATCGGACCGCTGCGGCCGGCCCGCGCGAGCGCGTGCTCGAGGAGGTGCGCGCGTGGCTGCTCGAGACGCACGGGATCCGGCTGGCGGCGGCGCTCGGCTTCGAGAACGCCTACTGCTTCGCGGTGCGGCGCGAGACCGCCGACCGCCTGCGGCTGCGCACGCTCGGCGACCTGTCGCGACACGCCGCCTTTCTCACGCTCGCGAGCGACTACGAGTTCTTCTCCCGCGAGGAGTGGCGCTCGGTCGAGCGCGCCTACGGGCTCGCGTTCCGCGAGAAACGGACGATGGATCCGTCGCTCCTCTACCAGGCGATCGCGGCGCGCCAGGTGGACGTGGTGACGGCCTACTCGTCGGACGGCCGCATCGACGCGCTCGACCTCGTGACGCTCGAGGACGAGAAGGGCGCGATCCCCCCCTACGACGCGGTCGTCCTGGCGGGCGCGCGCATCGCCCGCGAGTCGCCCGAGGTGATGGCGGCCATGGCACGCCTCGACGGCGCGATCGACGCGGCCCGCATGCGGGCGCTCAACCGGATGGTGGACGGGGAAGGCAAGACGGCGAAGGCGGCGGCGGCGGCGTTCCTGAAGTAGGCAGGCGGAGAGCCCCGCGAGACTCCGACAGGGCACTCGAGAATCGAAGAGCGGTCAGTTGCTCCTCAAGACCCATCTTCGAAGAGAGGGAGAACGGCCTGGCTGGTGTCAGCGTTCCTTGAGATGGGGGACTTCGCCCCCCAAGCCCCCCTTGTGGCTCTATCAGACGCCCCACTCCGCGCTGACTGCTTCCTCTTCCGTGTCGGTGGACCAGCGCGACCACGAGAGGTTCCTGAGGACGGCGTCGGTGAGCTCGGTCGTGGTGGCGTGGCCGCCGATGTCGGGGGTGCGGACCTCGCGGAGCGCCGCGACCATCGCCTTCTCCACCGCGCGCGCCATCTGGGGGCGCCTGAAGACGTGCTCGAGCATCAGCGCGATCGTGAGGATCGCGCCGGTCGGGTTGGCGATGCCCTTGCCGGCGATGTCGGGAGCGGCGCCGTGGATCGGCTCGTAGAGGCCCGGGCCCGGGCCGAGGGAAGCGGAGGGCAGCACGCCGATCGAGCCCGCGATCGCCGCCGCCTCGTCGCTCAGGATGTCGCCGAAGAGGTTGTCGGTCAGGATCACGTCGAACTTGTGCGGCGCGCGCAGGAGCTCGAAGCTCATCGCGTCGACGTAGCGGTGCTCGAGCGTGACGTCCGGGTACTCGGCCGCGATCTCGATCACCACGCGGCGCCAGAGCCGCGACGAGGCGAGCACGTTCGCCTTGTCGACCGAGGTGACGTGCTTGCGGCGACGGCGCGCGAGCTTGAACGCGACGTGCGCCACGCGGCGCACCTCCTCGCGCGTCTGGCGCCAGGTGTCGACGGCCTCCTCGGGCTTCTCGAAGCGCGGCTCGCCGAAGTAGACCCCGCCCGAGAGCTCGCGCACCACCAGGACGTCGGCCTGGCGCACCAGGCTCTCCTTGAGCGGCGTCGGCAGGCCCAGGTAGCGGGCGGGCCGCAGGTTCGCGTAGACGTCCAGCGCGCGCCGCAGCCCGAGCAGACCCTGCTCCGGCCGCACCGCGGCGCTCTCCCACTTCGGCCCGCCGACGGCGCCCAGGAAGACCGCCTCCGACTCCTGGCAGAGCGCGACGGTCTCCTTGGGGAGCGGATCGCCCGTCGCGTCGATCGCCGCTCCGCCCACGAGCGCCTCGCGCGTCTCGTGCGGGATGCAGGCCTCGAGCACGCGCAGCGCGGCCCGCGTGACCTCCGGGCCGATGCCGTCGCCGGGCAGGAACGCGATCTTCGGCTTCATGACGTCCTCCAGGGCACGGAGCCCGCCGCCGCCTCGTAGGCCGAGATCTCGGCCTCGCGCGTCAGCAGGAACGACAGCTCGTCGAGCCCGTTCAGCACGCAGTAGCGCGCGAACGGCTCGAGCGGGAACGAAGCGCGCCGCTCACCCAGCGCGAGGGTGCCGGCTGCGACGTCGATCACGACCTCTGCGCCGGGAGCGGCGAAGAGGTCGGCCTGGGTGTCCTCGTCCACCTGCACGGGCAGCAGGCCGTTCTTGAGCGCGTTGGCGCGGAAGATGTCCGCGAAGGCGGTGCTGACGACCGCGTCGATCCCGAACGACTGCAGCGCCCACACCGCGTGCTCGCGCGAGGAGCCGCAGCCGAAGTTGCGGCCCGCCACCAGCACGCGCGCGCCCGCGGCCTCGGGGCGGTTCAGCACGAAGTCGGCGCGCTTCGTCCCCTTCTCGTCGAAGCGCCAGTCGGCGAAGAGCAGCTCGCCCAGGCCGTCGCGCGAGGTCGTGACCAGGAAGCGCGCCGGGATGATCTGGTCGGTGTCGACGTTGTCGATCGGCAGCACCACGGTGCGCGCGGCGATCTGCGTGACGGGCTTCATGCGAGCACCTCGCGCGCGTCGGCGATCGCGCCGCGTACCGCCGCGACGGCCGCCGTCGTGGGGCTCGCCAGGAACGTGCGGCCGCCCTTGCCCTGGCGGCCCTCGAAGTTGCGGTTGCTGGTGCTGACCGCGTACTGCCCCGGCTCCAGCCGGTCGTCGTTCATGCCGAGGCACATCGAGCAGCCGGGCTCGCGCCACTCCGCCCCGGCCTCGCGGAACACGCGGTCGAGCCCCTCGGCCTCGGCCTGCTGCTTGACCTGCTGCGATCCCGGCACCACGAGCGCCTTGACGCCCGCCGCGACGCGGCGCCCGCGCAGCACCTTCGCCGCCTCGCGCAGGTCCGAGAGCCGCGAGTTGGTGCAGGAGCCGATGAACACCACGTCGATCTTCCGGCCGAGCAGAGGCTTGCCCGGCTCGAGCCCCATGTAGCGGAGCGCCTTCTCGAGGCCCGCGTCCCCCTTGGGATCCGGCACGATGCCGCGCACCGGGATGCCCATGCCGGGGTTCGTGCCCCACGTGATCATCGGCTGGATCTCCTCGGCGTCCAGGTGCAGCTCGCGGTCGAAGGCCGCGCCGTCGTCGCTCGGCAGCGTCGCGCCAGCGCGCGAGCGCCGCGTCCCACGCCGCGTCCCTGGGCGCGAGCGGCCGGTCCGCCAGGTACTGGTAGGTCGTCTCGTCGGGCGCGATCAGGCCGGCGCGTGCGCCCGCCTCGATCGACATGTTGCAGACGGTCATGCGCTCTTCCATCGACAGCGCGCGGATCGCGCTGCCGCGGTACTCGAGCGCGTGGCCGGTGGCGCCGGCCGTCGCCGATCCGGGCGATCAGGCCCAGGATCAGGTCCTTCGCGGTGACGCCGGGCGCGAGCCGGCCCGAGAACTCGACCGCGAACGTCTGCGGCCGCCGCTGCAGCAGGCACTGGGTGGCGAGCACGTGGCCGACCTCGCTCGTGCCGATCCCGAACGCGAGCGCGCCGAAGGCGCCGTGCGTGCTGGTGTGGCTGTCGCCGCAGACGATCGTCGCGCCCGGCTGCGTCAGGCCCAGCTCCGGCCCGATCACGTGCACGATGCCCTGGCGCTCGTCGCCGACGGCGTAGAGCGGCACGCCGAAGTCCTTGCAGTTCTTCTCGAGGGCGGCCACCTGCTCGCCGGCGGCGCCCACGGCCAGGGCACGCTTGCCGTTCGGGGCGAGGCGCGTCGGGATCGAGTGGTCCATCGTCGCGACGGTCCGATCGGGCCGCCGCACCTTCAGCCCGCGCTCGCGCAGCTCCGAGAAGGCCTGCGGCGAGGTCACCTCGTGGACCAGGTGCAGGTCGACGTACAGGACCGCCGGCGTCTGCGCGGTCTCCGCCGAGACCAGGTGCGCGTCCCAGATCTTGGCGACGAGCGTGCGCGGGCGGTCCTGCACGGTGGGCTCCTAGGCCGCCGCGCGCGCCTCGCGCGCCGACGCCACGGCCGAGAGGTACGCCTTGAGCGTCGCCTCGATCGTGTCCTTGCTCGCGGCCTGGCCGAGCGACTCGATGCCGTCGTGGACGACGCGCACCGTCACCTCGGCGACCGCGTCCTTGCCGGCGGTGACCGCGCGCGTGTGCATCTCGAGCAGCGACAGCTCGAAGCCGAGCGCGCGCGTCGGTGGCCTTGAGCGCCGCGTCGAGCGGCCCGTTGCCGACCGCCGAGGCCTGGCGCCGGTGGCCCTCGACCTCGACCTCCACCGTCGCGGTCGGCAGGATCTGGTTGCCCGCCAGCACCTGGTAGCGGACGAGCCGCGCCCGCGGCTCGGCCGTGTGCTCGACGATCGCGAGCAGGTCCTCGTCGTAGACGAACTTCGTGCGGTCGGCGAGGTCCTTCACCTTGCGCGTGACGTCCTCGACCTCCTCGGGCTTGAGCGCCACGCCGAGCTGCTTGAGCCGCGACTCGACCGCGTGGCGGCCCGAGTGCTTGCCGAGCACGAGCATCGACTGCGAGAGGCCCACGCTCGCGGGCGTCATGATCTCGTAGCAGAGCGGGTTGGCGAGCATGCCGTGCTGGTGGATGCCGGCCTCGTGCGCGAAGGCGTTCCGGCCCACGATCGCCTTGTTCGGCTGCGGCCAGACGCCGGTGACGGTGGAGAGCTGCGTGCTCGTCGGCACCAGCAGCTCGCTCTTGACGCCGGTGTCGAGCTGCAGCACCTCGCGGCGCACCTTGAGCGCCATCACGACTTCCTCGAGCGAGGTGTTGCCCGCGCGCTCGCCGATGCCGTTGATCGTGCACTCGATCTGGCGCGCGCCGGCGGCGACGGCCGCGAGCGAGTTGGCGACCGCGAGCCCGAGGTCGTTGTGGCAGTGGACGGAGATGACGGCGGTCGGGATGTCGCGCACCAGCTTGCTCACCATCTCGGCGTACTCCTCCGGCAGCGCGTAGCCGACGGTGTCGGGCACGTTGAGGGTCTTCGCTCCGGCGGCGTGGACGGCCTGCAGCACCTCCTTGCAGGAAGCCGTAGTCGGTGCGCGAGCGCGTCCTCGGCCGAGAACTCGACCTCGCTCGACGAACGTGCGGGCGAGCGTCACCGCCTCGACCGCCTGCTTCAGGCACTCCTCGGGCGTGAGCTTGAGCTTGCACTTGAGGTGGAGGGCGGACGTGGCCAGGAAGGTGTGGATCACCGGGTGGCGGGCGCGCTCGAGCGCCTTGCCGCCGGCTTCGACGTCCTTCGGCCTGCAGCGGCAGAGCGCCGCGACCTTGGCGCCCTTCACCGCGTCGGAGATCGCCTGGACCGCCTCGAAGTCCGCCGGCGGAGGCGATCGGGAAGCCGGCCTCGATGATGTCGACGCCGAGCTTTTCGAGCTGGAGCGCCATGCGCACCTTCTCGGGCGTGAGCATGCTGCAGCCCGGCGACTGCTCGCCGTCGCGCAGCGTCGTGTCGAAGATCGTGACGCGGTCGCTCATCGTACTGCTCCTACTGGCTTGTCCGCGGCCTTGCGCACCTCGCCCTCGGCCGTCACCTCGACCGCGTCGAGGAACGGCATCATCGAGCGCAGCTGCGCCCCGACCTGCTCCAGCTTCTGGCTGCGCTCGGCCGTGCGCGTCTGGTTGAACTTCGGCCGGCCGGCCTCGTTCTCGGCGACCCAGCGCTTCGCGTACTGGCCGCTCTTGATCTCGTCGAGGATCCGCTGCATCTCCTGCTTCGTCTCCTCGGTCACGATGCGCGGGCCCGCCGGTGTAGTCGCCGTCCTCGGCGGTGTCGCTCACCGAGTAGCGCATGTAGTTGAGCCCGCCGCGGTACATCAGGTCGACGATCAGCTTCAGCTCGTGCATGCACTCGAAGTAGGCGATCTCCGGCTGGTAGCCGTTCTTCACCAGCGTCTCGAAGCCGGCCTTGACGAGCGCCGAAGCGCCGCCGCACAGCACCGCCTGCTCGCCGAACAGGTCGGTCTCGGTCTCCTCGGCGAAGGTGGTCTCGATCACGCCCGCGCGGGTGCAGCCGATCCCCTTCGCGTAGGCGAGGGCCATCGCCTTGGCCTTGCCGCTCGCGTCCTGGTGCACGGCCAGCAGACCCGGCGTGCCCTGGCCTTCCTTGAACACCTCCCGCACGCGGTGGCCGGGAGCCTTGGGCGCGATCATCGAGACGTCGACGCCCGCGGGCGGCGTGATCGTGCCGAAGCGGATGTTGAAGCCGTGCGCGAACATCAGCGTGTTGCCCGGCTTCAGGCCCGGGCGCGATCTCTTCCTTGAAGAGCTTCGCCTGGCCGGTGTCGGGCGTCAGGATCATCACGATGTCCGCGGCCGCCGGCGGCCTCGGCCGGCGTCTTCACCGTCACGCCGTCGGCCTGCGGCCTTGGCGCGCGAGCGGCTCGCCGCCGGCAGGCCCGACGACCACGTTCACGCCGTTGTCCTTGAGGTTGAGCGCGTGCGCGTGACCCTGGCTGCCGTAGCCGATCACCGCGACCGTCTTGCCCGCCAGGAGCCCGAGGTCCGCGTCGCCGTCGTAGTAGATCTTGGCCATTGCTCGTTCTCCCTTTAAGCTGCCGGCACCGCTTCGGGTGCGTCTGCCTTCACCTCGGCGAGGTTGCCACGGACCATCGCCACCTTCCCCGTCCGGACCATCTCGAGGATGCCGCGCGGACGCAGCAGCTCCACGAGCCCGTCGACCTTCTGCTCGTCGCCGGTGATCTCGACGATCACCGACTCCGCGGCCACGTCCACGATGCGCGCCCGGAAGATGTCGCACAGGCTCGCCATCTCGCCGCGCTGCTGCGGCGTCGTGCGGACGCGGATCAGGGCGAGATCGCGGTCGACCGTCGGCAGGTGCGTCACGTCCACCACCTCGGCCACCGGGATCAGCTTGCGCAAGCTGGCCGCCACCAGCGAGGCCGGCACCCGCGCGGTGTCGACCACGATCGTCATGCGCGAGACCTCGGGGGTCTCGGTGTGCCCGACCGTCAGGCTGTCGATGTTGAAGGCGCGCCTCCTGAACAGGCTCGCCACCCGGTTGAGCACCCCCGGCTGGTCCAGCACCTTTGCGACGAGCGTGTGCTTCACGAGCGCACCTCCGCGTTCTCCTCGGCCGGCCTGCGGATCATCGCGTCGAGGTCGCTGCCCGCCGGGACCATCGGGTAGACCGCCTCTTCCTTCTCCACCTGGAACTCGATCAGCACCGGGCCGCTGCGTCTCGCGCGCCTTCTGCACCACCGGCGCGACGTCGCCGCGCGACTTCACGCGGTGGGCCGGGATGTCGTAGGCGGCAGCGAGCTTGACGAAGTCGGGCGACAGCATCGGCGTCGCGGCGTAGCGCTTGTCGTGGAAGAACTCCTGCCACTGCCGCACCATGCCCAGGAAGCCGTTGTTGATCACGGCGATCTTGATGTCGAGCTTCTCCTGCTGGATCGTCGCGAGCTCGCACTGCGTCATCTGGAAGCCGCCGTCGCCGGCCACCACCCAGACCTCGGCTTCGGGCCGCGCGAACTTGGCGCCGATCGCGGCCGGCAGCGCGAAGCCCATCGTCCCGAGGCCGCCCGAGGTGATGAGCGTGCGCGGCGCGTCGTGCTTGTAGTACTGCGCCTCCCACATCTGGTGCTGGCCGACGTCCGTGACGATCACCGAGCCGCCGCCCGTGGTCTTCCAGAGGTCGTGCATCACGTGGGGCGCGAGCAGCTGCCCGTCCGAATCCTTGTGGATGATGTCGCGCGAGCGCGTCTCGGCGCGTCCCTTCTCGATCTCCGCGAGCCAGGCGTCGTGGCGCTTCCTCGGCACGATCGGCCCGAGCGACTTGAGCGCGGCCAGCAGGTCGGAGACGAGCGCCACGTCCACCTTGACGTTCTTGCCAATCTCGGAGGCGTCGATCTCGACGTGGATCTTCTTGGCGTGGAGCGCGTAGGTCTTGAGGTTGCCGGTGACGCGGTCGTCGAAGCGCATGCCGAACGCGAGCAGCAGGTCGGCGCGCTGGATCGCGCTGTTGACGAAGGCCTCGCCGTGCATGCCCATCATGCCGAGGCAGAGCGGGTGGCTCTGGGGGAAGCCGCCGATCCCGAGCAGCGTGAGCGCCACCGGGACCTGCGCGTTCTCTGCGAACTCGATGAGCGCCTGCGAGGACCCGGAGCGGATGACACCGGCGCCCGCCAGGATCAGCGGACGCTCGGCCTTCGCGATCAGCTCGGCCGCGCGCGCGAGGCTCTCGGCGTCGGGCGGCTCGAGCTCGTGCAGCCCCGGCAGGTGGACGGTCTCGGGGTAGACGAAGTCGGTCTTCGCCTGCTGGGCGTCCTTGGTGATGTCGACCAGCACCGGCCCGGGCCGGCCCGAGCGCGCGATCACGAACGCCTCGCGCATCGTGCGCGCGATGCTGGCGCACGTCCGTGACGAGCGAGTTGTGCTTCGTGATCGGCAGCGTGATGCCGGTGACGTCGGTCTCCTGGAAGGCGTCGCTGCCGAGCACCTTGGAGGAGACCTGGCCCGTGATGAAGACGGTCGGCGACGCTGTCGAGCATCGCGGTCGCGATGCCGGTCGTGAGGTTGGTGGCGCCGGGCCCCGAGGTAGCGATCGCCACGCCGACCTTGCCGCTCGCGCGCGCGTAGCCGTCGGCCATGTGCGCCGCGCCCTGCTCGTGGCGCACCAGCACGTGGTGCACCGGAGTAGTCGAGCATGGCGTCGTACGTGGGAAGGATCGCGCCACCGGGGTAACCGAACACGGTGGTGACGCCCTCCTTCACCAGGCTTTCCCAGACGATCTGTGCTCCCGTTCGTTGCACGCGCTTCCTCCGCGAGAGGCCAAAAAAAAACCCCGGGTTCCCTTGCCCCGGGGTTCGCGTTTGGCCTCGGATTGCCTATTGGCCTTAGGCCGCGAACCCCCCGGGCAGAATGCCCAGCAGCAGCAGGACCAGCAGGGACAGTCGTACAGCCACCCGGGACGCAAGGACGCGGGTTGCCGTGCGATTCGACATAAAGAGAAGGCGATAGTGCTCCTGCAGGGATGCGCCTGTCAAGCGCGTAATGAAGGGGTGCACAATCATGAACGGGATCGATCGAGGACGTGAAACGGAAACGGACAAGAAACAGCCCGGCTGAAGGGGGGCATCCCGCCCCCCTAGCCCCCGGGGTGTATCCACGGCGCGCGGTACGGCCGGCGCAGCAGGCGGTTGGCCTCGTCGTCCCCGATCACCAGGCCCCGCTCCTGGTCCCACGCGAGCGTGCGGCCGAGCCGCAGCGACAGGTTCGCGAGGATGCACGCCGAGCTCGAGATGTGGCCCTGCTCGATGTCGGACACCGGCTTCTCGCGCGACTCCCGGCACGCGAGCAGGTTCTTCATGTGGGCGCGCAGCGCGGGAGCGACGTGCTTCTCGAGCTCCTCCTCGGTCCGGTCCTCGGGGAACTGGTCGAGCTCGTAGCGGACGTCGCGGTGGACGGCGCCCGCGCCCTCGTTCGGCGTGAAGTCGTAGCCCATCACGCCCGCCTTGAGCGTGCCCTTGTCGCCGAAGATCGTGGCGGCCCAGGGGTACTGCGGGTCGGGCGGATTGCCCCAGGCCCGGTGGTTCCAGACGACCTGCAGCTCGCCGAAGTCGAAGGTCGCCGTCTGCGTGTCGCTGATGTCGAAGCCGGCGCCCGGGTCGATGATGCGGCCGCCCGAGCTGCTGATGCGCTTCGGCATCCCGAGGTCGAGCATGAAGCGCACCATGTCGAGCATGTGGACGCAGAGGTCCCCCACCATGCCGTTGCCGTACGCCATGAACGAGCGCCAGCCGCGCGGGTGAACGGCGTCGTTGTAGGGCAGGAGCGGCGCCGGCCCGCTCCAGAACTCCCAGTCGAGCGTCGCCGGCACCGGCAACGGCTTCGCGCTGCCGCGCCGCGTGCCGTAGTAGGAGTAGATCTCGACCTGGCCGATGCGGCCGAGCTTGCCGGCCTTCACGATCTCCTCGCGCGCCTCGACGAGGTGCGGCGTGCTGCGGCGCTGCAGGCCGACCTGGACCACGCGGCCGTTCCGGCGCGCCGCCGCCAGCATCGCCTGGCCCTCGACCACGTCGACGCTGATCGGCTTCTCGACGTAGACGTCGGCGCCGGACTTCACCGCCTCGATCATCGGCAGCGCGTGCCAGTGGTCGGGCGTCGAGACGATCGCGAGGTCGAGATCGCGCTCGGCCAGCATCTTGCGGTAGTCGCCGTAGAGACGCGGCGTCGCCTTCGAGGCCTGCCGCGCAGCCACCATCTGGCCGGCCTTCTCGAGCATGGCGCGGTCGACGTCGCAGAGCGAGACGACCTGGGCCGGAGCCACCTGCAGCAGGCGGAAGAGCGCGCTCTTGCCGTACCAGCCGCAGCCGATCAGCCCGACCCGCAGCCGCGTGTCGGCGAGGGCCTCGGCGTGGCGACCGAGCCCGGCCAGCGCGAGCGCCGCGCCGCCGCTCGAACGAAGGAAATGTCGTCGCTGCATGCAGAGCGTCTTACGGCGAAACGCCGGCTTTGGCAAGGGGATCGGGCCTTGCCGTCCTACTGGGCGCAGGCGACACCGGCCGGCGCGCCGGTGGGGGCGCCCATGCGCACGTCCTCCGAGGCCAGCTTCTGGAAGGCGAGGTGCTGCACCGCGGGCGGCTGCGTCGGCGACAGGGTGAAGAAGACGCCGACGGTCCCGCCGGCGCACTTGAGGTTGAACTGGCCGCGCAGCCAGTTCTCGGGCAGCACCGGGCCCGCGTCGCCGCACTCGCCGACCTCTTCCTTGAGCCTCTGGATCTCGGCCTGTCTCTGGGCTCCCGGCGCGTCGAGCAACAGGTTCACGGCCGCGATCCGCTTCGCCTGCGCATCGTCCCAGTGCCGCCACAAGCCGAGGATGCTCTCGCGCATCTCGGATTGCAGCCGGGTGGGCGGCAGCTCCCGCTTGCGCAGGCCGCCGGTCTTGAGCATCGCGTCCCACGCCTGGCTGGTCGGCTCGGCCGGGCCCGAGTAGGTCAGGGTCGCCATCGCGAACAGGCCGACGCCGTAGTCGGGAAGCCAGGCCATGTAGGAGCCGAATCCCGGCAGCCCGCCGCCGTGGGCCGCGATCGTCTCGAAGCGGCAATCGGAGCTCACGCGCAGCCCGTAGCCGTAGCCGCTCTCGGACGCCCTGAGCTCGCCGTCCACGCGCCGGAGCGTGAGGTTCGAGGGCGTCCAGAGGTGAGCCATCTCGCGCACCGAGGCGCGCTTCACGGGACCCGTCTCGGGGTCGTCGCGCGCCGGCCAGGCCGACAGGTGGAAGGCGACGTACCTGCGCGAGATCGTCGGCCGTGGTCAGCAGGCCGCCCATGGCTCCGAAGACGCCGTGCGGCAGCGGCGGCTCCACTTCGTAGCTGCCGTCGGGCTTCAGCCGGTAGCCGACGGCGCGGCTCGAGGCCGGGATGTCCTTGAACTCGAAGGTCGTCCGGTCCATCTGCAGCTTCGCCAGGATCTGCTCCCGCACGTAGCGCTCATAGGGGATGCCCGAGGCCTTCGTGACGATGCGGCCCAGCAGGCCGAACGCGTAGTTCGAATACTCGTACCGCGTCGCCGGCGGCGTCGAGAACGGAATCCCGCGGCGGAGCCATTCGTCGAGGGCGGCGTCCGTGGCGGCGAGCTGCTGATCGCCCCACGGATTGTCCTCGGGGAAGCCGGCGCTGTGGCTCATGAGCTGGCGGACGCGCAGCGGCGCGCTGTCGCGCGTGGGCAGCTCCATGCGGGCGAACTGCGGTATCCACCTGGACACCGGGTCTTCGAGCGACAGCCTGCCCTCGTCGCGCAGCTTCAGCACGGCGAGCGCCGTGAAGCTCTTGGTCATCGAGGCGATGCGGAACGCGGTCGAGGAGTGGACGGGGTCCTGCGACGAGCGGTCGCGCACCCCGAACGTCCCCACGTGCGCCAGGCGGGCGTCGATCACCACGCCCCAGACCATGCCGGGGATCTTCTTCTCTTCGGCATAGCCGCGGAAGATGCGGTCGATCTCGGGCAGGGCCGACTCCAGCTTCTGCACGCGATCGCGATCGGAGAAGCGCGGCGGCGGATAGGCGTCGCTCGCGGCGAGCATGGCGCTCGGCAGCAGCACCACGGCGAGGATCCGTCGCACGCGCGGCACGGCCATCACGTCAGGATCCGTTGCCGGCCAGGAACAGCGCGTAGGCGGGATTGTCGCCCTCCGGGAACGACGGATAGCCGAGCCGCTCCAGGATGCTCTCGAACTCGGGCAGGTCGGAGTCGGGCACCTCGAAGGCGGCCAGCACGCGGCCGAAGTCGGCGCCGTGGTTCCGGTAGTGGAACAGGCTGATGTTGAAGCGGCCGCCGAGCGTCTCCAGGAACTGCATGAGCGCCCCCGGGCGCTCGGGGAACTCGAAGCGGTAGAGCCGCTCGTTCCGCGCCGTCGCCCGGCCCGCCCACCATGTAGCGCACGTGGAGCTTGGCCATCTCGTCGTCGGTCAGGTCGAGCGTCGCGTAGCCGCGCGCGCGCAGCACGGCCGCGACCGCGAGGCCGTCCTCGCGCGACGCGGTGCGCAGGCCCACGAAGATGTGGGCGGCGTCCCGGCCCGCGAGGCGGTAGTTGAACTCGGTCACGACGCGCGGTCCGATCGCGGCGCAGAAGTCGCGAAAGGCGCCGGGCCGCTCGGGGATGGTGACGCCGAGCAGCGACTCGCGCGCCTCGCCCACCTCGGCGCGCTCGGCGACGAAGCGCAGGCGGTCGAAGTTCATGTTCGCCCCGGACAGGATCGCCGCGAGCCGCCGGCCGGGCTCCCGGGCCGCGCCGCCCAGCTCTTGAGCCCGGCGACCGCGAGCGCCCCCGCGGGCTCCATGACGCTGCGCGTGTCGTCGAACACGTCCTTGATCGCGGCGCAGATCTCGTCGTTCGTGACGCGGACGATCTCGTCCACGCACTGCCGCACGATGCGGAACGTGGTCTCGCCCGCCTGCAGCACGGCGACGCCGTCGGCGAAGATCCCGACGTGCTCGAGCCTCACGCGCTGGCCGGCCTGGAGCGAGCGCCACATCGCGTCGGCCTCGAACGGCTCGACGCCCACGACCTTCACGCTCGGCATCAGCGCCTTCAGGTAGCCCGCGATGCCGGCGATCAGCCCGCCGCCGCCCACCGGCACGAAGACCGCGTCGAGGCGGCCCCGGGACTGCCGCAGGATCTCGGCGCCGATCGTGCCCTGGCCCGCGATCACCAGCGGGTCCTCGAACGGGTGCACGAACGCGAGCCCGGTCTCGGCGGCGAGCGCGTCGCAGCGCAGCTGCGCCTCGGAATAGCTGTCGCCCGCCAGCACCACGTCGGCGCCCATCGCGCGCACGGCCTCGACCTTGATCTCGGGTGTCGTCTTCGGCATCACGATCACGGCGCGCAGGCCCAGGTGGCGGGCGGAGAACGCGACGCCCTGCGCGTGGTTGCCCGCGCTCGCGGCGATCACGCCGCGCGCGCGCTCGGACGCGCTCAGGTTCGCGATGCGGTTGTAGGCCCCGCGCAGCTTGAAGCTGAAGACCGGCTGCAGGTCCTCGCGCTTGAACAGCACCTCGGCGCGAGAGCCGGCGCGACAGCCGCGGCGCCGGCTCGAGCGGCGTCTCGCGCGCCACGTCGTAGACGCGGCTCGTCAGCACGTCGTGCAGCAGTGTGTTCGAGGCGCTGTCGGGCATCAGGCGCGCATGCTAGCACCGGCGCGCGCGCGCCGAAGCACGGCCTGTCGGCCGCCGAACGAGGGGCTCGGACCGACGCCTAGAGCTTGTCGGCGCTGTAGTCGCCGCCGACGACGGCCCAGGTCCCGATCTCGACGTGGATCATCGCCCAGCAGTGGGGGCAGGCGACCGGCGCGCTCTCCTTCGGCTCGCCGGGCTCGCCTTCGTAGCTGACCCGGAGCTCCTTCTTGCACTTCCCGCACACGTGCCGTTCCTGGATCCTCGCGCGCGACCCCGAGCCGGCCGGCGCGTTCGACGAAGCGGCGGCCGCGGCCGAGGGAGGCGCTGCGTCGCCGTCGATCACCTCGCGGATCGCGTCCTCCAGCCGGTGCTGCTCCGCGACGAAGGACAGGTGCCGGAATCGCTCGCCGGGGCCGCTCAGCGTCACGGACCAGTTCTGTCCCAGACGGACGAGCGACACCGACCAGGGAGCCTGAAGGTCGCGGCCCGCAAACGCCTGGCGCACGGCCATTTCGACCGGCGCGCGGGCGTCCTTGTCGACGCCGGCCACCAGCACCTTGAGATGGGGCTGGGGGGCCGGACGCGGGCCCGCTGCCGGGCGCGGTGTCGTGCGCCTCGGGAAGGAGGGAGTCGGAGGGTACGACGGCACGATCCGAAGCGTACGAAAAACAGCCGCTCGCGGATGTGATCCGCTTCACGTTGGGCTCCTGATCAGCGGCCGTCGGTCACGGCGCCCTCGGCGGCGCTGCCGACGAGGCGCGCGTACTTGGCCAGCACTCCGGTCGGGTAGCGCGGCGCGGGCGGCTTCCAGGCGGCGCGGCGCCGCTGCAGCTCGGCCGGGTCGACCTCGAGCTGCAGCAGGCGCTTCTCGGCGTCGATCGTGACGCGGTCGCCCTCCTGGATCGAGGCCGATCGCGCCGCCCACCGCGGCTTCGGGCGCGACGTGCCCGACGACCATGCCGTGGGTCGCGCCGGAGAAGCGGCCGTCGGTGATCAGCCCGACGGAGTCGCCGAGGCCGACGCCGATGATCGCGGAGGTGGGCGACAGCATCTCGCGCATGCCCGGCCCGCCCTTCGGGCCCTCGTAGCGGATCACGATCACGTCGCCCGGCTTGATCCTGCCCTGGAAGATCGCCTCGGCGCAGCCCTCCTCGCGCTCGAAGACGCGCGCGGGGCCGCTGATGCGCGGGTGCTTCACGCCGGTGACCTTCGCGACCGCGCCCTCCTCGGCCAGGTTGCCGCGCAGGATCACGAGGTGGCCGTGGGCGTAGACCGGGCTCGCGAAGGGGCGGATCACGTCCTGTCCCGCGCGCGGCTCCCTGGGCACGGCCGCGAGGTTCTCGGCGACCGTCCTGCCCGTGATCGTGAGCGCGTCGCCGTGGACGAGCCCGTGGTCGAGCAGCATCCGCATCACCTGCGGCACGCCGCCCGCCTTGTGGAAGTCGGTCGTCACGTAGCGGCCGGACGGCTTGAGGTCGCAGATCACCGGCACGCGGCCGCGGATCTCCTCGAAGTCGTCGAGCGTGAGCTTCACGCTCGCCGCGTGCGCCGCGGCCAGCAGGTGGAGCACGGCGTTCGTGGAGCCGCCCACCGCCATCACGACGGCGATCGCGTTCTCGAAGGCCTTGCGCGTCAGGATCCGGCGCGCGTTGAGGCCGCTCTTCACTGCCGCCGCCAGCACGCGCGCCGACTCGGCGGCGCTGTCGGCCTTCTCGGCGTCCTCGGCCGCCATCGTCGAGGAGCCGGGCAGGCTGAGCCCGAGCGCCTCGATCGCCGAGGACATCGTGTTGGCCGTGAACATGCCGCCGCAGGCGCCGACGCCCGGGCATCGCCTGGCGCTCGATCGCGTCGAGCTCCGCCTTGGGCAGCTTCCCCGCCTCGAACTGCCCGAGCGCCTCGAAGACGCTCACGATCGTGAGGTCGCGGCCGGCGTGGCGGCCGGGCTTGATCGTCCCCGCGTAGACGAAGATCGACGGCACGTCGAGCCGCGCGAAGGCGATCAGCGCGCCCGGCATGTTCTTGTCGCAGCCGCCCACGGCCAGGACGCCGTCCATCGACTGGCCGTTGACGACCGTCTCGATCGAGTCGGCGATCACCTCGCGCGAGACGAGCGAGTACTTCATGCCCTCGGTGCCCATCGAGATGCCGTCGGCTGACGGTGATCGTGCCGAAGACCTGGGGCATCACGCCCGGCCTCGCGCAGCGCCGCCATCGCGCGGTCGGCCAGCGTCGCGATGCCGGCATTGCAGGGCGTGAGATTGCTGTAGGCGTTCGCGACGCCGACGATCGACTTCTGGAAGGCCGCGTCGTCGAAGCCGACCGCGCGCAGCATCGAGCGGTTGGGGGCGCGGATGTCCCCCTCGGTGATGGCCTTGCTGCGCCTGTCGCTCATAGCTTCCTCCTGAGCCGGCCATCATACCCGTGCTAGGCTCGTTTGCGCCCGGAGGTGGCTTGGCACGCGTCAAGGGGACTGCCGTACAGTCGTCGCTGCGGTACGTGCGCGAGCGTTTCGGCGAAGCGCCGCTCGCCGCGATCCTGGACGCGCTGGGCGAGGCCGACCGCCGCGCGCTCGAGGGCGTGCTGGCCTCGGCCTGGTACGACGTCCCGCTCTTCCTGCGCTTCATGGTGGAGGCCGAGCGCCAGCTGCACGCGCAGGAGCCGACTCTCGTTCGCAGCATGGGCCGCGCCTCGTGCGACTACGGGCTGACGACGGTCTACAAGGTCTTCTTCAAGATCGGCTCGCCCGAGTTCATCATCGGCCGGGCGGCGCGCGTGTTCTCGAGCTACTACGACACCGGCGAGCTCTGCATCCTCGAGACGCGGCCCGGGCGCTGTCTGGCCGAGCTGCGGGGCTTCGAGGGCGGGGCGCCGCAGTTCTGCGAGCGCATCTTCGGCTGGATGCAGCGGACGCTCGAGCTCGCGGGAGCGAAGAACCTGCGCCCGCGGCACGACGTGTGCGTCCACCGGGGCGGGGCGGTCTGCCGTTTCGAGGGCGACTGGGACGCCTAGCGGGAATGCCGCGGCCTTGAAGTCGCTGCTGGTCGTCTGCCCCGTCTTCAACGAAGAGCCCGTGATCCTCGACCTCCACGAGGAGCTGCGCCGGGCGCTCGCGGGGCTGCCGGGCTGGACGAGCCGCGTGCTCTACGTGGTGGACCGCGGCACCGACCGTAGCCTCGACCTGCTGCGCGCGCTCGCGGGGGCCGACCCCAGCGTGTCGGTGCTCTCGCTCTCGAGCCGGTTCGGGCAGCAGGCGGCGCTGCTCGCCGGCCTCGACCACAGCGACGCGGACGCGGTCGTGATGCTGGACAGCGACCTGCAGCACCCGCCTGCCGTGATCCCCGAGCTCGTCGCGCGGCACGAGCAGGGGTTCGACGTCGTCTACACCGTGCGCGAGCGCGACGCCTCGATTCCGCTGCTGAAGAGGTGGAGCGCGCGCGCCTTCTACGGGTTCCTGAACGCCGTGTCGGACACGCCGATCCGCCAGGGCGCGGCCGACTTCCGGCTGCTCGCGCGTCCGGTGGTCGAGGTGTTCCAGAGGCAGGTGCGCGAGCGCACGCTGTTCCTGCGCGGGCTCGTGAACTGGGTGGGCTTCCGCGCGAGCGGCGTGCGCTTCCGGCCGGGGCCGCGGCGCGGCGGCGCGAGCAAGTACCCCGTCGGCCTCATGCTGCGCTTCGCGCTCACCGGGCTCGTCTCGTTCAGCCGCTTCCCGCTGCGGGCCGCGGGGGCCACGGGCCTGCTGCTGATGCTGCTCGGGGCCGCCTTCGGCGTGCTCGCGCTCGCCGACGTCTACGAAGGGGCGGCTGCCGAGCGTGCGCTGATCCTGGCGGCGGTCTTCCTGGTGGGCGGGGTCCAGCTCGTGTTCACGGGCGTCCTCGGCGAGTACCTGGGCGCGGTGCTCGACGAGGCGCGCGCGCGCCCGCACTACATCGTGGAGGAGCGGATCAATCTCGGGGGCTGAGGCAGCTGGTGGAGCCGACCCAGGTCTTGTCGCGGTTGAACTTGACGCCCATCATCTTGCCCTGCGAGAGCCGGGCGAGCAGCGTCACCGGCAGCGGCCGGCCGTCCCGCCACACGCACATCACGCGCACCTCGACGCGCGAGCGCGCCCCGTCGGGCGCCTCGATCACCGGCGCGTAGTCGACCTTCCGCATCAGCAGCGTGCGCGAGCGCTCCGCCTCGGGCACGGCGGCGATGTCGGCGGGAGTGGGGTCCACGTTCACGCCCGAGCCGGAGAAGGAGAAGAGCGGCTTCAGCACGTAGCGCTCGAGATCGTCGGGCACGCCGTCGAGCTCGGAGAGGAGTCGCGACTCCGGCACCAGCGGGTGGCGCAGCTCCGGCAGCGCGTGCTTGCTCCAGCGGAAGAACCAGTTGGGATGCCCCGCCCACTGCACGTCGAGGTCGTCCGTCAGGCGGAACGGCAGCTCGGTGCCCTTGTCCACGAGCTCGTCCACGATCATGCGGTTGTAGATGCGCAGGATGCGGGTCCTGCGTCCGTCGCGCTCGTACCAGAGCTCGCGCCCGCGCTTCTCGACCTTCGTCGGGCACACCGGGCGGACGCCGAACAGCTTCTCGGTGGCCGTGAAGTCCGGATAGGTCCCCTGCTTCTCGGGCTCGAGGTCGAGCAGCACGACGTTCTCGACCGGCACTCCGCCGGTGATCGCGTCGCCTACGATCCGAAGGTAAGAGGCCTCGTCGAGCCCGCTCAGCAGGAACTCGAGCGGCTCGTCCGCCATCATCTCGCGGCACAGCCGCCCCTGGACGAGCTGGAAGCCGAAGAGCGACGGGAAGCCCTGCAGCTCGATCAGCCGCGGAACCACGCGGCCTGCCTCGGAGGCGATCGCGAAGTCGACGACGGCGAAGAGCGGGTGCCCTTCGTCGCCGCCGGGTACGTCGAACGCCGGCGGCACCGCGGCCTTCGAGCGCTCGAGCGCCGCGGGCGCCAGCAGCCGGTCGAAGAGCTCGAAGGCGCCCTTCAGCATCGCGTCGCGCAGCTCGGCCGGCAGGAACACCGGTGTCTCGCAGACGCGGAAGTGGATGGTGGCGCCTGTGGCCTCGGCGAGCCGCGCCTTGTACGACTCGTACTGGGCGGGAGTCCAGCCGGCGTTGAAGGCCCGCCGCAGCCGCTCGATCATGGGCGCGCCCGCGCCTCGCTCACGCGAGCTTCTGGAAGAAGTCGTTGCCCTTGTCGTCGACCAGGATCACCGCGGGGAAGTCCTCGACCTCGAGACGGTAGATCGCCTCCATCCCGAGCTCGGGGTACTCGACGAGCTCCACCTTGCGGATGTTCTCCTTCGCGAGGAGCGCCGCCGCGCCGCCGACCGAGCCCAGGTAGAAGCCGCCGTGCTTCTGGCACGCCTCGCGTCACCTGCTTGCTGCGGTTGCCCTTGGCGATCATGACCATCGAGGCGCCGCGCGACTGGAACAGGTCCACGTAGGAGTCCATGCGGCCGGCGGTGGTGGGCCCGAACGAGCCCGACGGCGAGCCCTTCGGGCGTCTTGGCCGGACCCGCGTAGTAGACCGGGTGGTCCTTGAAGTACTGCGGCAGCTCCTCGCCGCGGTCGAGCCGCTCCTTGAGCTTGGCGTGCGCGATGTCGCGCGCGACCACGATCGGGCCGCTGAGCGCGACCTCGGTCGCGATCGGGTGGCGCGACAGCTCGGCGCGGATCTCGATCATCGGACGGTTGAGGTCGATCTTCACCTTCGGCTTCTGGCGCAGGGTTCGGTAGCGCTCGCGGGAGGAAGCGCGCCGGGTCGCGCTCCAGCTGCTCGAGCCAGATCCCCTCGCGGTCGATCCTCGCCAGGATGTTGCGGTCGGCGGAGCACGAGACGCCCAGGCCGATCGGGCACGAGGCGCCGTGGCGCGGCAGCCGGATGACGCGGGCGTCGAGCGCGAAGTACTTGCCGCCGAACTGGGCGCCGATGCCGGTGCGGCGCGCGGACTCGACGAGCTGCGCCTCCAGCTCCAGGTCGCGGAACGCCGCGACGTCGCGGCCGCCCTTCGTGGGCAGGCCGTCGAGGAGCGCGCGCCGAGGCGAGCTTCACCGTCTTGAGGCAGGCCTCGGCCGAGGTGCCGCCGATCACGAACGCGAGGTGATAGGGCGGGCAGGCCGCGGTGCCGAAGAGCTTCATCTTCTCGGACAGGAACTTCACGAGCGTCGCCGGGATTGAGGACGGCGCGCGTCTCCTGGAACAGGAAGGTCTTGTTGGCCGAGCCGCCGCCCTTCGCGAGCATCAGGAAGTGGTACTCCATCCCGTCGGTCGCGTAGATGTCGATCTGCGCCGGCAGGTTCGTCCCGGAGTTCTGCTCCTCGTACATCGTGAGCGGCAGGCTCTGCGAGTAGCGCAGGTTCTCGCGCGCGTAGGTCTCGTAGATCCCGCGCGAGAGGTGCTCCGCGTCCTTGCCGCCCGTGAAGACGCGCTCGCCCTTCTTCGCGACGATCGTGGCGGTGCCGGTGTCCTGGCACATCGGCAGCACGAAGCCGGCGGCGACCTCGGCGTTGCGCAGCAGCGACAGCACGACGCTCCGGTCGTTGTCGGACGCCTCGGGATCGTCGAGCACGGCGGCGAGCTGCGCGAGGTGGCCCGGACGATACAGGAAGGCGACGTCGCGGAACGCCTGTCGGGCCACGAGGCGGAGCGCCTCGGGGTCGACCTTCAGGACCTCCTGGCCCTCGAACTCGCCCACCTCGACGTAGTCGGACGAGAGCTTGCGGTAGGGCGCTTCGTCCTTCGCGAGCGCGAAGGGCTCCACGTAGCGGAATTCGGCCATCGAAAGCGAGCGTATTCCGGGGGCCCCGGGGCGTCAATCGCCCCGCGTTGACAGGCTTTGAGCCCGCACATAGCATGGATGGATTGCTCGGTTGCCCCCCGTGCCGGAGTGGTGGAACTGGCAGACACGCACGTTTGAGGGGCGTGTGGAGAAATCCGTGCGGGTTCGAATCCCGCCTCCGGCATAACCCCCCAGGGGGTTAGGGGGGCGGGACGCCCCCGGCTCCCCTCGCTCCCCCGAAGCTCGACTGTCGCAAGCGTCAGCAGCAGGATGGGAACGGCGACGGCATTCGGCGACACGGCGGGAGCCAGCGCAATCGCCACGAGGCTCGCGAGGGCGCCGCGCGCGAGAGCGGACCACGGCCGTTTGAGCAGCCAGACCGTCGCTGCCAACACCACGACGGCGCTGAGGGGCGCTAGCGAAGCCGCCAGGCTCTCCGCACCCCAATAAGCGAGCAGATTGGCGACTCCGAGGCCCGGACCCGCCGGGACGGAGGCGAAGGCACGCTCCACGAAGGCCGGCGGATCGAGGACAGCCACCGGGAGCACGAGCGCCAGATAGGTCGCAGCCGCAGCGAGCGCCGCGCGCACCATCCGGGGGCGGACGTCGTCCAGGAGCGCGAACGGGACCACGACGAGCGCGCGGTGATCGAGCGCCACGGCCAGCCCCGCCAGCACGCCGGCCATGCGGTCGTGACCGGCGCGACAGCACGCCCAGGCGCCCACGACGGCCGCGAGGCAGGTAGCGATGGGTGCCCCGAGGACCGTCCCGAGCGCGAGCGGCGCCGACAGCAGTGCCACGGCGATCGCGCTCCTTCGCCTTCGTCCCTCGAAGCGTGCGGCGAGGATCGCGGCCAGCGCCGCGAGCGCCAGGACCGCGACGAGTCGCGGATCCGGCACGCCGACGAGGCGCAGCACGGCGGCCAGCAACGGAAGGCCCGGCGGCAGCAGCGGCGCCTCCGGCAGGAGCTCGGCCGGCGGATCCAGCCGGAAGCTGGACGAGACGGCCTCGCGCCCGCGCGGAGCGGACTCGGCGGGAGGCGAGTAGGGGCTGCGGCCCGCCACGAGCCTCGCCGCGTCGGCTCTCGCCTGCACCACCGCCGGATCCTGCGCGCGCACGATGCCCGTCTGCGTCGAGACGGCGGAAAGCAGCAGCGTCGGCGCGACGACCACCAGCGCGAACGCGACGGCCGCCACCGGGCGCCGCGCGCGGCGCGTCAGCCCGGTCGCCGCGAGCGAGAGATAGAGGACGCCCAGGCCTGCGGCGACGGCGCCCACCAGCAGGCCGAGCGGATCGCGGCTGAGGCTCGGTCCCGCCTTCGGAGCGAGCGCCGCGACGAGCCCCTTCGCGTGGCCGAGAACGCCGGCCGCCTGCTCCCAGGTCGTGCGGAAGAGCCCGTACTCCACGACCTCCACCGCGACCGCGAGCAGCAGCAGCGGAGCGATGGCGATGTCGGCGCCGCGCCTCGCGGCGAGCACCGCGAGCGGCAGGCAGACCGCCGCGGCGATCAGGTAGTTCGGATGGACGACGCGCGAGAAGTAGAGCGAAGCGAGGAGCGCGGCGCTGCCGGTCGCGAGCGCCCACTCGGGACGGCCGTCGCGCATCTGCGCGCGCACGAGCAGCAGGCCGAGCGGGACGAGCAGCGGATAGAAGACCGAGAAGGGGAAGTATTGCCGCAGGTCGGAGACCCACCCGAAGTAGATCAGGAAGTTGGCGAAGCCGAAGCCGGGGGTGCCGCCCAGCGGGTAGTTGTCACCGCCCCGCAGGCCCGCGTTGTAGACGAAGACGTCCGCCCAGAACGCGCGAAGGTCGAGGAGCGCTACGGGCAGCACGACGAGCAGGAAGACCAGAGCGGCCGCGGCGAGCGGAGCGGCGAGGCGCCGCCAGGTCGCCGGTACGGTCCACTCCCGGAACGAGCGGGCGCCGGCGAGCGCCACGAGCAGGAACGGCGCGAACGGCCAGGCGAGCTGCTTCGTCGCGCACGCCAGGCCGAGGAGCGCTCCCGCCGCGACGCTGCGCCCGGCGCGCGCGGCCAGCACCGCCGCCAGCAGCATCGCCACGAACAGCAGGTCGTTCGCCCCGAAGATCTGATGCCAGTAGACGAGCGGGTTCAGGGCCGCAACGCCGGCGCGCGGCGAGCCGCGCGTCTCCCCCGGCGGGCAGCCGCGCGCCGAGCACGACCACGAGCCCATAAAAGAGGAGAGTGACGCAGCGCGGATCGAAGAAGCCGACGGCCGCTTTCGACGCGAGATGGAACGGCAGCATCACGAGGTGCGTTCCCGGCAGGTAGGCGTGGTGGCGGAGGATCGGGTTCCCGCCGAGCTCGTCCCAGAAGCTCGACACCCGCGCCTGGCGCGCCAGGATCGTGCCCGAGTAGTCGGCGCCGTAGGGGCTCTGCCCCGCCAGGATGAAGTCGAGCGCGAGCGGCAGCTGCACGACGCCGCCGTCCTGGCCGTAGGGGCGCTCGCTCGCCACGCCCATCGCGATGAAGGCCGCGCTCGGCAGCACCACGAGCACGAGCGCCGCGAGCGCGACGACGGCCGCGCGAGCCCGCGCGCGCGCGCCCGCCGCCGCCATCGCCGCGTAGCCGAGCGCCATGAGCGTCGCGAGCGCGGCGAGCAGCATCGCGATCGGATCGCGGTCCCAGGCTCCGCTCGGCGCGGGCAGGAACGGACCGAGCCATGCCGCGGCCGCGGCGAGCCGCTCGTCGTGTGCGAGCCGCCAGGCCAGCACGCGCGGCGGATCGTAGAGCGAGAGGTCCCTCGCGACGAGCAGCAGCAGCGCGGGAACGACGGCGCCGTCGATGCCCAGGCCGCGCGCCTTCAGCTGCGAGACTCCTCGGGCGGCGAGACGGGCAGGCGCGCGCCGCAGGCGCACACGACGCTGCGCACCGCCCACTCGATCTTGAGGAAGCGCCCGCAGGAGGGACAGCCCAGGTAGCTGCCGGCCTCGTGCGGGGTCACGCGGTGGCCGTCCGAGACGCGCTTCGAGGACTGCGGCCCCGACCGGCGCGGCGGGAACTGGGGCGCCATGCCGGGGAGCTTAAGCGCGCCCGGGGCGGCAAGCAACGGCTTCGGGCCTCAGTGAGCGGCGTCCACCTCGCGCAATTGCGACCTTTGCACCAGGAGCGCCGTCGCGATCAGGCCGAGGATCGCGGCGTAGACCGCCATCACGACGGGCGCGCCGGCACCGCGCACCAGGAAGCCCGCCACCAGGCTGCCCACCGGGCCGCCGCCGCGAAAGGCGACTCCGAAGATCGACAGCACCCGGCCGCGCAGCGCGTCCGGGGCCAGCTCCTGGACGAGCGAGTTGAGGGTCGAGAAGGCGGTCGTGAGCATGAAGCCGGCGCCGACGAGCAGGACCATCGAGAGCGGCTGCCAGCGCGAGAGCGACGCCCCGACCGTGAGCGCGCCGAAGGCGGCGAACGCGAGCAGCATCAGGCGGGCGCGCCCGGGAGCGTGGCCGCGGCGCGCCGTGGTCAGCGCGCCGACGATCGCGCCCATGCCGATGCTGGTCAGCAGCAGGCTGTAGCCGGAAGCGCCGGTCTTGAGCACGTCGCCGGCGATCACGGGCAGGTAGGTGATGAGCGGAAACGCGAGGAAGCTCGCGGCTCCGGCGAGGAGCGTGGCGGCGCGCAGCCGCGGAGCGCCCATGACGTGGCGCAAGCCGACCCGCAGGCTCTCGGTCAGGCTTTCCTGCGCGCGCGGCGGGGGCGGCGGCAGCGCGATCGTGCGCAGCGCGAGGATCACTCCCACGAAGGAGAGCGCGTTCGCGGCGAAGCACCAGCCCGGTCCGGCACTCGCCAGCAGCAGCCCGGCGATCACCGGCCCGATCGCGCGCGACAGGTTGAACTGCAGCGAGTTGAGCGCGACGGCGTTCGCGATCCGCTCGCGCGGGACGAGGCTCGTGATCACCGCCTGGTACGTGGGCGCCGACTGCGACTGCATCAGGCCGGTGGCGAACGCGATGCCGACGATCGCCACGATGCCGAGGCGGTCGGTAAGGTAGAGCAGCCCGAGCAGCGCCGCCATCGCCATCTGGAAGCCCTGCGACGAGAGCAGGATCAGACGGCGGTCGATGCGGTCCGGCGAAAGCGCCGCCGATCAGCATGAAGGCGAGCAGCGGCGCTTCCTGCGCGAAGCTGCGCAGGCCCAGGTAGAAGGGATCCCCCATCCGCGTGTGGATCAGCCAGCTGAGCGCCACGTCCTGGATCCAGGTACCGACGCTCGAAAGGAAAGCGCCGGCCCAGAGGAAGCGGAAGGCCGGGTACTCGAACGCCGCCAGGAAGCCGTGCCCCGATCCGGGCGGATCGGATGCCGCGGGGGGCACGCCTACGACTTCTTCGCGCTCTTCTTCGCGGCCGCGATCGCCGCACGCTTGCGGGCCTTGCGCGCTTTCTCCTTGCGCTGACGACGCCGACGGATCTCCTTGTGTCTCTCGATCATGGTCTCCTCTTACTCCTTGGTCTCGGCGGGCTTGTGCTCGACCGGCGCTCGCGCGCGGCTTTCGGCAATGCGCTGCCGGATGATGCGCAGATAGGCGCGCGGGATCTTCTGCATGTGGGCGAGCAGCCGCCCGAGGTCGCCGCGCGCGGCGCCCGCGCTGCCGCTGTCACCCCACATCAGGTTCACGACACGGGCCCGAAGCGCCACCGGGAACACGGCGGCGGTGGTGCCCGGCTTCTTGCCGATCGCCTCCAGGAAGACCCTGTTCGTCTCCTCGGGCCCGGGCCGGCCGACGAACATCGTCCGATTGCGCGTGACGCTCTGGAACACCGACGGCAGGTCGAGCGGGATGCGGAGCGCAGCGGCGCGCGCGCGGTCGACACCCTCGCCGACGCCGTCCCAGCCCAGCACCCACGGCTCGCGGACGATGAAGAAGACGACGCGGCGGAAGAAGCAGTGGCCGAGCGCGAGCGCGCTCGCCACCACCTCGTCGCGGCTGGTGGCGGCGTCGATGCGCGCCGCCGCCTCGTCGGGGTCGTGGATCTGCGGGACCTCCGCCTTGGCGGCGTGCGTGTCGGTGAGGCGCCAGCGCTCGTCGACGTCGTAGTAGTCGTGGAGCAGCTGCACCATCCGGAACTCGGGCACCACGACGGGACGCACGATGTAGCCGAGCGAGTAGCCGATCTGCGCGACGGCCGCGTGGTCTCCGGGATCGACCATGCCGAGGAACAGCGTCTGGCCGCGCAGCTTGCACGGGAACACCTTGTAGCGCTGGGCGAGCTTCTTCGGGACGGTCGAGACCGCCTCGGGCCCGAGCGTCTTGAGGTCGATCGCGGGAACGCCGTGAGCGCGCGCCAGGGCGTCCGTCAGCCGCTCCTCGGTGATGAAGCCGAGCTCGTAGAGGCTGGTGCCGAGCCGGCCGCCGTAGAGCACCTGGTGCTGGATGGCCTCCTGCAGCTGTCTGTCCGTGATCACCCCGCGGTCGCGCAGGATTCGTCCGAGGATCGGCAGAGACGCTCCCTCCTAAAGGCCGATCATTCTAGCAGTCCGCCGCGGCCGCCCGGTTGGCTGCCCCTCTGCGCCCGCGCTATCATGCGCGCGACCGAGGCCCATGTCCGAGCCCATCGCCCCCTACCACGAGCGGCTCGCGGACCTCGAGCGCGAGCTGACGGATCGCGGCAGCCTGGGCCTGCTGGTGCTCGACGCCACGCCGCTCGGAAGGATCGAGGACGAGTACGGCACGCGCGCCTACGAAGAGGTGCGCCAGCGCTTCTTCAAGATCATCGACGAGTCGCGCGGCAAGGACTACCGCCAGGGCGACGTGATCTGCCTCGACCGCCCGCGCGGGCTGCGCTTCCTGTTCCTGCTCGACCGCAAGCGGCGGCGCAGCGTGGCGCTCTCGGTCGCCGACCTGCGCACGGCGCGCGGGCGCGTGGTCTCGTCGCTCGCCCCCAACATCGCCCGCGCGGCGTTTCCCTACATCAAGACGCCGCCGCGGCTCGAGGTCGGCCACGGCCTCGCGGTGCACAATCCCCTGCTCCACACCGAGCGCGTGATCGAGCGCGCGCTCGACGAGGCGCTCCAGCAGGCGTCGCACGAGCGGCAGGCCGAGGAGCTCGGCGTGCTCGAGCGGCTGCAGGACATCCTGCTGCGCGAGCGCGTGGTGACGGCCTACCAGCCGATCCTGCGCCTGCAGGAGAACACGATCATGGGCTTCGAGGCGCTCTCGCGCGGGCCGCGCGGCTCGGGGCTCGAGTCGGCCGCTGCGCTGTTCGGCGCCGCCGAGGGCCACGGGCTCAAGGTCGAGCTCGACCGGCTGTGCCGCAAGCGGGCGCTGCTTGTCCTCCACCCGGATCCCGTCGAACGCCAAGATCTTCGTGAACACGCTGCCGGCGACGATGCGCGACCCGCAGTTCCGCGACAAGGCGCTGATCGAGTTCCTCGATCGGGCGCAGGTCGCTCCGAGCCGAGTCGTGATCGAGATCACCGAGCGGGAAGTGATCGCGAACCACGCGATGTTCCTCGAGACGATGGGCTACTTCAAGCAGATCGGGATGTCGTTCGCGGTCGACGACGTCGGCGCCGGCTACTCGGGGCTCGACACGATCGCCAAGCTCAAGCCGCAGTACCTGAAGATCGACATCGGGCTGGTGCGCGACGTCCACACCAGCCCGGTCAACTTCTCGATGGTGAAGGCGCTCGTCGCGCTCGGCCACAACATCGGCGCCGAGGTGATCGCGGAAGGCATCCACAACGAGGAAGAGACGCAGGTGCTGCGCGACGCGCTCAAGGTCGACTACGGCCAGGGCTTCCATCTCGCGCGCCCGGATCCGGGCCTCGAGCCCGCCTGAGCGACCGCCGCCGGCGGGGCTAAGCGCCCGTCAGGAACGTGAGCTTGCTTCGTCCCAGCCGGATCTCGTCGCCGTGCTCGAGCTCGTGCTCGCGGCGCACGCGCTGGCCGTTGACGCGGGTGAAGTTCGTCGAGCCGAGGTCGACCACCACCCAGCCTTCGCCCCGCCTCAGGATGCGCGCGTGGCGGCGCGAGACGAGCGGCTCGTCCACGCGGATCGCGACGTCCTCGTCGCGGCCGAGCTCGTGCTCGTCGCCGTCGAGCGGGAACTCGACCTTGCCGCCGTCGGTGCGCTCCCAGACGAGCCGCGCGGCGGCGCTCACGGGCCGGCTCTGCGCGTGGCGAGCGTCGAGACCGGAGGCCCGTCGTTGTCGATCAGCGTCGCCTCCTTGAGCTCGGCGGCGGCCCGGTAGGCCTCCACCGCCTGCGGCCGATAGCCGAGCTTGTCGAGCGTGAGGCCGAGATAGTAGAGCGCCGTGCCGCGCGAGAGCCCCGGCCGCAGCGGCAGCTCCGCCTTCGCCTTCTGCAGGTACTCGTGGGCGCCCGCGTAGTCGCCGAAGTGCATCGCGCAGATCGCGAGGTTCAGCCAGGCGTAGGCGGCCCCCTCGCTGCCCGGGTAGCCTTCGACCACGGCGCGCAGGTCCATCATCACCTTGTTGTAGACGAGGTCGGGGTCGAAGAGCGGGATCTCGCGCGCGCTCGAGCCGAGCGCGAGCTCGACGCCGCGGGGCTGCGAGCCGGAGGCGGCGCCCTTCACCTGCAGCACCAGCCGGTCGCCGACCTTCTTCGCCTCGACCGCGGCCAGCAGATCGGCGGTCTGCTTGACCGCCTGGCCGTCCGCGCCCAGCACCAGGTCGCCCGCCGCGATGCCCGCCTTCTCCGCGGGGCTGCCCGGCACCACGCGCAGCACCGGGACGCCCTCGTGCAGCAGCGTGTCCACGGTCACGAGCCCGCTCCACGGCCGCTCGCTCCGGAACTGCGCGTCGAGCCGCTTGATCAGCGGCTCGTATGCGGGAGTGTCGGCGAACGCCACGTCGACGGCCTCGGCCTTGGTGTTGCCCGCCGCCAGCAGGTGCAGGCGGGCCGTCCGCTGCAGGCGCTCCTCGGGCAGGACCGCCACCAGGAAGCCCTGCACCTCGAGCGACGTCGCCATCCGCAGCGTCACCTTGCGCACCAGGTCGGGATCGCTCCCCGATCCCGGCAAGAGCGCCTGGCGGGTGAGCTTGTCCTGCTCGAGCATGCGGTCGACCGCCTCGCGGGGAGCCGTGATGAAGTTGAGCGAGCCGAGGCGCGAGAGGTTCGCCTGGATCTTCTCGTCGGCGTCGGACAGGTAGCGCAGCCCCGCGGCGTTCGCGGCCTCGACGCCGATGAACGCGAGCGTCGGCCGGATCGGGCAGTCGAGGCTCACGGCCTCGTCCTTCTCGAGCACCAGGTCCTTGATGAACTTTCCGGCGGTGTGCTTGACCTCGACGCGCACCTTGCCCGAGCAGATGCCGTCGATCTGGGCGGGGGTCACGCCGCGCGCCTCGCCGTTCAGCAGGATGCGCGCGCCCGGCGGATCGGAGGTGAGCTTCAGCGAAGCGAGCGAGTCCTCGAGCTTGATCGGGTCGACCGGGTAGTCCTGCGGCTGCGCCGTCTCCAGCGTGCGCTTCACCCCCGTGTAGCAGCGGCGGCGCAGCTCGAGCGCGTGGCTGCCGAGCGACAGGTTCGGGACCTCCACGCGCGCGGCCGCGCGCGTCGGGTCGAGCCCGCGCGCCCGCGCCGCCTCGTGGAGCTCGGGCGCCAGGCTGCCGGAGCTGGTCGCCCTGAGCTCGCCGTCCACCCACACCTCGACGCCCGCCGGCTCGACGATCAGGAAGGCGCTCGCGAGCACGCGCGTGAGCGGAACCGCGCGCGTCTCGGTCGCCTCGGCCGCGATGCTCACCGCCAGCGTCTCGGTCTTGTAGCCCGGGCGGCTCACCTCGACCGCGTATTCGCCGGCCAGCACCTCGATCGGGAAGAAGTCGGTGAGCCCCAGCTCCGTGCGCAGCCCGCCCGGGCTCACCAGCGTGACCGTGGCGCCGGCCGGCTCGGAGGAGACGGCGATGCGGCCGACCAGCGTCCGCTTGACGCTCTCGAAGAGCTCCACGACCTTCGGCGACACCCGCTCCTTCGACAGCGACGCGTCCGGCCGCAGCTGCACCAGCTGCCGGAAGTTGTCCGAGGCCTTCTCCGAAAGCCCGATCCCGAAGTAGGCGCGGCCGCGGTACTCGTAGGCCTGCGCCAGGATGTCCTTGCCGCGCGGCGGCAGCGAGCGCGGGCCGAGCGCCTCGAGCCGCGCGATCAGCTCGTCGAAGACGACGATCGAGCGGCTCTGCTGCGGCCCGTCGAACTCGGCCACCGCCCGCGCGAGCGCGTCCTGCGCGGCCTGCACCTCGGCCTGCAGGGCGGCGGCGGGCTCCGGCGGCGGCGCTTGTTGCTGCGCCCGCGCGGCGAGCGGCGCGGCGAGCAGCAGCGCCAGGGCGGCGAGCGCGCGCGTTCGGGCTCGGATCGAGGGCGGCTTTGGCGAGGGCATCGGGGGTCGCGGGCCTAACGATAGCGCAGCACGCGCTCGGCGCGGTCGTCGTACACGAGCACGGCGCCCGTGGCGTCGAGCGTGAGCGCGCGCGCCTTGCGCAGCTCCGGGCTGGCGATCGTCGTGACGAGCTGGCCTTGCGGGTTGAAGACGAGGACGCCCGCCTCCTCGTCGGCCACGTAGAGGTTGCGGAAGGGGTCGACGGCGACGTCGACCGGGCGCTTGAGGCCGGTCGGGCCGACGCTGCGCAGCAGGCGGCCGCCGTCGTCCCACACCCGCACCGTCTTCTCGTCGCGGTCGAGCGTCACGATCCCGCCTTCGCCGTCGAGCAGGATGCGCGTCACCTTGCGCTTGGCGGCGTCGCGCCCGCCCGGGAAGGTGCCCTGGTACTCGCCCTTGCCGTCGTAGCGCAGGATCGCCTCGCGCTCCTCGTCCGAGACGAGCACGGCGCCGCCCGGCGCGATGCCCGCGGCGAGGATCTTGTCGACCGGCTTCGGCGGCGCCCCCGGCTTCTCGGCGGGCGTCGTGAAGGTGCGGACGTCCTTCGGCCCGACGCGCACCGCGGTGCGCGAGGCCATCACCAGCTCGCCCGCGGGCGACAGCGAGAGCGCGCGCGGGTCCTCCGCGCTGAAGCCGGCGCCGATCTTGCCGTTGCTCTCGATCGGCACCGCGCTCTTGGTCTTCTCCGAGGCGATCCAGAGCGCGCCGCTCGGCCCCACCAGCAGCGACCGCACGTCCTTCAGCACGTCGCCGGCCCCCACGCTGAAGGCGGGATCGAGCGCGAAGCTCGGCTTGGCGGTGCCGAACAGCCGGTAGAGCGCCGTGGTGCGCTGCAGCGCGGGCTCCGCCCAGGCGCTCTTCGGGAAGCGGTTGCGGACCTGCTGGAACTCCTCCATCGCGAGACGCGGCTGGCCCGAGAGCGCGAGCGCGCGGCCGATCTCGTACTGTGCGCCGGCGGCCGCGTCGGAGGCCGGGTACTCGAGCGACACGCGTCGGTTGAGGTCGCTCGCTTCGGCGTAGCGGCCGGCGCGACGCTGGGCGAGCGCCTCCGCGGCGATCGCCCGCGGCACCCAGGGGCTGCTCGGATAGAGCGTCTCGACGCGCGCGAACTGCGCGAGCGCGTCCTCGATCTCGGCGGGCGTCGTCGCGCGGTTGAGCGTCAGCAGGCCCTGGTAGTAGTACGCGCCCGGCGCGGCGTCGCTGCGTGCGTACTGCTTCGTGACCTGCTCGAAGGCGGCGCGCGCCTTGGCGGTGTCGTTCTCGACCTCCATGTGGTAGCGGCCGATCTCGAGCAGCGCCTGGCCCACGGAGTCGGTGTTCGGGAAGCTCGAGACGACGATGTTGAAGTTGTCGAGCGCCTGCTTCGACTTGCCCTGCGCCTGGTAGGCGCGGCCGTCCTCGAGCAGGCGGCGCGCCTGCTGGTCGGGAGTCTCCTGCGCGCAGAGCGGGCCCGCGAGCGCGAGCAGCACGACGACGAGCGATCCTGGCTTCATTCCTTCCGGCCCTCGACGAACGAGGGCTTGTTCTCCTTGACCTCGATCGTCTGCTGCTGTGTCTTGCCGTCGGGCCACTTGAAGGTGACCGTGTGGCGGCCGGCGGCGAGCGGCCGGTCGCGGATCGGCGGGTAGTCGACGAACACGTCGTCGACCAGCACCTCGCAGTTTTCGGGCGTGGCGCGCGCGTTCAGCTTGCCGAGCGTGGGGGCGGGCAGGGCCACCTCGCCGCCGGCGGGAACCTCGACGGTGACGTCGGCCTTCAGGAACACCGGCGCCGCCAGCAGCGTGAGCACCTGGCGGCCGCCCGACAGCTGCACGCGCGGAGAGCTCTCGCCCTTGGCGAGCGTGCGCCCGCGCCAGACCACGTCGAGGGCGTACTCCGACTGGACCGCGACCGTGCCGGGCGGAAGCTGCTTCTCGAGCGTCACCTCGAGCGCCGCCGGCGCGCTGCCCGGCTTGACCCGGATCTCCTGCGGCGCGTGGCCCTCGAGCGCGAGCGCCACCTTGTGCTCGACCCCGGGATCGAGCGCGAGCTCGAGCGGCGTCAGGCCCGCGACCGCCGCGCCGTCGAGCGTGACCTTGGCTCCCGGCGGCTGCGTGCGCACCGGCAGCGAGCGGGTGGCCACCGCGGGCGGCTCCGAAGCGACGGGGCCGGGCGCGCCGGACGCGGCCGCGGCAGGCGCAACCGGCGGCGCCTCCGCCGCCGGCTTCGTTCCCGAAGGACGCAGCAGCACGACCGCCGCCGCGAGGGCGACGACCAGGAAGGCGCCGCCCGCGTAGAGCCAGGGCCGGGTCGAAACGGGCGCCGGCGCGGGAGCTGCGGGCGCCCCCGACGGCGCGAGCACGGTCGGCGCGAGCGCCGTGCTCCCGGAAACCTGGGTGGGAAGGCTGCCGATGGCGCCCGCGTCGCGCTTCGTGAGCGCGGCCTGGAACGTCGCGTCGAGCTCGGGATAGCCGTCGGCGCTCGCCGGGGACGGCTCCTTGCGGCGCTTCTCCTCGCGCAGCGCCACCCGCAGCGCGCGGCGCGGCTCGACCCAGTCGGGGTGCTCGGCCACCAGGCCGCGCAGCCGCGCGAGCGCCTCCTCGACGTGTCCCTCGCCGAGCGCGCGGCGTGCAGTGGTGAGCCCCTCGGCCTGGATCGCCGGCGGAGCGGGCTTTGCGCGCTGGACGCTCGCCGAGAGTGCTCCGAGCTCCTCGGCGAAGGCGGCCGCGCTGGCGTAGCGTGCCGCCGGATCCTTGGCGAGCGCCTTGTCGAGCACGGCGCGCAGCCGCGGCGCGAGCTCGCCGAACGCGTCGAGCGCGAGCGGCGCGGGCTCCTCGTTCACGATCTTGTAGAGGATCGCGGTGACGTCGTCGCTCTTGAACGGCCGCTCGCCCGCCAGCAGCTCGTAGAGGATCACGCCGGCCGAGAACACGTCGGTGCGCCCGTCGAGCGGCCGGCCGCGCACCTGCTCGGGGCTCATGTAGTGGACCGTGCCGACCATCATCCCGGTCTTGGTGATGTGATGGTCGGGCCCCAGCTTCGCGATGCCGAAGTCCATGATCTTCGCGGTGCCGTCGTCGAGCAGCCGCACGTTGCTCGGCTTGATGTCGCGGTGGACGACGCCGCGCTCGTGCGCGTACGCGAGCCCGCGGCAGACCTGCGCGACGATGTCGAGCTGCTCGGCCAGCGGCAGCTTCTCGCCCGAGCGCAGCAGCGACTCGAGGTCGGCGCCGGGCAGCATCTCCATCGCGATGAAGAGGATCCCGCGGTCCTCGCCGAGCTCGTGGACCGTGACGATGTTCGGGTGCGAAAGCCGCGCCGCCGCCCGCGCCTCCACCTCGAAGCGACGGCGGCCGTCGGAGTCGAAGCTGCCCTCCGCCACGAGCGTCTTGACTGCGACCTCGCGCTCGAGGGCCGGGTCGAGCCCGCGGTAGACCATGCCCATGCCGCCCTTGCCGATGCGGCCCGTGACCAGATAGCGCCCGATGCGGGGCGCGGGCCGGGCGTCGTGGGCCTGGGGCAGCACCGCTGTCACTCCTCGAACTTCAGCAGCACGACGGTGATGTTGTCTTCACCGCCCCTTTCGTTGGCCTCACTGACCAGGGCCGTGGTGGCCCTGGCGACGTCCCCTTCCGACTCGCGCAGGATGCGGGCGATGCCGTCGTCGGGGACCATCGTGGTGAGCCCGTCCGAGCAGAGCAAGAGCATGTCCCCCGGCGCCATCCGCCGGGACTGGATGTCGACCACCAGGTCGGCGCGGCCGCCGAGCGCGCGCGTGACCACGTTGCGCAGCGGGTGGCTGCGCGCCTGCTCGGGCGAGATGGCGCCGTTCTCGATCTGCTCGTTGACCCAGGAGTGGTCGCGCGTGAGCTGCTCGATCGACTCGCCGTTCCACAGGTAGATGCGGCTGTCGCCGACGTGCGCGAGGTTCGCGATGTCGCCGTCGACCAGCACGGCCGCCACGGTCGTCGCCATGCCCTCGTACTCGGCGCTCTCGCGGGTCGCCTCGATCACGCGCGTGTTGGCATGGCGCACCGCGGTCTTGAGCCGGTTGCCCTCGTAGGAGATGGTGTCGTCGAGGCCGAACGGCCAGGTGATCTCCTGGTTGCCGCCCGTCAGCTCGACGAACTCGGCGATCGCGTCGACCGCCACGCGCGAGGCGACCTCGCCGGCCGCGTGGCCGCCCATGCCGTCGGCCACCACGTACAGCCGCTGCTCGTCGTTCAGGCACAGGGCGTCCTCGTTGCCCTTGCGCTTGCGCCCCACGTCGCTCTGCGCGTCGGCGCTGATCCGCAGGCCGCTCACCGCTGCCCCATGCCCAGCTCGGCCGCGAGGCGGTTGGCGCGGGCGTCGCGCGGCGCGATCCGCAGCGCCGCTTCCACCGCCTTCTGCGCGCGCAGCTTCAGGCCCTGGCGCGCCAGCACCGTCGCGAGCTCGACGAAGGCAGTCGCGTGGTTCGGAGCGAGCTGGGTCACGCGCTCCAGGACCTGGACCGCCTCGCGGGCGGCGTCGTGCCCCGCCGCCTTCGCGAGCGCGCGACCGAGCGCCAGCTGGTAGGGCAGCTGGCCCGGGGCGTGGTGAACCGCCGTGTACAGCAGCGTGACCGCTTCCTGCAGCTGGCCCGCCTCGAGCGCCGCCTGCGAGCGCTCGTAGGCGTCGGTCGCGATCTGCTCGGGCGTCTTCGGCACCGGCTTTTCGCGAGCCTGGTCGTACTCCTGGCGGCTCTTCGGATTCGCGAGCGCGTTGAAGGCCGTGGTCAGGTCCTGGAAGGCGCGCTGCGCCTGCTGCTTCGCCGCGGGGTCCGTGAAGCGATCGGGGTGCTTGTCGCGCGCGAGCTTGGCGTAGGCCTGCCGGATCTCGCCGGCCGAAGCCTGCGGGGTGACGCCGAGGAGCTGGTAGTAGTCGGCCATGGGACGGGCCTAATGCTACTTCGATCCCTGCTGCTGCTGGCCCTTGACGAACTTCTGGGCCTGCTTGCGCACGGGCTCCGGGACGTTACGGTCCACGGCGATGCCCTTGATGTCCCGCGGGTTGAGCCGCGGCACCATGCTGAGGGCGATTCCGACCGGGGTCCGCGGGTTGCGCACCAGGTTATTGAGCACCGTGTATCTCTTGGTCCACTCGCGATGGTTGCCGATCGTGCGCAGGATCTCGTCGGAGACGCCCTTCATCGACGAGATCGACTCGATCTCGGCCTCGGTGATGCGCGGGCTGCCGAGCACCGCGGTCGCCACCAGCCGGTTGGGGTCGCGGATCAGGATCGAGCGCTCCTCGCGCGAGCCCTTGAGCGCGGTGATGATCTTCTCCGCGGTGTTCAGGCGGTAGATCTTCTGGACTGCGCTCACCTTCTCGGCCTTCTGGCGGTCCTCCTCCGCGAGGGTCCTGACGATGAACTCCTCCTCCGTCATCGAGAACTCGTTCTCCGGCACCTCCTCGACGTCGACCTCGGGCTCCGCCGGCTCCTCGACCGGCGCCGGCGCTGCAGGCGCGGGAGCGGCTGCGGGCTGCTCCCCGATGTGGAACGTCTCGCGCAGCTCGCGCAGGCGCCGCTTCTGGTCGTTGCTCAGCCCCGCGTTGCTCTCGATGGCGACGAGCAGCGGCGTCGAGCGCAGCAGGCGCGTCTGGTTGATGACCACGAGCTCGGCGAGCGCCTGCGGCAGCGTGGGGGCGAGCTGCTCGATCACGCCGTCGGGCAGCGAGGTGTTCTGCAGCGTCGCCTCGCGCAGCTCCGGCTCGGCCCGCTTGCTCACTGCCCAGGCCAGCACGGCGACCGGCGTGTCCCGGCTCTTCAGGATCGGCAGCAGCTCTGCCGCCGCGAAGTCGGTGAGCGATTTCTCGGCCGCCGCGCGGATCGTCGAGTCGGCGTCGCCGACTAGGCCGGTCCAGAGCTCGAGCAGGTCCTCCGGCTTGAGCGGCAGCAGGCCCTGCGCCGCCATCAGGCGCAGGTCGCGCGCGACACCTCCGCGCCGGAACTGGAGGACCAGTGGGTTGGTGGCTCGGGTCTCCCCCATGCAGCGCTAGCCGCTTCGGCCGTCGGGGGAGGCCGCGTCCTCCTGCCCGACGATGTCGGGCAGGTTCTGCTTGGTGATCACGATGTTCTTGCGGACCTCGCCGCTGCGCCCGAGCGGGAGCGCTTGGCGGTCGTTGACGCGGATGCTGACTCCGCCGGCGTTGCCGACGGACAGCACGAGCTCGCCGCGGGCTTCGAAGGTCTGCGACTCGCCCTGCGCCAGCACGCGGTTCACCACGGTGGCGCCGTCGGCGCGCACCTCGACCCAGCAGTCGGCCTCCGCGGTCAGCGTCAGCACCAGGCCGTTGCCCGCCGCGGCCGGCGCGAGCGAGGACGCCGGATAGACGCGGTCCGTCGGCAGTACCACGGGCGCCGCGAGCGGCGTCGGCGAGGGCTGGGGCGGCGCGCTCGAGCCGCCGCCGCGGCGCAGCGTCAGCACCACGGCGATCACGGCGACAACGCCCAGGAACAGGTGGCCGGCCGACAGCTTCGACTTGCGCGGCTGGAACGGGGGTACGACGGGCTTGCGCTCCACGGTGAGATCGCTGTGCGCCGCCACGAAGTCGGCGACGGTCTTGTCGGGATCGAGGCCGAGGAAGAGCGCGTACTGCTTGACGAACGCCCGCGGGAAGAGGCCGCCGGGCAGCGCTTCGACGCGGTCGTCCTCGAGCGCCTGCAGGAAGCGGATGCCGATCTTGGTGCCTTCCGCGATCTCGCGCAGGCTCACGCCGCGCATTTCGCGTTCCCGTCGGAGCTTTTCCGCGAACCCGCCCATCGCTTCCACTCTTCTCGGCCACGGTCGGCCCAGACCTTGGCCGCAGCCCGGCGATTTTATTGCCGATTTTCGTGCAGTGTCAAGGCCATCTCGTTGAGCCGCCTAGAATTGTACGCGCTCACGAAGGCTCCGCTTCCTGCTCGATCACCTTTCGTGCCGCGGCCTGGATCAGGGGCCGCAGCGACGGATCGAGGGCGAGCCGGCGCAGGTCGCGCGGCACGAGCGAGGTGATGCGCTCGAGCGCCAGCGGCAGCGGCGTGCGCGGCTGCAGCACGATCGCGAGCTTCACCGCGTAGCTCGTCGCCCAGCGCGTCGACGCGGCGGCGGCCTCGACGAGCGTCGCGCGCGCGTCGTCGCGGCGCAACGCGGTCGTCAGGTCTTCCTCGCGCAGGCGCGGGTTGATGAGCGCGGCCTCCACCACGTGCGTCTCGGCGTCGGCCAGGAGCGGCGGCAGCAGCGGCGGCGTCGCCAGGCGCGCGAGCGTCACGCGATCGCCGAGCCGCATGTCTGCGAGGCCGTCCTTCAGCAGGCCCTCGGCGCGCGCGCGCACGGCCGCCGGCACCCGCGGCGTCGCGGCCACCTCGGCGAGGTCGTGCCAGTAGAGCGACGAAACCAGGCGCTGCGCGAGCGGGCGCGGCGCCTTCGGGTTGAGCACGACGAGCGCCAGCAGCCGCGGCCGCTCGGACCAGGGCGAGACGCCCGCCACGGCCTCGAGAAAGGCGATCGGCATCGCGCGGCGCAGCGTCGCGGCGAGGACCGTCTCGTCGGCGCAGCGGGCGAGCACCTCCCTCGCGCGCGGCACGCTCTCGCCGGCCGCCAGGATCTCGGCGAAGAGCGTGTCCACCGCGGCCTGCTCGCGCGACTCACCCCGCATCGCGGCTTCCCCACGAGCCGCCCGTGAGCCGGGCGTGCACGTCGCGCAGCGCGAGCACGAGGTTGACGAGGCCGAGCCCGCTCACCGCGCCGCGCGTGAAGCCGCTCAGCACGATGCCGCGCGCGGCGGGCCACATCTGGAGCAGCCAGTTGGCCTCCCAGATAGGGGGGTACCAGGGCGCGACGACGAGCACTATCCCCACGAGGAGCGAGCTCAGGATCGAAAGGAAGGCGGCCAAGGCTGAGGTGGCCGCCGCTCAGTGCCTCGAGCCGGACTGTCGGATCTTCTCTTTGACCCGCTCGATCCGCTCTCCCACGTCGCGGAAGGAGGCGTCCTGTCCGAAGACCTCCTCGAACGCGGAGAGCGCCTGCTGCAGCTCGCCCGACTGCTCGAGCGCGTCGCCGAGGTCGTAGCGGATGCCCTTGTACTCCTCGTCGGCACGGCCGGGTGCCGGCGAGCCCCTTCTCGAACCACTTCACGGCCAGCTTGGGCATGCCCTTCTCGACGAAGCACATCCCGAGCATGCTCGTACACTCGAGCAGCCGGCGCTCGTCCTTCGCGGCCAGCTGGAACTCGGCGATCGCCTCGTCGACGAGGCCCATCTCCTTGTAGGCGATCCCGAGGTTGTAGCGCGTCTCGTAGTCTTCCTTGCCGAGCTGCTTGTCGACACCCTTCTGGAACTCGCGGAAGATGTCCGAAAGCGACGCATCGCCGAGATCCGTGCCGCCGGCCGCTGGCGCCGGCTCCTCGGCGACGGCCGATTGCGCGCCGAAGAGGCCTCCGAGCTCCGAGGCGAGGTCGAAGCCTTCGCCGTCGCCGCCGGGCGACGCGGGCGCGGGCGGCGCCGTCGGCAGCGAGTTCGACGGCGTAAACTCGAGGAAGCCTTCGCCGAGCTGCAGCGGCTCGTCCGCGCGCGACACTTCCGACGCGACGGGCTCGGGCTCCTGGCCGAGCAGCTCGTCCATCTCGGACGGCGCCTCGAGCTCGAGGCCGAGCTCGGCGAGCCGCTGAACGAGGGCCGGATAGGCGGACAGCCGCGGCCCCACCTCGGCGAGCACGCCGCGCGCGTCCTCGACGAAGCCCATCGAGACGTACTGGTCGATCTCGTCGATCGCGCGGCGCAGGTCGGCGGGGACGCTGTCGATCGGGGCGGCCGGGACAGCCGGGGCGGCAGGAACGGGCGCGGGCTGCGCGCGGAGGCCGGCCGGGACGAGCGGCGCCGGCGGCGCCTTGGGCTCCTCGTCCAGGTCGAACGCGGGCTCGGCCGCGGCGACCGCCGGCTCCTCGTCCAGGAACTTCGGGTCGATCTCGCCCCCACCCAGCGACAGGTCGGCGGCGTCGAACTCCGGCTGAGGCTCCACCACCGGCGCCTCGGCCATCTCGACGTACTCGAGCTCGTCCTCCTGCGCTGCGGGCGCGGGCGCGGGCTCGTCGATCGCGATGTCCATCTCGAAATCCGCGGCGGCCGGAGCCGCGGCGGCGGGCGGGGCCGCTGCGCAGGCGGGCGTGCCGTCGGCTGGGGTGGCGCCGCGGGTGCAGCCGCCGCGGGAGCCGGAGCGGCCGGGGCCGGGGCGGGCGCCGCAGGTGGAGGGGCGAGCTTGTCGGCCTCGGCCGTGACAGCCGACGCCTTGTCGGACTCGCCCTTCAGCTTGTGGACCTCGACGAGCACGCGCAGCTTTTGTGCGGCCGCGGCGGTGTCGCCTTTCTCCTTGTGGAGGTCCGCGAGCTCCTGGAGCGCTTCGAGGTTGTCGGGGAAGCGGCTGAGCACGGCCTCGAACTGGTCCTTCGCCTTGTCGCCGAGACCGTACTTGCGGAACACGCGGCCCTCGGCGAGGTGCTCGGAGATGAACTCCTGGTCGTCGGTCGAGAGCGGCCCGCTGAGCTCGAGCGTTGCGCGCGGCGCCGGTGCCGGCGCCGGCGGGCCACCCGAGACCGGCTCCGCCTTCGGAGCGGGCTGCGAGAGGTCGACTTCGAAGCCGCTGGTGCTGGAGGCGGCGCCGCCGCCCTGCTCCTTGAGCCAGCGCAGCTTGGTGCGGTGCTGATCGTTGTGCGGCTCGAGCTGGACCAGCATCTCGAGGATCGAGGCCGCCTGGTCGTGGCCGCCGGTCGCCATGTAGGCCTCGACCATCTGGCCGTAGGTCTGCGCCACGAGCATGTCGTTCTTCATCGCGCGGTAGAGCTCGACCAGCTTGGCGAGCGTCTTGGTGTGCTGCGGGTTGCGCTGCACGATCTGCTGCAGCAGCGAGGCCCCGCGCTCGACCTGGCGCCGCTCCGCGAGCTTGTCGACCACGGGCTGGAAGTGGTCGAACGCCTCGTCGAAGCGGCCGTCGGCGAGGTAGACCTGCCCGAGCTGCAGCCGCGCGTCCTGGTCGCTCGCGTCGCGCTGCAGCAACGCCTCGAGCACCTTGCGCGCGTCCGCGGCGCGCCGCGAGCCGAGGTAGGACTCGGCGAGCCGCAGCGAGACCTCGCGGTCGGTGGGGGTGGCGCGGCGCGCCTCCTCCAGCAGCTCGATCGCGCGCGGGAAGTCCTTCTGCACGATGTGGACGTTGGCCGCCACCGAGAGCAGCTTGGGGAAGCGCGGCCCCGAGCGCAGCGACTTGTCGATGAGCTGCAGCGCCTCGGCCGGCTTGCCCTTCTTCAGCAGCTCGTCCGCGATCGCGATGTACTCGCCGGCCGCCTTCTCCTGGTCGCCCTGGCGCGTGTAGAGGTCGGCGAGCAGGCCCTTGACCTTGAAGTCGGACGGATCCAGCTCGGACAGCCGGCGCAGCACCTCCTCCGCCTCGCGCATGCGGTTCTTCTTGACGTACTCGTCGTAGACCTGGCCGAGCGTCTGGCGTGCCTCCGCCACCAGGCCCTGGCGCGCGTAGAGATCGCCGAGCTCGCGGCTGCCCTCGAGCATCGAAGGGTCGTTGCGCAGGACCTTCTTCCAGACGGCGATCGCCTTCAGGAAGAAGCCGTCGTCGGCGTAGTAGCGGGCGACCTTGACGTACTGGTCGTTCGCCTCCTTGAGCTTGTTGAGCTTCGCGTAGAGGTCGCCGATGCGGTTGACGTTCTGCCAGTCGCGCGGGTTGTCCTGCACGATCAGCTTCAGCAGCTCGATCGCGCGGGCGAAGTCCCCCTTCTTCTCCGCCGCGTCGGCGTCCGCCTTCAGCTTGATCGGGCTGTCCTTCTTCGGTGCCACTAGCTGCGCGTCCTCACGAGAAGAGCCAGCGCTGCGAGACGTCGCCGAAGGTCCGGCGGTGGATCGGCGAGGGCCCCAGGCGCCGCAGCGCCAGGCGGTGCTCCTCGCTCCCGTAGCCCATGTTGCGCGCGAGGTCGTAGCCGGGATGCTCGAGGTCGAGCGCGCTCATCAGCGCGTCGCGCAGCACCTTGGCCACGATCGAGGCCGCCGCGATCGACGCGGACTGCGCGTCGCCCTTGACGATCGGCAGCTGCTCGACCTTGATCCCGGGCACGGTGAGCGCGTCGACCAGCAGCAGGTCGGGCTTGACGGGCAGCGCGAGCACGGCCCGCTTCATGGCGACGAGCGTCGCGCGCAGGATGTTCACGCGGTCGATCTCTTCGTGGTCGGCGACCCCGATCCCGAACCCGAGCGCCTGCTCGCGGATGCGCGCGTCGAGCGCCACGCGCTGGCGCGCGGTGAGGCGCTTGGAGTCGTCGATGCCTTCCGTGACGAACCCCTTGCCGAGAACGACGGCGGCCGCGACGACGGGCCCGCAGAGCGCGCCGCGGCCCACCTCGTCGACGCCTGCCACCACCGCGTGGCCGGTGGCGAGCGCCTGCTCCTCGAACTGCATGGAGCAGACGAGCTCGACCCCGCGGTGCACCGCCTTTCGCTTGCCCCGCTTCGACGCCGCTTCCATCCCCCTCTCGCTCCTCGCCGCCCAACGGGGGCCTGCGGGTGCCGCACCTCGGGCGGTGGCCCTAGGCTTCCTGTGCCTGCGCCTCTACGCGCTTCTCCTTCATGCGGCCCGCCTTGCCCTTGCGCTCGCGGAGGAAGTAGAGCTTGGCGCGGCGCACGCGCGCGTGCTTGACCACCTCGATCCGCTCGATGGTCCGCGCGTGCAGCGGGAAGATCCGCTCCACCCCGGTGCCGAAGGACACCTTGCGCACGGTCATCGTCGAGCGGGCGCCGCTGCCCCGCAGGCCGATCACCGTCCCTTCGAAGACCTGGACGCGCTCGCGCTCGGTCTCCTTGGCCTTGCCCTTCTCCTCCTTGACGGAGGTCTCCTTGACGCGCACGTGCACGCGCACGGTGTCGCCGGGGGTGAGCTGCGGCAGCTTCTTGAGGTCGGCCGCCTCGACTGTCTCGATCGCCTTCATGGTCGTTTTTCCGTCCCTATTTGTGAATGACGGCGGGTGTTTTGTCCAGCGACCCGGGCCCGCCCGCCCGGTCCGCGTCTTCGATGTCCCTGATGAGCGCCTCGTCCTCCGCCGTGAGGCGCGCGCGCGCCAGCAGCTCGGGGCGCCGCTCGCGCGTCGCGCGCAGCGCCTCGCGCCGGCGCCAGCGCCTGATGCTCTTGTGGTCTCCCGAGAGCAGCACCTCGGGCACCGCGGCGCCGCGCCACTCGGCCGGCCGCGTGTAGTGCGGCCAGTCGAGCAGGCCGGCCTCGAACGAGTCGTCCGCCGCGGAGCCACTGTCGCCGAGCGCCCCGGGGACGAGCCGCACCGTCGCCTCGATCACCGCGAGCGCCGCGGTCTCGCCGCCGGTCAGCACGAAGTCGCCCAGGCTGAGCTCCTCGCTGGCGAGCCGCTCCGCGACGCGCTCGTCGATTCCCTCGTAGCGGCCGCACAGCAGCACCAGCCGCTCGAGGCCGGCGAGGCGGCGCGCCGTTTCCTGGTCGAAGCGCCGCCCGCGCGGCGACAGCAGCACCACCGCCTCGCGCGCCGGGCCTGCCTCGGCGCGGATCTTCTCGAGCGCGCGCGCGAACGGCTCGGCCTTCATCACCATCCCGGGGCCGCCGCCGAAAGGCGCGTCGTCCACCGTGCGGTGCCGGTCGTCGGTGTGCTCGCGCAGGTCGTGGACGTGGACGCTCACGAGCCCCGCCTGGCACGCGCGCGCCACGATCCCCTCCGCGAGCGGGGCCTCGAGCATGCGCGGGAAGATCGTGACGACGTCAATCCGCATCGACGTACTCCGGCCGCACGACGGCCAGCACCCCGTGCACGAGATCGACGGAGCGGACGAAGGCCTCGGCGAACGGCAGCAGCGTCTCGCCGTCGGGTCCGCGCACCACGAGGACGCGCGTCTCGGCACCCGTCTCCATCACGCTCGCGACCGTCCCCAGCTCGGCGCCGCGCTCGTCCACCACCTTGAGCCCCGAGAGCTGGTGGTAGTAGTACGAGCCCGGAGGCAGCGTCTCGAGCTCGCTCTCGGGGATCCCCAGCTCCGCGTCGCGCAAGGCCTCGGCCTGCGTGATCGAGTCGACGCCGCGCAGCTTCAGCACGAAGTGGTCCTTGTGCGGCCAGCAGCGCTCGATCTCCACCTCGCGCGCGCCGCCGTCCGGCGCGGGCACGAAGGCGCGCGCGAGCCTCGGGAAGCGGTCCTCGCGGTCGGAGAAGGGCTCCACCTTGACCTCGCCCTTGCGCCCCTGCGGCTTGACGACCCGGCCCACGAGCACCAGGTCCGCGAAGGCGGGCATCAGTCGAGGATCTCCAGCTCGACGCGATCGCCGCGCCGCCGCGCCAGCGCCTCCACCAGCACCCGCAGCGCGTGGGCCGTTCGTCCCTCGCGGCCGATCACCCGCCCGAGGTCGCTCGGGGCGACCTCGAGCTCGAGCACGGTGGTGCCGTCCTCGACCAGCTCGTGCACACGCACCCGCCCGGGCTCGCGCACGAGCCCGCGCGCGATGTGCAGGATGAGCTGCCTCACGGGCGGGGCTCCATGGTTGGCTCGCTTCGCGGTGCCGCGGCTAGGCGGTCGCGGCGCTCCGCTTGAGCAGGCTGCGCACCGTGTCGCTGGCCTGGGCGCCCTTGCCGATCCAGGCCTTCGCCCGCTCGGTGTCGATCTTGACGACGGCCGGGTTCTTGCGCGGGTCGTAGTGGCCCAGCACCTCGATGAAGCGCCCGTCGCGCCAGTTGCGCGAGTCGGCGACCACCACGCGGTAGTAGGGCCGCTTGGTGGAGCCGGTACGTCTCAGTCTGATGGACAGCATCCTTCCTCTTCTTTCTCCGTTAACGGAACTGGGGCATGCGGGAGGCGAGCCGCTTCATGGCCGCGGCGCCCCCGCCGAGCCCCTTCATGAGCCTGCGCGCCTGTGCGAACTGCTTGAGCAGCCGGTTCACGTCCTCGACGCCGGTCCCGCTGCCCCTGGCGATGCGCTTCCTGCGGCTGCCGTTGATGACCGACGGCTCCGCGCGCTCGCGCGGCGTCATCGAGTCGATGATCGCGATCGTGCGCCGGAGCTCCTGCTCGCCGCGCTCGAGGTCGACGCCCTTCATCGCGCCGCCCACGCCCGGGATCATCGACAGCACCTGGTCGAGCGGGCCCATCTTGCGCAGCTGCTTGATCTGGTCGCGGTAGTCCTCGAGCGTGAACTCCGCACGGCGCAGCTTGCGCGCGAAGGCCTCGGCCTGCTCGCGGTCGACCGTCTCCTCGGCGCGTGCGATCAGCCCGAGCACGTCGCCCATCCCGAGCAGGCGCGACACCATGCGCGCCGGGTCGAAGGCCTCGAAGGCGTCGACCTTCTCGCCGGTGCCCGCGAACTTCACCGGCTGGCCGGTCACCGCGGCGGCCGAGAGCGCCGCGCCGCCGCGCGCGTCGCCGTCGAGCTTGGTCAGCACGATGCCGGTGATGCCGATCTTCGCGTGGAACTCGGCGGCGCTCTTCACCGCGTCCTGGCCGGTGAGCGCGTCCGCGACGTACAGCACCTCGGCCGGCTCGGCGACGGCGCGCTGCTCGGCGAGCTCGGCCATCAGCGCGTCGTCGATGTGCAGCCGGCCCGCGCTGTCGACGATCAGCGTGTCGTGGCCGACGGCGCGCGCCTCGGCGAGCGCCTTTCGCAGCAGCTCGCCCGGCGCGGCGAGCTCGGGATGGAAGACCGCCACCTCGGCCGAAGCACCGATCGCGCGCAGCTGCTCGCGCGCGGCCGGGCGCTGCACGTCGGTCGACACCAGCAGCGGGTGGCGCCCTCGGCCCTTCAGCCAGCGTCCGAGCTTGGCCGTCGTGGTGGTCTTGCCCGAGCCCTGCAGGCCCGTCATCAGGATCACGCTCGGCAGCTGCGACGAGAACGCGAGCGCGCGCGGCTCGGCGCCGCCCAGCACCTCGACCATCTCGTCCCGCACGACGCGCAGCACCGCCTGGTCCGGGGTCAGGCTCTTCAGGATCTCCTGGCCCATCGCGCGGACGCGCACGCGCTCGACGAGCTCCTTGGTGACGCGGAAGTGGACGTCGGCTTCGAGCAGCGCGAGGCGGATCTCGCGCAGCGCGGCATCGACCTGGGCCTCGCTGAGGACACCCTGCCCGCGGAGGGTCTTGAAGACCCCCTGGAGCCTTTCGCTGAGCGCCTCGAACACGGCAGACCACCCCCGGCCGGGCCACGCCCAAGCCAAAGCAAAACTTGATCTTATAGGCCCCGGACGACGGCGTCAAACCCTTCCGGATTACGGCTACTCGCAAGCCGCCTCGGTCCGCCTGGGGAGGCTCAGCCCATCGTGTAGAAGAACTCCTCCCGGACGATCTTCCCGCCCTTGACGGTGTACATCCCCACCTCTTCCATCCGCATCCGCTTGCCGGCCATGGGACCCTTCTTCGGGGTGACCTCGAAGTTGTAGATCACGGCGAAGCGGTCGCCGTTCGGGAAGGGGCCCTTGGCGCCGCCCTCGTGCACCTCGTTGTTGGCGAACCACCACTCGTTCTTCTCTTTGATCTTGGTCACGCCCTTGAGGCGCGCCGGCATCTCGGGCGTGCTCACGGCCTCGACGCTCTCGGCGTCCTTGCTGTAGAGCGTGTCGATCGCCTCCAGGTTCTTGCCCTGCTGGCAGAGCGCCACCAGCTTGTGACCGATCTCGTCCGTAGTCATCACGACCTCCCCGCCCCCTCAGGTCTTCGAAGCGACGAAGCGACGCCACCCGGTCATCGGCACGGGTGGCGCGCGTTCAATTCGCTGGCTGGGTTGCTACTCCGGATAGCGTGACACGTCGGCGTGACGATCGCGAGGCCGATTTTCGCGCGCTCGCCGTCCAGAGCTCAGTCAGTACGAGGCAGCGCAGGCTCGAGGCTAGAATGTCCCGGAATGACGCCGAGGCTCGCGTTTGTCGTCGCCGCCTGTCTGAGCCTCGGCGTGGCCCAGCCGGCCGACGACGACCAGGCGCTGGCCCGGGCTCTTGCACGCGTGAGCGGTCGGGCCGTGCGCGCGCACGTCGAGTTCCTGGCGGACGACCTGCTCGAGGGGCGCGCCACGGCGACCCGGGGCCACGAGATCGCGGCCCGCTACGTGGCGGCCCAGCTCGCGCTCCAGGGGCTGAAGCCGGCCGGCGACGGCTCGAGCTTCCTGCAGCAGGTGCCGCTCCTCGAGAGCCGGCTCACGTCCGGCTCGGTCGCGATCGAGGGGCCGTCGGGGCGCACGACGCTCGAGCTGCGGCCGGGACTTCCTGATGGCGGCGGACGCCTCGCGGGCCGAGACGAGCGTCGAGGCGCCGGTGGTCTTCGCCGGCTTCGGCGTGACGGCGCCCCGCCAGGGACAGGACGACTACGCCGGGCTCGACGTGAAGGGAAAGATCGTGGCCGTGCTCGCGAACGCGCCGGCGCGACTGCCGAGCGAGGAGCGCGCCTATCACGCCTCGCGGACGCGCAAGGCGGAGCTGGCGGCCGAGCACGGCGCCGTCGGGCTCGTGACGCTGCGGACGCCCGGCGAGGAGACGCGCACGCCGTGGGAGCGCGCGGTGGGCTTCGCGGAGGCGCCGACCACGCGCTGGACGAACCGCGACGGCTCGCCCGCGGGCGCGCTCGAGGGGCTGCGCGGCAACGCGCTCCTGAGCCTCGACGCATCGCGCCGGCTGTTCGCGGCCGCTCCCGTGGCCTTCGAGGCCGCCGTGGCCGCGGCCGAGGAGCCGAAGTTCCGGGGCTTCGCTCTCGGCGTGCGCGCGGCGCTCGCCTCGCGGAGCGAGCAGACGCGCGTCACGAGCCCGAACGTCGTGGGGCTGCTCGAGGGGAGCGACCCCGCACTGCGCTCGACCTGCCTCGTCTACTCGGCGCACCTCGACCACGTGGGGCTCGGCCCCCAGCCGAGCGGCGACCGCATCCACAACGGCGCGTACGACAACGCGCTCGGCAGCGCCGTGGTGCTCGAGGTCGCTCGCGTGCTCGCCGGGCTCGAGAAGCGCCCGCGGCGCTCGGTGCTCTTCCTGTTCGTCACCGCGGAGGAGCGCGGGCTGCTCGGCTCGGAGTACTTCGCCGCGAATCCCACGGTGCCCAAGGGCGCGCTCGTCGCCAACGTCAACGTGGACATGCCGCTCGTGCTCTTCCCGATGGCGGAGGTGGTGGCGTTCGGGGCGGAGAACTCGACGCTCGACGCTCCCGCGCGCGCCGCCGCCGCGGCCGTCGGGCTCGCGCTCGCCCCGGACCCGATGCCGGAGCAGACGATCTTCGTGCGCAGCGACCAGTTCTCGTTCGTCCGCAAGGGCATCCCCGCGGTCTACTTCGCGCCGGGCACGAGGTCCTCCGACCCGGCGCAGGACGGCCCGCGGATCTTCCGCGAGTTTCTCGAGAAGCACTACCACCGCCCGTCCGACGATCTCTCGCTGCCGATGGACGAGGCCGCGATCGCCCTCTACACGCGCGCCAACGTCGCGCTCGGCTTCCGCATCGCGCAGGACCCCGAAACCCCCCACTGGAAGGCCGGCAACTTCTTCGGGGAAACCTTCGCCCGCTAGACGCGCCGCAGCAGGTGTCCGAGCTTTTCCTTCTTGGTCCGCAGGTAGCGGCGGCTGGCGTCGGAAGGGGCGATCTCGATCGGGACGCGCTCGGCGATCGTCGAGGCCGTAGCCCTCGAGCCCGACGAACTTGCGGGGGTTGTTGGTCAGGAGCCGGAGCTTCGTCACGCCGAGCTCGACCAGGATCTGCGCGCCGATGCCGTAGTCGCGCTGGTCGGCCTTGAAGCCGAGCGCCTCGTTGGCCTCGACCGTGTCCTTGCCCTGGTCCTGCAGCTCGTAGGCCATGATCTTGTGCACGAGCCCGATCCCGCGGCCCTCCTGGCGCAGGTAGAGCAGCACGCCGCGCCCCTCGGCCGCGATCATCTCGAGCGCCGTGTGCAGCTGGCCGCCGCAGTCGCAGCGGCTCGAGGAGAAGATGTCGCCGGTCAGGCACTGGGAGTGCACGCGCACCAGCACCGGCTCGTCGGTGCGCACCTCGCCCATCACCAGCGCCACGTGATGCTGGCGCGTCGATCAGGCTCTCGAAGGCGTGGACGCGGAAGCCGCCGTACGAGGTCGGCAGGTTCGGCCTCGGCGATCTTGCGCACGAAGCGCTCGGTCTGCATGCGATGGTGGATCAGGTCGCGGATCGTGATCAGCCGGATGCCGTGCTCCTTGCAGAAGCGCTCGAGCTGCGGCACGCGCGCCATCGTGCCGTCCTCGTTCATCACCTCGCAGATCACGCCCGCCGGATAGAGGCCGGCGAGCCGCGCGAGGTCGACCGCCGCCTCGGTCTGGCCGGCGCGGGCGAGCACGCCCCCCGCCTTCGCGCGCAGCGGGAACATGTGGCCGGGCCGCGCCAGGTCCTCGGGCCGCGTCTTCGGGTCGATCGCCGCGAGCACGGTGCGCGCGCGGTCCCCCGCCGAGATGCCGGTGGTGACGCCGGCGCGCGCCTCGATCGGCACGCAGAACGCGGTGCCGAAGCGCGCGTTGTTCTGCTCGTCGCGCACCATCAGCGGGACGCGCAGCTCGTCGAGCCGCTCGCCCGTCATCGGCAGGCAGACCAGGCCGCGCCCGTAGCGGGCCATGAAGTTGATCGCCTCCGGGGTCACCTTCTCGGCCGCGATCGTGAGGTCGCCCTCGTTCTCGCGGTCCTCGTCGTCGACGACGACGACCATCTTCCCGGCGCGGAAGTCCTCGATGGCCTCGGTGATCTTCGACGGCATGCTCGACGCTCTTTCTACGACGGCCCGCGGGCCGCGAGCTGGCGCTCGACGTACTTGGCGATGACGTCCGCCTCGAGGTTGACGAGCCGCCCGGCCTCGACGTTGCGCAGGTTCGTAACCTCCAGTGTAAAGGGAATGAGCGCGACCGAGAAGGCGCCGCCGCCGATCCCCCACACCGTCAACGAGATACCGTCGACGGCCACCGAGCCCTTCTCGACCAGGTAGCGCTCGAAACCGGATGGAGGCTCGACCTCGAGCTCGGCCGACTCGCCGAGCCGGCGCAGCGCGCGCACGCGTCCGACGCCGTCCACGTGACCCTGGACGATGTGGCCGTCGAAGCGCCCGTCGGCCTTCATCGGCCGCTCGAGGTTGACGAGAGTGCCCGGGACCAGCCGCTCGTCGAAGCGCGTGCGGCGCAGCGTCTCCTCGGTCAGCTCGACGTCGAAGCCTCGCGCGTCCGAGCGCACGGCGGTCAGGCAGCAGCCGTTCACCGCGATCGATCCGCCGAGCGAAGCCCCTCGAAGAGCCCGCCGACGTCGATGCGCACGGCCATCACGTCGCCGCGGCGCGCCGCGTCGCGTACCGTGCCCGTGCCCTCGACGATCCCCGTGAACATGCGGCTCCGCCTCAGCTTCCCTCGGAAACCCGGGCCCCGCGCACGAGGTGCACGATCAGGCCGAGCAGGACGCAGGCCGCACCCAGCATCAGCGCCCAGAAGGCGCGCGGCCGCAAGACCTCGGTTTCCGAGCCCGCGTGCTCCTGCTCGCCCGCGAGCGCCGTCTCGCGGGCGGGGCTCGCGAGGACGCTCGTCGCGAGAAGCGCCAGGTCGTAGCGCGGCGGCGCCAGCGTGCGGTGGCCGTACACCACTCTGAGCTCGCCCGGCCCGGGCCGGAACAGCCGCACGTGCCACGACGGCAGCAGCAGCTCCGCCGACGCCAGCGGCAACGCGCTGTTGTCGCCCTCGGCGACGGCGAGCAGCAGCTCGGCGCGCGGGAGCGTCGGCAGCTGGATCGTGAGCGCGGCCGCCGCGCTGTCCGGGTCGGCGTGACGCCACGACGCCGACGCGACGAGCCGAGGCGCGTCTCCCCTTCGTCTGCGAGACTCGTCGGAAAGGGGCTCGACGAACGCCTGCACTTCGCGCTCGAAGACGCGGGCGCTCGTGCGCAGCACGAGCCGGGCCGGAGGCAGCTCGGCGTACGGGAGCTTCAGTCGATAGACGCTGGTGGCGGCCGGAAACCGTGCGGCCGCCGCCGCGTCGCGAGCGGGAGCGGGGAGCGGGATCAGGAGCGGCTCCGGCCGGCGGTCGAGCAGGTACGGCAGCTGCCGGTCGAGGGAATCCACGATCCGCAGGTCCGCGAAGCTGCCGCTCAGCCCTCCCTTGCAGTGCGCCAGCACGGCGGCATCGAGCGGCACGCTCACGAGCCCCGCCGCGCCGTCGGGCAGCGTCCGCGCGTAGCGGAACGGCGACGTTTCGAGCGACGGGCCGACGCCCGGCAACGAAGCAGCCACCCCCAGCGCTTCCGATTCGGCGGACGCCGGACGCGCCTCGCCCCACGCGCCGGCGCTCATGGCCGCGCGCGCGGCGCGCTCGCGGGCCGACTCGAGGTCGTAGCGCGGCGCGTCGAGCGCCGATTGCCCCCAGCGCGCGACGAGCGTCCCGCCCTTCTCGCTCTCCAGGTAGATGAAGGGCAGCTCGGCGAGCTCCGCCTCGACGGAGAGCAGGTCGAGCGGCGGATTGTCGCCGTCGTCGACCTCGAGCTCCAGCTGCGCGGTCGTCGGAGTCTCGATCGGGATCCGCAGCTCGTCGGCGGCGAGGACGTCGCGGACGGCGCGCTTGAGCCGCGCCTCGCCGAGGCGGACGGGAGCGGCCTCCATGCCGACCAGGCGCGCCTCGCCGACGCGGGCCTGTCGCGAGAGGTTGCCGCCGCCGACGGACAGCCGCAGGGCCACGATCGGCAGCGAGGGGCCGGGCAGCCGCACGCGGAAGCGGCTCGTGCCGGGCTCGCTCGCGCGCCGGTCGAACGCGAGCGGGGTCGAGACGACCGCGGCGGCCGGCGCGTCGGAGCTCGCCACTCGGCCGAGGAGCTCGCGCGGAGCTGGATACGCGCGCGCTCGAGGCGTCGTCCCAGGTGATCCGCAGGTAGCGATAGACCCCCGGCGCGAACGCGAGCTCGAGCTGGCGCAGCCCGGAGTCCGGCAGGTCGAACAGCGTCGCTTCCGGCGCGAGCCGCGTCCAGCGCGCGCGGTCGCCGCTGCCGTCGAGGGAGAGCCGCTTCAGGAACGGCGCCGGAATGCCTTCCAGGTGGATCCGGTCGACGCTCGTCGCCACGCCGAGGTCGGCCTCGAAGCCGCTCTGCTTCCTCGTCGCCGGGATCGGCAGCAGCCTCGCCGCACGGCGCCACTCGGGCTCGCGCGTGGGCGGCTCCACCAGCAGGTACGGCACCTCGCGGCCCTCGGCGTCGTAGAAGCGCAGGTCGCGCAGCCCTCCGCGCGCGACGCGGCGCGGCCGGCTGCCCATCGGTCCCGGCCAGCTCTCGACCCGAAACGGGGCGGAGCCGACGAGCAGCGGCACGTCGACGGGGAGGCTCTGCGGCCCGGAACCCTGGAGCACGGCGGAACGCTCGAAGCGAAACGACGGCGAGCCCCTCGCCCGCCGCTCCACCCCCGAGCGCGGCGAGCGCCGCGGCCCCGACCGCGACGACGAGACCGGTGCGACGACGGCTCACGCCTTTTCCTTGGACGCGACGAGCACGTACTTCTGGAGCGCGAGCGCCACGAGCGAGAGCGCGACCGCGAGCCCCACGAACGAGGCCACCCGGTAGAGCCCGCCCAGGCGCGAGAGGTCGTAGAGGAAGCCCTTGCAGCCGGTCACCGCCACGAGCGCGAGCGCCGCGAGCCGGGCGCCGCGGCTGCGCGCGACGATGCCGACGGCCAGCAGGCCCAGGCCGAAGACGAGCCAGCCGATCGTGTACGTCAGGTCCTGCTCGAGCCGTGCGCCGAAGCTGAAGGCGACGGTCGGTCCCTCCGCGTAGAAGTCCGCGATCTCGATGTTCAGCAGCAGGAACAGCAGCACGCCCGCGCCCGTGAACGCCGCGGTCGACACGCGCGGCAAGGCGGCTGCGAGGCTGTCGGCGGCGGGCCGCAGCAGCCGGCCGGCGACCACGAGCGCCGCCGCGCACACGAGATAGGTGTAGAGGTACCAGTTGAAGATCGGCACCTCGCTGCGCGGCGTGTAGTGGAAGATCTCGGGATTGAGGGCCAGGCGCACGAACGCCGCGCCGAGCAGCCCGGCCGAGGTCAGCAGCAATCCCCGGTGCGCGATCCGCCGGTAGAGCCACGCGAGGGCCGCGCCTTCGAGAGCCCAGCCGATCGTGATCCACTGCTTCTCGAGCTGGAGCGGGATCGCCACCGTGACGAAGGCCAGTGCGGCGCCGGCCACGAGCGCGAGGCGGCCCGTGTCGCGGCCGCGGGCGGGCTCGACGGCGAGCAGCCGCCGCAGCAGGAGCGCCATCGCCGCCGCCTGCGCCAGCGGCAGGGCGCCGATCACGTGCTTGTAGCCGCCGGCCACGAGCGCGTGCCGGGCGGCGAAGAAGAACGGCGCCGAGGCCAGGATCGCGGCGAGCCATGGCTCGCGCGAGCCGACGGCCGCCTGCCCGGCGGCGAAGGGCCACGCGAGGAAGACGGCGTAGATCGCGGCCGCGAGCCCGAGGCGGGCGGGCCACTCGTCGGCGCTCGCGTGCAGCGTGGCGAACACGAGCACGGCAAAGGCGCTCGTGCCCACGGCCAGAAGCCCGAGCTTCAGCCAGCCGCGCGCGGTCGCGACCGCGAGCAGCGTCCCCAGGGCCACGGCGTGAGCGGCGGCCAGCACGGCCGTGGCCGGCGCGGTCGCACCGCTCGCGAGGATGGCGCCGAAGTGGAGCGCCGCCAGCGCCATGACGGCGGCCGCCGACCAGGCCGTACCCGAGTCCCCCACCGCGCGGCCCATCCGGATCGCGGCGAGCGTGAAGGCCGCGAGCGCGCCGAGCGCCACGAGCCCCACCGTGCACCACGCGGCAGTCGGGGCGTTCGCGATCCAGACCAGGAGCACGATCGCGCCAGCCAGCGTGGCCGCGGCGTGGAAGGCGCCGTCGCGGAGGTAGAGCGCGGCGCCCGCGAACGCGAGCGCGAGCACGGCGAGGCCGGCGAAGACGGGCCACGGCGGGATGCCGAGCTGCGGATCGGCCGCCACGGCCAGCAGGAAGATGTGCGCGACCAGCCCGAGCGCGCTGCCGACCGAGAAGCCGCGGGCGGCGGGTTCGGCCGTGCGCGACTGCACCCAGGCATGCCCCGCGAGCATGAGGAGCGCGAGCCCCGTGACGACGGCTAGCGCCGGCAGCAGCGCGACGGTATCCGCCGCCTCGATCCACCAGGCCGCCAGCACGATCCAGGAGAGGAAGCCGCCCACGAGGCTGAGCGCAGGCAGCCGCGCCGACGCGGTCTCTATGAAGAGGCCCGCGTTCAGGATCGCGAGCAGGAGCGCGAGGCCGAAGAGCGCGCCGGGTGCGACGCGGTGGTCGGCCAGGTAGAGCAGCAGCACCAGCGACGCGATGAGCACGGCGCCGCCGCCCCAGGGCGGCGCGAGCGGGCGGTCGAGGCGGCGAGCCAGCACGGGCACGCCGAGGTAGGCGAGCCCGAAGACCAGGTAGAGGACGAGCGCTGCGCCCAGGCGCTCGGGCGCGAGGTAGCGCGGCCGACCAGGCCGCCTGCGCGACCAGTACGAAGAAGACGGCGACGTAATAGAGCGTGCCGCGCTCGCGCAGGATCGCCGCGGCGGCGGCGAGCCCCAGCAGCACGAAGGCCGTGCCGAAGAGCGGGAGCGGACGAAGGGCGGCCGGCTCGAGCGCGACCAGGGCGGGAACGGCCACGAGCAGGAACGGCGCCACCAGCGTGGCGCGTCCGAGCGGAGCGTCGGCCTTGCGCCCGAGCGCCGAAGCGAGCGGCTCGGCGAGCAGGTAGACGAGGAAGAAGACGGCGACGACGGCGAGCACGCCCGGCCAGGCCGCGCTCGTGTACGACTGGGCGAGCCAGACGACGAGGCTCACGAGCGTTCCGAGCCCGCCGGCGAGGTGGAGCAGGAACTCGCGGCGCGCGATCCCGATCGCGAGGAGCCCGACGTCGATCAGGAACAGCAGTCCGAACAGGATGCCGAAGCGGGCGCCGTAGCCTGGCACGGCCGCGAGGTAGAGCGGCGAAGAGCAGCGGCAGCGCGGCGCCGAAGAGCGCCGTGTCCTGCAGCTTTCGGTCCGCCGGCGCGCCCGCTTCGCTGCGGCGCGCGAGTGCCAGGACACCGAGCGACGCCGCGGGGAAGACCAGGAAGATCGCCCCGGCGAGCGTCATCTGCGCCGCGTCGAGGAACTTGAAGACCCAGGCCCACTGGTAGAGCGTGGTGAGCACGAGGCTCAGGCCGGTGAGGACGGGCCACGCGCGCGCGCGCGCCACCCATGCGAGGCCGAGGTTGAGCAGCAGCAGGTAGGCGAACAGCGGAATCGGCCGGTTCTCTCCCGTCGACAGGAGCGCCGGCGTCGAGAAGCCGCCCAGCAGGCCGAGGACGGCGATGAAGATCGACTCGTGCCGGATCGAGAGCAGCACGGCCACCGCGGCCACGAGCGCGAGCAGCAGGAACGTGAGCCAGACGGGAATCAGCTGCCACAGGGCATGGGCGGCGAAGAAGGTGGCGAAGAGGATCGAGACCGCGGCCGCGTCGAGCGCATTGGCCGTGATCGGGTAGCGCCGCGCCGCGCGGCGCTCGCAGACGACGAGCAGCCCCACGCCGATCAGGACGCCGATCGCGACGCGGACGGGCGGCTGGAGCCAGCCGCGCTCGATCGTATAGCGCAGGAAGAAGATCGCGGCGAAGACGAGGGCGATGCCCGCGACGGCCGAGAAGAGTCGGACGCCGACCAGGCTCTCCCAGTCGAACCCGCCGCCTTCGTTCGGCGGCGCTCGGCGGCGCAGGCCGCGGCGCGGGCGGAGTGGGCGGCCTCGGCGGCACGCGGGTCGCCGCCGCCGCAGGCACGGACTGGCGCGCTGGCCGCTGGAGCGGCGGGCGGCACCGGCGCCTGTGGCGCGGGCGGCAAGGGCGGCGTCACCGCGGCGACCGGCTGCGGAGGGCTCGGCGGAGGCGTCGGTGCGGGTGTCGGTGCGGGCGCCGGCTGCGGCGTAGCCGGCTGAGCCTCGCGGGGAACGGGAACCGGGCGCGCGCGCCACGCTCGTCGTAGGCGCCGGCCTGGCTTCGGCCGCGGGAGCCTTGTGTGCGCGTTCAGCTGCCCCTGGAGCCGGATCACGGTCTCCTCGAGCGCACGCAGCCGCCGCTGGTTCCCGAGCGCCAGCAGGAACGACACGATCGGCAGCAGGAAGACGATCCCCGCGAGCGCGAGGCCGAAGAGGACCATCAAGCCTTCCATGCGCGCCGCCTCCCGGGCGGGAGCATCTTAGCGCTTCGGGCGCCAGCGCTCGAAGAGCGGCGGCCAGGGCCAGGGAAAAGCCGGCTCCTCCGGCACGGGCTCGAGGCGGAGCGCGCGCCCGAGCGCCTTCGGATCGGGGCCGCCGAAGGCGGAGAGGCTGCGCCGGCCTCCGAGCAGGAGCGGCGCGCGGAAGAGCGCCACCTCGTCGACCAGGCGCGCCGCGAGGAAGGATCCGAGCACCTCGGCGCCGCCCTCGACCATCACGCTCGCGAGCCCCTCGCGTCGGAGCGCCGCGAGCACGCTCCGCGGATCCATGCCGGCCGCTCGCCGCCAGCGTGATCACCCGCACGCCGCGGGCTTCGAGCGCGCGGCGCCTCGCGCCGGAGCGCGCCGCGGTCAGCACCAGCACCGGCGTCCTGGCACTCGCCGAGCGCACGAGCCGGCCCGCGAGCGGCAGCCGCAGGCGCGTGTCGAGCACCACGCGCGCGAACGGGCGCCGCGTGCGCGGCTGCGGCAGCAGCAGCGGATCGTCGGCGAGCACGGTGCCGATTCCCACCACCACGCCGTCGTGCAGTCGCCGCAGCCAGCGGGCCTGAAGGCGCTGCGCGCGGCTCGTGATCCACTTCGACTCGCCGCTCGCGGTGGCGATGCGCCCGTCGAGCGTGAGCGCGGCCTTCAGCAGCACGAAGGGACGGCCGCGGCGGGCCGCGGCCAGGAAGCGTGCGTTGATCGCCTCCGCTTCCCCGGCGAGCAGGCCGGTCGACACGCGCAGGCCCGCGGCGCGGAGCAGCCGCAGGCCGCGGCCGCTGACGCGCGGGTCCGGGTCGCGGATCGCCGCCACCACGCGCGCGATCCCGCTCGCCCGCACGAGCGGCGCGCAGGGCGGCGTGCGTCCGTGGTGCGCGCAGGGCTCGAGCGTCACGTAGAGCGTCGCGCCCTTCGCCCGCGCTCCGGCGCGGCCGAGCGCCAGCACCTCCGCGTGCGGAGCGCCCGCCCGCGCGTGGAAGCCCTCGCCGACGATCCGCTCGCCCCGCGCCACCACGCAGCCCACGAGCGGGTTCGGGTTCGTCTCGCCGAGGCCGCGCGCCGCGAGCGCGAGCGCGCGCCGCATCAGCCGCTCGTCGAGCCCCTGGCTGCGCCGGGAGGGCGCCACGCTATGCGCCCACCAGCCCGTCGGCGAACGCCGCCGCATCGAACGGCAGCAGGTCGTCGAGCTGCTCGCCGACGCCGACGTAGCGGATCGGCACCTCGAGCTCGCGCACGACGGCGACCGCGACACCGCCCTTCGCGGTGCCGTCGAGCTTGGTGAGCACGAGCCCGGTGACCCCGCCCGCCTTCGCGAACTCCCGCCCCTGGGCGAGCCCGTTGCTCCCGACCGTGGCGTCCAGCACCAGGAGCGTCTCGTGCGGCGCTCCCGGCACCTCGCGCGCCGCCACGCGCGCCATCTTCGCGAGCTCGGCCATCAGGTTGGTCTTCGTGTGCAGCCGCCCGGCCGTGTCGACGAGGACGGCGTCCGTACCGCGCGCGCGCGCCATGCGGAGCGCGTCGGTGAGCACGGCGGCGGGATCGCCGCCCTCCGGGCCGCGATGGAAGGCCGCCCCCGCGCGGCCGGCCCAGGTCTCGAGCTGCTCGGCCGCGGCCGCGCGGAAGGTGTCGGCGGCGCACAGCAGCACGCTCTTGCCTTCGCGGCTCCAGGCGGCGGCGAGCTTGCCGATCGTGGTGGTCTTGCCCGCCCCGTTCACGCCCACCACGAAGACGACCCAGGGCCGCTCCGAGAACGGCGTCCGGCCGGGCGGCCGCTCGAGCGCGCGTTGCAGCTCGTCCCGCAGCGTCTCGCGCATCGCGGGGAGGCCGCCCCGCGCGATCGCGCCGCTCCTGGCCCGCAGGACCTCGAGCGCCTCGCCCACCGCGGGCAGCCCGAGATCCGCCGCGATCAGCGCCTCCTCGATCGCCTCGAGCGCGGCTTCGTCGAGCGGACGCCGGCCGCGCGCGAGATCCTCGATCGGCGTCTCGAGCACCTCCCGCGTGCGGGCGAGCCCGCCGCGGAGCCGCTCCAGCAGCCCCAACTCAGATCTCCTGGTTGAGCTTGAGTCGCGCTTCCTCGCAGTGACGCGCGGCCAGGGCCGGCAGCGCCCGGGGCCCGAGCGAGACCACGAGGTAGTAGCCCTCCCTGAGCGTCGTCAGCACGACGGTGCCGGAGGCATGGCGCGAGACGACGGTCTTCACCTCGCCGCCGCCCACGCGCTCGGCGGCGCGCGAGACCATGCCGAGTGCGATGCCCTGGTAGGCGCCGATCAGGCGCTCGCGCTCGTCGAGCTCGCCCGCGCCCACCACGACCTCGCCCTGGGCATCGAGCAGCAGCACCGAGCGCGCGCCTGCGACGCGGCCCAGCAGCGAATCGAGGATCCTCTTGTAGGGCAAAGGCGCCTACTTCGGCACCGACTTGAGGGCGTCGGCGGCCGCGCGGCCGAGCGGTCCGCCCGGGTCCTTGCGCACCACCTCCTCGAGCCGGGTGCGCGCCTCGGCGAAGCGGCCCGCGCGCAGCAGCGACTGTCCCAGCGCGAGCTGCAGCGCCGCGTCGTTCGGGATCTCCTTGATCGCCGCCTCGAGCTGGACGACCGCCTCGTCGGGGCGCCCGATGGCCGCGAGCGCGTCGGCGAGCCCGAGGTAGGCGTCGGTGTAGTCCTTGTTGCGCTTGAGGCTGGTCCTGAACCAGTTGATCGCTTCGGGGTAGTTCTTCTCGTCGTAGAACGCCTGGCCCAGGTTGCGCGCCGAGACCTCGGGAGTCGGGTTGGTCGGGTCGGAGTACGCGGCCAGGAACTCCTTCTTGGCGGCGTCGCGGTCGCCCGAGCCGATGAGCGCGGCGGCCAGGTCGTTGCGCACGTCGACGTAATAGGGGTTGAGCTCGAGCGAGCGGCGGAACGCCGCGATCGCCGACTTCCAGAGCTCGTCGCGCGACTTCGGCTCGGTCGTTCGCGACGCCTTCGCCGAGTAGGCGAGGCCCAGGCCCTTCTGGAAGTACGGGTTCTTGCCGTCCTCCTTCACGGCCTTCTTGAACTCGTCGAGCGCGAGGTCGATGCGCCCCTCGCGCAGGTGCATGACGCCCGTCGAGAAGCGCATCTCGGCGTCGGCCGAGCTCTGCGCCAGCGCGGGGAGGCCGGGCAGCAGCAGCGCCACGGTCAGGCCAAGCAAGGCGGCTTTCCGGATCATGTTCTCCTTCTACTACACCGATGGTACCGGCGCCTCGGGCACGACGGCAGGAGCCAGCGTGGGCGGAGCGTCGCCCATCAGCGCGTGGATGTCGAAGTGACGCTGCGCGACCGAGGCCTTGCGCGCCTTGGCGGGCGTCACGTCTCCCATCAGGAACGCCCGCTCGAACGCGTCGACGCAGCCCGGATCGAATTTCTTCCCCGACAGGAACTTGAGCCGCGCGATCCCCGCCTCGAAGCTCATCGCCTTCGAGTACGGCCGGTCGGTGGTCATCGCGTCGAACGCGTCGGCCACGCTCACGATGCGCCCGAGCAGCGGGATCTCCTCGCCCTTGAGCCCGCGCGGGTAGCCGCTGCCGTCCACGTTCTCGTGGTGCATGAGCCCGTCGCCCGCGCGCTCCTTGAGCAGCGGCACCGCGTCCAGGATGTGCTCGCCCTTGGTCGGGTGCTGCTTCATCATCTCGTACTCGTCGTCGGTGAGCGCCGCCGCCTTGCGCAGGATCTTGTCCTCGATGCCGATCTTGCCGACGTCGTGGATGATGCCGGACAGGTGCACGCGCCTGATGTTCGCCGCGTCCATCCCGAGGTGCTTGGCGCAGCAGGCCGAATAGTAGGCGACGCGCTCGGAGTGGCCGCGGGTGTAGGGGTCCTTCTCGTCGATCGCGTTGGCGAGCATGCGGATCGAGCCCATGAAGAGCTCCTCGTTCTCCTCGGCGCGCCGCTTGACCTCCTCGATCGCCTTCTGGATCTCCTCGCCCATCACGTTGAAGGCGTCGGCCAGCACCCCGACCTCGTTGTGGCTGCGCACGCTCACGCGCGTGCTCGTAGTCGCCGCCCGCGAGCCGCCGCGCGCCTTCCGCGAGCTTCTGCACCGGGCGGCTGATCTCGCCGGCGAACAGCGTGCCGAGCACCACGGCGAGCGCGGTCACGATCGCGACGGTGCGGAACAGGACTGGTCGCGCAGCTGCGATCGCCGTCTGCGTAGGCGGTGTCCTCGTCGGTCTGGACCACGACGCCCCAGCCCGACTTGTCGGTGAGCGGCATGAAGGTCCCGACCATCGGCCGCTTGTCGAGCGCGAAGTTCACGGTGCCGCCGGCGCGCTGGCGCCCCGTCATGAACTCCTCCACGATCGGCACCTTCGAGAAGTCGGCTGCCAGCGGCTGTGACGGGTCGGAGTGCGCCACGATGCGACCGCGGTTGTCGACCACGTAGACTTCGGAAGCGCCGCTGCTGGCGGTCGTCATCTCGCGGATCGGCTGCAGGCTGGCGACACCGAGCACCACTCCCAGCACCCGCCCCGCGAGCTTCACGGGCTCGCCGAGGATGATCACCGGCTCCTGCAGCGAGTCGGCGATGATCGGGACGGAGATCATCGGCGTGCCGTTCTGGCCGCGCTGGAAGCCTTCCTGGAGCTGCTCGACGCAGCTTCTGGTCCTGCAGAGTCGAGGCCGGACTGCGCGCCGACGCCCTCGGTGTCGACGACGCTCAGGTAGACGAGGTGGCGCTTCGTCTGGTCGCCCTCGAGGTAGGGCACGAGCGCGTTCTGCTCGCGGATCCGCTTCAGGCGGTCCGCGAACGGCATGCGTCCGGCGTCCACCTCGAGCGTGCGGGCGATCGTCACGATCTGCAGGTGCGCGCTGCTGACGTAGAGCTCGGCCTGGCTCGCGAGCGTCTTGGCCTTGGCGATCTGCGTCTCCTTGAGGCTCACCTCGAGGTTCTCGCGGCTCTGCGAGACGAGGCGGTTCGAGGTCCAGACGAGGGGCAGCACGCCGACGCCCAGCAGCAGGCCCAGGATCGAGAAGAGGATGCGGCCGCGGCGATGGGGCGGGGATTTCTCCGCCATCGCGTCAGGCCTCCCCCGCCGCGGTCGGCGAGGAAGACCCGCCCTTGAGCCCCGTGACCTCGAAGCAGGGCACCTCGAGCGACTTGCCCTTGAGGCTGAAGCTTCCGAGCGCGCGGCACTCGAAGAGGCCCTCGACCATCGCGTGGGTGTTGGCGCCGATCACCACCGAGCCGGGCTTGGCGACCGAGCTCTCGAGCCGGCTCGCGGTGTTCACGGTGTCGCCGAGCACCGTGTACTCCTTCTTGTTGATGCTGCCGATCTCGCCCGCCATGGCGTTGCCGGAGTTGATCCCGATCCGGATCCGGAAGGCCGGGCCTTCCTTGCGGTCGGCGTTCCACTCGGCGAGCCGCTCCTGCATCTCGAGCGCGGCCTTGATCGCGCGCGGCGCGTGGTCCGGCATGTCGAGCGGGGCGCCGAACACGGCCATGATCGCGTCGCCGATGTACTTGTCGAGCGTGCCCTCGTACTTGAAGATCACGTCGGTCATGCGCGAGAGGTAGTCGTTCAGCAGCAGCGCGACCGCGGACGGGCTCATCGTCTCCGACATCGAGGTGAAGCCGCTGATGTCGGCGAACAGGATCGTGACCTCGCGCACCTCGGGAGGGCCGAGCTCGGCGCCGTGGTCGGAGGCGGCCAGGATCCGGCTCGCCACCTGCGGCGACAGGAAGCGGCCGAGCCGCTCGCGCTTCTTCTCCTCCGCCACGATCTTCTGGTTGAGCCGCGCGCGCTCGACGGCGACGGCCGCGTAGTTGGCGAGCGCGGTCAGCAGGTCGAGGTCGTTCACCGTGAAGCAGTTGGTGAGCATCGGCGAGTCGACGTGGATGATCCCGATCACCTCGTCCTTGTTCCAGAGCGGCGCGCACATCGCGCTCCTGATGCCGTGGAAGCGGATCGAGTCCCCCGCGCCGAAGCGCGGGTCGACCATCGCGTCGGAGGTGAGGATCGAGACGCGGTCGTGCATCACGCGGTCGGTGATCGTCTTCGAGACCGTGATGCGGCCCTCGCTGCCGCCCGAGCTGCGGTGCTTCACCACCATCGGCACCAGCTTGTCGGCGACGGCCTCGTCCTCGAGCATCAGGAAGCCGCGATCGGCGGGCATGTGCTCGAAGACGATGTCCATCACCTGGTGCAGCACCTCCTCGACCGGCCGCACCGCGATCAGCGTCTCGGCGACCTGGGTCAGCACCTTCAGGATGCGGTTCGACTTCTCGATCTCCTGGACGTCCGGCGCCTTGCGCGCGTCCGGTGCCGTCTTGGAGGGACCCGAGCCGGTGAGCAGCCGCGACAGCTCGCCCACCGAGCGGATGATGGTGCCGGCTTCGTCCGAGAGCGGCTTGCCCTCGTCGAGCACGACCTTGCTCTCGAGCGCCTTGCCGAAGGTGAGCTCGAACTTCCCGAGCGTGATGCGGTCGCCGTCCTTGAGCGGCGCCTCGACCACCTGCACGCCGTTCACCTGGGTCCCGTTCTTGGACTTGAGGTCCATGATCCGGGCTTCGCCGCTCTCGCCGACCAGCACCCTGGCGTGGTTGCGCGAGATGCCGAAATCGCGCAGGACGATCTGGCAGTCGGGGGAACGGCCGATCACGACTTCGCCGGAAGCGAAGGTGAAGCTCTGCGGGGTGTCTCCGTCCTGGTAGGTCAGCCGGTACATCGCTCCCGCCGCATTGGCGCAGCCAAGCCGCTCAGAATCGGCAGTTTACTCCCTTTTGAGGCTCCGGAGCATCAGCTCTTCGAGCCCTCGCGGGCCGGCTTGCCTGCCCAGGCGGAGGACCGCCCGTTAGCACCTCCGTCGGCCGGGTGATAGGGTAGAGCGCCCATGTTTTCCCAGATCAAAGCGCTAGTGCAACAGATGCTGGGGCCGGCCTACGACTACGTCATGCCGGTGATCGGCATCCTCATCCCCTTCCGGTATCCCGGCAACTTCTACTGGCTGTTCGTCCTTTCGACCATCGGCATCGCCCTGGTGCTCTACGCCACCTCCGCGACGGACGAGGAACCCCGTACGCTGAAGGGGTTCTGGCGCTTCCTGGCGCCCCGGGAAGTCTACGTGACGCGCTCGGCGTGGCTGGACGGCAAGTACTACGTGGTCAGCTCTCTGCTGAACATGCAACTGCACCTGGCGGCCCTGGCATTCGCGCTGGGCAGCACCCTGTCCACCGCCCAGGCGGCCAAGCTCGGCCTGACCTGGGTGCTGGGGCCCGGCCCCCAGGGAGTCGACCCACCCTCGTCGCCCGGATCGCGTATTCCATCCTGTGGGTCGCGGCGGCCGACTCGCCAAATGGGTCAGCCATTTCATGCAGCACAAGGTCGCGTACCTCTGGGAATTCCACAAGCTGCACCACTCGGCGCCGTCCTGACGCCGCTCACCAACCTCCGCGTGCACCCGATGACATGATGCTCGAGAACTTCGTGACCGCGCTTTCGACCGGCCTGGTGGCCGGCGCCTTCGGCTATGTCTACGGCGGCGGCATCCTGGAAATCACCATTCTCGGCACACCCTCGTCTATTTCCTGAGCTCGCTCCCGGCCAACCTGCGGCATTCGCACATCCCGCTTCACTACAACAAGAGCGTGAGCCGGTTCCTTTCCAGCCCGGCCATGCACCATGTGCATCACAGCTGCGAGAGCCGGCACTACGACAAGAATTTCGCCGTGGTCTTCTCGCTCTGGGACCACCTGGCGGGGACGAACTACATACCTGCCCGGGGAGAGCAGTTTCAGCTCGGCATCGGTCCCGAAGGCGAGGAATTCAGCTCGGTGTGGCGGGCCTACTTCTACCCGTTCTACAGCCTGGCCAGGAAGATCCGGCTGCAAATCGCAGGTGCTTCGGCCCCGCAAGTGCAGCCCGAGATGGCGCGCACGACGTCGACTGCCCCCGGGCCGACCAACCAGCCGCTTCCCTGATCCGCTGCCGCGGGCGGCTTCACTCCCTCTTGAGGCTCCGGAGCATCAGCTCTTCGAGCGCCTCGCGGGCCGGCTTGCCCTGGTAGAGCACCGCCCGCATCTGCCGGACGATCGGCATGTCGATTCCGTGGCGCTCCGCGAGGGCGCGCGGTCGCGAGTGTCGTGCGCACACCCTCCGGGTGCAGCCCCGCCCCGGCCTCCGCCAGGGTCTGCCCGCGGCCCAGCCGCTGGCCCACCGTGCGGTTGCGCGAGAGCGCTCCGGTGCAGGTGAGCACCAGGTCGCCGAGCCCCGCCAGACCGGCCAGGGTGTCGGGACGGCCACCCAGGGCCACCGCCAGGCGCGAGATCTCGGCGAGGCCGCGCGTGACGAGGGCCGCCACCGTGTTGGTGCCGTAGCCGAGGCCGTCCACGATGCCGGCCGCGATCGCGATCACGTTCTTCACCGCTCCGGCCAGCTCGACGCCGACCATGTCCTCGCTCGAGTAGACGCGGAAGCTGCGCGTCGAGAGCGCGCGCTGGACGCGCTCGGCCACCGCGTGGTCGGCCGAGGCCACCACCACCGCCGTCGGGAGCTGCTTCGCCACCTCGAGCGCGAAGGACGGCCCCGAGAGCACGGCGAGCGCCCGGCCGGGCGCTTCGGCCGCCGCCACCTGGCTCATCCGCAAGAGCGTCTCGGTCTCGAGCCCCTTCGTGGCCGAGACGAGCAGCGCGGCATTCGAGGCGACGGACACGAGCTCTCGATAGAGCGAGCGGCAGTACTCGGACGGCACGGCGACCAGCACCGCCTCGGCGTCCGCGGCGGCTTCCGCGAGGCTCGCCGTCGCGCGCAGGCCCGCCGGCAGCTCGATCCCGGGCAGGTAGGCCGGGTTCTCCCGGCGCTCGGCGACGGCGCTCGCGAGCTCGCGAGAGCGGATCCAGAGCCGGGTGTCGAGCCCGGCTCGCACCGCCTGGGCGGCGAGGGCCGTCCCCCAGGCTCCGCCGCCGAGCACCGCGGTCTTCACGGGCGTGCCTCGCCCCGCGTGCCGAGCCTTCGCTCGGTGCCGTCGAGAATGCGCCGCATGTTGGCCCGATGGCGAAAGACGATCAGGGCCGCGGTCGCGGCCGCCGCGAACGCCACCGCGTCGGCGCCGCGGAAGACGAACGCGAGCAGGGCGAGGCTCAGCGCGCCCAGCACCGAGCCGAGCGAGGCGAACTGCGTCGTGGCCACGACCAGCAGGAACACCGGAAGCGCGACGAGCGCCGCGACGGGCTCGAGCACGGCGAAGGCGCCGAGGCCGGTCGCGACCCCCTTGCCTCCGCGAAACCCGAGCCAGACCGGGTAGACGTGGCCGAGCACGACCAGGATCGCCGCGAGCGGCGGCGCCAGCGGCTGCGCCGGAGCCAGGCGCTGCGCGAGCGCCACCGCGAGCGCGCCCTTGGCGAGATCGAGCGCGAGCGCCACGGCGCCCGCGGCGCTACCGGCGCTGCGCAGCACGTTCGTGGCTCCCACGTTGCCGCTGCCGACGCGCCTCACGTCCGCGACCCCGAACGCGCGCGCCACGAAGAAGCTGAACGGGATCGAGCCGATCAGGTACGCGGCGGCGAGCGAAAGCACCGCGGCAGCCATGGGTTGCGCGGAGTATAGCCGAGCGGTCTCGCCGACCCGCGCGCTTCAGGCCGCTCCGCCGAGCGCGAAGCGCAGCAGCGGAGTGTAGACGGCTCCCTCGCGGCCGAGCGCGCTGTGGAAGAGCACGAGCGTCTCGATGCGCGTCGGGCCGAGGTCCACGGAGTCGAGCTTCGGGCGCGGCACGCGCTCGCGAAAGCGGCCGAGCGTGAGGTGGGGCGCGAACGGCCGCTCCTCGGCCTCGAAACCCGCCTCGCGCGCCGCGCGCTCGCACGCCCGCTGCAGCTCGTGGACGCTCGGCGGCAGCTCGACTCCGAGCCACAGCACGCGGGGCGCGCGCCGCTCGGGGAACGTGCCCAGGCCCGCCACCCGGGCCTCGAACGGCGGACACGCGTCGGCCGCGGCCGCGAGCCGGGGCGCGAGCGTCTCGAGCTGCGCCTGCGTGCTCGAGCCGAGGAAGCGCAGCGTCAGGTGCACGCCCTCCGGCCGCACCAGGCGCAGGCCGGCGAGCGCCTTCACGCGGTCCTGCAGCGCCGCGATCGCGGCGCGCAGCCGCGCGTCGAGCTCGAGCGCGACGAAGGCGCGGATGCGCTCGTCGGCCGTCAAAGCGGCGACAGGCCGAGCAGGCCGCGGCGCAGCATCTCGAGCGCGGTCTGGGTCGACTGCTGGCGCACCAGCTCGCGGCCGCCCGGAAACAGGTTCTTCCGCACCCGCGTTCCCGCGCTGCCGGCGATCGCCACGTAGACGAGGCCGACCGGCTTCTCCGGCGTGCCGCCGTCGGGGCCGGCGATGCCGGTGATCGCCGCGGCGACGTCGGCGCGGGCCGAGCCCAGGACGCCGGCCGCCATCGCGGCCGCCACCTGCTCGGAAACGGCGCCGTGAGCGGCGACGAGCTGCCGCGGGCACGCCGAGCGCCTCCACCTTCGCCTGGTTCGCGTAGGTGACGACCGCGCGCTCGAGCACCGCGCTCGCCCCGGGCACGTCGGTGAGGCGGGCCGAGAGCAGGCCGCCGGTGCACGACTCGGCGAGCGCGAGCGTGAGCTTGCGCTCGCGCAGCAGGTCGATCACCACGCGGGGCAGCTCGCGGCCGTCGTCGCTGAAGATGCGGCCCGGGAGGGCTTCGGCGAGCAGGCGCGCCAGCTCGTCGATGCGCGCTTCGACCTCCCGCTCGCCGTCGCCGTGGGCGACGAGGTGCAGCTCCACCTGGCCCGCGGCGCCGAGGATGGTGGTCTTCGGGTTCTCGAAGTGCTTGTAGATGGGCGCCGCCACTTCGTCGACGCCGCTCTCGGACATGCCCGCGATCCGCAGCACCCGGCGCCTGACGACGTGCGTCGCGCCGGCGCGCGCGCGCAGGCGCGGCAGCACCTGCTCGTCGAACATCGGCTTCATCTCGCCGGGCGGGCCGGGCAGCAGGACGGCGACGCGCTCCGCGTGCTCGAGCAGCTGGCCCGGCGCGGAGCCGCGGGCGTTCGGCAGCACCTCGGCGCCCTCGATCACGTCCGCCTGCTGCAGGTTGGTGTCGGACATCGGCCGCGCGTAGCGCGCGAAGCGCGCACGCAGGCCCGCCACGATCGCTTCGTCCCGCTTCAGGCTTCGCGAGGTGGCGGCGGCGAGCGCCTCGCGCGTGAGGTCGTCGGCGGTCGGCCCCAGCCCGCCGGTCGCGATCACGACGTCGGCGCGCGCGAGTGCTACGCGGAAGGCCGACTCGAGGAGCGCCGCGTCGTCCGCCAGCGTGGCGCGCGCGCTCACCTCGATGCCCGCGTCGAGCAGCCGTTCGGTGAGCCAGAGCGAGTTGGTCTCGGCGCGCAGCGGCCCCAGAAGCTCGCTCCCGATCGCCAGCAGCTCCGCCTTCAAGGCGTCACGCGATCGGCCAGACCGCGAGGCCCAGCCGCAGGAGCAGGTGCGCGTAGATCCCGGCCGCGACGTCGTCGGCCATGATGCCGAGGCCGCCCGGCAGCCGCTCGAGCGCGCGCGCGGGCCACGGCTTCCGGATGTCCATCGCCCGGAACAGCAGGAAGCCGGCGACCGCGATCACCGGCGTCATGGGCAGCGCGAGAAACGTGATCCACTGCCCCGCCACCTCGTCGACCACCACCACGCCCGGATCCTCGCGCCCGAGCGTCGTGGCCAGACGGCCTCCGGCGAGCACGCCGAGGATCGTGACGGCGACGACGGCGGCGAGCTGGATCGGCCAGGCGCGGCCGGCGAGCGGCAGGAACAGCAGCAGGCCGACGAGCGAGCCCGCGGTGCCCGGAGCCACGGGCGAGTAGCCGCTGCCGAGACCCGTGGCGACGAGCTTCGCGGCGGCGTCGATCGCTCGGCTCATCCGTCGATGAGATACAGCCCCGGCGCGGCGATGTCCTCCCGCGCCGCTCCTTTGCGTTTTCCCATACAAGGAGGCTCCCGTGCGAATCTCGGACTGGCGCCTGTCGTGCGTGTTGCCTGGCCTTTGCCTGGTTGTCGCTCTTGCCGCCCCGAGGCCTGCTTCGGCGGCACCGAACTTCTCCCCCTCCGGCCCGCAAAAAGTGCTGTTCGTCGCGGTCGACCTCGGCTCGACGATCGACGAGCTGTGTCCCTTCATCCTCGGCTGCCCGCTCGGCATCCTGAAGAACGCCTCGCTCTACCAGCCGCCGCGGCACACCGCCAAGGAGTGGGAAGCCCTGCTGAACCAGTACGGCCCCCAGTTCTGGGGGCTCGCGAGCTATGGGCAGACGCAGGTCGAGTTCAAGGCGCTCGTCAATCCGAGCCGGCCCGACGGCTGGTGGACGGCGCCCCGCTCGGCCCAGCGGTACTACGACGATGGGCACCTCTGGCTGCGACTACAAGACCTTCGCCGAGGGAGCGACCCGGCGCGCTTCGCGATCGACACGCTCTGCTCGGGGCTCAGCAACCTGTTCTTCTGCACGCAGGAGCTGCCTCAGTACAGCCGTCTCGTCGTGATGTCGAACTTCAAGGCCCAGGGCGGCGTGAGCGCAGGCCCCTTCTCCCTCGCCACCTTCAGCCTCGGCACGCTCAAGTTCACGATGACGCTCGTCAACGAGAGCCTGGGCACGAGCACGGTGCCTGCGGACTCGATGGTGCTCGCGACCGTCATGCACGAGTTCGGTCACCAGCTCGGCATCCCGTCGCACTACGGCAACTGCGCGGCGTACAACGACGTGCCGGTTCCACGCGAACTACGTGGATTCCACGCACCCGTTCGTTCCCCCCGCGCCGCCCGGGTTCCTGGAGTGCCTGCAGTACTGGGACATCATGGGCGGGCACTGGGCCTGGACCCAGCCGACCGGCTTCTCGCGCCTGAGCCGCGGGTGGATCGACCCGAAGACGACGATCTCGTACCAGCTGTCGACCGCGCCCGCGTTCAACGCGCTCCACCCTGATCGCTCCGGTCGAGGTGCCGCCGGGGCAGAACGGCGTCCCGAACCTGATCCGCCTTTCGCACGGGCAGCTGAGCGATCAATGGTTCTACGGCTACTTCGTGGAATGCCGCGTAGGGCGAACGGCGACGAGGGGCTCTACGCCGAAATCGGGCGGCATCGCCAGGAGGGCCTGATCATCAGCGAACGTGCACGAGTCGAGCATCTTCGACAAGAACAAGACGCCTCCGGTCCACGTGGTTCGTCCGAACTTTCCAGGCGGAACCATCGACAACGCCTATCCTCTGGCCGGGAGAAACCTTCACCGACGCCTGGAACATGACGATCCGCTTCAACGGCTTCACGCCCGGGATCGGCGCCGACCGGCTGTGCGACGTCGAGATCGCCTACAACAAGCCGCTGCTGCAGGGGCCGATGGTGATGTGGCAGAACCGCGTGGCCCTCGGACCGGTGCAGGGCACGGGACTCTCGACCGACGTCGGCATCAACACGATTCAGCCCGCGCCGCCCGTGGGGGCGGCCAGCCCCACCCGCCGCTCGGGATGGCGCCGCTCTGGCCGAACCACCTCAACACGCTGTTCGCGCGCGCCCACACGCTCGGCACTCTCGCCGCCGAGAACGTGAAGCTGCGACGTCCGCATGACGCAGCCCGCGCGTGATCGCCAGCAGCTGCGGAGCGCCTGAGGAGGAGCCCACGGGCGAGATCGCCCTGCCGCCGGTCGATCCCGAGCGGGGCGCCATCGGATCGATGCGCTTCGTGCCGCGCCGCGGCAGCCTTGGGGTCGAGATCGCGAGCGCCGCGGACCCGACGACGGGCCTTCCAGGCAACCACCTGGCCGCGACCAACGTCGCCTACCTGTTCTTCCCGGCGGGTGCCGGCCGCAACGCCGACACGAACGACCCCGCGTCGCCGAGCGGCGCGGCGAACGCCCTGCGCGCGCCAGCCCGCGCGACCCACTTCACGCTGCGCGCCAATCCGGGCTGCGGCGACGGAGACGACCTTCACGCTCCTGGCGGGGGAGGTTCCCGCGGGCTGGTCGGTGTCCGTTCGCCCAGGTCGCGAGCCTCGCGCCCGGTCGATCGCTGGATGTCGCGGTCAGGCTCAGGCCGCCCGCCGGCGCCGCTCCGGGCGAGCACGCGGACGTCACCGTCAACGTGCACCAGGCCGAGCCGACGCCGGCCGGGCCGGCGGACGCCGAGCTGCCGATCGATGCCGCGCCTGGCGTTCCACGAGCAGCTCGTCGGATCGATCCAGGTCTTCGGCAAGGTCGTCGGAGACCCGGGGTCGATCGGCCTCACCTGCTCGAGCCCCGCAGCGGCGGGAGGGCTGCTGGCCGTCGCGGGGAGGATCGAGCCGGCGCCCGCTTCGAGCCAGGTGCTGCTCGAGTACCGGCGCGGCCGCGAGCCGGTGGACGCCCGCTTCGTCACGACCGATGCCGCGGGTCCTTCCGCGACAGCTTCGCGCCGACTGGACGCGGCGCCGTGGCAGGTCCGGGCGTTCTGGCCGGGAGACGCCGACGCACGCGCCCGCGGAGTCGGCCGCGTGCCTCGCCCTCGTCCCGAGCCGCGGTCACGGGTCCGCCAACGGGAGCGAGCACGCTCGGCCGGGACAGACGACTCGTTGTTCGCGGCCGGGCGATCCACTATCGTTGGCGGCGTGGCCCGCGACGGTGGCGCATTCTCGGAGGCCTTCGAGGCCTCCTACGATGAACTGCGGCGCCTTGCGCGCCGGCAGCTGCGGCGCCTGCGTCCTGGCGAGACGCTGGCGACGACAGCCCTGGTCAACGAGGCATTTCTCAAGCTGGTGCAAGGGTCCGGTGAAGGCGGCGGACAGGACACATTTCTTCGCGCTGGCCGCTCGTGCGATGCGTCAGATCCTCGTGGACTACGCGCAGCGGCGGGCCGCCGAGAAGCGCGGCTCGGCGTCCGGGCCGACGACGCTCGATGACGGAGTGCGATACCGGTCGAGGCGATCGCCGAGGAGATGATCGCGCATCGACCGCGCGCTGACGCGGCTCGAAGAAGCTCGACGAGCGGCTGGCGCGCGTCGTCGAGTGGCGCTTCTTCGGCGGCATGACCGAAGAGGAGATCGCCGAGGTGCTGGGCATGTCACGACGCGGACCGTCCGGCGCGACTGGCAGAAGGCGCGAGCCTTCCTCTACCGGGAGCTGCGCGCGGCGACGCCGCCTGATCCGAAGGCCGCGACTGCGGACCGGCCGCTCGAACGAGAGCGGTGGCAGCGGCATCGAGCACGATCCTCGATGCGGCCCTGGAGCTGCCCGCCGACGGAGCGCGCGGCCGTACCTGGACGCGCGCCTGCGGCGGCGATGCTCGTAGCTGCAGCGGGAAGTCGCAGGAACTGCTTGCGGCGGCGGCCGCGGCGGACAGCGTTCCTCTCAGCCACCGGCCACTGAGCGCGCGGCGCCGCTCGTCGCCGCACGTCGAGCGAGGACATCAGGAGCGCGTCTGCGAACGTCCTGCACGGGCGCGTCATCGGCGCCTACCGCCTGCTCGGCGAACTCGGTGAAGGCGGTATGGGCGTTGTCTACCTCGCCGAGCGCGTCGACGGCCAGTTCGAGCAGCAGGTGGCGGTCAAGCTGCAGCAAGCACGGGCTGGCGAGCGACGAGCGCGCGGCGTCGATTCCTGCAGGAGCGCCAGATCCTGGCGCGCCTCCAGCATCCCGGCCATCGCGCGGCTCCTCGACGGCGGGGTGACCACCGACGGGCGCCCTTCTTCGTGATGGAACACGTCGAGGGCCGGCCGGTCACGGCGTACTGCCTGAGCGCGCGGCTCGAAGACGGCGCAGCGGCTCGCGCATCTTCCTCCAGATCTGCGACGCGGTCGCAGTACGCCCACCGCAACCTGATCGTGCACCGCGATCTGAAGCCCTCCAACATCCTGGTGGACGACGGCGGGCCGGGTGAAGCTGCTCGATTTCGGCATCGCCAAGCTGCTCGGCGACGGCGAGGCCACGATCCGCTGCCCAGCCGACCCGCACGCTCGTGCGCGCGCTCACGCCCGATTACGCCGCGCCCGAGCAGCTGCGCGGCGAGCCCGTGACCACGGCGACCGACGTCTACGCGCTCGGTGTCCTGCTCTACGAGCTGCTCACCGGCGAGACGGCCGTCATCGGGTCACCGCAGCGGCGGCGCCGGCGAGCTCGAGCAGGCGATTCTCGATCAGGTGCCGGCGCTCTCCGAGCGCCCGCGTCGACTCGCGAGCGGGCTCGACGAAGCTGCGGGGCGACCTCGACTCGGATCGTGCTCAAGGCGCTTCAGAAAAATCCCGAGCGCCGCTACCCGTCAGCCGAGGCGTTCGCGACCGACGTGCGGCGTCACCTGGAGGGCTTGCCGGTATCGGCGCGTGCGCGACGCGCTCTGCGTATCGCGCCTCGAAGTTTGTTGGACGCCACCGGCTGGCGTCGGCGCCAGCGCGCGTCGTCGCTGCTCCTGCTGACGCTGGTCGGGCTCGTCGCGACGACCTGGCAGGCCCGCCGCGCGCGAGCGCGAGGCACGCAAGGCCGAAGCGGTGAAGGAATTCTTGAAGAGGCTCTTCTCCGCGGCCGATCCGCTCGCAGGCGCAAGGGCCGCGAGCCGTTCCGCGCGGCGAGCTGCTGGATGCCGGCGCCGGGCGCATCGAGACGGAGTTGCGCGATCAGCCGGAAGTCCAGTCCGAAGTCGCGCGGCTGATCGTCGCCACCTACCAGCCGCTCGGCGAGTACGACCGGGCGCATGCCGCTCCTGCGCGCGGACCTCGAACGCCGCGACCGGCACGACGGACCGCGCAGCATGGCGGTCGCTGAGGTCGCGGAAGCAAATCGCCGATGCGCTCTACGAACAGGGCCGATACGATCGAGCGCCGGCCCGCTCTACGAGGAGGCGCTCGCGATCCAGCGGGAGAAGCGGCGGCGAGCGCACCCCGCAGGTGGCGGAGCTGTTGTGGGACATCGCGCGGCGTCATGCGCAATCGCGAGCGACCTCGCCGGGGCGGAGGCCTTCGACAAGCAGGCGCTGGCCGATCTACGTGGCGACAAAGGGCGATGACTCCGAAGGAGGCCGCCGGCGTGCGGGAAAGCCTGGCCATCGTCTACAGGCAGCTCGCCCGGTTCACCGAGGCGGCGAGCACTGCAAGCGCCCGTCACGCGTCTGGCGCGCAGCGACACTGACGGCGCTCGATCATCCGCACACGCTGAATGCGCGATACAACCTGGCGTTCTACCTCCTGGCACTCGGCCGCTTCGCCGAGGCGCGGTCGTCATCACCGAGGACGTCGTCGGGCGACAGCGACGAGTGCTGGGCGACGCGGCACGACGCGCCTGGCGGCCTGGCTGCGCCTGCTGGCTCGGGCCCGCCTCGACGGAGGCGACGCCGAGGAGGCCCTGCAGCCCATCGCCGAGGCGCTGGCCATTCATAGCGAGCGGTTTGGCGCCGACCACCTGCAGGTGGCCATCGATCTCGCCTGGCAGGCGCTGATCGAGGCGCACACTGGTCGGCTCGCCGAGGCGGAGCGCGACGCCCGCCTCGCGCTGCTCACCGCGGACTCGGGCACCGGGCGGGTCGCCGGCGATCTCGCACAGCTGCGCCTCCAGGTCGCCAGCGTCTTCGCCGAAGCCGGACGCGACAGCGAGGCCGAGGCGCTGCTGTCGCAGGCAATCCAGGTCTTTCGCGCGCGGCGGCCGGCGGAGGCGCTGTCCCTCGGCTACGGTCTCGACGCGCTGGGAGACGTGGTCCGCCGGACGGGGCACTGCGAGCGAGCCGCGGCGCTCGGCCAGGAAGCGATCGAGATCCTCGATCCGAGCGACGTCAAGGAGCATCCCGCCGCCGCCTACGCGCGCGTCCGCGCGGGTGGAGCGCTGTGGGCTTGTACACGAGCGACGGCGGGCGAGCCCCTCATGCGAGCCGGCCTCGAAAGCCTCGAGCGCCGCTACCGGGCGGGAGCTTCCAGCTCGCGGGCGCGCGCTTCCTGCTGGGCGAGGCCTCGCGCGCAGCGGTCGAGTCGACGAGGCCCGGCCGCTCCTCGCCGACGCCTCGCGTGGCGCCAGTCGCATTTCGGCCCGGACGATCCACGCACGCTCGCCGCAGGCCGGGCGTCGCGGGCCTCAGCACCGGTCGACGGGCGGCGGAGGAAGGATCAGTGGCGGACGACGCGCGTGCGGAACAGGCGGTCGTGGAGCGTGCGGCGGGCGGGGTCGAACGCCATCGGCACGAGGGACGCGCCTGCGAGCACGATGCCGACGAGCCCCAGCAGCGCGCGCAGCATCGCGCGGGTGTAGCTCGGCGGCCGGCCCGAAGCGCCGAGCACGCGCAGGCCGGTCATGAGCTTCCCGGGCGTCTGGCCGGTCGTGCCCGTGAAGTAGCCGGCGTAGAAGAGCCCCAGCAGGCCGAGGTAGAGCGCGATCCCCGGCCAGCTCGGCGCGAGCGCCGTGACGTCGACGCGTGCGGCCCGGCCCGTGAAGTAGAGCACGACCACCGCGAGCGCCCCGAACAGGATCGCGTCGACGGCGGCCGCCTGGGCGCGCTCGACCGCGAAAGCCGGCCGCTCGAGCGGCGGGGCCTCGGTCGCGAGCGGCGGCAGCTCGACCTCGGGCTCGGCATCGACGTCCGGGACGAGCGCCTCCTCGTCGAGCGACGGCATCGGCCGCCGCGTGGCGCGCGGCAGCACGGCCTCCTCGCGTGCGCGGCTCGCGAGCTCGGCCTCGTCCGCGTTCAGCGGCAGGTCGCCGAGCTCGGCGTCGCTCAGCCGCATCGTGACCAGGTCCTCGGAGCGGCCGAGCGCTGCGACGGGCTCGACGCGCGGCTCGTCGGCGGGCGCGGCGGGCCCCGTCACGCCGTCGGCCGCGACAGCCCCCGCGCCCGAAGCCAGCGACTCGGCGGCGGGCACCGCCGCTGCCTGCGGCTGCGACTGAGGCGAGGCCGGCGTCTCCTGCTCCTCGGCCTGCTCGAAGAGCGGCAGCCCCGCGAGCGCCCGCTTGTTGCGCCGCGAGCGCACGCGCTCCTGCACCTCGTCGCGCCAGGTCTTCTCCTTCCGGCGCAGGCCCGGGATGTCGCGCAGCGGCTCCGCCTTGGCCTTGGCGGGCGGCGTCACGAAGCGCGGATCCGCGGCGAGCGCGCCCTCGACTCGGGGCATACCGCTCGCGTCGCACACGGGGCAGCGATCCAGGGCCGGATCGAGCTCGCCCCCACAGGACGGGCAGGTCATCGGTGAAGTCATTATCTCGGAAGCACGCGCGCGGGATCAAGCCTCGAACGCACCGTCCGCCTGATCGCGCCTCGCGGGCAGCAGCCCGAAGGCCTTCATCTTCCGGTAGAGGTTCGAGCGCTCGACGCCGAGCGACTCGGCGGTACGGCTCATGTTGCCGCCGCACTCGCGGTAGCGCTCCAGGATGTAGCGCCGCTCGAAAGCCTCGCGCGCGGCGAGCAGCGTCCCGTCGCCGCTCGCCGCCGGGGACGACTCGTCCGCCGCGGCGGACGCGCGGGCAGCGACGCGGCGAGTGTCGCCGGCAGGTGCTGTAGCTCGATCCGCTCGCCGGGAGTCATGATCACCAGCCGCTCGAGGATGTTGCGCAGCTCGCGGACGTTGCCCGGCCACGGCAGCCGCGCGAGCGCCTCGAGCGCGTCCGGCACCACCTCGCGCGCCTTGCGGCCGTGCTCGGCGCGAGAGCACCTGCATGAAGTGGCGGACGAGCAGCGGGATGTCCTCGCGCCGCTCGCGCAGCGGCGGCACCTGGAACGGGATCACGTTCAGGCGGAAGTAGAGGTCCTCGCGGAAGCGCCCCGTGCGGATCTCGGCCTCCAGGTCCTTGTTGGTGGCCGCGATCACGCGCACGTCCACGTCGACGCTGCCCGAGCCGCCGACGGGCTCGACGCGCTGCTCCTGCAGCGCGCGCAGCACCTTCGCCTGCGTCTTGAGGCTCATGTCGCCGATCTCGTCGAGGAACAGCGTGCCGCCGTCGGCCAGCTCGAACTTGCCCTTGCGGGTCGCGTGGGCGCCGGTGAAGGCGCCCTTCGCGTGGCCGAACAGCTCGCTCTCGATCAGCTCCTCCGGGATCGCCGCGCAGTTGACCTCGACGAACGGCCCGGCGGCGCGCTGGCTCTGGGCGTGGATCGCGCGCGCCACCAGCTCCTTGCCGGTGCCGTTCTCGCCGATGATCAGCACGCGCCCGTTGCTCGGCGCCGCCTGGTGCGATCTCCTCGCGCAGCCGCTGCAGCGCGGGGCTCTCGCCGACCATCGCGTAGCGCGCGCTCGAGCTGCTGCCGCAGCTCGCGCAGTCTGGCTCTCGAGCCGCCGCTGGCGCAGCGCGTTCCTCACCGCCAGCACCGTCTTCTCGAGCGAGAGCGGCTTCTCCACGAAGTCCTGGGCGCCGAGCCGCACCGCCTTCACGGCGGTCTCGATCGTGCCGTGGCCCGAGATCACGACGACCGGCAGCTCGCTGTCGCGCTCGCGGATCCGCCGCAGCACCTCGAGCCCGTCGAGCCCCGGCAGCCACACGTCGAGCAGCACCAGGTCGTAGCGGCGCGCTTCGAGCGCGGCGAGCCCCGCCTCGCCGGAATCGGCCGCGGTGACCGCGTAGCCCTCGTCGCCCAGGATGCCGGCGAGCGAGCTGCGCACGCCGGCTTCGTCGTCCACCACCAGGATCGCGTCTTTCATGCTCGCCTCACGCCGGCAGCTCCACCACGAAGCGCGCGCCGCGCGGCTGGTTGTCCTCCGCGCGGATCGTGCCGAGGTGCTCCTGCACGATGCGGCTCACGATCGCGAGCCCGAGCCCGCTGCCGCGCCGCTTGGTCGAGAAGTGCGGCACGAAGAGCTGGTCGCGGTCCGCGGGCGTTATGCCCGGGCCGTCGTCGCACACGCTCAGGCGCACGCGTCCCGCGCCGCGGTCGTACTCGGTCAGAAGCTCGATGCGGCCCTTGCCGTCGGTCGCCTCGATCGCGTTGTCGACCAGGTTGATCACGGCGCGCTTCATCTGGTCGAAGTCGATCCGCAGCTGCGGCAGGTCCGCGGCCAGGCGCCGCTCCAGCACGATCCCCGGGAAGAGCCCGTCGTAGAGCGAGAGCGCCTGGGCCAGCACGTCGTGCAGCGACCCCGGCCGCAGGCTCGCGACCGGCATCCGCGCGAACTGGGCGAACTCGTCGACCAGGTTCTTGAGCGCCTCCACCTCGTCGACGATCGCGCGCGTGCCCTCGCTCACCACCTTGTCGAACTCGGGGTCGGACTTCAGCCAGGCCTTGCGGATGCGCTGCGCCGAGAGCTGGATCGGCGTGAGCGGGTTCTTGATCTCGTGCGCCAGCTTGCGCGCCACCTCGCCCCAGGCGGCGATCTTCTGCGCGCGCATCAGCGGCGTGAGGTCGTCGACCACCACGAGGGCGCCCGGCGCCGAGCCGAGCGAGCCCGGCAGGCTCACCACCGTCACGGCCAGGTGGCGGTCGCGCTCGCGCGCCGGCACGATCACCTCGCGCTCCTGGCGCGAGACGCGGCCGGAGAGCAGGCGCAGCACGACGCCGTGGATCTCCTCGCGGCCGGGGCCGCGCATGATCTTGTCGAGCGACATCCCGACGGCACCCGGATCGAGGTCGAGCAGCTTCTGCGCCGCGACGTTCACCGCCGTGACCGCGCATTCCTCGTCGACGACGACGACGCCCGTGCCGACCGTCTCGAGCACGGTGTCGGTGAGCCGCCTTCGCTCCTCGAGCTCCTGGTTCTTGCGCAGCAGCCCGGCGCGCGAGAACTCCACCTCCTCCTCGCTGCGCGCCAGCCGCTCCGACATGCGGTTGAAGGACGCGATCAGCGCGCGGAACTCGTCGCTGCTGGTCGGGAAGTCGACGCGCACCCCGCGCTGGCCGGCGGCGATGCGCTCGGCGCCCTCGGCCACGAGGCGCATCGGCGTCGTGATGCGCCGCGAGAGGTAGAGCGCCAGCCACGCCGCGCCGAACAGGATCAGCAGCGCCGGGAACAGGTAGAGCGAGCGGTAGAAGGCGAGGATCGGCTCGCGGAACGTCTGCGTCTTGCGGAACTTCGTGTAGCCGTCCCGCACCTCGTGCACGGCGGACGCCACGTCGGGCGGCAGCCAGGTCGCCACCACGACGGCGCCCTGCGGCCGCCCCTGGGCGTCTCGCACGGGCGCCGCCGCGTGTGCGAGCCGTCCCGCGCCGAAGGCGACCGAGGCCTGCTGCTCGAGCCCGCGCAGCGCCGACTCCGCGAGTGCTTCGCCCGCGGCGCTGTCCCAGGCGGGCGACGGCGGCAGCCGGGGGTCCATCACGGCCACCACCTCGGTGGCGCGGAGGTAGACCGTGACGACGTCGAGCTCGCGCTGGCGCGCGCGCAGCTCGACCGCGCGCCTGAGGCGGGCCTGCTCCTGGGGCTGCAGCAGGCCGCGGGCCTCGATCTCGCTCGCGAGCTGGCGGGCGTGCACGCGGCTCGTCTCGAGCGCCGCAGCGTCGACGGCGAGCCCGAGGCTCTGCGACGACGACAGCATCCGCTCGGCGTCGACGTTGAACCAGCGGTCGACGGTCTGGCGCAGGAGGTCGCTGCCGACGAGCAGGATCAGGAGCGACGGCGCGATCGCCATCAGCAGGAACACGAGCAGCAGCTGCACGCGCAGCCGCGCGCCGAACACCCCGCGCCGCCACTCCATCAGCATGCGGACGAGGTTGCGGCCGAGGACGAAGACCAGCACCAGCAGCAGCGAGAAGTTGAGGACCGTCAGGCCGTAGAGGAGGGCCGAGGCCAGGAAGTCCGGCTGGAAATCGCGGCTCTTGCGGAGCAGCAGGTCGGAGAGCAGGAAGAGGACGAGCAGCCCGCCGGTCACTCCGAGCACGAGACGCAGGTTGTCCTGGAACCGCTCCCGAGCCATCGGGAGAGTGTAGCTCCCCAGCCACACTCAACGGAAACCTAACGACCCAAGGCAGATAGCAGCGCCGTTCACGGGGGGTCTGGGGGGCGAAGCCCCCCAGAACAAGGAAAGTCGGCAACTGGCCGTTAGCCTCGTTGCGTGCTACTTGGAGGAATCGCGCCCCCGAGAGTCCCGGGTTGTTTCTGGATCGAAAGCTAGTCCCGCGCTTCCAGCAGCCCCTTGAGCGTCGCCATGAACTGGTCGACGTCCTTGAAGTCGCGGTAGACGGAGGCGAAGCGGACGAAAGCGACCTTGTCGAGGTCGCGCAGGCTCGCCATCAGCACCTCGCCGATCCGATCGGTGGACACCTCGCGGTCGGGGCTCTCCTGCACCAGCGCCTCGACCTGGTCGACCACCTGCTCGAGCGCCTTCACCGAGACCGGCCGCTTCTCGCAGGCCTTGAGCAGGCCCGCCAGCACCTTCTCGCGGTCGAAGCGCTCGCGGCGGCCGTCCTTCTTCACCACCATGTGCGGGATCTGGTCGATGCGCTCGTACGACGTGAAGCGGCGGCCGCAGGACAGGCACTCGCGGCGGCGGCGGATCACGTCGCCTTCCTTGCTCTCGCGCGAATCGACGACCTTGTCCTCGATGTGGGTGCAGAAGGGACACTTCAAGATCGCACCTCCGAAAGCTCCTGCTCCTGCCGGCTCATTCCGGCTACCTTGCTGAGGCTCAGCCCCTCGCGCCCGAGCAGCACCAGCCCGAGCACCAGCACGGGCAGGTTCGACAGCGCGTGCGCGGCGACGGCGGCCGCGGCGGCCGTCGCGCGCGGCACGCCGAACACATCGGAGAGGGCCAGCAGGTAGAACGCGTGGAAGCCGCCGACCATGCCGGGCGTCGGGATCGCGACGCCGACGACCAGGAAGGCGATCAGCAGGAAGTTCGCGTGGAACGGCAGCCCGATGCCGAAGGCCATGTGGTTCAGGTGGAAGCCGAGCGCGATCAGCAGCCAGACCACGAACGACTCCAGGCCGATCCTGGCGAGCAGCGGGAACGGCGCGCGCAGCACCGCGAGGCCGCTCGAGAACGCCCGCAGGATCTTGCTGCACGGCTCGGCCAGCCAGCGCGGCGCGCGCGTGAGCAGCTTCTCCAGCGTTCCGATCACGCGCTCGGCGTTGGCGTGGAGCGCCAGCAGGAACACGAGCACGCCCAGCGATACGCCCGCGGTCAGCGCGCCGCCGAGCTTGAGCAGCTCCGTGAGCCGCCCTTCGATCTGCGCCGAAGGCGGCGGCAGCACGAAGAGGTAGACCGCGAACAGCAGCAGCACCGTGATGAGATCGAGCGAGGCGCTCGAGGATGATCGTGGCGAAGCCGGCCGACGTCGCGATCGGATGGCGGCGCGAGACGAGCCACGGTCGCAGAAGCTCTGCCGCTCGAGGGATGAGCAGGCCGGACGCGAAGCCCACGAAGGTCGCGGAGAAGAGATCGGGGTACGGCACCCGGCCGAGCGGCAGCAAAAGGTCGCCCCAGCGCCAGGCGCGGGCGGCATAGACGCCGAGCGTCACCACCACCAGGCCCAGGAGCGGGAGCAGCCGCGCTTCCCGGAGCGCCGTTCCGAGGGCGCTCCAGTCCATTCCCCGGAAGACGAAGAAGAGCAGCGCGACCGCGAGGATCGCTCCGCCCAGGAGCCGTCCCCGATGGCCGGTCACCGGCCCTGCCTCGTGGCTCACAAAGTCTTCCCGCTCAAACACTTGATAGCCGTTCGCGACTCTACTACAATGCGCCGCCGAGCGTCAAACCTGCCGCTTCCGCCCTGTTTCGGACACGACTTCCGTGAACTCCTGCCAGCCCGAGTGCGTTCCCCGGATTGGCAGGGGACGGACCGTGCCCACGAGTGCCTTTGAACACGACCGACGCGGATCTCCTGCCGGGTTGCCGGAGCGGCGACGAGGCCGCCTGGCGGACCCTCGTCGAGCGCTACACGCGCAAGGTCTTCGGCCTCGCCTACCGCTTCACGGGGAAGGCGGCCGAGGCGGAGGACCTGACGCAGGAGGTCTTCGTCAAGGTGTACCAGACGCTCCACCGCTACCGGGAGACGGACGGGCCGTTCGGCGCCTGGCTGATGGCGGTCGCCCGCAACCACGCCATCGACCACTACCGGCGCGGACGCCAGGAGCGGATGCGGAGGACCGAGGACCCGCTGGTGCTCGAGACGGCGCCTTCGGGGGACGAGCACCCGATCGCCGAGCTCGAGCGCGAGGAGCGCGCGAAGCTCGTGCACACGGGCCTGCGCTCGCTGCCCCCGGACCTGCGCACGCCGCTCGTGCTCTGCGACCTGCAGGGCATGTCGTACGACCAGATCGCCGCCGAGCTGCAGCTGCCGCTCGGCACGGTCAAGAGCCGCATCAACCGGGCCCGCCTCGAGCTCGCGAAGCGGCTGCTGCGACGCCGCGCCGATCTCGTCGGGGACGCGTCGTGAGGGGATGAGCATGGACTGCCGCCGCGCCGAAGAGCTCTTCTCCGACCACCTCGAAGGCACGCTGCACGCCGTGCTGCGCGTCGAGCTCGAGCGCCACCTCGCGAGCTGCGAGCCGTGCCGCCGGCTGCACGAGGCTTTCGCCGCCGTGGTCACGGAGCTGCGCGCGGCGCCCGAGCTCGACGCGCCTGCGGGCCTCGCCGAGCGCGCGGCACTCGCGGCGCTGCGGGCCCCGCGCGTCGTCGAGATCCGTCCCGCGCTGACGCTGCCTCCGTGGCTGCAGGCCGCGGCCGCGGGCTTCGCTCTCATCGCACTCGGCACGACGCTCGCGGTGCTCGGGCCCGAGCGGCCCACACGCGCGGCCCAGCGCCTCGTCACCGAGACGGCGACCATGAGCAGCAGCCTGCTGGAGCGCAAGGACCGGCTGATCGAGGACGTGCGCCTGCTCGGCGTGGTGCTGAGCACGGCGTTCGAGGGACGCATCGAGAAGGTCGGCGAGCGCGTGCAGGACTACAAGCGCCTGCTGGAGCGCCGCAAGGCGGGCCCGAGCGAGCCCAAGCAGGGCCAGGGCCTGCGACCGACCGACGCCACGGTCGCCGAAGCTTTCCGAACCGGCGCAGCACCGCGATCGTAGCGGCTGCCAGGAACACAAGGAGAACACGACGATGACGAGCTCGCCGTTCGACCCGCAGAGCCCGGCCGCACCCGCGACGCCCACAGCGCCGCCTCCGCTGCCGCCGGGCCAGACCAACGCTCCCTTCGTGCGGCTGCCGAAGAGCCCGGGGCTCGCCGCGTGCCTGTCGCTCTTCCCCGGCCTCGGCCAGGTCTACAACGGGCGCATCGCGCGCGCGTTCGTGTTCTTCTTCTCGTGGGTCGGCGCCATCTACCTCACGACGACCGGACACGAGTTCCCGTTCGCGTTCATGATCCCGTTCGTCTACCTCTTCAACATCATCGACGCCTGGAAGGGCGCCAACGCAGCGAACGCGCGCTTCCTGGGCGGACGCAGCGAGACCGAGGAGCAGCCGGAGATCGAGTCGCCCGTCTGGGGCGGATCGCTGGTGCTGCTCGGCGTGCTGATCCTGCTCAGCAACCTGGGCTGGCTCGACATCGAGCGACTCGCGCGCTGGTGGCCGGTGCTGCTGATCGCGATCGGCGGCTACTTCGTCTACAACTCGCTCGAAGCACGGAAGGCCGCGGGCGGCTCCGGCGAATGACGCGCTCCGCCTTCAGCCCCGAGGGCGTCACGTTCGGCGTGAGCCTCGTGGTGCTCGGGGTGCTCGGAACTCTCGCCAACCTGGGCAGGCTCGAGCTCTGCCGCTGCTGCGCACCTGGTGGCCGCTCACGCTCGTGCTGTGGGGCGTCCTCGAGCTCGCGGATCTGTGGATCCGCCGCTCCTCTTCCGGGAGGTCGTGAGGTGAGCGCACGCAAGATCGCGTTCCTGATCCTGATCGTCCTCTTCGCCGCGAGCGTCGAGACCGCCTGGAACGTCCGCGAGCACATCGACTTCGGCCCCCAGGGCTGCCGGGTGATGGGCGGACGCTTCTACGGGCCCTCCTGGAGCTTCGAGGCGACCGGCGAGCGGCCGGTGACCGCGAGCGCGCTGCCGGCTCGAGGTCGAGAACGCCTTCGGCGGCGTGAGCGTCGTGAAGGGCGCGCGCGGAGTCGTGAAGGTGAGGCTGCGCAAGGTGGTGTTCCTGCCGACCGAGGAGAGGGCGCGCCAGCTCGCCGATCGCATCGAGCTCAGGCTCACGGGAGACGCCGACGTCGTGAAGGTCGCGACCAACCGCGACGAGCTGGGACGCCGCGACGACGTCGGCTTCGAGACGCACTTCGAGATCGAAGCGCCGGAAGGCACTGCGGTGCAGGTCCGCAGCGAGCACGGCCGGGTCGAGCTCACCGACGTCGCCGCCGCCGACGTCACGGCCTCGTTCGACGGCGTGACGCTGGAGCGCGTCGCCGGCGACGCGGCGCTCGAGGTGCGCCACGGCAGCGTGAGCGTCGAGCGCGTCGGCGGCCGGCTGCAGCTCAACTCGCGCCACGGCGACGTCACGCTCGCGGGCGTGGCCGGTCCCGCCAAGCTCGAGCTGCAGCACGGCAACCTCGGCGTGCGCGAGACGGGCGCGCTCGAGGTGGAGCTCGCGTACGGCGAGCTGACCGCCGAGAGCGTGGGCGGCGATCTCGTCGTGCGCAGCCAGCACGCGCCGGTGACCGCGTCGGACGTGACGGGGCGCGCCGAGGTCGAGACGTCTTTCGGAGGCGTGCGGCTCGAGCGCGATCCTCGGCGACGCGCGCGTGAAGGTCGAGCACGGTCACGTCGCCGCGAGCGACGTCTCGGGCAGCTTCACCGGCGAGACGAGCTTCGACGGCGTCGAGCTCGAGCGCGTCAAGCGGCGCGGTGGAGCTCAAGGTGCAGCACGGCGGAGTCGAGGCGAAGGGCCTCGAGAGCGGCGCGCGCGTGCGCGCGTCGGGCGACGACGTGACGCTCGAGGGCTTCGCGGGCGCTATCGACGTCGAGGTCGAGCGCGGCAGCGCGCGGCTCGCGCCGGGCGCACCGATCAAGGCGGACGTGATCGCGAGCGCGACGCACGGCAACGTCGCGCTCGAGGTCCCGGACGGCAGCGCCTTCCAGCTCGAGGCCGAGTCGCACCGCGGGCAGGTGGACGCCGAGCTCGCCGGCCTCAGCGCGCAGCGCGACGAGGGACGGCGACACGGCCAGCACGTGCAGGGACGGCACGGAGCCGGCGGCCCGCAGGTGCGGCTGACGGCGGACGGAGACGTCTCGCTCGACGCGCGTCCCGCGCGCGCCGTCTCGGACGCCGCCGTCGAGAAGCCGCGCGTGAGCACGGCGGAGGCGCCCGCGAAGCCGCCGGCGAAAGCGAGCGCTGCGCCCGCCGCGAAGCCCACTCCGAGCGCGGAAGCGACGCCGAAGACTCCGGAAGATCCGGGCGGCGCGCGTTAAGCCGCTCGCGCGCAACGCGATCGGGCCGCGAGAAAATTTTTTTCGACACTGAAGCGCGAGTGTGCTTTTCACTCTTGCCTCGCGCTTCGCGCTTGCTGTAGACTCCCCGCCTTCTGACGGACAGCCCCACAGAAGGATCGATGCCAGTCGACATCAACGCGCCGCCTCTGCTCGAGTCGAAGCTCCCAGGCATCAAGCTCTGGAAGCGAGGGAAGGTCCGCGACGTCTACGAAGTCGGCGACAAGCTGCTGCTGATCGCGACCGACCGCCTGAGCGCCTTCGACGTCGTCCTGCCCACCGGAATTCCCGGCAAGGGCGTGCTGCTCACGCAGATGTCGCTGTTCTGGTTCGAGCTGCTGAAGGACGTCGTGCCGCACCACGTGGTGAGCGCCGACGTGTCCGACTACCCGGACGAGCTCAAGCGCTTCCGCGACCAGCTCGAGGGCCGATCGATGCTCGTCCAGAGGACGGACGTGCTGCCGATCGAGTGCGTCGTGAGGGGATACATCGTGGGCTCGGGCTGGAAGGACTACAAGAAGACGGGGGCCATCTGCGGCATCGCACTACCTGCGGGGCTGCGGGAGTCCGACCGGCTCGAGCCGCCGATCTTCACGCCCGCCACCAAGGCGGAGACGGGCCACGACGAGAACATCTCGTTCGAGACGATGATCGGGACGCGTCGGGCAGGACCGCGCGGCGGAAGCGCGGCGGGTGAGCCTCGAGATCTACGAGCGCGCCCGCGCGCACGCCGAGGCGAGAGGAATCATCGTCGCGGACACCAAGTTCGAGTTCGGAATCCGCGACGGGCGCCTGATCTGGATCGACGAAGCCCTGACGCCGGACTCGTCGCGCTTCTGGCCGCGCGACGCGTACGCGCCGGGACGCTCGCAGCCCAGCTTCGACAAGCAGTTCGTGCGCGACTACCTCGAGACCCTGGACTGGGACAAGCAGCCGCCGGGCCCCGAGCTCCCTCCGGAAGTCGTCGCGCGCACCGTGGAGAAGTACGTGGAGGCGTTCGAGCGCCTCCGGGGGAGGCCCGCTGACAGTCGGCCGCACCCGGGCCGCCGCGCGGCCCGGCCGCCATGGGAGCTCGTCTCGTGAAGCAAGAGTTGGAAGCACTGGTCATCGAGATGGTCGACAAGGGGATCCGTTTCTCCGAGGCCAAGCGCGAGTTCGAGAAGCGCTTCATCACGCGCGTCCTCCAGCAGCACCGCGGCAACCTCTCACGCGCGGCCAAGGACCTCCGCATCCACCGGAACACGCTCGGCAAGAAGATCGAAGAGTACAAGCTCAACCAGTAGGCCCGGCTGCCCTGCGTCGCTGCGTGCTCAACTCGTTCCGGAACGAGTGTTCCTCTCCTGGCAGTCGCCTTGACAGAGTGCTAAAGCCCCTCTATATTCGTTAGCAGTCAACGTTTGCGAGTGCCAATGGCCGGGCTGCCGTCGGGGTTCGGCCCCCAAGGGGAGTCGACGGGGTCAGGGGGCGTTCAGGCGTTACGGCTTTCCGCTGAGCGCGGAAGAAAGAGGAGACAGAACGATGGCGAAGGTTCGTCCGCTTCACGACCGCTTGCTGGTGAAGCGGATCGAGGAGAAGGAAACGATCAAGGGCGGAATCATCATCCCCGACACCGCGAAGGAGAAGCCCCAGGAGGGCGAGGTCATCGCGGTGGGCAACGGCAAGATCCTGGAGAACGGCACGAAGCTGGCTCTGGACGTGAAGGCCGGCGACAAGATCCTGTTCGGCAAGTACTCGGGCACCGAGATCAAGATCGACGGCCAGGAGTACCTCATCCTCCGCGAGGACGAAGTCCTCGCGGTCATCGGCTAAAGGACGGGGAAGAAACACATGGCGAAGCAGATCACTTACGGAAACGACTCGCGCCAGGCGGTGCTGCGCGGCGTGAACCGGCTGGCCGACGCCGTCAAGGTCACGCTCGGCCCCAAGGGCCGGAACGTCGTCCTCGACAAGAAGTTCGGCTCCCCCGTCATCACCAAGGACGGCGTGACGGTCGCGAAGGAGATCGACCTCAAGGACCCGCTCGAGAACATGGGCGCGCAGATGGTGCGCGAGGTCGCGTCGAAGACCTCCGACGTCGCCGGCGACGGCACCACCACCGCGACCGTGCTCGCCCAGGCGATCTACCGCGAGGGCATCAAGAACGTCACCGCCGGCGCCAACCCGATGGACATCAAGCGCGGCATCGAGAAGGCCGTCGCGGCCGTCGTCGAGGAGCTGAAGAAGCTCAGCAAGCCGGTCAAGGGCAAGATGATCGCCCAGGTCGGCACGATCTCGGCGAACAACGACGAGACGATCGGCGACATCATCGCCGAGGCGATGGAGAAGGTCGGCAAGGACGGCGTCATCACCGTCGAGGAGGCCAAGACGCTCGAGACCTCGCTCGACGTGGTCGAGGGCATGCAGTTCGACCGCGGCTACCTCTCGCCCTACTTCGTCACCGACCCGGAGCGCATGGAAGTCGCCCTCGAGAACGCCCTCATCCTGATCCACGAGAAGAAGATCTCGAGCATGAAGGACCTGCTGCCCGTGCTCGAGCAGGTGGCCAAGCTCGGCAAGCCGCTGCTGATCATCGCCGAGGACGTCGAGGGCGAGGCGCTCGCGACGCTCGTGGTGAACAAGCTGCGCGGCACGCTGCAGGTCGCGGCCGTCAAGGCCCCGGGCTTCGGCGACCGCCGCAAGGCCATGCTCGAGGACATCGCGATCCTCACCGGCGGCAAGGCGATCACCGAGGACCTCGGCATCAAGCTCGAGAACCTCAAGCTCGACGACCTCGGCAAGGCGAAGAAGATCACGATCGACAAGGACAACACCACGATCATCGAGGGCGCCGGCACGGCCAAGACGATCGAGGGCCGCGTCAAGCAGATCCGCACCCAGGTCGAAGAGACGACCTCCGACTACGACCGCGAGAAGCTCCAGGAGCGCCTCGCCAAGCTGGTCGGCGGCGTCGCGGTGATCAAGGTCGGCGCGGCGACCGAGACCGAGATGAAGGAGAAGAAGGCCCGCGTCGAGGACGCCATGCACGCGACCAAGGCCGCGGTCGAGGAGGGCATCGTCCCCGGCGGCGGCGTCGCGCTGCTGCGGGCGCAGAAGGCGCTCGACTCGCTCAAGGCCAAGGACGACGAGGCCGTGGGCGTGGCGATCGTGCGCCGCGCGCTCGAGGAGCCGCTCCGGCAGATCGCCGGCAACGCGGGCTTCGAGGGCGCGGTCGTGGTCGCCAAGGTGCGCGAGATGAAGGCCGAGGAAGGCTTCAACGCGCTCACCGACGAGTACGAGAACCTGGTCGAGGCGGGCGTGATCGACCCGACCAAGGTCGTCCGCTCGGCGCTGCAGAACGCCGCGTCCATCGCGTCGCTGCTCCTCACCACCGAGGCTCTCGTCTCCGAGATCCCGGAGGACAAGGAGGAGAAGGCTCCGATGGGCGGCGGGATGCCGCACGGCGGCGGCTTCTAACAGGCAGGGGGCTCGCGCCCCCTGGCGTAAGGAAGGGGCGGCTTCGGCCGCCCCTTTCTGTTTGAGCGCCCTCGAACGCCGCTCGACGACCTAGCGGACCGGCGGCGGCCGGAACTCGACGCGGACCACGACCCAGATCGGGACGGGGACGTCGTTGCGGCGAGCCGGCCGGTACTTGCGGCCCTTCACACGTCTGAGCGCCGCCTGCTCGAAGCCGTAGTCGAGCGGCTGGCCGGAGGCCTGGATCACCGACGCCTCGGCGATCTTGCCGGTCTCGTCGACGAGCGCGCGCACCACCACCACCGCCGAGAGGCGGCGCGAGATGGCGCGCGCAGGATAAGGCACCTGCTCCTCCGAGATCAGCCCGGGAGGGCGAACCGCGGGATCGCTCGGGTCGGCGGGTGCGTGCCGCGTTCCCGCCGCCTGGCCGGAAGGCGGCAGCTCCCCCGCCGAGCGGCGTCGGCGACGCGGCGGCCGAGAGCGGCAGCTGGAACGACTCCACCGTCGGGCTGGGATTCGGAGCGGCCTGCTGGGCGGCCGACGCCGGGTCGACGGCAGCCGGCGTCGGAGTCGCCTGGACCGGCGTCGGCAGCGGCAGCGGCGTGGGAGGCGGCGTCGCCAGGGCCGCGCGGGCGGCCGCCACGCGCTGCTCCTCGGCGCGCTTGGCGTCGGCCAGCCGCGCCAGCTCCTCCTGCTGCTTGCGCTCCTGCTCGGCGCGGGCCCGCAGGCGCGCCGCCTCCTGCGCCCGCGCGATCGCGGCGGGGTCGGCGGGCTTGCCGCCGGCCGCAGCCTGCTGCTCGAGCTTCATGCGCGCGTCCTCGGCCGCCTTGGCCTCCGCCTCCGCCTTCTCGCGCTCGAGCTGCGCGATGCGCGTCTCCAGGTCGCGCACGCGCGCCTGCGCCGCGGCCTGCTCCGCGTTCGCCGCTGCCGCGGCCGCCGCGCGCCGCTGCGCCATGAAGTAGAGCCCCGCCCCGCCCCCACCCACCACGAGCGCCCCGGCGATGCCGATCGCCAGCCAGGCGTTGCGGCTCAGGGCTGCACGCGGAGGGCGTGCGGCCCGGGGGTGACGTCGCGGGCGACGGCGTCGTGGGCCCCCGACTCGCGTACGGCGCGGGCGTGGCCGCGCACCCGAGCTGTCGGGCCCGGGAGCGGCAGGGCGCGCGTGCGGAGCCGGTGCCTGATGCGGGTGGGACGAGTCCGCGGCCGTCGGGAGCGGGACCGCGGTCGGCATGGACGCGAGCACGTCGGTCGCGTCCGGCGCCGGCGTGCGCGCGTCGACCGGCTCGGTCTGCGGGTTCGGCGCCGCGGGCTTGGCGGCCTCCTCGCTCAGGAACTCCCGGTAGTCGGCCGCACGCGCCTCCTCGATCGCCCGCGCCTCACGCTCGACCTCGTCGCGGAACAGCGTGTGCATGAAGAAGGCGAGGTCGAAGGTGGTGGGCGTGAAGTCGCCCGAGAACAGCATGGCGTCGATCGCTTTGCGCATCTCGGCGATGCTGGCGAAACGCGCAGCCGGCTCGCGGCCGAGCGAGCGCCGCAGGAGCGCGCTGAGCGGCTTCGGCAGCGGCACGGGGTCGCCGCCGGGGCTCGCGATGCGGGCGGCCGTGACGTGCAGGAGCGGGTCGCTGCCGTCCGGGGGCTGGCCGAGCAGCGCCTCGAGCAGCACCAGCCCGAGGGCGTAGACGTCGGAGCGGGGCTCGGCCTGGCCCGCGGCCTGCTCGGGAGCGAGGTAGGCCCGCTCCTCCGGCTTCAGCAGGTCCGTCGCCCCGAGCGCCGGCCAGAGGCCGAGGCCCTTCACCTTGACCTCGCCGTCGAAGGCCACCACGAGGCGGCCCGGCGTCAGCAGCCCATGCACCAGATTGCGGCCGCTCTCGTCCTTGCGGCTGTGGAGGTACTCGAGGCCGGCGGCCGCGCGGGTCGCGATCATCAGCGCGTGGTCGACGGCGAACGGAAAGCCTTCCTCGGCGCAGCGGCTGAGCACCGCGCGCACCGTCCGGCCCTCGGGCAGCTCGGTCGAGACGTAGAAGGACTGGTTCACACGGCCGACGCCCAGGACGCGCACCAGGCTGGGGTTGTGGACCTGGGACGCGGTCCGCGCCTCGTCGACCAGGCGCTTCGAGGCTTCGGCGTGGGCCGACACCGCAGGCGAGAAGCGCAGGACGCTGACGAGGCGGTCGAAGCCGGCGGCACCCAGGCGTGCCGCCCGGTACTCGTCCCCGAGGGGATCGGAATCCGTCTGTTCGAGGAGGACCAGCCTGCCGAACTTCTCTCGAAGGGCCATCCGGTCTCGCCTCGAGGCCTGCGCACGATAGCACGGAACGCCGCGGGAGGCCGCGGGCGCCGCGCCGCGCGCTCAGGGAACGCGCAGGAGCTCTTCGCTGCCGTCCTTGAGCCGCACGCGGACGCCGTCCTCGCTCACGTCCACCACCGTGACACCGGCCGCGGTGTCGCCGGGGCCCGCCAGCAACACCTCGCCGCCCTGCGAGAAGGCCGCGAGCAGCCGGCCCTGGCGCCTCACGAGTCCCACCAGCTTGGGCAGGTCGGGCGCCGGCGACGGGAGCGGAGTGGCCGACGGGCGGGGCTCGGAGCGGACGGGCGCGGCAACGGCCGCTCCGCGAAGCGGAAGACGTCCCGGATCGTCGCCGGATCGACCGGCGTCGTCGCGGCAGCCGCCGCCGGGTGCGGCGAGCGGCCCGAGCCCAGAGAGGCTGCGGCCGCGGCCTCGGGCACTCTCGGCCGCTGCGCCATCACGAGCGCCGCCGTCGCCAGCGCCAGCGCGGCGAGCAGCAGCTTCGCGCGCAGCGTCACGAGCTCGCCCGCAGCAGCACCGTCTCCGCCTCCAGCCGGGGCGTGCCGATCCCGGCGCTGAGCTGCAGCCGCTCCAGCCTCAAGCCCGCAGCCGGCTCGGCGAGACGGCCGGCCGCGCGGAGCAGGTCGGCCTGCGACCCGGCGGCGCTCAGCCGGCCGCGCGCGGCGAAGAGGCCGCGCCGCTCGGGCTGGGCCGCGATCTCCACCTGGTCGATCGCGATGCCGCGCGTCGCCGAGAGCAGCGAGAGCCGCAGCGCGCGCGCGGCGGCGGCCTCCCCCGCCGGCGCCTGGGCGCTCGCCGCCGCGGACGAGCGCCGCTCCAGCCGCGCCACCTCGGCGCGCAGCCGCTCGCGCTCCTCGCGCTGGTTCGCGTAGAGCTCGCGCGCCGAATCGCGTGAGCGGCGAGCCGGCAGCGTGAGGCCGACGTGGATCAGCAGCGCCGCCGCCAGCAGCACGAGCCCGACGATCGTCCGCGTCATGGCGCGGCGGACCAGCGCGCCCGCACCACGCTGCGGACCTCGGCCGCGCGCGCCTCGGGCCCGGGCTCGACGTCGCGGATGCGCGGGGCGCGCTCCAGCCGCTCGAGCAGCAGGTCCCAGGCCGCGGCGTCGCGGGCGACGACGTGCATCTCGAGCGTGCCTCCCCGCTGGTAGTCGATCGCCAGGCGCTCGAGCCGCACGTCCGGCGGCAGCAGCGTGGCGACGTCGGCGACGATCCGCGACGGCGGCGCGTCCACGGCGAGCAGCGCCTGGCCGCCCGCCGCGGCTCGCGCCTCGAGCGCGGCGTGGCGCGTCTTGAGCGCCGCCACCTCGCGCGTCGCTTCGGCGAGCCGCGCCCCGGCGGCGCGCGCCTCCTCGCGCGCGCCGAGCGCCTGGTAGCTCGAGGCGCCCGCCGCGAGCACGCCCGGCCGCGACGAGCGCGCTCGCCCAGCCCCTCCCGCCCGCTGCGCGCGGAGCCGTGCGGAAGTCGGGCTGGCGCGTCACTGCAGCAGCCCCCCGAGCCAGCCGGCCTCGTCGCCGTCCGGCAGCGTCGACGTCGTGAGCGAGGGAACCGCTGCCCCCAGGTCGGCGCGCAGCCGCGGCGCGTCCGAGCCGCTCATCGCGAGCGTCACGCCCGCGTGGCCGTTGCCGCTCGCGGCCTGGAGCCGTCGCATCTCCTCCGCCAGACGCGAGGCCTCGCCGCTCGAGCGGTCGCGGCGGCGGCTGCGCAGCCCCACGAGCGCCCCGTCGCGCACGAAGGCGAGGCAGAGCGCCACGTCTCCGAGCACTGCGTGCACCGCCTCGCTCGCGCCCGCGCGCAGCAGGCCCGCGAGCGCCACGAGCGGCGCCAGGAACACCTGCTCCACGCGGGCTCCGGCCGCGATCGCCGCCTGCTCGTACTCGGCGACGCTCGCGCGCCCGATCGCCGCACCGACGACGCGCGAGCCGCCGGCCGCGAGCGTGTCGACGCTGGCGTCGGCCGCCGGCCAGGGCAGGCCGGAGGAAAGGCGGAAGCGCACGTACTCGCGCGCGTCGACGCCCGAGGGTGTCTCGAGCAGGGCGAGCCGCGCGAGCCCGTCGGGCAGCACCAGCGTCACGCGCTCGCGCGCGACGCCCTCGAGCACGCGGCCGAGCGCCGCGTGCACCGTGGCTTCGTCCGCCAGGTTGGCCCCGGCGGGCCCGGGCATGAGCGCTCCGGGCGCGAGCGGCTCGCGCGCCAGAGTCCGCAGCCGGGCGGTCTTCACGCCGTGGGAAATCTCCGCGGCGGTGACGCACGACGCGTCCAAGGCCAGATAGGTCCGCGTCCCGGGCAGCGCCACGATCCACATGTTAACGCCGTTGTATGATCCAAAACGCACCCGGAGGGCTTGCGCATGAAGGTGTACGACGCCCCGAACATCCGCAACGTGGCGGTGGTGGGCCACGGAGGTTGCGGAAAGACCTCGCTCGTGTCCGCCCTGCTCTTCGACGCCGGCGCCGTCAACCGGATCGGCCGCGTCGACGAGGGCACGACGGTGACCGACTTCGATCCCGACGAGATCGAGCGCAAGATCAGCCTGCTCGCGGCGCTCGCGTTCGCGCGAGTGGAAGAAGACCAAGGTCAACCTGATCGACGCGCCCGGCTACGCGAACTTCCTGTCGGAGGCGCGCGCGGCGCTGCGCGTGGCCGAAGCGGCGCTCGTCGTGGTCGACGCGGTGGCGGGCGTCGAGGTGCAGACGCAGAAGGTCTGGGGCTACGCCGAGGAGGGCGGGCTTCCGCGGCTGATCGTCGTCAACCGCATGGACCGCGACAACGCCTCGTTCGAGCGCGCGCTCGAAGGAATCCAGAGGTCCTTCGGCCGCTCCGCGGTGCCGATCGCGATCCCGGTCGGCGAGGGAAGGCGTTCAAGGGCGTCGTCGACCTCGTCGCGGAGAAGGCGCACCTCTACGCCGACGACGCGAGCGGCAAGTTCCAGACCGGCGAGACTCCCGCCGCGCAGCAGGAGACCGCGAAGGCCTGGCGCGAGAAGCTCGTCGAGATGGTGGCGGAGAGCAACGAAGAGCTGATGGAGGAGTTCTTCGAGAAGGGCACGCTCTCGCAGGAGCAGCTCGCGAAGGGCCTGCGGACCGCCGTGGGCGCCGGCAGGGTGTTCCCGGTGCTGCCGGCCTCGTCGCTGCTGAACGTCGGCGTGCATCCGATCCTCGACGCGCTCGTCGACCTCTTGCCTTCGCCCGCCGACCGCGGCGAGGTCGAGGGGCTGGGCGCCGCGAACGCGCCGGCCACGCGCAAGCCCGCGGCCGACGCTCCGCCCTCCGCGTTCGTCTGGAAGACGCTGGTCGACCCGCACGCCGGGCGCATCAGCCTGTTCCGCGTGTACTCGGGCACGCTCAAGTCCGACTCCGCGATCCACAACGCGACGCGCGACGTGGCCGAGCGCTTCGGCTCGCTGCTGCTGCTGCAGGGCAAGGCGCAGACGCAGGTGCCCGAGATCCAGGCGGGCGACATCGGCGCGGTGGCGAAGCTCAAGGAGACGCAGACGGGCGACACGCTCGCGGACAAGGCGCACCCGATCACGTACCCGAAGGTCGTGTTCCCCGAGCCGGCCACCACGTTCGCGATCGAGCCCAAGACGCGCGGCGACGAGGACAAGATCTCGACCGCGCTGCAGCGGCTGCTCGAGGAAGACCCCGTGCTGCGCGTCTCGCGCGACGCCCAGACCCACGAGATGCTGCTCTCGGGCATGGGCCAGCTGCACATCGAGGTGGTGGTGGGCCGCCTGCGCAAGCGCTACAAGGTCGAGGTCAACCTCAAGAAGCCGAAGATCCCGTACCGCGAGACGATCAAGGGCGCGGCCGAGGGCCACGGCCGACACAAGAAGCAGACCGGCGGTCACGGGCAGTTCGGCGATTGCAAGATCCGGATGAAGCCGCTCGCCCGCGGCGAGGACTTCAAGTTCGTCGACGACATCTTCGGCGGCTCGATTCCAAGGAACTTCATCCCGGCGGTCGAGAAGGGCATCCAGGACGCGCGCCTCAAGGGCGTGATCTGCAGGCTTCCCGATGGTCGACTTCCAGGTCGAGCTCTTCGACGGCTCCTACCACGACGTCGACAGCTCCGAGATGTCGTTCAAGATCGCGGGCTCGCTCGCCTTCAAGGACGCCGTGCCCAAGTGCCGCCCCACGATCCTCGAGCCGGTCATGAAGCGTCGAGATCGCCGTGCCCGACGAGTACGCGGGCGCGGTGATGGGCGACCTCTCGAGCCGCCGCGGGCGGCCGCAGGGCATGGAGCCGAAAGGCTCGCTGCAGGTGATCAAGGCCGAGGTGCCGCTCGCCGAGATGCTCTCGTACGACGCCGAGCTCACCTCGATGACGGGCGGCCGCGGCTCCTACCACATGGAGATGGACCACTACGACGAGGTGCCCGGGCACCTGCAGGAGAAGGTGATCGCGGCGGCGAAGGCGGAGCGGGGCGACGTGAAGGAAGAGGAGTAGACTGATTTCATGAGCTCCGCAAAGGCCGGGACCGTCCTGCTCGCGCTGCTCTTCGCCCTTGGCGGCGCGGCGCTCGCCCCGGCGCAGGAGGAGCCGCTCCAGGCGGGCGGCGAGGGCGTGCCGGTCCCGAAGAAGACGAAGCACGTCCAGCCGGTCTACCCGGCGGAGGCGCTCGCGCAGGGCATCCGCGGCATCGTGATCCTCGACATCGTGATCGACGGGCGCGGCAAGGTCGCCTCGACCAGCGTGCTGCGCAGCGTCCCGGGGCTCGACGAGGCAGCGATCACCGCGGCGCGCCAGTGGGAGTACGAGCCGACGAAGATCGACGGCAAGCCGGTCAGCGTGCGGCTCACGGTGCCGATCACCTTCTCGCTGGCGCTGCCCCGCCTCACGCGCCAGTCGGGAGTGCCCGAGCTGCGCCAGGGCGTGACGCCGCCCTTCCCGAAGGACGCGACGGGCGGCGGGAACGCGAGCGCCGAGGTGACGCTGGAGGCGGACGGACGCGTGGGCGCAGCACGGCTGCTCGCCGGCGAGTCGCCCTGGTCGGATGCGCTGCTGGCTGCGCTCAAGACCTGGCGCTTCGCGCCGCCGCCCGAGGACTCCGTGCTGTCGTTCCGCGTGGAAGCCGAGTTCGTGAAGAGCAAGGGCAACGAGCCGAACGCGGTGGAGCTGCGCGCCACCGGCCTGCAGCGGTCGGACCTGCTGGCCGACGCCTCCGCGCGGCGCGGCGGCGCCGGCCCCGACTCCGACGCCCGCGGCTCCAGCGCCGCAGGCACCCGCCCCGCAGACGCAGGCACCGGCCGCACCGGCACCCGCAACGCCGGCTCCGACACCGACGCCCGCGCCGCCTTTACCGGCTCCCACGCCGACGCCGACGCCCGCGCCCGCGCCCGCGCGCCGTCGCCAAGCCGCCCGCGCCCGAGCCGAAGCCCACGCCGACGCCGCAGGCGCCGGCTCCGGCGAACCCGCCCGCGGCCGCCGCTCCTGCTCCCGGAGTCCAGGGCGCTCCGGCCCAGGCCGCCCCTACCGCTCCGTCCGCCGCCACGGCGCCGCCTCCGGTGGAGGTGATCACGGCGCCACCCCCGCCGCCGCCGCAAGAGAACGGCATCTCCGCGGTCCGCGAGGTCATGCTCGAGCCAGGCGTGCCGGACCTCGCCCGCGGCAGGCGGCCGGTCGTGCCGCCGCTCGCCCGCATGAACGGAGTCACGGGCACCGTCGAGGTCCTGTTCTCGGTGAGCGCGGGAGGCGTGACGGCGCTGCAGACCGCGACCGGGCCCGACGTGCTCCGCTACTCGGCGGAGCAGACCGTGGCGTCGTGGGTGTTCACGCGCTCGCGCGCCGAGCGCGCGTACCTCACCGCGACGTTCACGTACGGGGCGGACAAGGGGACCGCGACCGTCAAGCCGCAGGCGCAGGCGGCGCCCACGGCCAGGCCGCCCGACGCGCCGGCGGCGACGACGCCGCCGGCCACGCCGCCCAGCCGCTAGGCCGACCGCCCTACTTCGCGGCCTTCTTCTTGGCCGGAGCCTTCTTGGCGGCCGCCTTCTTCGGCGCGGCCGTCTTCGCCTCGGCCTTCTCCTCGGCCTTGGGCGCTGCTTCCTTCTTCTCGTCCTTCGCTGCGGCTTCCTTCTTGCCCGCCTTGTCGGCCTTGCCCTCGGGCTTGTACTCGTAGCCGACGAGCTCGAGGTAGGCCATCTCGGCGCCGTCGCCGTGGCGGGTGCCGAGGCGGAGGATGCGCGTGTAGCCGCCGGGCCGGGTCGCGAAGCGGGCGCCGATCGTGTCGAACAGCTTCTTCACGATCGCGGGGTCCTGGATGTGGCGCGCGGCCTGGCGGCGGGCGTGCAGCCGGTCGTCGTCGCGCTTGGCGAGCGTGATCAGCTTCTCGGCGAACGGGCGCAGCTCCTTGGCCTTCGGCAGCGTGGTGCGGATGCGCTCGCGCTCGAAGAGCGCCGTCGCCATGTTGCGCAACATCGCGATCCGATGCGGCGTGACGCGGCCCAGCTTGCGGTGTGCGACGTTGTGTCTCATGGACTTGGCTCCGAGTGGCCTACTTCTGGGCCTGCGGCCAGTCGTCGAGCTTCATCCCGAGCGAGAGACCCATCGACGCCAGGATCTCCTTGATCTCGTTGAGCGACTTGCGGCCGAAGTTCTTGGTCTTGAGCATCTCGACCTCGGTCTTCTGCACGAGCTCGCCGATGGTGCGGATGTTCGCGTTCTTGAGGCAGTTGTACGAGCGCACCGACAGCTCCATCTCGTCGACGCTCTTGCCGAGCCGCTCGTAGAGCGCGCCCTTCTCCTCGTCGGAGACCTCGACCGGCACGCTGGGCTCGCCCTCTTCCTCGTCCTCTTCCTCGAGGTTGATGAAGATCTGCAGGTGGTCCTTCATCAGCTTGGCCGCGAGGCCGACCGCGTCGCGCGGCGAGACGGCGCCGTTCGTCCAGACCTCGAGCGTGAGCTTCTCGTAGTCGGTCGCCTGGCCGACGCGGGCCTGCTCGACGAAGTAGTTCACCTTCTTGACGGGCGAGTGCACCGAGTCGAGCGGGATCCAGCCGATCGAGAGATCCTCGTCGAAGTTCTTGTCGGCCGAGACGTAGCCGCGGCCGTGCTTGACGCGCATCTCGACGGCGAGCGTCGAGCCGGCGCCGAGCGTCGCGATGTAGGCCTCGGGGTCGAGCACCTCGATGTCGGCGTCGGGCGTGATGTGCTTGGCGCGCACCTCGCCCGGCTCCGAGGTACGCAGCGTCAGCGCCTTCGGGTGATCCACGTGCATCTTGAGCGGCACCCGCTTCAGGTTGAGGATCAGGTCGGTGGTGTCCTCCATCGCGCCCGGGATCGGCGAGAACTCGTGCAGCACGCCCTCGACGCGCACCGCGGTCACCGCCGCCCCCTCGATGCTCGACAGCAGCACGCGCCTGAGCGCGTTGCCGACCGTGGTCGCGAACCCGCGCTCGAACGGCTGTGCGGAGAAGCGCCCGTAGTGGTCGGTCGCGGTGTCGCGGTCCGCCTCGAGCCGCTTCGGCTTCTGGAAACCCTTCCAAAGCATGTCTTCAAGTCCTCCAAGCGGCCGGGCGCGCGGAGCGCGCGGGGCCGCCCATTTCCTACTTCGAGTACAGCTCGACGATCAGCTGCTCCTGGATCGGGAAGCTGACGTCGTCCCGCGCGGGCAGCGCCAGCACCTTGCCGCTCAGGTTGGCGGCGTCGAGCTCGAGCCAGCGCGGCACGCCGCGGCCCTTGACCGCCTCGACCGAGGCCGCCACGAGCACGTTCTTGGTGGCGCGCGGCGCGAGCGTGATCACCTCGCCCACCTTCACCTGGTAGGACGGGATGTCGATCTTCTTGCCATTCACGAGCACGTGCCCGTGGCGCACCAGCTGGCGGCCCTGGGCCTGCGAGCTGCCGAAGCCGAGCCGGTAGACGACGTTCGACAGGCGCCGCTCGAGCTTGGAGAGCAGAAGCTCGCCCGAGACGCCCTTCTCGTGGCTGGCGCGGTCGAAGGTGAGCGCGAACTGCCCCTCCAGCATGCCGTAGAGGCGCTTGACCTTCTGCTTCTCGCGCAGCTGCAGGCCGTAGCCCTGCACCTTCGACTTGATGCGGCCGCCCTTGCCGTGCTGGCCGGGGGCGTAGTTGCGCTTCTCGATCGCGCACTTCTCGGTGAAGCAGCGGTCGGCCTTGAGGAACAGCTTCATGCCCTCGCGGCGGCAGAGACGGCAGACGGAACCGGTGTATCGTGCCACGGCTTATCCTTCCTTAGACGCGACGCCGCTTCGGCGGGCGGCAGCCGTTGTGCGGAATCGGAGTGACGTCGCGGATCGACTTGATCTCGATCCCTGCGGCCTGCAGCGCGCGGATCGCCGACTCGCGGCCGCTGCCCGGGCCCTTGACCCGGATGTCGATCGAGCGCAGGCCGTGCTCGCGCGCGTTGGTGGCGGCGGTAGTGGCGGCCTGCTGCGCCGCGAAGGGCGTGCCCTTGCGCGAGCCCTTGAAGCCGAGCGTCCCCGCGCTCGACCACGAGACCACGTTGCCCTCGAGGTCGGTGATGGTGACGATCGTGTTGTTGAAGGAGGCGTGCACGTGCGCGATGCCGTGCACCACGTGCTTCTTCTCCTTCTTGCTCTTCCTCGCGGCGGCCTTCGGCTTCTCAGGCGTGCCCGGCGTACTCGGCGTGTTCGTGCTCATCTCGCAGCTCCTAGACCGTCGGCTTCTTGACGGCGCGGATCATCGCCTTGCGCGGGCCCTTGCGGGTGCGCGCGTTCGTGTGCGTGCGCTGGCCGCGCACGGGCAGGTTCCGGCGGTGGCGGCCGCCGCGGTAGGACCCGATCTCCATCAGGCGCTTGATGTTCATGGCGGTGTCCTTGCGGAGATCGCCTTCGATAGCACCCTCGCCGTCGAGGATCTTGGCCACGCGGCTCACTTCTTCCTCGGAGAGGTCCTTGACCCGCACGGACGGCTCGATGCCGGCCTGCTTCAGGATCTTGTTCGAGCGCGTGACCCCGATCCCGTAGATGTAGGTGAGCGCGATCTCGACCCGCTTCTGTCGCGGGAGGTCGATACCTGCAATGCGAGCCATCTGCTACCCCTGCCTCTGCTTGTGTTTCTGGTTCGGGCAGATGATCCGCACCACACCGTGGCGGCGGACCACCTTGCACTTCACGCAGATCTTCTTGACCGACGACCTTACTTTCACTGTCTCATCCCTTCGCAGCGTCTAGCCACGTCTCACGATGCGGCCGCGTCCCGCGTCGTAGGGTGCTATCTCCACCCACACCCGGTCTCCCGGCCGCAGCCGCAGCAGGCTCGAGTCCCCCGCCACGTGCGCCACCAGCGAGCCGCGCGTGCCGGTCGCGAGCTCGACCCGGTAGAGCGCGTTCGGCAGCGCCTCGCGCACCGTCGCCTCCACCTCGAGCGCGTCGCGATCCGCAGTCATCACGCATGCGCCGCCTCGCGCGCGTACGGATACGGGTCCGACAGGATCCACGGCCCGAACTCGGTCACCGCCACCGACAGCTCGAAATGCGCCGACAGGCTGCCGTCGCGGGTGACCGCGGTCCAGCCGTCCGCCAGCATCTCGACCTCGGGGCGGCCCAGGTTGACCATCGGCTCGATCGCCAGGCACATGCCCGGCACCAGCCGCTCGCGCCGGCCGGCGGGCCCGTAGTTCGGCACCTGCGGCTCCTCGTGCAGGCTCGTGCCGATGCCGTGACCGACGAAGTCCCTCACCACAGAGTAGCCGAAGCTCTCGGCGTGCGTCTGCACCGCGTGGCCGATGTCGCCGATGCGGTTGCCGGGCCGGCACATGTCGATCCCGGCGAAGAGCGACTCCCGCGTCGCCTTCATCAGCCGCTCGGCCTCGGCGCTCGCGCGCCCCACGGCCACCGTGCGGGCGGCGTCGCCGTAGAAGCCGTCGACGATGCAGCCCAGGTCGAGACCGACGATGTCGCCGTCCTTGAGCTTCTTCGGCCCCGGGATGCCGTGCACGATCTCCTCGTTCACCGAGATGCAGAGCGTCGCCGGATAACCGCGGTATCCCAGGAAGGCGGGCTTGGCACCCGCCTTCACGATCGCGTCGTGGGCGAGCTTGTCGAGCTCCTTGGTGGTGACCCCGGGCTGCGCGGCCGTCTCGAGCAGCCCGAGCGTGTCCACGACGATCTTGCAGGCGCGCGCCATCGTCTGCAGCTCGCCCCAGGACTTCTGCACGCTCACGCGCGCACCTCCACGGCCGAGAGCAGATCCTGGAACACGGCGTCCTGCGAGCGGTAGCCGTCGATCGCGATCATCCGCGTGCGCTCGCGGTAGTACTCGGCGAGCGGCAGCGTGCGCTCGTCGTACTCCTGCAGCCGCCGCTCGACCACCGCCTCCATGTCGTCGTCGCGCTGCACCAGCGTGCTGCCGCAGACGTCGCAGATCATCGGCCGCTTCGGCGGGTTGCTGCTCAGGTGGTACGTGGCCTGGCAGTTCGGGCACAGGCGGCGCCCCGAGAGCCGCCGCATCAGCTCCTCACGGGGCACCTCGAAGTCGAACACCACGAAGCCGCGCGGGTCGCCTCCCGGCATGCCCTCGAGCGCTTTCGCCTGCGGCAGCGTGCGCGGGAAGCCGTCGAGCAGGAAGCCGCTCTTGCAGTCGTCCTGCGCCGTCCGCTCGCCGATCAGCGCCACCAGCAGGTGGTCGGGCACCAGGCGGCCCTTGTCGATCAGCGGGCCGGCCTCGCGGCCGAGCGGCGTGTTCCTCGCGATGGCGTCGCGCAGCATCTCGCCGGTCGAGATCTTCGGCACGCCGAGGTGCGCGGCGAGACGAGCCGCCTGCGTACCCTTCCCCGCCCCGGGAGGGCCCAGGAAGATCACGCGGACGGCGCCGTTCCTGGCGCGGTCGCTAGCGGCGGCCACGAATCCTCTTGCCTCCCCGCCCCGTGAAGCCGTCGTAGTGCCGCATCACCAGCTGGGCCTCGACCTGCGCCACCGTGTCCATCGCGACGCCGACCACGATCAAGAGCGAGGTGCCGCCGAAGTAGAAGTTGAGGTGCAGCCCTTCCGTGATCCAGCCCAGGTTGTTGTTCGAGAAGAAGGTGTCGAGCCCCGGCCCGATCACGGGCAGCGGCGCCACCTTGAAGCCGGTGATCAGGAACTCCGGCAGGATCGCGACGAGTGCCAGGTAGATGGCACCGCCGAACGTGATGCGGCCGAGGATGTGGTCGAGGTACTCGGAGGTGCGCTTGCCGGGGCGGATGCCGGGGATGAAGCCGCCGTACTTGCGCATGTTGTCGGCCACGTCGTCGGGATTGAAGACGATCGCCGTGTAGAAGTAGCAGAAGAACAGGATGAACGAGACGTAGAGCAGGTTGTAGAGCGGCATGCCCCACTGCAGCTGCTCGGCGAGCGACTGCATCCACGGGTTGTTGCCGCCGAGCCACGACGCCACGGTCTGCGGGAACGCGATGATCGAGGAGGCGAAGATCACGGGGATGACGCCGCGCGGTGTTCACGCGCAGCGGCAGGTGCGTGGTCTGCCCGCCGTACATGCGGCGGCCGACCATGCGCTTGGCGTACTGCACCGGGATGCGCCGCTGTCCGCGCTCGACGAACACGATCGCCGCCACCACGGCCGCCATCGCCACGAGCAGCAGCAGCGTCGCCAGCAGGCTCAGCTCGCCGCGCTCGACCATCTGGACGGTGTCGAGCACCGCGCGCGGGAAGCCGACCACGATGCCGGCGAAGATGATCAGGCTCATGCCGTTGCCGACGCCGCGCTCGGTGATCTGCTCGCCGAGCCACATGATGAAGGCGGTGCCGGTGGTGAGCGTGAGCACGGTCATCAGCCGGAAGCCCCAGCCCGGGTGGTCGACGATCCGGAACTGGTTCGCGAGCGTGAGCCGCTCCAGGTAGACCGCGATCGTGAAGGACTGCACGAGCGAGAGCAGCACCGTGCCGTAGCGCGTGTACTGCGTGATCTTGCGGCGCCCGAGCTCGCCCTCCTTGGAGAGCTTCTCCAGGTACGGCCAGACCACGGTCAGCAGCTGCAGGATGATCGAGGCCGAGATGTACGGCATGATCCCGAGCGCGAAGATCGTGACCTTCGCCAGGTTGCCGCCCGAGAACATGTCGACGAGCCCGAACCAGTTGCCGCGGTTCTGCTCGAAGAAGTCGATCAGCGACTGCGCGTTGATGCCCGGCGTCGGGACGTGGTTGCCGATGCGATAGACGGCCAGCAGCCCCAGCGTGAACAGCACACGCTTCCGGAGATCGGGAATGTCCCAGATGTTTCGGAGGGCTTGCAGCATGGCTTCTACCCCTGGATCAGCTCGGCCTTGCCGCCGAGCGCCGCGATCCGCTCCTGCGCCTTGCCGCTGAAGCGGTGGGCGTGGACCGTGAGCGCCTTCGTGAGCTGGCCCTCGGCCAGCACCTTGAGCCCGTCACGCAGCTTTCGCACGATGCCCTGGCGCAGGAGCAGCTCCGGCGTCACGATCGTGCCCGCCTCGAACACCTCGAGCCGCCCGAGGTTGACGCAGGCGAACTCCTTGCGGAAGGGCGAGTTGGTGAAGCCGCGCTTCGGGATGCGCCGGTGCAGCGGCATCTGGCCGCCCTCGAAGCCGGGCTTCCTCGAATAGCCGCTGCGGCTCTTCTGGCCCTTCTCGCCGCGCCCGGCCGTCTTGCCGAGCCCGCTGCCCGGGCCGCGGCCCACGCGCTTGCGGTTCCTGACGCTGCCCTTCGCCGGCTTGAGATTGTGAAGACCCACTTGGTCGTCTCCGCTTCCGCTACTCGACCACCGCAACCAGGTGCGGGACCTTGTTGATCATGCCGCGCACCGCCTGGGTGTCGTGACGCTCGACCACCTGGTGCATCCGCCGCAGCCCGAGGCCGCGCACGCACGCGCGCTGGCCGTCGGTGCAGCCGATCAGGCTGCCGATCTGCTTGATCTTGACCGTGCCGGCGGCCTTCGCCGGCTTCTGTGCCTTGGCCATGCTCGTGCCCGCTCCTTACGACTCGGCCGGCGCGGCCGGCGCCGCCGGCGCCGCCGGTGCGGCGGCCGGCTTGGCCGGCTTCGGCTCGATGCCGAGGATGTCTTCGACCGCCCGCCCGCGCAGACGCGCCACGCGCTGCGGCTGCTTCAGCCGCGTCAGCGCGTCGAGCGTCGCCTTCACCACGTTGTGCGCGGTCGTCGAGCCCAGGCTCTTGGTCAGGATGTTCTGGATGCCCGCGGCGGTGATCACCGCGCGCACGGCGCCGCCGGCGATCACGCCGGTGCCCTCCGAGGCGGGCTTGAGCAGCACCATGCCGGAGCCGAAGCGCCCGGTCACGGTGTGCGGGATCGTGAAGCCCTTCTCGGTCATCGGCACTCGCACCACGTTCTTCTTGGCGGCCTCGACGCCCTTCTTGATGGCGGAGCTCACCTCGCGTGCCTTGCCCATTCCGTAGCCGACGTGGCCGGCGCTGTCCCCCACCACCACCAGCGCCGAGAAGGACAGGTTCTTGCCGCCCTTCACGACCTTGGTCACGCGGTTGATGGAGACGACCTGGTCTTTCAGCTCCAGGCTGCCGACGTCGATCTTCTCGGCGATCACTCTCATTGACTCTCTCGATCCTTAGAACTTCAGCCCCGCCTCGCGCGCCGCGTCGGCGAGAGCCTTGATCCGGCCGTGGTACTGGAAGCCGCCGCGGTCGAACACCACCTTCTCGATGCCCTTCTGCTTCGCGCGCGACGCGACGAGCCCGCCCACTTCCTTCGCGGCCGCCACGTTGCCGCCGCTCTTGAGCTTGCCCTTCACGTCCTTGTCGCGCGAGGACGCGGCCACGATCGTCTTGCCCGCGTCGTCGTCGATCACCTGCGCGTAGATGTGCGCCCCGCTGCGATGCACGGCGAGCCGCGGCCGCCCTTCGGTGCCGCGGATCTTCTTGCGGATCCGCTCGTGCAGCCGCTGCCGGATCTCTTCTTTCGTTCTCACGCTCATCTCATCGCTCCGGCGGGCGTTCCCGGGGCGCTCGCGCTCCCCGGCGTCCCCGCCGCTCCCTTACTTGGCTCCCGTCGCCCCGGCCTTGCCCGCCTTCTTCTTCAGCTGCTCGCCCACGTAGCGGATCCCCTTCTGCTTGTAGGGATCCGGCCGGCGCAGCCCGCGGATCTCGGCCGCCACCTGCCCGACCTTCTGGCGGTCGATGCCCGAGACCGTCACGCGCGTCTGCTTGTCGATCGCGATCTTGATCCCTTCCGGGACCTTGAACTCGACCGGGTGCGAGAAGCCGAGCGCGAAGACGACCTTGCTGCCCTCGACCGCGGCGCGGTAGCCGACGCCCACGATGTCGAGCTCCTTCGTGAAGCCCTCGGTCACGCCCTTGATCGCGTTCTGCGCCAGCGCGCGCGCCATGCCGTGGAAGGCGCGCTGCTCGCGCTCGTCGTTCGCGCGCTGGCAGCTCAGATTCGAGCCGTCGAGCGCGAACTTGATCCCCGGCGGCACCGGGGTCTGCAGCTTGCCCTTCGGCCCCTGGACCTCGAGCTCGCGCTCGCCAACCTGCACCTTCACGCCCGAGGGCACCACGATGATCTTGCGTCCGACGCGAGACACCTTGAGCTCCTTACCAGACGTTGCAGAGGATCTCGCCACCCACGCCGGTCTTGGCGGCCTCACGGCCGGTCATGACTCCGCGCGAGGTGGACAGGATGTTGATGCCGAGCCCGCCGTAGACGCGCGGGATCTCGCCCTTGCCGCAGTAGATGCGGCAGCCGGGCTTGCTCACGCGCTGCAGGTCGGTGATGACCCGCTCCCAGCCCGGGCCGTAGCGCAGGAAGATCCTGAGCGCCCCCTGCCGGCCGTCGTCGACGCGCCGGTAGTTGGCGATGTAGCCCTCGTCCTTGAGGATGCGGGCGATCTCGGCCTTCAGCTTGGAAGCGGGTACGTCGATCTTGGCCAGCCTCGCCCGCACCCCGTTCCGGATGCGGGTGATCATGTCCGCGACGGGATCCGTCATGTTCATCGCACTTACCTCGAAGGTCCTACCAGCTCGCCTTGATCACGCCGGGAATCTCGCCCGCCAGGGCCAGCTTCCGGAAGCAGATCCGGCACATCTCGAACTTGCGCATGTAGGCGCGGGGCCGGCCGCACAGGCGGCACCGGGTGTAGGCGCGCACCGGGAACTTCGGCTTGCGCTTCGCCTTGGCGATCATCGACAACTTGGCCACTCGCCTGCCTCCTACTGGTTCCGGAACGGCATCCCGAGATGCGCGAGGAGCGCTTTCGACTCCTCGTCGCTCCTGGCGGTCGTGACGAACGTCACGTTCATCCCGCGCAGCTTCTCGACCTTGGCGTAGTCGATCTCGGGGAAGATGATCTGGTCCTTGAGCCCGAGCGTGTAGTTGCCCCGGCCGTCGAAGGCGTTCGTCGCCACCCCGCGGAAGTCGCGCACGCGCGGCAGCGCCACGTTGAACAGGCGGTCGCAGAACTCGTACATGCGGTCGCCGCGCAGCGTCACGGTCGCCGCGATCGGCATGCCGGCGCGCAGCTTGAAGGCCGCGATCGACTTGCGCGAGCGCCGCATCGCCGGGCGCTGGCCGGTGATGCGGCCGAGCTCCTCCATCGCCGTGTCGAGCAGCTTGATGTTCTGGGTGGCCTCGCCGACGCCCATGTTGACCACGACCTTGAGCAGGCGCGGCACGGCCATCACGCTCTTGTAGCTCCGCTCCTTCATCAGGCGCGGCACCACTTCCTTCTGGTACGCCTCTTTCACCCGAGGCGGGGTGGTCTTGTTCGCTGTCACTTGTCCAGTACCTCGCCGGTGCGGCGAGAGGTCCGCACTCGCTCGCCGCCTTCCAGCAGCTTCGACCCGATGCGCGTGCGCTTGTCGTCGTCGGGCGAGACGATCATCACGTTCGAGACGTGGATCGAAGCCTCGCGCTCGGCGATGCCGCCCTTGATGTTGCGCTGCGGGTTGGGCCGGGTGTGGCGCTTGATGAAGTTCACGCCCTGCACCACCACGCGCCCCTTGTCCGGCAGCACCTGCAGCACCTTGCCGCGCTTGCCGCGGTCGCGGCCGGTGATGACCTCGACCAGGTCGTTCTTGCGGATGCGGATCCTGATCCGCGGCTGCTCTACACGGTGTCTCGCCATGGCCTTACAGCACCTCCGGGGCCAGCGACACGATCTTCATGAACTTCTTGTCGCGGAGCTCGCGCGCGACGGGCCCGAAGACGCGCGTGCCGACCGGCTCGCCGTCCTCCTTGATCAGCACGGCCGCGTTCTCGTCGAAGCGGATGTAGCTGCCGTCGCGGCGGCGCTGCTCCTTGCGGCAGCGCACGATCACCGCCTTCACCACCTTGCCCTTGCGGACGCCCTCGGGCGCCTCGGGCGAGGATTCCTTGACGTTGGCGGTGATGACGTCGCCGAGCCGGGCGTAGCGCCCGGTCGAGCCGCCGATCGGCAGGATGCAGGAGATCTTCCGGGCGCCGCTGTTGTCGGCCACCTGGAGGATGGTTCGCATCTGGATCATGACGTGGTCTCCCTGCCTCGGCTACGCGCCCGCCGCGTCCGCGGCGGTATCGGCGATGGCCCGCTCCAGGATCTCGGTCACGCGCCAGCGCTTGCGCGCCGACAGCGGACGAGCCTCCACGATCCGCACGCGGTCCCCGGCCTTGGCGCCGAGCTCGTCGTGCGCCATGAAGGTCGAGGTGCGGCGGATGGTCTTGCCGTAGAAGGCGTGACGCACCAGGCGCTCCACCTTGACCACGACCGTCTTCTGCATCTTGGCCTTCTTCACCACCCCGATGCGCCCTGGGCGCTGGGCGGGAGCGGCCGCCTGCTTGCTCTCCGTCATCGCGACACCTGCTTCTCTCGCATCACCGTCTTGACCCGCGCGATCTCGCGCCGCGTCTCGCGCAGCTTGATCGCGTTGTCGAGCTGGCCGATCGACTGCTGCACGCGCAGCTTGAACAGCTGCTCCTGCAGCTCGCGCTCCTTGGCCTTGAGCTCGTCCTTGCCCATCTCACGCACCTTCGCGGGCTTCATCAGAATCCCTCTCCCCGCGTCACGATGCGGGTGATGATCGACAGCTTGTGCGCGGCGAGCCGCAGCGCCTTGCGCGCGTCCGCCTCCGGCACGCCTTCCATCTCGTACAGGATGCGCCCGGGCTTGACCACCATCACCCAGCCCTCGGGAGCCCCCTTGCCCTTGCCCATTCGCGTTTCCTGCGGCTTCTTGGTGTAGGGCTTGTCGGGGAACATGCGGATCCAGATGCGGCCGCTGCGCTTGATGAAGCGCGTGATCGCGATGCGGCCGGCCTCGATCTCGCGCGCCGTCACCCAGCCGCACTCCGAGGCCTTGAGGCCGTAGTCGCCGAAGGCGAGCGTGCCTCCGGTCCAGGCCTTGCCGGCCATGCGGCCGCGCTGCTGCTTCCGGTACTTGACCTTCTTGGGCATCAACATGGCGAACTCTTCCTAGGCGAGCGCCCGCGCGGGCCGAGCGGCGTCGCTCTCCCCGCGGTAGATCCAGGTCTTGACGCCGATCTGGCCGAACGTGGTGTGCGCCTCGTGGAAGCCGAAGTCGACGTCGGCCCGCAGCGTGTGCAGCGGCAGCTGGCCGTGCAGGTACCACTCGGAGCGCGCGATCTCGGCGCCGTTCAGGCGGCCCGAGACGCGGATCTTGATCCCGCGCGCGCCGAAGCGCAGCGCCGCGTCGACCGCCTTGCGCATCGCGCGGCGGAAGGCGATGCGCTTCTCGAGCTGCAGCGCCACCGACTCGGAGACCAGCTGCGCGTCGAGCTCGGGCTTCAGGATCTCCTGGATGTTGATGAAGACCTCCTTGCCCGTGCGCTTCTGGACCTCCTGCTTCAGCTTGTCCACTTCCTGTCCCTTGCGGCCGATGATGATGCCGGGCCGCGAGGTGTGGATCGTGATCTTGAGCTTGTTGGCGGCGCGCTCGATCTCGACGCGGCTGACGCCGGCGTGGGCGAAGCGCTTCTTGAGGTCCTTCTTGAGCGCGAGGTCCTCGTGCAGCAGGACCGCGTAGTCCTTCTCGGCGTACCAGCGGCTGCGCCAGGTCTTGGTGTACCCGAGGCGGAAACCGATCGGATGGACTTTCTGACCCATCGTTCCTGCTACTCCTTTTCCGCGACCTGGACGGTGATGTGCGTCGTGCGCTTGATGACGCGGTACGCGCGGCCCATCGGGGCCGGCCTGACGCGCTTCTGCGACGGGCCCTGGCCGGCGAACGCGGCGCTCACCACCAGGTCCTCCTCGTCGAGGCGGCGCTTCTGGTTGCGGTCGGCCACCAGCACCGCGTTCGCGATCGCCGAGCGCAGCGTCTTCTCCACCTCGCGCGCGACCGACTTCTTGGTGAAGCGCAGGATGCTCAGCGCCTCGGCGGCCTTCTTGCCGCGGATCAGCTCCAGCACCAGCCCGGCCTTCTGGGCGGAGGTGCGCACGTAGCGGTTCGTGGCGCGTGCCTCGAGTGTCGCCATCTCCGCCTCCCTAGCCCTTCGCCGGCGGTGCCGCCGGCGGCGCCGCGCCCGCGCCCGCGGCGCCGGGCCTTCCGGGCCCGGCCGGGGTGGTCGCGGCCACCTTCTCGACGCGGGAGGAATGGCCCTTGAACTGGCGCGTGGGCGAGAACTCGCCGAGCTTGTGGCCGACCATGTTCTCGGTCACGTAGACCGGGACGAACTTCTTGCCGTTGTAGACGGCGAGCGTGTGGCCGACCATCTCCGGGATGATCGTCGAGCGGCGCGACCAGGTCTTGATGACCTTCTTGTCGCCCGCGGAGTTCATCGCCTCCACCTTCTTCATCAGGTGGTCGTCCACGAACGGCCCCTTCTTCAGCGACCTTGCCATGGCTACTTCCGCCTCTTCACGATGAAGCGCTGCGTCCTCTTGTTATTGCGCGTCTTCGCGCCCTTGGTCGGCTTGCCCCACGGGGTCACCGGGTGGCGTCCGCCCGAGGTGCGCCCCTCGCCGCCGCCGTGCGGGTGGTCGATCGGGTTCATCGAGACGCCGCGGTTGTGCGGCTTCTTGCCGAGCCAGCGCTTGCGTCCCGCCTTGCCGAGCGAGACGTTCTTGTGCTCGATGTTCCCCACCTGGCCCACGGTCGCCACGCACTCGGCGTGCACATGGCGCACCTCGCCGGAGGGCAGCTTGACCTGCGCGTAGTCGCCCTCCTTCGCCACCAGCTGCGCGGCGGCGCCGGCGCTCCTGACGAGCTGGGCGCCCTTGCCGAGGCGCAGCTCCAGGTTGTGGATCATGGTGCCCGCGGGGATCAGCTTCAGCGGCAGCGCGTTGCCCGGCAGGATGTCGGCGCTGTCGCCGGCCACGACCGTCTGGCCGAGCTTGAGGCCCTCGGGCGCGAGGATGTAGCGCTTGTCGCCGTCGGCGTAGTGCAGGAGCGCGAGCCGAGCCGAGCGGTTCGGGTCGTACTCGAACGCCGCGACCTTGGCCGGCACGTTCTTCTTGTCGCGGCGGAAGTCGACCACGCGGTAGCGGCGCTTGTGGCCGCCGCCCCGGAACCAGACCGTGATGCGGCCCTTGTTGTTGCGGCCGCCGGACCGGCGCAGCGGCTCGGTCAGCTTGCGCTCGGGCTCCTTCTTGGTGAGCTCCGAGAAGTCGAGCGTCGTCACGAAGCGCCGTCCGGGCGACGTCGGGTTGTACTGCTTGATCGGCATCGTCGTTCCTTCCTACGCCTGCTCGAAGAACTCGACGGACTTCTCGCCCTTCTTCAGGACGACGAAGGCCTTCTTCCAGTCGGGCCGCCGGCCGGCGTAGCGCCCCTGGCGCTTCACCTTGCCGTGCACGCGCGCGACGCGGACGTCGGCGACCTTGCGCTCGAACAGCGTCTCGACCGCCTTCTTGATCTCGGGCTTGGTCGCGTCGCGGTGCACCTCGAACACGAGCGTCTGCTGGCTCTCCTTGAGCAGCGTCGACTTCTCGGTCAACAGCGGGCGGCGGATGACTTCGTAGACGTTCTTCATCGCGCTACCCCCGCACCTGCGGCGTGAGCCGCTCCTCGAGCTTGTCGAGCGCCTCCTGGCTCACGACCAGGTGCTTGCAGTCCATCACGTCGTAGGCGGTCAGGTGGGTGCTCGCCACCACGCGCACGCCCTCGAGGTTGCGGCCCGAGAGCACCAGGTACTCGCTCGGCTCGTGATCGACCACCGTGGCCTTGCCGGCCACGCCGATCTTGCCGAGCAGCGCCTTCAGCAGCTTGGTCTTCGGCTCGCCCACCTCGAACGCCTCGATCACCTTGACGGCGCCCTCGCTCACGCGCTGGCTGAGCGCGGCGCGCAGCGCGGCAGCGCGCGCCTTCTTCGGCATCGCCCACGAGTAGTCGCGCGGCTGCGGGCCGAAGACGGTGCCGCCGTGGCGCCAGAGCGGGTTGCGCGTCTCGCCGACGCGCGCGCGGCCGGTGCCCTTCTGCCGCCAGGGCTTCTTGCCCGAGCCGGAGACGAGCGCCCGGTTCTTGGTCATGTGCGTCCCGCGCCGGGCTCCGGCGCGGTGCTGCTTGACCGCCTCGTACACCAGGTGGCTGCTCGGGCTTGGCGGCGGCGAACACCACCGGCGAGAGCTGGATCTCGCGGACGGTCTCGCCCGTGGCGGACACCACGCTCACCTTCGGCGACGCCGGGCGGGCAGCCGCGGCCTTGGGCTCCGCCTTGGGCGCCGCTTCCGCCTTCGGCTTGGCCTCGGCCTTCGGCTTGGGAGCCGGCTTCTGCTTCTTCTCGGCCATGGCTAGCTCTTCCTGATCACGACGATCGAGCCGCCCGCGCCCGGCACCGAGCCGCGCACGATCAGCAGGTTGTTCGGAGCGTCGACGCGCACCACTTGCAGGTTCTTGACGGTCACGCGGTCGCTGCCCATGTGGCCGGCGCCCCGCATCCCCTTGAGCACGCGGGACGGAAAAGCCGAGGCGCCGATCGAGCCGGGCGCGCGGTGGAACATCGAGCCGTGGGTCGCGGCGCCGCCGCGGAAGTGGTGGCGCTTGACGACGCCCTGGAAGCCGAGGCCGCGGCTGACGCCGGTCACGGTGATCGCGTCGCCCGCGCTGAAGCCCTCGACCGAGACCTTGTCGCCGACCTTGAGCTCGGCGTCGTCCGCCACGCGGAACTCGCGCAGCACGCGGCAGGGCGGCAGCCCCGCCTTGTCGAAGTGGCCCTTCATCGCCTTCGTCACCCGCTTGACCTTGCGGGCCTCGACGAGGCCGAGCTGCACGGCCGAGTAGCCGTCCTTGTCCTTCGCCTTGCGCTGGACGACGACGCACGGCCCCGCCACGATGACGGTCACGGGAAACGCCCGCCCGTCCTCGGCGTAGACCTGCGTCATGCCGACCTTCCTGCCGATGATTCCTTGAACCGACATGTCCCTAGTGCCTTCACTCCCTTATCGAGGCTCACGGCTTGGTCGAGGGCGCTTGTCAGCGTTGCCTCTCGCCGTCTGACCTCGTGCCGGGCGGGCAACGTTGCCCGCCAGACTGCTGTGCTGCTTTCGGGGGCGCTGATCGCCCCCGATCCCCGATCTTCTGATGCTCCTTGCCGAATGCCTTGATCTCGACGTCCACGCCTGCGGGCAGGTCGAGCTTCATGAGCGCGTCGACCGTCTGCGGCGTCGGCTCGAAGATGTCCAGCAGCCGCCGGTGCGTGCGAACCTCGAACTGCTCGCGGCTCTTCTTGTCGACGTGCGGCGAGCGGTTCACCGTCCAGCGGTTCTTCATCGTCGGCAGCGGGATCGGCCCCGCCACGCGCGCGCCCGTGCGCTTCGCGGTGTCCACGATCTCGCTCGTCGACTGGTCGAGGATCCGGTAGTCGTACGCCTTCAGCCGGATCCGGATCTTCTCGTTCAGCATCATGTGAGGCCGCCTACTCCAGGATCTCGCTGACGGTGCCGGAGCCGACGGTGCGGCCGCCCTCGCGGATCGCGAAGCGCAGCCCCTTCTCCATCGCGATCGGCGTGATCAGCTCGACCGACACCTGCGTGTTGTCCCCCGGCATCACCATCTCGACGCCGTCCGGAAGCTTCGCCACTCCCGTCACGTCCGTCGTCCGGAAGTAGAACTGCGGGCGGTAGCCGGTGAAGAACGGCGTGTGACGGCCGCCCTCCTCCTTCGTCAGCACGTAGACCTCGCCCTTGAACTTCATGTGCGGCGTGATCGAGCCCGGCTTCGCCAGCACCATCCCGCGCTCGATCTCCTCGCGCTCCGTCCCGCGCAGCAGAACCCCGATGTTGTCGCCGGCCGTGCCCTCGTCGAGCAGCTTCTTGAACATCTCGACGCCCGTCACGACCTTCTTCGGGCTCTCGGGCCGGAGGCCTACGAGCTCGACGTCCTCGCCGACCTTCACCTTGCCGCGCTCCACGCGCCCCGTCGCCACCGTGCCGCGGCCCGAGATCGTGAAGATGTCCTCGACCGGCATCAGGAACGGCTTGTCGATCTCGCGCGTCGGCAGCGGGATGTACTTGTCGACCGCCTCCATCAGATCCAGGATCGGCTTCGCCCCGGGGTCGTCCGGCTTGCCCGTCCCCTCCAGGGCCTTCGTCGCCGAGCCCCGGATCACGGGCACCTGGTCGCCCGGGAAGCTGTAGGTCTTCAGCAGCTCGCGCACCTCGAGCTCCACCAGATCCAGCAGCTCCGGATCGTCGACCATGTCCACCTTGTTCAGGAAGACCACGATGAAGGGCACGCCCACCTGCCGCGCCAGCAGGATGTGCTCGCGCGTCTGCGGCATCGGGCCGTCGGCGGCCGACACCACCAGGATCGAGCCGTCCATCTGCGCCGCGCCCGTGATCATGTTCTTGATGTAGTCCGCGTGGCCCGGGCAGTCGACGTGGGCGTAGTGACGGTTCGCCGTCTCGTACTCCACGTGCGACGCGTTGATCGTCACGCCGCGCTCGCGCTCCTCGGGCGCGTTGTCGATCTGGTCGTACGCCTTGAACTGAACCTTCGGGTTCGACGCCGCGAGCACCTTGGTGATCGCCGCCGTCAACGACGTCTTCCCGTGGTCCACGTGACCGATCGTCCCGATGTTCACGTGCGGCTTGCTACGGTCGAACTTCTCCTTGGACATCGCTAGCCTCGCGCTCCTGAGCTTTCTTCCCTAGTCCTTCGCAACCTTGCCGGTGACCCGCGCCACCACCTCCTCCGAGACGTTGCGCGGGGCTTCCGCGTACTTCTCGAAGTGCATCGAGTAGGTGGCGCGTCCCTGGGTCCGCGACCTGAGGTCGGTCGAGTACCCGAACATGTTCGAGAGCGGCACCATCGCGGTGATGATCTGCGAGCCGCCGCGCGAGATCTGCCCCTCGAGGTGCCCGCGCCGGCTCGACAGATCGCCGGTCACGGCGCCCGTGTAGTCGTCGGGCGTCACCACCTCGACCTTCATGATCGGCTCCAGCAGGACCGGGTTCGCCTTCTTGGCGGCTTCCTGGAACGCCATCGAGCCCGCGATCTTGAACGCCATCTCGGAGCTGTCGACGTCGTGGTAGCTGCCGTCGTAGAGGCGGATCTTCACGTCGACCACCGGGTAGCCGGCGAGGATGCCGCGCTCGGTGGCCTCCTTGATGCCCTGCTCGATCGGCTTGATGAACTCCTTCGGGATCGAGCCGCCCGAGATGTCGTTCTCGAACACGAAGCCCTCGCCGGGCGCCGGGAAGAGCTCGATCTTGCAGTGGCCATACTGGCCCTTGCCGCCGGTCTGCTTGATGTACTTGCCCTCCGCCTTCGACTGCTTGCGGACCGTCTCCTTGTAGGCGACCTGGGGCTTGCCGACGTTGGCCTCGACGGAGAACTCGCGCTTCAGGCGGTCGACGATGATCTCGAGGTGCAGCTCGCCCATGCCGGAGATCTTGGTCTGGCCGGTGTCCTTGTCGGTCTCGACCTTGAAGGTCGGGTCCTCCTGCATCAGCTTGGCGAGGCCGCTCGACAGCTTCTCCTGGTCGCTCTTGGTCTTCGGCTCGACCGCGAGCGCGATCACCGGCGCGGGGAACTGGATCGACTCGAGCACGACCGGGGCGTTCTTGTCGCAGATGGTGTCGCCCGTCGTCACGTTCTTGAGGCCCACCGCCGCGGCGATGTCGCCGGCGTAGACCTCCTTGATCTCCTCGCGCTTGTTCGCGTGCATCTTGAGCAGGCGGCCGATGCGCTCGCTCTGGCCCTTGGTCGTGTTGAGCACGCTGTCGCCCGTCTTCATCGAGCCCGAGTAGACGCGGATGAAGGCGAGCTGGCCGACGAACGGGTCGGTCATGATCTTGAAGACGAGCGCGCTGAAGGGGGCGTCGTCCTTGGCCGGACGCTCCACCAGCTCGCCGTTGTCGTTGGGATCGTTCGCCATCGTCGGCGGCACGTCGACCGGTGACGGCAGGTAGTCGACGACCGCGTCGAGCATCGGCTGGACGCCCTTGTTCTTGAAGGCCGACCCGCAGATGACCGGGAACAGCTTCATCGCGATCGTGGCCTTGCGGATGCCGGCCTTGATCTCGGCGACCGTCGGCGTCTCGCCCCCGACGTACTTCTCCATCAGGTGGTCGTCGCCCGCCTCGGAGGCGGCCTCGGCCACCTTGTGGATCATCTCGTCGCGGTGGAGCTTGGCGTCGTCCAGCAGGTCCGCGGGGATCTCGATCACCTCGAACTTGGCGCCCAGCTCCTCGTTCAGGTAGCGGACGGCCTTCATCTCGACGAGGTCGATGATCCCCTCGTGCTTGTCCTCCTGGCCGAGCGGCAGCTGGATCGCGACCGCCGACTTCGCGTTCAGCCGCTCGTGCATCGTCTCGATCGAGTGCAGGAAGTTCGCGCCGACGCGGTCCATCTTGTTCATGAACGCGATGCGCGGCACGCGATACTTGTCGGCCTGGCGCCACACCGTCTCGGACTGCGGCTGCACGCCGGCGACGGCGTCGAAGACGGCGACCGCGCCGTCGAGCACGCGCAGCGAGCGCTCGACCTCGGCCGTGAAGTCGACGTGGCCGGGGGTGTCGATGATGTTGATGCGGTTGTCCTTCCAGAAGCAGGTGGTCGCGGCCGAGGTGATCGTGATCCCCCGCTCCTGCTCCTGCTCCATCCAGTCCATCGTGGCCGTGCCTTCGTGGACCTCGCCGATCTTGTAGTTGACGCCGGTGTAATAGAGGATGCGCTCGGTAGTCGTCGTCTTGCCGGCGTCGATGTGCGCCGCGATCCCGATGTTCCGGGTGCGCTCGAGAGGGGTGGTCCTGGGCACTGTCGTCTTCCTACTCTGCCGCCGGGGCTACCAGCGGTAGTGCGCGAAGGCCTTGTTGGCCTCCGCCATCTTGTGCGTGTCTTCCTTCTTCTTGACCGCTCCGCCGCGCAGGTTGGCCGCGTCGATGATCTCGGCCGCGAGCTTCTGCACCATCGTGCGCTCCGGGCGCTTCCTGGCGAAGCCGATCAGCCAGCGCAGCGCGAGCGAGGTGCGCCGCTGCGTGTTGACCTCGACCGGCACCTGGTAGTTCGAGCCGCCCACGCGCCGGCTCTTGACCTCGAGCGTCGGCTTCACGTTGTCGATCGCCTTCTTGAAGAGCTTGAGCGGGTCGTCCTGCGTCTTCTGCTGCACGACGCCGAGCGCGTCGTACACGATTCCCTGCGAGGTGGCGCGCTTGCCGCCGTACATCATGGTGTTGATGAACTTGGTCACGAGCGCGCTGTTGTACAGCGGGTCCGCCGAAACCTCACGGCGCGAAATCAGTCCCCGACGCGGCATACTCTGCTGTCCTCTCGCCCTTCTAGTTCCCTGAAAACAACAACAGACGGCGCCTCCCGGCTACGGCGTCCTGCCGTCGCCGGCTGGCGTCCGTCTGAGGCCCAACGACCGCCCCGCCTCGAGGATCCTGGCCGTCCTGCCCGTTGGCGGCCCGATTTCCCCGACCGTGTCTTTCCGGCGATCCCGCCGGAACGTCTCTTTCTCGACTCCTCCCCCGGGTGTCTCGCCCCGGGAACGTCCACGTCCCTGCGAGCCTAAGCCTTGGGGCGCTTCGCTCCGTACTTGCTGCGGCCCCGCTTGCGTCCCTGCACGCCCACCGCATCGAGGGTTCCCCGCACGATGTGGTAGCGCACGCCCGGCAGGTCCTTCACGCGTCCGCCGCGGATCAGCACGATCGAGTGCTCCTGGAGGTTGTGACCCACGCCGGGGATGTACGCCGTCACCTCGATGTGGTTCGTGAGCCGCACGCGCGCCACCTTGCGGAGCGCCGAGTTCGGCTTCTTGGGCGTCGAGGTGAAGACGCGCACGCAAACCCCGCGTTTCTGCGGAGATCCCTGCAGCGCCGGGCTGTCGGTCTTCGAGCGCAGCTTGCTGCGACCGACGCGGACGAGTTGGTTGACCGTGGGCACTAATGCCTCCGAATGAGTCCCTTGAGAACCGAACGCGGGAAAGGTCTGCCCGATACCGCAGGCACGCAAATCCCCGCTCAGTGCAACCTTACGAGTCTACAGGAATCAGACAGGCTGTCAAGAGCCTCAAAAGCCCAGGCCCTTCGTCTTGGTCTTGACCCGGCAGAGCATGTCGTTGGCGGTCAGATAGAGGGTCGAGCCGTCGTCGCCGAAGGCGCAATTGGCCGTCGGCACGCCGGTGTGGATCGTGCCGAGATGTTCGCCCTTGGGAGTCAGGACCATGACACCGCCGGGCCCGGTCGCGAAGAGATGGCCGCTCTTGTCGACCTTGAGGCCGTCGGGCCCACCTGGACCGTCCTTCTTGAGGGGGGTCGCGTCGAAGAGGATCCGACCCGTGCCCACGGAGCCATCGGCCTGGACGGGATAGGCCATCACGTAGGGCTTGTCGCCGTCCGACTGCGCCACGTACAGCGTCTTGCCATCGGGCGACAGGCCGATGCCGTTCGGCGCCTTCAGGTCCTTGACGAGCACGCTCACCTTGCCGTCGGCGGCGAGCCGATAGACCCCCTGCCAGCTGAGCTCGCGGCCCGGGTCGTCGAAGGTCTTGGGCCGGCCGTAGGGCGGATCCGTGAAGTAGAGCGACCCGTCCTTCGCGTAGACCAGGTCGTTCGGGCTGTTGAAGCGCTTGCCCTCGAAGCGATCCGCGAGCGTCACGAACTCGTCGCCCTCGCGGCGCGCCACGCGGCGATCCCCGTGCTGGCAGAGCACGAGCCGGCCCTTCGCGTCGAAGGTGAGGCCGTTCGAGCCCGGCTCGCGGCCGCCGTAGGGCTCCTTTCCCGTGTAGCCGCTCGGCGTCAGGAAGACCGAAAGGCCCGCGGCTTCGCTCCAGGCGTGCACCGTGTTGTTCGGCACGTCCGAGAAGAGCAGGCGCTTCGCCGAGCGGTCCCAGATCGGGCCCTCCGACCACTTGAAGCCGTCCGCCAGCACCTCGATCGCCGCGTCCGCGGCGATCAGCTGGTCGAGGCGCGGATCGCGCTTGTCGATCTTCCCGATCGTGCGGCGGTCGGCGCCCGCCGCGTGAGAGGCCAAGAGCGCCACGCTCACCGCCGTGGCCGGGATCCACCTGGGCATGACCTTGTTCTCCTTCTCTTGTCTGCGCCGTCTACGGCCGGTATCCTCGTGCCTGCTCGAAGTCGGCGAGGCGGTGCTCGAGCACGTCGCGCTCCATGGCGAGCCCCGCCTCGAGCAGCGCCCACTCGAGGTCTTCGGTCGCGCCGATCGGCCGGGACGAGCCGCCGTCGTCGCCGTAGAAGACGAGCCCGGCGCCTGCGCGCAGCAGCATCGGCACCACCACGGCCTGGTTCGGCCGTACGCCTCCGAGCAGCTCCAGCAGCCGGTCGTTCGCTCGCGCCCGCCGGCACCGTCCCCTTCCACGATTCGCGCCGGTTGACCGCGTCCGCCACCACTCCCGGCTCGCCGAGCGGCAGCCGCACGCGGCGCGCGAGCTCGTCGGGATCGCTGCCGCCGAGCCCGACCTGGGACGCGCCCTGCGCCTCGTCGCTTCGCAGGACGAGCAGCAGCCCGCGGGCGACCACCGTCGCGGCGCGGCGCAGGAGGCCCAGCGTCACCTCGCCGCGCAGCGACGGCGCGATCGCGGCGGTGGCGATCGCCAGCGGCGTCGAGGGCCGGACGGGCTCGGCCGCGGCCTCGTCGAGCTGGGTCATCGCCTCGAGCAGCACCTGGTCCGTCGAGACGCCGCCCGTCACCACCAGCTCCTCGGCGTCGACGCCGATGTCGCCGCTCGACGCCACGGCGGTGACCTCGAACTTGAAGTAGCCGGTCCGCCAGCGGCACAGCTCCTGGACCACGAGCCCGGTCTGATGCTTGAGCGCTTCCTGGAGCTGGGCTTCCGTGATCGCGCCGCTCTCGACGAGCAGCGCGCCGAGCCGCTTGCCGTCGGCGGCGACGTGCTGCCGATCGAGCGCCTGGGCGAGCGCCTCGGGCGTCACCAGCCCGCGGCACACCAGGATGTTGCCGAACGCCTCCCGGATCGAGCTCGACGCCGCGTACACGAGGCGCCCGAGCCTCACCACCACCAGCCCGTGCGCGTCGCGACGGCTGAGCATCACCTTCCCGGTGCGGTTGTTGAGCGCCAGGAAGTGCAAAAGCTCGGCGAGCTCGACCTCCTCGAGTCGACCGGCCAGGCTCACGGGCCCTCGGGCTCGGCGGGTCCGAGCTCGATCGGCGCGCCGGGCTGAAGCCCACGGATGCGGCGCACGGCTTCCTCGGCCTCCGGCCACGATCCGCGCCGCAGCACGCGCGTGAGCGTCGGCAGCGCGGCGGCGGCGGGCGGCCCGATCGCGCCGAGCGCCTTCGCCGCGGCCTGCCGCACGCGCACGTCGGAGTCCTTGATGGCGGCCGCGAGCTCCAGCGTGGCCGGCGCCGCCGAGGCGCCCATGTTCTGGAGCGCCATCGCGGCCGCAATGCGCAGCTCCGCGTCGGGGTCGACGAGCGTCGCGGCGAGGTCGGGAACGGCGGCGCGTCCGCGCTCCCCCATCCCCCACAGCGTGTTCGCGGCGGCGACGCGATCGGCGGCCGAGCCGGAGCGCAGCATCTCCGCGAGCGCCGGCACCGCGGGCTCGCCGAGCTGCAGCAGCTTGAGGCGCGCCTCGCCGCTCAGCTTCGCGTCGGCGCTGCGCATCTCGTCGAGGAGTCGTCCGACGTCGGGCTTCTCCTCTTTCGATCGACAGGCGGGAAGCAGCAGGGCGGAGCCGAAACAGGCGACGATCGCCACGACTCGAGCGACGCGCATGCCGAAGTCTAGCAGGGCGGCGTCGGAATCCGGCGACGGCGTGAGCCCCGTCACTCGCGCTATTGCTTGATCACCGCCCCATCCCGCCGCCGGATCTCGCCCCAGCCGCCGTTCAGCCTCTGGCGCTCGCCGGTCTCGCCGTGGCCGAACGGGTACTTCGCCGCGGCGCGCTCGTCGACCTCGATGCCCCAGCCCGGCGCCTCGTTCGCGTAGAAGTAGCCCTCGCGCATCTCCGGGCAGCCCGAGAACACCTCGCGCGTCTCGTCGTTGAAGGTCACCGACTCCTGGATCCCGAAGTTCGTCGAGGTGATGTCGAGCGTGACGTTGCAGGCGTGGCCGATCGGGGAGACGTCGCCCGGGCCGTGCCACGCCGTGCGCACGCCGAACAGCTCGCCGAGCGCGGCGATCTTGCGGCAGGGCGTGAGGCCGCCTGCCTGCGAGACGTGGATGCGGATGTAGTCGATCAGCCGCTCGGACATCAGCGGGATCCACTCGTGCGGGCTGTTGAAGAGCTCCCCCATCGCGAGCGGCGTCGTGCACTGCTGGCGGATCAGGCGGAACCAGCCGATGTCCTCGGGCGACACCGGGTCTTCGATGAAGAACATCCGGAAGCGCTCGGCGTCCTTGCAGAGCTGCAGCGCCTGCGTGGGCGTGACGCGCTCGTGGACGTCGTGCAGCAGCTCGACCTCGTCGCCGAGCTCCTTGCGCGCCGTCTCCAGCAGCAGCAGCGCGCGCCTCACGTACGCCGCCGGCTCGAAGACCGGCGCGGAGTGAAGCGCCTTGATCGGAGCCACGCCGCCGCGCGAGCCGTAGCCGGCCATCCCCGGCACGCCGACCTGGACGCGGACGTGGCGGAACCCCCGCGCCATGTGGCCGCGCGCGCTCTCGATCACCTCGGAGATCTCCGATCCGCTCGCGTGCGCGTAGCAGTCGGCGGCCTCGCGGGCCTTGCCGCCGAGCAGCTGGTACACCGGCAGCCCGGCCTGGCGGCCCTTGATGTCCCAGAGCGCCATGTCGACGCCGCTGATCGCGTTGTTGAGCACGGGGCCGTTGCGCCAGTACGAGCTCGCGTAGAGCGCCTGCCAGGTGTCCTCGATCCGGTCCGCCGGCTTCCCGACCAGGAACGGCTTCAGGTAGCGATCGACGGCCGGCACGACGAGGTCGGCGCGCTGCGTGAAGGTCGCGCAGCCGTAGCCGTAGAGGCCGTCCTGGTCGGTCGTGATCTTCACCACCACGAGCCGCAGCCCGGCGGGCGCCGTGGCGATCGCCTTCACGTCGGTGATCTTCGGCGACGGCAGGCCGCGCACCGCTCGCTCGACGCGCGCCTCCGCCTGCGCCGCCCGCGCACTCAAGAGTCCCGCCACGGGTCCGCTCGCGGCGAGACGGAACGCCTCGCGCCTCCTCATGCGTCCCTCCCTCCGGCCGCTGCCGGTCGCGCGTGATGCTACACCCGGGCCCGTGGCCGGAGCGGGCGCGCCATCGGGCGTGCCATGATGCGGCGCGAGGAGACTCCGTGGACGCCTCGACCTGGATTCCGATGCGCTGGCCCTGCGGGCCGCTCGAGATCGAGCAGGGCAGGAGGCGCGACGGCTTCGCGCCCGCCGAAGCCGAGGCGCTCGACGAATGGTGCCGGCCCGCCTCGCTGGAGCGGCTCGCGGGAACGCCGGTGAGCTGCCTCGTCCTGCCGTGGGCGAACGGATCGGCGCTCGACGCCGATCACCAGCGCGCGCTCACGCCGCTCGTCGGCGCGGCACGCCGGCGCGGGCTCTCGCTCGTCGGCTGGGTCGCGCGCGGCGATCTCAGAGCCGCCGCTGCCAGCGCCACCGCCGCCGGCCTCGACACGATCGCCGCCGAATCCGAGGATGCGCCCGTGGGCGTCCTGCGCTTTCGCGGGCGCAGCCTCGCCGAGCGCGCGCCTTTGGACTTCCTCGGCGTCACCGGGCTCGTCTGGCCCGGCATCCGCGTGACGCAGGAGCGCGCGGCGGACGCCTCGACCGGGCCGACGGGACCGCCGTGGCTCGACTCGAACGCCTGGTACGTGCGCCTGGCGAAGAGCCTCGCGAACCCGAAGACGCTCTGGCTCGCGCTCGAGCCGCCCGAGCTCGGCCAGCCGCTGGCCGAGGCCGCCTACCTCGAGGCCCTCGCCGACACGCAGATCTTCGGCGGTCGCTGGCTCGTGTCGCTCGACGCTCAGCTGCGGGTCGGGCTGTCGCAGGGCGGAAGCGCCGCGCTCGCCACCTGGCGCGGCATCGGGCGCGGTCTCGCGTTCTTCGAGACGCACCGCGAGTGGACGCGCCATCTCCCCGCCGGTCAGCTCGCGGTCGTCTCCGACTACGAGGGCGCGAACGAGTTTCTGTCCTTCGAGGTGCTCAACCTGCTCGCGCGCCAGGGCAGCCTCTACCGGATCGTCGAGAAGCGCTTCGCCGCCACGGCGTCCTTCGACGGACTGGACGCCGTGCTCTACGTCGATGCCGCGGCTCCGGAAAGGGAGCTCGCCCGCAAGCTCGATGCCTTCGTGGACGGTGGCGGCACGCTCATCACCCCACCCGGATGGCCGGAGCGCGGCGTACCCGAGGAAGGCGCAGGGCTTTCCCGCTTTCGCGTGCTCCGGGTCGGGCGCGGCCGGCTCGCGATCTCACGCGCGGAGCTCGGCGACCCCTTCCTCCTGGCCGAAGACGCGCAGCTGCTGATGAGCCATCGGCACGACCGTATCCGGGTCTTCAACCCCGGCACGGCGCAGTTCCACTACGCCATGAGCCGCGACGGCAAGGCCGGGATCGTGCACGCGCTGCGTTTCGACGAGCCCGATCGACGCCAGCCGCTCACGTTGTGGTTCGACCGGCCGTGGTCGAAGGCGCGGGCGTGGACGCCGGACGGCGCCGAGCCCCTCACGGTCGAGCGATCTCCAGCCGAGCGCGGCGTCGAGTTCACGATGACACCGCTGCCCGCCTACTCCGCGCTCGAGCTCCTCGCCTGAGGCGTATACTCCGACCGAGGGCGTCACCCCTTCCCGAGGAGGGCTCGTGCCGCACGTGCTCTCACGCCGACAGTTCATCGCCACGAGCGCCGTCGCCGGCCTCGGCGCCACTCGCTTGGCCTCCTGGGCTCATTCGGCCCCGTCCGCCACGGTCTCGATCGGGAAGTGCGGCAGCTACGGCGCCGAGCTCGTGCCGACGCTCGACCGGATGTTCGATCAGCTCGGCGGCCTCGAGCGTCTCGTCAAGGGGCGCACGGTCGGGATCAAGCTCAACCTGACGGGATCGCCGCAGCTGCGGCTCGCTGGGCACTCCGCGGGAGTCGCCCACTGGGTGCACCCGCGAATGGTCGGCGCCGTCGTCCACCTGATGGACCGGGCTGGAGCGCGGCGGATCCGCCTGCTGGAGAGCCCGTACGCGAGCGCGGTGCCGCTCGAGGAGTACATGTTCCAGGCGGGCTGGGACGCGAGCGACTTCCTGGGCGCCGGAGCGCGCGTGGAGCTCGAGAACACGAACGGCCTGGGCCGCGGCCGCGACTACCAGCGCTTCGACGTGCCGAAGGGCGGCCTCCTGTTCCCGTCCTACCTGCTCAACCAGTCGTTCCGCGACTGCGACGTCTTCGTTTCGCTCGCGAAGCTCAAGGACCACATGACGGCCGGCGTGACGCTCAGCATGAAGAACTGCTTCGGCAACATCCCGACCACGATCTACGGCGACTACGTCAAGCAGGACGAGCCCGACCTCGTGCCCCGCAGCGGGCGCGGGCTGCTGTTCCACGCGGGCGGCCGCCAGCCCCCGAGCTTCGCGGCGCAGGAGATCGATCCGCAGTCGCCACGGCACGAGGGCTACAGGCTCCCGCGCGTGATCGTCGACATCTGCGCGGCGCGGCCGATCGACCTCGCGATCGTCGACGGCATCGAGACGATGGGCGGTGCCGAGGGCCCCTGGGGCGGCGGCGAGGCCTGCCGCCCGGGCGTGCTGGTCGCCGGCACCAACTGCGTCAACACCGACGCCGTCGCGACGGCGGTCATGGGCTACGACCCGATGGCGAAGGGCGGCACGCCGCCCTTCTACACCTGCGACAACTTCCTCGAGCTCGCCGAGCGCAAAGGCCTCGGCACGCGCGACCCGCGGCAGATCGAGGTCGCGGGCGTGCCGATCGAGAAGGCGCGCTACGACTTCGCGCCGATGATCCGCAGCCGCTTCCCTCGCAACGTACCTCCGTACCCCGACAAGCGCGCGGCCTGAGCCTTCGGGATCGCCGCGGGAGGACAGCTTGAGCTTCACGCTTCACCGCCGCCGTTTCTTCGGCGCCGCGGGCGGCTTCGCCCTGGCGCCGTCGCTGCGCCCCGAGGCCGCGTCCGCCGCGACGCGCGACTGGCCTCCGGTCGAGGGCAAGGACACGCCGAAGCTCTGCCTCGGCACCGGCCGCGCGTCCGATCCGAAGGAGATGCGCCGCTACAAGCAGATCGGGATCGACCACGTGCTGATGGGCGGACCACCGATCCCGTGGACGGAAGCGGACCTGAAGGCGCTCGTCGAGCGCTACCGCTCGGCCGGCCTGAGCGTCGCCAATCTCATGATCGGCGGCTTCACGAACACGCTCTACGGCCGGCCGGGGCGAGACGAGGAGATCGAGAAGGTCAAGGCCTCGATCCGCGCTGCAGGTGCTGCGCGGATACCGGTCGTCGAATACAACTTCTACGCGCATCGGCTGACCGAGGGCTACGTCGAGGAGCCGGGCCGCGGCGGCGCGGGCATGACCGCCTACGACTACGAGAAGTCGAAGGCGCTGCCGCCGCTACCGGAGGTGGGCACTCACACGCTCGAGCAGATGTGGACGAACATCGCCTACTTCCTGAAGGCGGTGGTGCCGGTCGCGGAGCAGGCGGGCGTGCGGCTCGCGCTCCACCCGAACGATCCGCCCGTGCCGCTGAGCCGCGGCTCGCAGCAGATCATGGCGACGCTCGAGGGCTGGAAGCGGCTCGTCTCGATCGTCGACAGCCCGGCCAACGGCATCACCTTCGACTGCGGCGTGACGCGCGAGCTCGGCGAGGACCCGGTGGCGGTCTGCCGCTGGTTCGGAGAGCGCGACTGCATCAACCACGTCCACTATCCGCAACGTGCGCGTGCGGCGGCCCTACGTCGACTACACCGAGGTCTTCCCCGACGAGGGCCAGGTCGACATGTTCGCGGTGATGAAGGAGCTGGTGCGGCAGAAGTACCCGCGCTACGTCTACCCGGAGCACCCGCGCGCGCTCGACGCGGATCGCGAGGCGCCGGGCTTCAGCTCCTTCTATCCGGGCGGCGGCGGCTACGCCGGCCTCGTCTACAACGTGGCCTACGCGAGGGCGATGCTGCAGGCGGCGCTCGGCTCGTAGCACCGCTGCGGCCGCTGGCATATAGTCGTTCGCAGCCGTTCCCGCCACCGAGGAGCCGCATGAGCCACCGCAAGCCCTTCGATCCCGCTCGCCGCGCAACGCTCCCCCGCAGAAGGTTCCTGGGGAGCGCCGGCCTCGCCGCCGCCGGCTTCACGATCGTGCCGCGCCACGTGCTGGGCGCCTTCCAGGGCGCGCCGGCGCCGAGCGACAAGCTGAACATCGCCGGGATCGGCATCGGCGGCATGGGCAAGAACAACATCGGCCGCTGCGTCAGACCGAGAACATCGTCGCCCTGTGCGACGTCGACTTCGAGCTGTCGAAGCCGGTCTTCGAGAAGTACCCGGAGGCGAAGACGCTACCAGCGACTACCGCGTCATGCTCGACGAGCATGCCGGACATCGACGCGGTGGTGCATCGCGACGCCCGACCACACCCACGCCGTGATCGCGATGGCCTGCCATGGCGCGCAAGAAGCACGTCTACGTGCAGAAGCCGCTCACGCACTCGGTCTCCGAAGCGCGGCTCCTGACGGAGGCCGCGCGCAAGCACGGCGTCGCGACCCAGATGGGCAACCAGGGCCACTCGGGAGAGAGCACGCGCCTGCTGTGCGAGTGGGTCTGGGACGGCGCCATCGGCCACGTGCGCGAGGCGCACGCCTGGACCAACCGGCCGGTCTGGCCGCAGGGCATCGAGATGGACCGGCCGACCGACGCCGCGCCGCGCCGCCCGAGCTCGACTGGGACCTGTGGCTCGGCCCCGCCGCATCCCGCCCGTATCCACCCCACCTACCACCCGGCGAAGTGGCGCGCCTGGTGGGACTTCGGCACCGGCTCGCTCGGGCGACATGGCGCTGCCACATCGTCGACCCGCTCTTCTGGGCGCTGAAGCTCAAGTACCCCGATCAGCGTGGAGGCCAACATCTCGAGGGTCTGGCACGCGCTTCTTCGAGGAGACCGAGCCGAAGAACGAGATTTCCCCCGCTCCGTCGATCGTGCGCTTCCGGTTCCCGGCGCGCGGAAGACATGCCCGCGGTGGACGTGTCGTGGTGGGACGGAGGGCTGCTGCCCGCGCGCCCGCAGGAGCTCGAGCCGGGCCGGCGCATGGGCGACCTCGACGGCGGGATCCTGCTGATCGGCGACGAGGGCGCGCATCATGGCCGGCTGCTACGGCGAGTCGCCGCGGATCGTCCCCGAGAGCCGGATGAAGAAGTACAAGCGGCCGACGAAGACGATCGAGCGCATCCCGGACGGCAAGGACGGCCACGAGCAGGACTGGATCCGCGCGTGCAAGGGTGGCAAGCCGGCGAGCTCGAGCTTCGACTATTCCGGCCCGCTCACCGAGACGGTGCTGATGGGCAACCTCGCGGTCCGCTATCCGGGACGCGAGCTGCTTCTGGAACGGCGCCGCCATGGAGATCACGAACGACAAGGACGCGAACGCCTACGTCCGGCGGCAGTACCGCGAGGGCTGGGGGACGTAGACGCTCAGGCCTGGACGAGTCGGCCGCGGCCTCGGACGCAGGCCGTGGATGATGCCGGTCGAGGCCGGCGACGCGGCCGCTCCTCGTCAGGAGGACGACGGCGAGCGCGGCCAGCCTCGACGAGGTTCTTGTTGACGACGAGGTAGCTGCCTTCCGTGGGGATCGAGTAGAAGTAGCCCACGAACGGAGGATTGCACAGGTAGAACAGCAGGATCAGCACGAGGCCCGCCGACGCTGGCGAGCGCGCGTGAAGCAGCCGAGGACGAGGCCGAGCCCGATCGGCGGTGAGGCCCCACATGTTCAGCTGGTTGACGGCCGCCAGCACGCTCGGGTCGGCGGCCATGCCAGCGGAACAGGGAGGCGAACGGGCCCGCGCGACTGCTGCAGGTAGCCCGCGGCCGACCAGCGCGGGCGCCGTCAGCTTGGCCAGGCCCTCGTAGAGGAAGTGCCAGCCGATCAGCGACCCGCAGCACGACGATGGCGATCATCTGCGGCCCGGGAGAGCGTCATCAGATCCTGAACTCCTCCGGCCGGAACGACAGCCGCTGCTTCGCCTCGATCGCCTCGTTGACCTTCAGGACGGTCACCGCCGTCTCGTAGCCGACCTCGGCCGGGCAGTGCAGCTCGCCGTCCCGCGGACGGCGTCGAAGAAGTTCTGCAGGTGCGGCTGGTGGTAGGGGTCGCGCAGGACGACCGGGACGCGGTGCTGGTCGGGCGACACCGACTCGCGCACGTCGAGCACCGCCTGCTCGTCCTCCTCCGCTTGCGTCTCCTGGAGCTTCGGCGCCGAGACGTAGCCCTTCTGGATCCACTCGTCCCAGGCGGGCGCGTTGGGATCGCGGTAGAGGAGGCCGGGGTTGTTCGCCTCCGACTCCGAGATCACGAGCGTGCCCTGGTCGCCCATGAAGTTCTCGAAGTAGCCCTGGCTGCCGTTCGTGGTCTGGGTCTGGTAGTAGGCGCGCGCCGGCCCTTCCTTCGTCTCGTACTCGTAGATCGCCATCACGGTGTCGTACCACTCGTGCGTCTGTCGGGTCGTGGTAGTCGTTGCCGCCGCTCGCCATCACGTGCGACGGGGTCGGCGCCCAGGAACCAGTTGAAGATGTCGATCTGGTGCGAGCCGAGGTCCACGATCGGGCCGCCGCCCTTGCCCTTGTACCAGCGCCAGTTGCGGAACTGCTGCATCGACTTGAAGCCGTACTGCTTCAGCCGGTCCGCGGGGATCGGGTAGCGCTCGGGCCAGCCCAGGTCCGGCGACGACCGCGCGGTTCCACTGGCCGTTGACGGTCACGATCCGCCCGAGCAGCCGCGCCTCCTGGAGCAGCTTCTCGTGGCAGTGCAGGTAGCGCGGGTGGCTGCGCCGCTGGTGGCCGATCTGGAGCAGCTTGCCCGTCTCGCGGGCCGCCGAGCACCATGCTCCGCGCGCCCTCCAGGGTGTTCGACATCTCCTTCTCGCAGTAGACGTGTTTGCCGGCCTCTCAGGCAGTCGACGGTGTGCGGCGCGTGCCAGAAGTCGGGGGTGGCGATCACGACCGCGTCGAGGTCCTTCTCCTTGTCGAGCATCTCCCGGTAGTCTTCGTACCGTTGACCTCGAACTTGTACTTCCGCAGCGTGTTGACGGCCCGCTTCTGGTTGTACTCCTTCCAGATGTCGCACACCGCGCGAAAGCGCAGGCCGGGGATGCGGAGCATGGCGTCGAGCAGCACCTGCGCCCTGGGCTCCCGCGCCGAGCAGGGCCACGTTGATCTCGGACAGGTTGGCGGGAGGCGGCCGCGGCGCCGCGCCGCGCGGCCGCCTGCCGCTGCCTGCTCGTACTCGCGCTGCTTCTGCCAGGCGTAGCCGAACAGGCCCAGCGCCGGGACGGTCGACAGGCCCAGCAGGACGTCGCGCCGGTCGAGCTTGCGCTCGCTTCCCGCTCGCCTCGGGCGCTCCGGGCCTTCGTCGTCTTCGCCTGCCATCGCTCTCTCCTACTTCGCCGGGCGGCCGAAGACCTCGACCTCGACGTAGTGGTTCAGCTCGTTGGCGTTGTTGCCCTGGCTGTAGAGCCGCACGTAGCGCGCTCGCGAGCCCCTGGCGTCCACGAGCTTGCCCTCGGCGGTCTCGACGTAGTTCATGTCCTTGCCCGCCCCGAGCGCCGACGTGTTGTCGTGATCGTTGTTGAAGAGCGTGCGGACGTTCTTCTTGAAGTCGGCGTCGTCGGCCAGCTGGACCACGACGTCGAAGTAGACGCGCGGCGTCTTGTGGAAGTGCCAGAAGAGGACGGCGAACACCTCGTGCGGCGCGCCGAGGTCGATCGGTGACGTGCTGCACGCCGGGCCCCAGCTCGACGAAGCTGCCGTCGGCCCCCTTCTTGTCGCCGTCGGTGACCTGCTCGATCTCGCCGATCACCGGCTCCATGTCGCTGCTCGTGACCTTCTTGCCCTTCGCGACGTTCGTGACGCCCGCGGGCGCCAGGAACGGATCGCGCGGCCGGCCGAGCGGCTTCTGCAGGTTGGGCACGGAGAGGTTCTGCGGCGTGCCCTCGAACATCGGCTTCGGAAGCTGGATGGGGATCGGCACCAGCTCTCGGCGGCAGCGTCGCCTTGGCGGGCGCCTGGGCGTGGAGCGACCCGGGCAGGAGCGAGGAGCAGCGTGCGCCAGCGGCGGCGACGGCGGTCGTTCGTCTGCATGCCGCGATTATCCTCGTTTCGCGTCCTGCCGTCGAGACGCCCGAGCGATCCGACTGCCGTCGGTCGACGGGCGCGGTACGCCCTCGAGCGCCGGGCATTCGACCGGCAGAGCTCGGCGACCGCTCCTCCGGGGAGGACCATGAACGCGGTCGAGAGGCCCTCGGCGACCGCGGCCGGCGAGCGCGCTCGCTCCTCGCGGCCGCCCGGGAGCGCCACCCAGACCGCGCCGCTGCGCGACGGGCCGGCCCGTGCGCGGATCGAGGATGTGGTCGCCCTTCCGCGTCCCCGAAGCGCTGAGAGCCTGCTGGCGCGCCGGAGATCCGCGCGAGCACGGGCGCCTGGGGCTCCGGCGCGCTCAGCGTCAGGGGCCAGCCCTCCTCGCCGGGCGGCGGCTCCAGGGCCAGGACCGAGCTCCAGCCGCCGTGGACGAGCGCGCGCTGGATCCCCCACTCCTCGAGCAGCTCGGCCATGCGGTCGACCGCGTAGCCCTTGCCGATGCCGCCGAGGTCGAGGCGGACTCCGGCTGCGTGCGCGCGGACCGCGAGCTCGTCCGGCACGAGCTCGAGCGCCTCGAGCCCCGAGCCGACCGAGATGTCGAACGCGCCCGCCGGTCAGCTCGTAGAGCGCCGGGCGATCTCCAGGCACTCCAGCGTCGACGGGCTCACGCGCGTCGCGCGGCCGTGCGCGAGGTCGTTGATGCGCGAGACGTCGCTGTTGGCGACGAACCGGCTCAGCTCCTGCTCGAGCCGGTCCAGCAGCTCGAAGGCGGCGTGGGCCGCCTGGCTGGCGTAGCCCGCGTCGTCGTGGCACGCAGCGGACCTCGAACACCGTGGCCATCGCGGCGTGGGAGAAGCGGTGCGATCGGCGCTCGCCCGAGCGCACCGCCGCGGCCTCGCGCGCCTCGGCCTCGCGGCGCTTCAAGGCCTCCCAGAGAGTCGCGGCCGCGTAGCCGGCAGCTCGACCTCGGGGCGCAGCTCGACGGGCCGCTCGAAGATGCTCACGTAGAGCTCGCGCTCTCCCGGCGGCGGCAGGTCGTAGAGCTTCCGCACGAGCGCCGGCTCCAGGTCCGGAGTCACCAGGACGACGGGCGCGATCCGGGCCTCGTCGGAGACGCCGTTCCACCACGCCACGCCCGAGAGCCCGCGCAGGTAGAAGGGCAGCGGCCAGAGGTTCTCGCGGCCGACGATCTGCAGCGGCATCGCCCGGCCCGCGGGGTGGGACTCGGCCAGGTCCGTCAGGCGCGCGGCGATCTCGAACACGTCCGTCCCGGTGTGGGCATAGACGTAGGGATTGCGCGGGTCGGCCGCGAAGCGGAAGCTCGCGGCGAACGCCTGCCAACCGAGGTGCGCCGACACCGCAGCCACGGCCGTCACCACGAGCGCGCGAACGCGGAAGCCGCGCGCGCGGCTCACGAGCCACGAAGCACCCGCGCCCGCGAGCAGGATCATCCCGTGCAGGAACCCGAGCAGGCACCAGGGCGTCTTGTACGGGATCGCGGAGTACGTGGCGAGCATGAGCGAGCGTGTAGACGGCGAGGAAGCGCAGCAGCCGGGCGTCCGCGCCCGGCGCGCCCTTGGTGGCCCACGCCGACGCCGCGCCAAAGGCGGCGAAGACGAGGATCGCCCTTCGGTCCAGAAGGGAGTGCCGCTCGCGGGAAAGTGGGCGAGCAGGCCCAGGTAGTAGGGCCACGGGTGGAGGTGCCGGGAGGCGGCGGGCGCGGTCGAGGTAGAAGCCGTAGGCGCGCGGCCGCGTCCGCGATGCCGCTCGGGTGGTGGAGGAAGGACGAGAAGAAGAGCGCCGCGACCGCGAAGGCCGCGACGACGGCGAGGACGGCGTGGCGGGCCAGCGCGCGCCGGCCGTGCCCTTGCCGAGCGCGAAGCACCCCGCCGCCGCGAAGCGCCAGGAGCATGCAGCCGAGCGCGAGCGGCGCCGTCTCCTTGGTCGCGAGCATCAGCCCGGCGCAGCCGCCCGCTGCGAGCGCCGCGAGCGCGCCCGGGCGCCGAACGTAGCGGCACAGGCGCAGGAGCACGCCGAAGCTGAAGAAGACGAGCAGGATCTCGTGGATGAAGTACCGGCTGTAGAAGACCATCGCCGGCGAGATCGCGGCCAAGAGGGCCGCGAGCCAGGCGCCGGCCGTCCCGAGCAGCGGGCGCGCCACGAGGTGGGCGGCGACGAGCAGCGGCCGGCGCCGCCGGCACCGAGCGCAGCGTGACCTCGTCGAGGTCGACGTAGCGCCGCGCGCCCGTGAGCCAGGCCGGGACGAGCGTCAGGTAGTAGAGGGTCGGCCCGTGGTACTCGGCCGGGTCGTAGGCGTAGCCGCGCCCTTCGAGGAGGGACCCGAACTTGTCCGCGTGGACCGCCTCGTCCGCGTGCATCGGCCGGGAGGCGAGCGCGGGAAACGGAGCGCCGCCGCCAGCACGGCCAGGGCGACGAAGACGAGCGCCCCCGGCCGAGACGGCTTCACACGGGCAGTTCCCAGCCGGCCCTGTAGGCCGCCCCCTTGATGAACCGGTCCGCCTCGGGCGCGTTCGTCGCCCGCATGCCCACCGGGTCCCAGCGGATCACCTTGCGCGCGCGGAGCGCGACGTTGCCGAGCAGCAGGAACTCGATGAGCCGCGTGGAGTACGAGAAGTCGCTGCTCGCGGGCACACCGCCCTTGCAGGCCGAAAGCCAGCTGGCGTGGTGGCCCTCGACGCGCGCCAGCGTCTTCTCGGGCCGCTTGTACTCGCGGTGCAGCTCGAGGGGCAGCAGCCGCGGCATGCCCGACCAGCCCCCGCAGGTCATGATCCCCTTCTCGCCGACGAAGAAGATGCCGTGGTCGCCCTCGCCCAGCCGCTGTCGCGGGTCGTCGGGATCGATCCCCGGCGGCGTCGGCGGCCGCAGGCCGCCGTCGTACCAGTACACCGACACCGGCCCGAGCGCGCCGCGAGCGCCGAAGCGGTAGGTCGCGAGGACGCCGGTCGAGCAGACCTCCGCGTCCAGCTCGGGGCCCGTCGCCTCTACGGTCTCGGGAGCGTCGAGCGAGAGCGCGTTGAAGGCCGGGTCGAGGTGGTGCGGCGCGAGGTCCGCGAGACCGCCGCCCCCGAATGCCCAGAAGCCCCGCCAGTTGAAGGGCGCGTAGGCGGGGTTGTAGGGACGCGCCTCGGTCGGGCCGAGCCACAGGTCCCAGTTGAGCACCGATGGAACCGAAGGCGTTCCGGCGGGCCGGCCCCGTCCGTGGTACCAGCCGCCGGCGCCGCCCCAGGCGTGGACCTCGCGCACCGCGCCGATCGCGCCGTCGGCGAGCCACTCGGCGGTCAGGCGGTGCCCCTCAGCCGAGCGGCCCTGGTTGCCCATCTGGGTCGCGACGCCCGTCTCCTTCGCGACGCGCGCGAGCAGGCGCGCCTCCCAGATGTCGTGCGTCAGCGGCTTCTCGCAGTAGACGTGCTTGCCGGCCTTCATCGCGAGCACCGCGACGTAGGCGTGGAGGTGGTCCGGCGTCGCGATCAGCACCGCGTCGATCGCCTTCTCCTTCTCCAGCATCACGCGGAAGTCGTCGTAGACCGCGCAGCGGAAGTTGGGCGTCTTCGGGGCGTAGGTCGCTTCGATCTCCGCGCGCACCGGGCCGCGCCCGCCTTTGCCGCCGTAGTAGTAGGGCGAGAGGTCCCACTCCTCGCACGGGTCGGCGAGTGCGATCACCTGGCAGTCGGCCTCCTGGGCGAGCGACCGGAAGTTGGTCCGGCCCTGGCCGCCCACGCCGATGATCGCGACGTTGACCTTGTCGCTCGGGGCGACGAAGCCGGTCCCGCCCAGCACGTGGCGCGGCAGGATGGTGGCCGCGGCGGCCACGCCTGCGGTTCGCTTCATGAACTGACGCCGGTCGAGAGGTTCGCAGCGACGCTCGGGCATGGGTTCTCCTGCAGCCCCCGATAGTACCCGAGCCGCACGCCCTGTGGGAGCGGCTAGGACGAGCGGCGCCTCCGCAACCCCAGGGCTCCGAGTCCGCTCGCGAGGAGAAGGACCGTCCCGGGCTCCGGCACCGGGCTCGTCGTGCCGGTGTAGAACTGGCCCCAGTACTCGTCGTCGATCGTCGCCGTGACGTCGATGATGTCGGCGCGGTCGAACAGCTGATCGGACCAGACGCCGAAGAAGGCGGCCGTGGCGTCGGGGCCGTTGTAGAAGAACGATCCGACGGCACTCGCACCCAGGAACAGGTCCACGCGGAAGGTGGAGTCGAAACAGGTGGCGAAGCAGTCGTCGGTCACCGGGAAGGCCGAGCTGAACTGGTTCGGCTCGAAGAAGTCGAATCCCAGCGAGTAGACGGGCGCCGCGAGGTCGACGCGGAAGCTCTCGACGTCGCTGATCGCGATGTCGCTGCCGGGCAGCGACGCGCTCCAGTCCGTCACCTGCGCGGGGAACAAGCCGCCCGTGCCGATGAAAAGCTGGCCGCTCAGCGTCGTGAAGCTCACCGACCCGACGGTGAAGCCAGGAGCCACCGCCCCGGCGTCGGGAAGAGCGCCCGTGGCGCTGCTGGCGCCCGTATCCGCCAGGAAGCTTCCCTTGCTCGAGTAGGTGATGAGAGCGGCGTCGGCCTGCATTCCCATCGCGAGGAGCACACCCGCGAGAACCAGGGTCCTTGAGCGCTGCATGGTTCCTCCTGCCGGACTGAATACTGGCCTTCAACAGCAGCAAGACGCGTACCGGACTGGTCGGTCGTCTAGGCGAAAAGCGATACCGCGAGTCTCGCCTTCCTAAGTGCGCCTCCAATCGGGAGTTCCGGGGGGTGCCGAGAATGGAGCGAGCGAGCGCAGATCCGCCGCCGACTCGCGGAGTGTAAGAGACCTCGACAGAGTGTCGGTTCGGCGCGCAGCTGGGACGGCGTTTCCGACCCGCTCCGCGGCGAGCGCGCGGGCCGTGGCGGCGGCGCTCTGGAACTGCCGGACGTTGTTGACGGTCCCGGTCAGCAGCAGCAGAAAGGCGAGCGCCCGCACCCAGACGCGGCCCCGCGGAAGGCACGCCGACGCGGCCGCGAGCGTCAGCAGCAGCGGGAGCACGTCCATCGCGTAGAGGAACATCTCGCGGCCGAGCGTCAGGTGCATCGTCACGACCAGCGCGAGGCTGCCGATCGCCGTGACCGCGAGCTGCGGCCGCTCGCCCCGGCGGGCGAGCTCGATGGTGCGCGCGGTGCCGAGGCCCAGCAGCGCGAGCCAGGCGAGCGTCGCGACCGCCCCGGCCGGCCCGTTCGTCGCGATCGGGACGCGCCGGAAGGACGGCCGCGCGGCCTGTGGCTCCGGGGCGACGACCGCGTGGGACAGCAGTCCCTGAAGCACCTGCGCCGTCCGGTCGAGGCTCACCGGATAGAGGTGCTCTTCGTACTCGAACAGCCGATCGCTCAGGAAGAACGGCGTGTCGCGGCCCCGCTCCTGGAACAGCCAGAGCGCGGCCAGCGCGGCAAACGCCGCAGCGCCGATCGCGATCGCACGCAGCCACTGTCGCGGCCGCGGATGGTGCGCGAACGTCGCGAGCGCTCCGACGATCCCGTTCGTCAGGATGCAGCTCGCGCTCGCGACGCACGCCGCGACGAGAGCAGGCGCGGAGGGGCGCGTCGAGGCCGCGACCAGGAGAGCGATCGCGACGCCCAGCCCCGCCAGGCCGAACGACTCCGGGACGGAGAACCAGAAGAGGACGCCCGCGCTCGTCGCGGCGACCGCAGCGAAGAGACTCGCGTCGAGCGGGGGAAGCTGCATCCGTCGGAAGAGCGCGTAGAGAACGGCGACGAAGAGGCCCGCGGCGAGGGCACCCGCGACCGCCGCCTTGCGGATCGGGTCGCTGCCGCGCGCGAAAGGCGCGGCGACGGCGAGGAGCGCGTGGCCGATCGACGGGAAGAGCGGGTGCGCGCCCCCGTTCTCCCATCCGCCCGGCTCGCGCATCACCTCGAGCCGGTACGGGATGTCCGATGCGAACCAGACGTCGCCCGCGAGCGGGTTGGCGAGTCGCGGGTCGATCTGGCGGGAGGCGGCGAGGACGATCGCGCCGGCGAGAAGCCCGAGCGCGACGGCGAGCAGCGCGTCCAAAAGCCGCGGAGTGGGATGCAAGGGGCAGGGCCATTTTGCCACGGGCGGACGTATCCTTCCGTCCGGGAGATCCCCGATGACGCGATTTCTGGCGCTCGTCGCCCTGGCGACGTCTCTCGCTCTCGAAACGGCACCCGCCCCCGCGCGCCGGCTGCCGCGCGCCGTGCTCGAGGACAAGGTCCGCGGCGGCTGGGCGGGCCAGATGATCGGCGTCTCCTTCGGCGCGCCGACGGAGTTCAAGTCGAACGGCAAGATCATCGAAGGCGAGATCGCGTGGCGGCCCGAGCAGGTCAGAACGCGATCGACCAGGACGATCTCTACGTGGAGATGACCTTCGCCGAGGTCATGGACCGCTTCGGCCTCGCGGCCACGAGCGAGCAGTACGGCGAGATGTTCAAGAACTCGAAGTACAACCTCTGGCACGCCAACGCCGCCGCGCGGCGCCTGCTCAACCACGGGATCAAGGCGCCGCAGTCCGGGGAGCCCCGCTGGAACGCCCACGCGAACGACATCGACTTCCAGATCGAGTCGGACTTCATCGGCCTCATGTGCCCGGGGCTGCCGCGCGAGGCGAACAAGTACGCCGACCGCGTGGGCCGCGTGATGAACTACGGCGACGGCCTCTACGGCGGGATGTTCTTCGCGGGGATGTACGCGGCGGCCTTCTTCGAGAGCGACCCGCGCAAGGTCGTGGAGGCCGGCCTGCGCTCGATCCCCGCGGAGAGCGGCTACGCGAAGGTGATCCGCGACGTGCTGGCGGGCCACGAGCGCCACCCGGCCGACTGGAAGAAGACCTGGCAGCTCGTCACCGACGCCTGGGACAAGGACGACCCCTGCCCGGACGGCGCGCTGCGGCCCTTCAACATCGACGCCCGGCTCAACGGCGCCTTCGTGGCGCTCGGGCTGCTCTACGGCGGCGGCGACTTCGCGAAGACGCTCGACGTCTCGACGCGCTCCGGCCAGGACTCGGACTGCAACCCTTCGAGCGCGCTCGGGGTGCTGGGCGTGATCCTCGGCTACGAGCGCATCCCGGACGCCTGGAAGTCCGGCATCCCCGCGATCGCCACGACGCCCTTCTCGTACACGAGCCACACGTTCGAGTCGATCGTGGCCTCGACGCTCGGCCGCGCCTTCAAGGTGATCGAGTCCGCCGGCGGCCGGGTGACGGACACCGAGGTCGTCGTGCCGCTGCAGGAGCCGAAGGCGCCGCCGCTCGAGCAGTGGTCGCCGGATCGGCCCACGGCACGCCTGGAGAGCGGCGATCCGGCCTGGACCTGGGGCGAGGGCTGGCACGGAGCGCGCGCTCCCGAACGAGCGGCGGGTGCGCGGCGGCCGACGGTGCCGGCGCCGAGGCCGTGCTGCGCTTCCGCGGAACCGGCGTGGCGCTCGTCGGCACGCATGAGCCAGTCGGGCGGCCGGGCCGACGTCTTCCTCGACGGCGAGAAGGTCCGGCGAGATCGACGCCTGGATCCCGCCGCAACACGCACGACAACGACCTCTGGCACGCGACCGGCTCGCAGGCCGGAGCGCACGAGGTGCGCGTGGTCACGCGAGGCGACCGGGACGCGCGCTCGACGGGAAGCGAGGTCGTCCTGGAGCGCGCGATCGTCTACGGAGAGTGACCGCGGCGCGCGGTGATCGCCGCTCAGCGCGCTGGGCGTGGGCGCGAGCAATCGGGTCGTCAGCCACTCCTCGTAGGCGTCGAGGCTCTTCCACTCGACCGCCCACGAGAGCGGGCGCGCGGCGGCATCCGGAACCGTCTGGCCCTCGTCGCTGACGCGCACGCCGAGCGTCTCGGTCCGGACGAGGTCGCTCGAAAGCGCGAGGTAGACGGCGACGGTGTCGAAGAGCGTCGAGCTCTTCAGGGCGACGAACGCCGGGTCTTTCGCGCACCACTCGCGATTCCGGCACCAGACGCCGTAGGCCTCGACGAGCCCGCGCAGGAGCGGGTCGCTCGACGCCCGGATGCGCGCGTAGCGCTCGCCCGCGAGCTTCACGACGCCGCAGGTGTCGAGCGGCGTCACGATCGCCTCGCGCCAGGGCGCGCCGAGCACCGTGCGGGCCGCCGGCACCCGCGCCTTGACGTTCCACTCCGGCTCGGGCGTCGGCTTGCCGTACCCCCGGTAGAGGCTGCCGTACATTCCCGCGAAGCGAAGCTTGCCGGCGAGCCGCGGCTCGCGGGCGAGCGCCTGCGCGAGGCTCGGCGGCGGACCGATCGCGATCAGCGTCATCGGCTCCTTCGACGCCATCGCGGTGTCGATCAGGGCCTGCACGCCGTCCTTCAGGATCCGCCCGCGGTACTTCGCGAGGTCGAAGCCGCTCACCCACTCGGCCTGCGGGCCCGGCTCGTCGTTCTCCTTGCTCCCGATCCCGATCGGGATGTCGGTGCGGCCGGCCAGCTCGAGGACGCGGGCCACGAGCTTCGCGCGCTGCTCGGTGTTGCCGTAGTCGGTCACGATCAGCTTGAGGTCGAGCTCGGCGCCTTCAGCGCGAGCACGAGCGCCCAGGTGTCGTCGATGTCGTCGCCGATGTCGGTGTCGAGGATGACCGGGATGCGCGCGCGGCGCGGCCGAGGCCAGCTCGCGCCGCCAGCAACAGCGGCAGCGCGAAGCGAAGGGAGCGGAGCATCAGCAGGGTCGCCACTGTGTCGCTCAAGCCAGCCGAGCCGCGACGATCAGCGCGAGCCCGGCGATGAACAGCACGAACATGGCCGCGATCAGCCGCCGCGTCGAGGGCGAGAGCACCCGCGAACTCCTTCCACACGAAGACGCCCCAGGCCGCGGCGACCATCGTGGCGCCCTGGCCGAGGCCGTACGAGATCGCGAAGCCGGCCTGCTCGGACGCGATCAGGCTCATCGTCATGCCGAAGCACCAGATGAAGCCGCCGAGCAGGCCCACGACATGGAGCCACGGCGTGCCGCGCGTGAAGTACGCGCCGTAGGTCGTCGGGCTGGCCGCTCACCGGCCGGTACATGAAGAAGGAGTTCCAGAGGAGGTTCGAGAGCAGCACGCCCGAGGTGAAGACGAACATCGCGGAATAGGGCGTGAGCCGCCCCGGCTCCGGGTGGCGGAAGTCCGAGATCATCGAGGCGGCCACGAAGCGGTAGAAGAAGCCCATCAGCAGCCCCGACAGGACGGAGAGCACCAGGCCCTTGGCGCCCGGTCCCCGGCCGGTGCCCTTCATCGCGTAGGCCCGCGCGTCCGCGAGGACCGCGGCCACCACGAGCGCCACGCCGGTGAAGAGCATGGGCGCGTTGCCCAGGGGAGTCGCCAGGTAGTTGACGACCACGCCGATCACGAGCGCGAGGCCGATCGCCACCGGGAACGCCACCGCCATCCCTGCGACGTCGATCGCGGCCACGATCAGCAGGTTCGCGAGGTTGAAGACGACGCCCCCGAAGAAGGCGGAGCGCAGCGCCGCGCCGTCCGCCTGCTGCAGGTCGGCGACGAAGGCGCGCCCCTCGCTTCCCAGGCTGCCGATCGACAGCCCGAGCGCGAGCGACGTGAGCACCAGCCCGAGCGCGTAGTCCCAGTAGTAGAGCGGGAACGGCCAGTCCCGGGGCGCGAGCTTGAGCGTGTTCGCCCAGGAGCCCCAGCAGAGCATCGTGACGACGCACAAGGCCACGGCGACGGCGTAGGAGTCGACGATCAGCATCCGCTCGGGTCGGCCTTCAAGGTGCCGCGGGGACGGCGGCGAGCCGCGAGGGCAGGTGGTAGAGCACCCGCGCCTCGCCCTTCTCCGCGATCCGCTGCTCGTAGACCCGCACGATCTTGTCGCGGCGCCCCAGCAGGCCGTCGACCTGGCCCTCGGTCAGCAGGTCCTTCGTGGCCTCGACGAGGGCGGGCTTCTCGAGCGTGCGCAGCCGGGCGAGCAGGTCCGCCTCGCAGGTCGCGGACAGGTTCTTCTCGTCGCGCAGCTCCTTGAAGACCTTGAAGGCCCGGGTGTGGTCGATCATCCAGATCCGCCAGCTCTTGTCGATCACGAGGTTGCCCAGGTTGCGGTCGAAGTTGTAGATGAGCTGGTCGAAGATGCGGACGACGAAGATCTGGCGATTCCACTCCAGGGTGTCGGGGGCCTGGACCTTCTTTTCGAAGCGCTCCCGCTCCACCATCAGCACGTCGTCCACCCACCAGGTGTACGAGGCCGGCTTGCCGGACCGCTGGTCGTGGCGGACGACCGTGACCGGGATCATCCCGAGGCCGAGCATGCGGTCGATGCGGTAGGCCGCGACGTTGTTGCGCCAGGTGTCGCGGAAGTCCAGCTCCAGGCCCGAGCCGAGCTGGAGCTGGGTCTTGTACTCGTCGTGAGGCTGGATGTGCGCGTCGTGCTGGAAGTCGCCGAGCTTCAGAGCGTCGCGCGGAAGGAGCCCGTGACGCCTCCCGGAGCTCCCTTCTGCTTGACAACTTCGGCATGCAGCAGGAACTGCTCGCGCTCGGCGTCGGTGACGGGCACGCCGGCCAGGGCCGGGACGCACGACGCGACCCATGCCGCGAGCAGTATCAGCTTCTTCATCACGCCCCCCGGGGAGCCGCCGCATGTTACGCCAGACCGCGCGCCGGTTCACAAGACAATACACGCGGGGCGGGCAGGAGTTGGCCGGCTCGGTGTATGTTCGCATCCGATGACGGCCCGAGCCGCGGCCCTGCTCCTGGCGCTCGTCGCTGCCGCGACCGCGTCCGCGGCCGCTCCGAGCGAGAGCCTTCGCCATCCGATCTGGCCGGTCCCGCAGGAAGCCAGGTACGCCGACGACCGGCTGCTCCTGCACGATGCCGTGATCGTCGTGCCCGAGGGCGACAGGCGTGCGCAGCTTCCCGGGCGCCTGCTGGCCGAGCAGCTCGCCGACCAGTTCGGCGTCGCGATCCCGGTGGCCGTGGGGGCGCCGCCCGAAGGAAGGCTTGCGCTCGTCGTGGGCGAAGTCGCGCAGCCGCTCGTGGCGTCGGCGGTGTCCCGCATGCGGGCGACGGTGCCGGAGGCGGCCGAGGGCTACCTGCTCGAGGTGAATGACGCGGGCGCCGTGCTCGCCGGACGCGACTACCGCGGCGCGCTCTACGCGGGCGCGTCGTTCCTGCAGCTCGTCCACCGCTGGGGCCATCGAGAGCCTCGCGGTGCGGAAGGCCCTGGTGCGGGATTGGCCCGCGCTCCCCCTGCGCTGGGTCCACCTCTACCTGCCGGGCCGCGACCAGCTCGGCTTCGCCCGTCGCTACATGCGCGACTTCCTGCTGCGCCACAAGTTCAACGGGATCGTGCTCGAGGTCGGCGGCGGGATGCGGCTCGACTCGCACCCGGAGATCAGCGTGGGCTGGCGCCGCACCGTCGCCGAGTGGTACGCGCACGGCGAGACGATGGACAAGCTCGGCGAGGGCATTCCGCTCGGCACGGCGAACCGCTTCGCGGCTTCGCTCCACGTGGGCGTGGGCGGCGGCGGCTACGTCGAGAAGGACGACGTGCGGCGCCTCGCCTCCTGGGCCGAGGACTACGGCCTCGAGATCGTCCCCGAGATCCAGTCGCTCAGCCACTCCTACTACCTCGCCGTCCCGCATCGCGAGATCGCCGAGGACCCGGACATGGCGTGGCCCGACTCCTACTGCCCGTCGAACCCGGCGTCGTACCGGATCCTGTTCGAGGTGATGGACGAGTACCTCGAGCTGCTCCGGCCGCGCCGCGTCCATATCGGCCACGACGAGTGGCGCGCCGGGGCGTTCTGCGCGCGCTGCCGCGGCAAGGACACGGGTGAGCTCTATGCCCAGGACGTGCTCGCGATCACGCAGCACCTCGACGCGAAAGGCGTCGAGACGTGGCTCTGGGGCGATCACTTCGTGGACTCGCACAACCGCTTCGGCAAGCGCTGGTCCGAGGGCGGCGTCGTGAAGTACGAGAAGCCCGACACGCGCGCGGCCCGCGACCGGCTGGCGGCGGCCGGGGTGAAGCTCCACGTCCTCAACTGGTCGGGCGAGTCGGGCGACGCGACGTTCCAGAAGCTGGGCTGGCCGTTCCTGGTCGGCAACTTCGCGGGCAGCGAGCAGAAGGACTGGCCGGGACGCGTGAAGCGCTTCGGCGCGCTCGGCGGCGAGGTGTCGTCCTGGGGCGCGTTCGAGGAGTTCCTGCTCGGCAAGCTCCAGATCCCCGAGGCCGTGTACAGCATCAACCTGCTCTGGTCGTCGCAGGCCGCGCCCCGCGCGGAGGCGATGGACGAGACGGCGGCGCACCTGCCCGAGGTGCGGCGGCTGCTCGCCTCGCCTCCCCTGCCGTCGGCCACCGCGGACCCGATGCGCTTCGAGGTGCTGGATCTCGCCTCGGCGTTCAACAGCGCACCCCGGGGCGAAGGCTGGGACCTTTCGGGCCTCGCTCCCGGCCGCGGCTACCGGCACGGCCTGCCCTACGCGATCGGCGACCCCGCACGCGGTCCCTCGGCCATCGTGGTCGCGAGGCGGCCCGGAGACAAGCCGACGCGAGCCGCGCTGCCCATCAGCGGGCGCTGGGCGTCGCTCCTCTTCCTGCACGCGGCCGACGGCCGAGGGCCGGCCGTCCGATCCACGCGGGAGACCAGACGCACTTCCCGCGCGAGTCGTCCGAGCTCATCGGCTACTACGAGCTGCGTTACGCGGACGAGCTCGTCGCCGTCCACGAGATCCGCTACGACGAGAACGTGGCGCGCTGGAACGTCGGCCCCTCGCTCGGCTCCTACTTCGCGCGCCCCGTCGTCTCGGGCAAGCTGCCCGACGGGCGCGACGCCGTGCTGTGGGCGAGCGAGTGGACGAACCCGCGCCCGGACGTGCCCCTCGTCTCGGTGACGCTCGTGGGCTCGCCCGGCCCGTCCGACGCACTGCCCGTCCTCTTCGGCGTGACCGCGGTCGAGAAGCCGCGGGTCGAGGACTACCGCTGAGCGCCGGCCTCTTCGAGCGGATCGAGACCCTGTTCCTGGACGCGGGCGGCGTGCTCGTGTTCCCGAACTGGCAGCGCGTCAGCGCGGCGCTCGCCGCGCACGGCGTAGAGGTCACGCCCGCAGCGCTTGCAGCCGCCGAGCCTCACGCCAAGCGCGTGCTCGACGTGCCCGAGCAGGTCCGCCACAGCAACGACTCGCAGCGCGGCTGGACCTACTTCAACCTCCTGCTCGCCCAGGCCGGCATCGACCGCTCGCCGGCCACCGACCGCGCGCTCGAGGAGCTCCATGCGTATCACGCCGAGCACAACCTCTGGGAGCTCGTCCCCGACGATGTCGTCCCGGCGCTCGAGCGGCTGCGCCGCCGAGCCGCGCGGATGGTGGTCGTCTCGAACGCGAACGGCCGGCTGCACGTGATGCTGGAGCGGCTCGGCCTCGCGCGCTTCTTCGACCTGATGCTCGACTCGCAGGTCGAGGGCGTCGAGAAGCCCGATCCGCGGCTGTTCCAGATCGCGCTCGAGCGCGCGGGCGCGCGCGCGGAGACGACGCTGCACGTCGGTGACTTCTACTGGATCGACGTCCGCGGCGCGCGGGCGGCCGGAGTGCACGCGCTGCTGCTCGACCCGATCGGGCTCTACGAGTCGGCCGATTGCCCGCGCGGCAGGTCGCTCGGCGAGCTCGCCTCCCTGCTGGACGCGGCCCGGGGCTGACGCGCTACTTCGTCAGCGTGGAGAGCTGGTCGACGGCGTTGCGGTTGCTCGGGTTGAGCTCGAGCGACTTCGCGTAGCTCTTGATCGCCAGCTCCTTCTGGCCCGCCTTCATGTAGGCCTCGCCCAGGCTGTCGTAGGTGTTGCCGCTCTCCGGGAAGGCCTCGACGTTGAGCTTGAACACCTCGATCGCCTCGGCGTTCTTCTTCTGCTGCAGCAGCTCGTAGCCGAGGTTGTTGAGCTGGCCCTCCGTCGAGATCGAACTCCGTGCTGCGACTCGCCTTGAGCTCGCGATAGCGCGTGGCGGCGGCCGCCATCCCGGATTTCTCGATCGTCTCGTAGAGCGTCTTGGCGACCGGCTCCTTCACCGGGGCCGGCGTGCGCCCGTACAGGATGTCGGCGATGCCCGTGAACATCACGTCGAGGTTCGTGCCGCCGGTGTTGTTGAGCAGCACCACGAGCTGTCGGTCCTCCGGCACGCGCGTGATCAGCGTGCTGAAGCCGTTGATGCCGCCGCCGTGGCCGATCGTCTGCCGGTCGGCCTTGCCGGGCCCGATCGGGCGCGTGTCGATGCCCCAGCCGTAGCCGTACTTCTCGAGGTTGGGCTTCCACATGCGCTCTTTCGAGCCCTTGGGCAGCACCTTCTCGGTGTAGAGCGCCTGATCCCAGAGGTAGAGGTCCTCGACCGTCGAGTACATCGACCCTGCCGCGTAGGGCAGCGACATGTCGAGGTAGGGCGCGTTGCGCACGCCGAGCAGCGAGCGCTCGTAGGCGCGCGCCCGCTTCTCGAGCAGCGGCGCCGCGAGGTCGTAGCCCGTGGCGCGCATGCCGAGCGGATCGAGGATGCGCTCCTTCAGGACCTCCGCGTAGGTCTTCCCGGTCAGCTGCTCGATGATCGCGCCCAGCAGGAAGTAGCCCGAGTTGTCGTAGCGGAAGGTCGAGCCCGGCTCGAACTCGAGCTCGCCGCTGCAGAACTTCAGCGCGAAGTCCTTGACCTCGTACGGGTCGCGGCTCACGTCCTTGAAGAAGCCCGGCTGGCTGGTGTAGCTCGGGATGCCCGAGGTGTGCGACAGCAGCTGGTGGATCGTGACGCGGGCGCCGGTGTCCTGCCGGTAGTAGGGCAGGGCCTTGGCGAGCGTGGTGTCGAGCGTGAGCTTGCCTTCGTCGACGAGCTGCAGGATCAGCGTGGCCGTGAACTGCTTGGTGATCGAGCCCAGGCGGAACTTCGTGTCGGGCGTGTTGGGGATCTTCCACTCGAAGTCGGCGAGGCCGTACCCCTTCTTGAAGATCACCTTCCCGTTCTCGGCGACCAGCGCCGCGCCGTTGAACGCGCCGACGTCCTGGTGGCGCTTCAGCAGCGACTCGATGGCGGCCGCCTTGTCCTCGGCGCCCAAAGCTCCCGCCGCGAGCAGCAGGATCCCGAGCGGAGGCGACCGGGCGCCCCGCATCGGAACCGCATCTCCACCTCCGTCACTTCTTCGAGAGGCCGCGCGCGTCCATCCACTCGTGGACGCGGTCCAGCCAGTGGGCCACCGGTCCGGTGTTGGCTCGCGCGAAACCCGAACCCGTGGCCGACGCCGGATAGACGTGGAGCTCGGCCGGCACGCCGGCCTGCTTGAAGCGAAGGTACACGCTCGCGAGCCCCTCCGAGATGTCGGGCCGGTCGTCGGCGCCGCACAGCAGGAACGCGGGCGGCGACTGCGGCGTCGGCAGGATGTTCACCGAGCGGCCGGGATACACGAGCACCTGGAACGCCGGCCTCGAGCTCTCGCGCTCGATCGGGATCCGTCGCGTCGGGCCGTCCGGCTTCGTCGCGCATCGCCGCGAGCGCGGCGAGCTCGCCACCGGCCGAGAAGCCCATCACGCCGAGCCGCTGCGGGGTCGACTCGCCACTCCCCCGCGCGCTGGCGCACCGTGCGGAGCGCGCGACGCGCGTCGGCGAGTGCGTGGTCCTCGACCGTGTAGCGCGAGCCCTCCTCGCGCGCGAGCCGGTACTTCAGGACGAAGGCGGACGACGCCGTGGGCGCTCAGCCAGGCCGCGACGCGGTGGCCCTCGTGATCGGTCCAGAGCTCGCGGTGCCCGCCGCCGGGCATGACGACGATCCCCGCGCCCGTGGCCGTCGGCGGCGTCGGGCAGGTAGACCGTGAGCGAGGGCGGTGAACGCCGGAGACGACGCGCTCGCCTCCGTCGCTGAGGCGGACCTTCTCCGGCTCGCTACGCCCCTCCGAGCCCGGGGCGCCGTCCGGCCAGAGGAGAACGACCGTGGGCTCGTCAGCCCACGCGGCCGCTCCCGCCGAGAGCAACGACGCCAGCAGCAGCAGCGCTTTTCGCATCGCGGCCGATTGTGTCCGAAGCGTGCCTGTCGCGCCAACGATCGCGCGGCCCCTCGTCGAGCACGCGCTCGAGCACCGGCAGCGCGTGGCCGGCGCGCTTCAGCCGGATCAGCAGGTCCCAGAGCGGCTCGAACTTCTTCCAGCCCGCGGCGTACGCGGCATGCCGCAGCGCACCCCGTAGCGTGGGCTTGGTGCTCGCGCCGCGCAGGATCCCTCCCCAGCGGTAGAAGTCGCGGTAGGCATTCCAGTAGCCGCGCTCGAGCTGCTCCGGCGTGAGCCGCGCCGGGCGGAAGACGGTATGGCGCGTGTCGTAGAGATCCCAGTTCTCGTGAAGCAGCCGGCCCGCGACCCGCATCCGCGCGTGGAGCGCCGTGCCCGGATAGGGCGTCAGCACGTGGAAGGTCGCGGTCTCGATGCCGTGGGCGATCGCCCACTCGACCGTGCGCGGGAAGACGGCCTCGTCGTGCTCGTCCATCCCGAACACGAAGCTGCCGTTCACCATCACGCCGAGGTCGTGCAGCCGGCGCACCGCCGCGCCGTAGTCGCGGTCGAGGTTCTGGTACTTCGCCTGGGCGCGCAGCGCGGCGGGATCGAGCGTCTCGAAGCCGACGAACAGGCTGCGCAGGCCAGCAGGCCACGGCCTTCTCCAGCAGCCCGGGCCGCAGCACCGCATTGACGGTGGACGCTGCCTGCCAGAGCCGCCCCATCCCGCGCATGCCGTCGAAGAGCGCCGCGGCGAAGCGCGGGTCGCCGAGCAGGTGGTCGTCCAGGAAGTAGAGGTGGCGGCCCGGCAGCCGCTCGATCTCCGCGAGCGCCTCGTCCACGCGCTGCACGTAGAAGGAGCGGCCGCCCTCGAAGAAGGCCTCCTTGTAGCAGAAGTCGCAGACGTGCGGGCAGCCGCGCGAGACCACGATCGAGTTGGGCACGAGGTAGAGCCGTCGCTTGATCAGGTCGCGACGGATGGGCGGCACGCCCGCGAGCGTCCGCGTCGTGGACCGGTAGACGGGCGCGGGACGGCCCGCGCGCAGGTCGTCGAGAAAGCGCGGCCAGGTGTCCTCTCCGGGCCCGAGGAAGATCGTGTCCGCGTGGTGCTGTGGCCTCGTCCGGCAGCGACGTCACGTGCAGGCCGCCGAGCACCACGTACGCGCCCCGCCGGCGGTAGTGGTCGGCGATCTCGTAGCTGCGCCGGGCCGACGTGATGTAGACCTGGATCGCGACGAGCTCCGGCTCGTCGTCGAGGTCGAGCCGCTCCACGTGCTCGTCCTGCAGCGCGACCTCGTCCTCGGGCGGCAGGTAGGCGGCGAGCGTCGCGAGACCGAGCGGCGGGAACAGCGAGTACTTGATCGGCCGGAAGAGCGGGCTCGTCGCCTCGGTGAGCGCGGGCAGGATCAGCTTGACCTTCACGCTCTCGAAGATCGCGCCCGCCGCCGCGGGCGACCTGACGGAAAGGTGAGCCTCAGCTCAGAAGTGGCGTTTTTTTTGGCAACCTTACGGGCTTCCGGCGCGTCCTAGTCAGTCAGAGCCGCTGGAGGGTGCCATGTCCTTTTTCGACAAGCTTTTGGGCCGCAAGACCGAGCCCCGCCAGCGCGTGCGCGTTTGCGTCGAGTGCGGCATGCCGGTCCAGGACCACAAGGACTGGTGCTCCATCTTCCGCGTTCAGAAGGACTTGGCGGCGCGAGCCGCCGGCGCGACGGAGGCCGGTTCAAGGTCCTGAACGCCTCGGCCGCTAGCGGATCCCCACGGCGCGAGCGCCCTGCCTGCGGATCTGCAACACCCGCGTCTGCGGATCGAAGGACCAGCCCGTCTTCAGCTCGACCCCGTCCGCGCTGACCGTGCGCGGCGCCCACGACAGCCGCAGCCGTTCCTCGCCGGCGTCGTCGAAGGTCCGGTAGCGCACCTCGCCCGGCGCGTAGACGACGTCGGTGACGATCGACGACGAGCGCAACAGGTGATCCTCCCCGGGCGCTGACCAGGCAGGCACCGCCCCCAGGCCGACCATGAAGTGCCGGATGTAGTCGCCGTAGCCGTCGCTGAACCAGTGGCTCGACTCCACCGGGCCGACGCGCACGACGCCGCGCCGATCGCACATGTAGCTCGCCCAGTTGAAGGAGCGGAACGCCTTCTCGAGAGCGAGAGCGTCGCCGGTGCGGTCATGCCAGAGAGCCAGGAGTGACGCGAAGCGCGCGGTGTGGCTGCCCATCTTGTACATGTACTCGAGCTGCTCCGAGATCGCGACGGCGCCCCACTGCACGCCCTTCTCGCGCTTGGCGTGTCGACTCCGAAGGTGCTCTCGATCCAGCCGATCAGGCGGCTCGCGTGCTCGCGCCAGGCGGGATCGCGGTCCGGGTGCTCGAGCAGGTAGCGGGCCATCTCGCCGGCCGTGTACTGCGTCAGGTTGGTGGGCTTGTCGAGCGCAGGCACGTCCTCGAAGTAGTTGGCCCACGCGTCCGTCTTCAGCGGATGCGCGAGCACCCAGTCCCACGCGGTCTGCCGAGCCCGACGCCAGGCGTCGACGTCGCCGAGCCCGAGCCGCGCGAGCTCGTCGAACAGCCGCAGCGTGGGCGCGAGGTTGGAGCCGTACTCCTCGCGCACGAACCCTGTCTCGGCGACGACGCGGAACGGCCAGGGCGACCGCGTCGCGTCGCCCGCCCGCACGTTTCGCGCGAGCGCTCGCGCCCCGGCGAGCGCGGCTTCCCGGTAGCGCGCGTCTCCCGTGAGCTGCCATGCGACGAGGTACGCGAGCCCGAGCTCGCCGACCTTGTCGGGCTCGATCACGCCATAGCCGTCGCCGCGGCCGAGCTTCGGCGGGTCGTTGGGGCTCGCGTAGCGGAAGTCGTGGGCGCCGCGGTAGACGAGCGCGCCGTGGTCCGCGCTGGCGTAGGGCACCTGTGGCCAGGCCCAGGAGCTGTCCGCCGGGGTCGTGCCGTTCGCGATCTGGTAGTCGAGCACGCGCTTCACGAGCTCGATCACGCGGCGATCGCCCGTGTACGCGTAGTAGAGCGCCGCGCCCTGCGTGAGCCCTGCGTAGAACGACGCCGGGTTGTGCGGCCAGCTCCCGCCGCGAAGGCTCTTGGCCGTCGAAGCAGCAGTACGCGAGCCAGGTGGGCTGCCCGTTGTCCTCCACGGGGAAGCCCGTCAGCAGCCGCTCGAACGCGAGCCGCACGACCTCCGGGTAGGCTGCGTCCTTCGGGCCGACCCACGACAGCAGCTTTCCGCCGGCGTCGAGCGACACCGGATGCCCCGCCAGCGTGTCGCTCGCCCCCTCGCGCGATTCGTGCCGGGAAGGGGCGGACGCCGTAGCGGACACGAGGGCGGTGAGGACCGTGGGGAGCATGAGGCGGCGCATGGCCGCGGCGACGCTACGTCCGCGTCGGCGCCGCGGTCAAGCCGGTCACGGGCTGATATGCTCCGGCGCGGAGGTGCGTGGGGCGTGACGGAAAAGAAGGGACTCGCGATCGCGGCGCTCGCGCTGGGCATCGGCGGGCTCTTCACCGCAGGAGGGCTCGGCATCGGCTCGCTGCTGGGCGTCGTTCTCGCCGGAGCTGCGCTCGTGGGAGTCTCGCGCGGCGGACGCGATCTGGCGTGGGCGGCCCTCGCGGCCAACGTCTTCGCGCTGCTCACGATCGTCCCGGTGGGGGCGGCGGTGGTCGCCTATCGGGCCTCGCCGGCCGCGTTCGCGAGCGACGACGACGAGCTCCCCGAGCCGGCGCAGAACCGGATGAGCGCATTCGTGGAGGCGCCGCCGCCTCCGCCTCCCCCACCGCCCGCGCGGCCGCGAGCCAGAGCGGAGCGCACGACCACCGCCGCAAGGTCGGAAGGCCCCAACCGCCGAGAAGGAAACGGTCGAGGCACTCCGCGTCGGCGGGTCGATCCAGGAGCCGCGCAAGCTCCGCAACGTGAATCCGGTCTACCCGCCCGATGCGATCCAGGCGCGCGTGCAAGGCGTCGTGATCCTCGAGTGCACGATCAGCCCGACCGGGAAGGTCGTCCAGGTGAAGGCGCTCCGGGGCATCCCGCTCCTGACCGAAGCGGCCATCGAGGCCGTCAAGCAATGGGAGTACACGCCGACCGAGCTCAACGGCGTGCCGGTGCCGGTCATCATGACCGTGACGGTCAACTTCAAGCTGAGCTGAGGACGCGCCGGACTAGGTCAGCCGCAGCGGGTTCAGAACGCCGCCGGCCACGAGGCCGCCAAGGGCCGCGGCCAGCAGCCACAGCGCGGCGGCGACCGCGAGGAACGAGCTCCCGAACTGCACGCGCCAGGCCAGGATCGCTCCCGGCACCGCGAGCCCCAGCAGGATCACCGCGACGGTCGCACCGCCGAACGTGCCGATCATCGCCCCGCGGGCGATGAAGCGCGAGATCGCCCCGATCGACCCGCTGCCCTCGGTCGCGAATCCCTCGGCCGCGAGCGCCGCGTCGCTCCGCGTCTTGCTCGCGGGATCGGGATCGTTCTCGACCGAGGACACGACGGCGGTCGTGATGCGCAGCGCCCGACCGACGTGGTGCGTGACCGTCGACGCGATCAGCAGGCCCAGGACAGGCAGCAGGACGAGAACGAAGCCGCGACGGGCGGAGCAGGGAGCGTCGCCCGGCGACGGCCCGGACCGGAGGAACGCGAGCAGAAGGCCGAGCAGACAGGCCGCGGCGAAGGCGCCCCACCCCACGCGCGCGATGAGCCAGAGCGAGGCGCACGTGTCGAGCACCTGCTGCATCGTGCCGCCCCCGGTCTCGCCCATCGCCGCGAAGAGGCCGATGAGCTTCCACGACACGTAGCCCGTGGCCGCGACCGTCGGAAGCAGCGCCAGCGGGAGGCCGCTGGCGACAGCCCGGCGCGCCGCGCCCCGGGCCGCGACAGCCCGAGCGCGAGCAGGGCGACGAGGACCACCGCCGCGACAACGGCGACGAGAGCGAGGCCCGGCAGGAAACGCGTGTCCGGCATGCTGGTGGCGCGTATTGTTCACGGCCCGCGCCGCGAGGGCAAGACAGCGCATCGTCGCGGCCAAACGGTCGCTCGCAGGGGGCCGGGATCGCGCGATAATGGAGCCGGTCACCCTTTCAAACGGAGCTTGCGAGTGTCCCTCCATTCGCCCGTCGTCGCCGTCGTCCTCGCCGGCCTGACGCTCACTGCCTCGGCCGGCTCGGCCCAAAACCCTCCCGAGCCGCAGCAGGGGCAAGCCGGCAAGGACGTCATCTGGATGCCGACGCCGGAGCCGCTCGTCGAGCGCATGCTGACGATGGCCCAGGTCACGCAGCGCGACATCGTCTACGACCTCGGCTCGGGCGACGGCCGCCTGGTGATCGCCGCGGCCAAGCGCGGCGCGCAGGCGTACGGCGTCGAGTTCAACCCCGACCTCGTGGCGTTCTCGGAGAACCGCGCGCGCGCGCAGGGCATGGCGCAGAAGGCGCATTTCGTGCAAGGCGACATCTTCGCGACCGACTACTCGAAGGCGACGGTAGTGACGCTCTATCTGCTGTCGACGCTCAACATGCGCCTGCGCCCCCACCTGCTCAAGATGCGCCCGGGCACCCGCGTGGTCTCGCACGCCTTCACGATGGAGGACTGGACGCCCGACGAGACGTCGCGCGCATCGGAGCGCACGGCGTATCTCTGGATCGTGCCCGCGTCGGTGCAGGGCCCGTGGCGCGTCGAGCTGGCCGGGGGCGGGACGTTCGACGTGGCGTTCGTGCAGAAGTACCAGAAGCTCGAAGGCACGATCACGCTAGGGACGGTCGAGGCGGGGTTGCGCGAGCCGGTGCTCCGCGGCGACACGATCGCGTTCGGCTTCGTGGACCCGGCCGGCGTCTGGCACGAGCTCGAAGGCATGGTCTCCGGCGACAAGATCTCCGGAACGTTCAAGGCCGCGGCCAGGAAAGGCACCTTCACCGCCTCGCGGCGCTGAATCCGCCCCGCTCCGCCGTTTCGGCTCGCGTCAGCGTCCCGCGAGCTCGGCGAAGTGCGAGCGCGAGAGGTTGTACGCCTGGCCGAAGCCGAGGATCAGCCGGCCGGATTCGAGCCCGAGGCGGTAGAGCGCGAAATCGGCCAGCTGCAGGGTCACGGCCGCCGCGGGAAAGCGCTTCAAGAAGGCGAGCGCCGCGGGCTTGAAGTCCGGCGAATCGCCGTCGAGCCGCGTCACGCCGCCCTCGAGCACGAGGCGCGCCACCTGCAGCGGATCCTGCTCTTCCGAATCGGGCTCGTGGACGACGCCGCTCCAGCGGCCGCCGGTGTCCAGCCCGCGCGTGTGCCGCGCAAGCCGTGACGCCTGGATGTAGAGCGCGGCAAAATCGGCGGCGGCGACGTACGGAACGAGCCCGGCGACCGGCTCGCCGTCGACCACCACCGCGAGCGCGAGCAGTCGCTGCCCGGTCAAGAGCGCTTCGAGTCGCCCCCGAGCTTCCGGGGTCACTGCCCCTCCCGGTCAGCCAAGGATCTTGACCCTGTCCTTGTCGACGTCGCGCAGCCGGGGCGTGCCGCAGCTCTGCATGGCCATGACCAGCTCGGCCTTCAGCATGCGGATCACGGCGGCGACGCCGTCCTCGCCGAACGCGGCCAGGCCCCACACGTAGGGTCGGCCGATCCCCACGGCGGTCGCCCCCAGGGCGAGAGCCTTGAAGACATCGGTGCCGCGGCGGAAGCCGCTGTCCACCAGCACGGGGATCCGGCCCGCCACCGCCTGCGCCACCTCGGGCAGCGAGTCGAGCGCGCCTCGGCCGCTCTCTTCCGAACGGCCGCCATGGTTCGAGACGTACACGGCGTCGACACCGTGCTCCACGGCCAGGGCCGCGTCCTCGCGCGTGACCACTCCCTTCAGCACGACCTTCATCGACGTGAGGTCGCGCAGGCGCTTCACGTAGTCCCAGTCCATCGCCAGCTCGATGTTGTCCTCGACCTTCGCGAGGTCGAGACCGTCGAACATCCGCTTGCGGCTCAGGTAGCCCGCAAAAGTCCCGTCGTGGCAGGCCGACGCAGGGCCGTGCGTCCTTCCTCGCCAGCCGGAACTGGGTCTCACGGTTGGGGCCCAGCGGCATGTCCACCGTGAGCAGCAGCACCCGGCAGCCCGCAGCCTCGGCGTGCTTCACGAGCGCGCGCATCACCTGGGCGTCGGTGCTCGGATAGAGCTGGAACCAGACCGGCTCGCCGCGGGCGCCGATCACGTCTTCGATCCTCGTGGTGGTGTTGGTGGAGAGGCCCAGGACCGTGCGCTCCGTCTTCGCGGCGCGCGCCACCGCCAGCTCGCCCTCGGGATGGAAGGCGCGCATGCTGGACACGGGGCAGAGGAAGAGCGGCGCGGCCAGCGACTGCCCGAAGACTTCGGTGGCGGTGTCCACGCGGCTCACGTCCACCAGGTGGCGGGCCCGGATCTGCACGCGGTCGAAGGCCTCCCGGTTGGCGCGGACCGTGCGGTCGTCGTTCACGCCGGTGGCCAGATAGCCCCAGTGCGCCGGAGGCAGTGCGCGACGCGCAGCCTCCTCGAAGTCGAACAGGTTGAGGGCGTCCTTGACCGACGTGATCGCGTCCTCGGCCCGGAGCGCCGCCGCCAGCGGCAGCGCCAGCGGGCTCGTCGCGAGATAGCGCAGCAGCCGGCGGCGGGTCTCGAGAGTGTCCAAGCGGCCCTTCCCTCGGCGGATGCTAGCGCGTTCCGCTTCGCGGCGCTGACGACTAGAATCGCGCCATGCCTCGCCTGCTCCTGCTGTTCCTTCTCCTCGCCGCCGCTGCCCGCGGGCGCCGACTGGCCGCACTACGCCGGCGGGCCCGAGTCGACGCGCTACTCGCCGCTCAAGCAGATCACCCCGGCCAACGTCGGCTCGCTGGCGGTCGCCTGGACCTACGACACCGGCGACGCGTTCAAGGGCTCCGAGATGCAGTGCCAGCCCGTGGTGGCGCACGGCGTCCTCTACGCGAGCTCGCCCGAAGCTGCGCGTCTTCGCGCTCGACGCCGCCACCGGCGCGCTCAAGTGGAGCTTCGACCCGTTCGAGGGCTCGAAGACCTCACGCTGGACGCGCATCCGCGGGCTCATGTACTGGGAGCGCGGCGACGAGCGCCGGATCTACTTCGGCGCGCGTCACTGGCTCTACGCGCTCGACGCGAACACCGGCAAGCCGATCGCGAGCTTCGGCGACAACGGCCGCATCGACCTGCGCCTCGGCTTCGAGGGACGCGACCCGGGCGGGGTCAGCATCCGCGTCAACACGCCCGGAGTCTTCTACGGCGACCTCATGATCCTCGGCTCGGTCGTCCCCGAGGGGCTGCCCTCGGCGCCCGGCGACATTCGCGCGTTCGACGTGAACACCGGCCGCCAGAAGTGGGCCTTCCACACGATCCCCCATCCCGGCGAGCTCGGCTACGACACCTGGCCAGAAGGATGCGTGGAAGTACATCGGCGGCGCGAACGCCTGGTCGGGACTCTCGCTCGACGAGAAGCGCGGCCTCGTCTTCGCCGGCGACCGGCTCGGCGGCCTACGACTTCTACGGGGCGAACCGCGCGGGCGACAACCTGTTCGCGAACACGATCCTGTGCCTGAAGGCCGCCACCGGCGAGCGCGTCTGGCACTTCCAGGCCGTCAAGCACGACGTCTGGGACCGCGACTTCCCGGCCGCCCCGCGCTCTGATCACGATCACGAAGGACGGCCAGCGCCGCGACGTGGTCGCGCAGATCGCGAAGAACGGCCGCACCTACGTGCTCGACCGCGAGACCGGAGAGCCGGTCTTCCCGATGGAGGAGCTGCGCGTGCCGCCGTCGGACGTGCCGGGCGAGAGTCCTCGCCACGACGCAGCGCCTGCCGCCTTGCCGCCGCCCTTCGCGCGGCCGAAGTTCACCGAGGACCTCGTCACCACGCGCACGCCGGCGGCCGAGCAGGCGGTGCGGGAGGAGTGGCGGAAGCTGCGGACGGGCGGCGAGTTCGACCCGCCGAGCCTGCAGGGCACCGTGCTCTTCCCGGGCATGGACGGGGGCGGCGAGTGGGGCGGAGTCGCCTTCGACCCGGGCTCGGGCCTCCTCTTCGTCAACGCCAACGAGATGGCCTGGCGCATCAAGCTGGCGGAGCGAAAGCTGCCCGAGGGCAAGCCGACCAACGGCAAGGCGCTCTACCAGACCTACTGCGCGTCGTGCCATCGCGCCGACCTCAAGGGCACGCCCGCCGGAGATGCCGTCGCTCGTCGGCATCGGCGCGCGCAGCAGCGTCGACGACGTCGCAGACGATCGTGAGCGAGGGCGGCGGCCGCATGCCGGCCTTCAAGGAGATCCACGGGGCGGCGCGCCGCGCGATCGTGGAGTACGTCGTGAGCGGGACGTCCGTGACCGTCGATGCCGCCAGGCCGACGCCCTTCGACATGCGGTACTCGATGGACGGCTACACGCGCTTCACCGATCCCGACGGCTTCCCCGCGATCAAGCCCCCCTGGGGAACGCTGACCGCGATCGACATGAACCGCGCGGCGATCGCCTGGCAGGTGCCGTTCGGCGAGGTGCCGGGCTCCGGCGTCGCCAACTCCGGCAGCGAGAACTACGGCGGGCCGGTGGTGACCGCGAGCGGCCTCCTCTTCATCGGCGCGACCGTGCACGACAAGAAGTTCCACGCCTTCGACGCCGCGACCGGCAAGCTGCTGTGGGAGACGACGCTCCCCGCGGCCGGCAACGCGACGCCCGCGGTCTACGAGGTGAACGGCCGGCAGTTCATGGTGATCGCCGCCGGCGGCGGCAAGTGGGGCGCTCCCTCGGGCGGCAGCTACGTCGCCTTCGCGCTGCCGGAGGGCGCCCGATAGGCTAGGATCGCCGTCCGTCGACAGGGAGGTCTCATGCTGATCCGCGGCTCCAGGCTTCGGCCGGCCCTCGCGCTCGTCGTGCTCTTCTCGTCCGTCCCGTTGGCGCAGGCCGCGGACAAGCGGCCGATCACGGAGACCGACCTCTTCCGCTTCGTCTGGGTCGCGGACCCCCAGATCTCGCCCGACGGCAAGCAGGTGGCCTTCGTGCGGGTGAGCGTCAACAAGAAGAAGGAGGGCTACGACACCGCGATCTGGATCGCACCCGCCGACGGCAGCGAGCCGCCCCGCGCGTTCACGAGCGGCCAGGATTCGAACCCGCGCTGGGTCCCGGACGGCTCACGGCTCGCCTTCAACCGCTCGCTCGAGAAGGACGGCAAGCCGCAGCCGTCGCAGCTCTGGGTGATCTCGCTTCGCGGCGGCGAGGCGCGCGCGCTCACCGACCTGCCGAAGGGAGCGGGCGCCGCCGCGTGGTCGCCCGACGGCAAGACGATCGCCTTCACGAGCACGACGAGCGACAAGGACCTCGCGAAGAAGGACGCGAAGCCGGAGCCCGGCAAGGACGAGGAGCGCGAGAGCGACGTGCGCGTGATCACGCGCGCCGTCTACCGCTTCAACGGCCCCGGCTACCTCGATCCGACGCGGCCGTCGCACGTCTGGGCGGTGCGACGTGGCCGCCGAGGGCGCGCCCGAGGCCGCGGCCGCGTCACCGACGGCGAGCCTTCGCCGAGGACAACGTCGTCGTGGTCGCCCGACGGCCAGCGCGTCTTCTTCACGTCCAACCGCGGTCAAGGAGCCCTACTACGCCGAGCCGGACGCGAACGTCTACTCGGTGCCCGCCGCGGGCGGCGAAGCCGTGAAGGCCGGCCGACATCGACGGCCCGATCGGCGACTACGCGTTCTCCCCCGACGGCAGGCGCATCGCGCTCGTCGGCTCGCTCAACGGCAAGCCCGACGCGCTCCTACGACCAGCCCGACCTCTTCGTGGCCGACGTCGGGCCCGGCCGCCCGCCGACGAACCTCACCGCGGCCTACGACTACGACGTCGACGGCGGCGCGGCCGGCGACCAGCGCGCGCCGCGCGGCGCGCGCGCCGGCGGCGCCGGTCTGGACGACAGGACGCGCTCGTCGTGAAGACGGCCGAGCAGGGGCGCGTCGGCCTGCAGCGCGGTCGACGTCGCCACGAAGCAAGGTCGAGCCGCTCACGAGCGGCGACGAGGAGGTGATGTCGTACACGCGCGACGCCCGACGCCTCGCCGCTTCGCGATGGTCGTCTCGACGCCGACGGCGCTCGGCGACCTCTTCGTCCTCGACGCCGCGACCGGCAAGCGCCGGCAGCTCACGCGCTTCAACGACGCGCTCTTCGCCGAGCTCGAGCTGACGCGCGCCCGAGGAGGTCTGGTACACGAGCTTCGACGGCAGGAAGATCCACACGCTGCGTCCAGAAGCCGCCGCGACTTCGACGCCGCGCAGAAGTACCCGCTGATCCTCAACATCCACGGCGGCCCGCACGCGGCCTACGGCTACACCTTCTTCCACGAGATCCAGTGGATGGCGGCGCAAGGGCTACGTCGTGCTCTACCCGAACCCGCGCGGCAGCACCTCCTACGGCCAGGAGTTCGGCAACGTCATCCAGTACCACTATCCGGGCGACGACTACAAGGACCTGATGGCCGGCGTCGACGAGCTGATCAAGCGCGGCGTCGTCGACCCGAAGCGGCTGGGCGTGACCGGCGGCAGCGGCGGGGGCGTCCTCACCAACTGGACGATCACGCAGACCGACCGCTTCGCCGCCGCCGTCTCGCAGCGCTCGATCTCCGACTGGGCCGCGCTTGTGGTACACGGCCGACTTCACGCTCTTCCAGCCGACCTGGTTCCGCGGCGCGCCCTTCGAGGAGGACCCGGCCGACTTCGCCGCGCGCTCGCGCGATCACGCTCGTCGGCCAAGGTCAAGACGCCGCTGATGCTGATCGAGGGCGAGGCCGACTGGCGCACGCCCGCCGCCGGCGGCGGCGAGCAGATGTTCCGCGCGCTCAAGTACCTGAAGAAGCCGACGGTGATGGTGCGCTTCCCGGACGAGAGCCACGAGCTCGTCGCGCTCCGGCCAGCCCTGGCACCGCGTCGAGCGGCTGCAGCACATCGTCGGCTGGTTCGACGAGTACCTGCTGGGCAAGACCAACGAGGCGTACGGCGTCCAGTAGCCCGATGCGACGCCTGCGCCGCAGCCTCGGCCTCGCGCTCGTTCCGGTGATGGCGGCTGCGCTCGCGGCCGCCGCCCCGCCCTGGCCCTTCCCGTGGCCGGAGGACAAGATCGCCCGCTACACCGCGCGTCGCGCGACGGGAGCGATCGCGGTCGACGGCCGGCTCGACGAGGCGGACTGGAAGGCCGCAGAGCGCTCGCCGCGCTTCTCCGACCTGATCCGCGGCGCGCCGGGCATCCACGACACGCGGGCGGCGGTGCTCTGGGACGCCGAGCAGCTCTACGTCGCCTACTGGGTCGAGGAACCCTTCGTCGAGGGCACGCTGACCGAGCGCGACTCGCTCATCTACAAGAACAACGACGTCGAGCTCTTCATCGCCGGCCAGGACGCCTACTACGAGTTCGAGATCAACAGCCTCGGCACGATCTACGAGGTCTTCTTCGTCTGGGAGGAGGCCTACGAGCGGGCCGGCTATGCGCAGCTACCCGAGTTCGACCGCACACGCGATGGCGTCCGGCCCTTCGACGGCGTCCGCTTCAGGAACCACCCGCGCGGCCCGCGGATCGGCTTCTGGCGCTACGACCTTCCGGGGCTGCGGAGCGCCGTGCACGTGGACGGCACGCTCAACGACAACAAGGATCGCGACCGCGGCTGGACCGTCGAGCTCGCGATCCCATGGCGCGGCCTGGCTGACCTCGCCAAGCCCGACGGCCGCGCGCTGCCGCCGAAGAACGGCGACGTCTGGCGGATGGACTTCTCGCGCTTCAACCAGTACAAGGAGGCCGCGCCTGCGACCGACCCGGGCGGCTGGGCCTGGAGCCCGCACGGAGTCTGGGACTCGCACGTCCCCGAGCTCTTCCCGTACGTCACCTTCTCCGACCGGCCGGTCTCGGCGAAGGAGCGCTAGCGGCTGATGAGCGCCTGCCAGCGCTGCTTGACGGTGCCGACGAACGCGTCGATCGGCGGGCGCACCCGCGCCACCAGCGCGCGCCAGCGCGGCGAGGCCGCGATGTCCTCGAAGATCACGTAGAAGACCGGCGTCGCGAGCAGCGTCAGCAGCAGCGACAGCGTCTGGCCGCCGATCACGACGATCGCGATCGAGCGGCGCTCCTCGGCGCCCGGCCCGGTGCCGAGCGCGAGCGGCAGCATGCCGGCGACGAGCGCGAAGGTCGTCATCAGGATCGGCCGCAGGCGGTCGCGGTTGCCCTGCATCACGGCCTCGTCCCGCGTGAGCCCGTGCAGCCGGCGGAGGTTGTTCATGTGGTCGATCTGCAGGATCGAGTTCTTCTTGACGATCCCGAACAACACCAGCACGCCGAGCGCCGAATAGAGGTTCAGCGTGTCGGAGGTCGCCCAGAGCGAGAAGAGCGCGAACGGCACCGACAGCGGCAGCGAGATCAGGATCGTGAGCGGGTCGATCAGGCTCTCGAACTGCGAGGCGAGGATCATGTACATGAACACGATCGAGAGCAGGAACGCCAGCGCGAACTCGCCGAAGGTGCGCTCCATCTCGCGGCCGCGGCCGAGCACGGTGACCGAGTAGGCGGCGGGCAGGTTCATGTCGGCGAGCGCCTTGCGGAGCGCGGTCACGCGGTCCCCGAGCGCGTAGCCGGGGCCGACGCCTGCGAAGAAGCGCACCGTGCGCTGGCGGTCGAGCCGCTCGATGCGCGACGGCGCCTGCCCCTGCTCGATCTTGACGACGTTGTCGAGCCGCACGAGGCCGCCGGACTGGGACGAGACGTAGAGCCGCGAGATGGTGTCCGCGTCGCTCCGGTACTGGCGGTCGAGCCGCAGCTGGACGTCGTAGTCCTCGTTGGTCGCGGGGTCGAGGTAGCGGCTGACGCGGTCGTCCCCGCCCACCATGATCCGGAGCGACGTGGCGACGTCGGTGGTGTCGACGCCGAGGTCGGCGGCGCGATCGCGGTCGACGTGGATCCGGAGCTCCGGCTTGTCGAGCTGCAGCCCGACGTCGCCATCCACCACACCCGGGATCTCCCCCGACCGCGTCAGGTCGCGCAGCTTCTCGATCGAGCGCACCAGCGTCACGATGTCGGGACCGCGCAGCGCGATCACGATCTCGGTGCGGCCGCCGCCGATGTTGAACGAGGTGATGTTGCGCACCGAGCTGCGCAGGTGCGGGAACTTCCGGAGCCGGCCGCGGATCTCCTGCATCACGTCGCGCTGGCTGTAGTTGCCGTAGAAGGCGCGCCACGGCGTGAGGTTTCGCGTCTCGTGCCACACGCGTCCGAAGCCGAAGACGCGCTCCTCGTGCGGCTTCAGGCGCACGAAGAAGTCGCCCTGGTTGACGCCGCCCACGTAGCCGCCGCCCGCCGAGGAGAGCACGCTCGTGACGCCGCGCGTCTCGCTTGATCTCCGACTCGACCGCGCGCAGCGCCTCGTCCATGGCGCTCAGGCTCGTGCCCTCGGGCGCGTTGACGCTCACCTCGAACTCGGCCTCGTCGACGTTGCCCGGGATGAACTCCTGCCGCACGAACGGGAAGATCAGGAAGCTCGAGAGCGCGACGAGGGCGGCGAACACCGCCATCCGGCGCCGGTGCCGCATGCTCCAGCCGAGCAGGCGCGCGTAGCGCTCGTCGAGCCAGTGGTAGAAGCCGCGGCGCGAGCCCGCCTCGTCGCCGGGCCGCTCGTCGTGCGCCACGTGGCCCTCGAGCAGCCGCGCGCTCATCATCGGCGTGAGCGTGAAGCTCACCAGCAGGCTCACCAGGATCGCCGCCGAGGCCGTGATCCCGAACTGGTAGAGGAAGCGGCCCGAGATCGAGGACATGAACGACACCGGCAGGAAGATCACGACCAGCGAGAAGGTGGTCGCCAGCACCGCGAGGCCGATGTCCGCGGTCGCGGCGCGCGCCGCCTCGAACGCGTTCATCTTCTTCTCTTCCACGAAGCGGAAGATGTTCTCGAGCACGACGATCGCGTCGTCGATCACGATGCCCGACCATCAGCACGAGCGCCAGCATCGTCACGCTGTTGAGCGTGAAGCCGAAGGCCCGCATCATGCCGAAGGTGGCCACGAGCGAGGCGGGGATCGCGACCGCGGCGATCAGGGTGGCGCGCGCGTTGCGCATGAAGGCCAGCACCACCAGCGAGGCCAGGATCGAGCCGAGGATCAGGTGCACGTTGATCTCGTGCAGCGCGTTCTCGATGTAGACGCTCTGGTCCTGGATCACGAGCAGCTTCACGTCCGCCGGCAGCACCGCCTGCACGCGGCGCAGGCTCTCCTTGATCCCGTCGATCACCGCGATCGTGTTGGCGCCCGACTGGCGGCGCACCTCGAGGCTGACGGTCGGCACGCCGTCGAGCCGCGACACCGAGCGCTGCTCCTTGGTGCCGTCCTCGACCGTGCCGATGTCGCGCAGCTTGACGGGCGAGCCGTTGACGTTCGCGACCACCAGGTTCTGGAAGGCGCGCGCGTCGTCGAAGCGGCCGAGCGTGCGCAGCGAGATCTCGCGGCGGCCGGCGTCCACGTTGCCGCCGGGGATCTCGGCGTTCTGGCGCTGGAGCGCCGTGCGCACGGAGGTGATCGGGATGCGGTAGGCCGCCAGGCGGTCGACGTCGATGCGCACGTCGATCGCGCGCTCGAGCCCGCCGTCGACCGTCACGTCGCCGACCCCCGACACGCGCTCGAGGAACGGCCGCACGGTCTTGTCCGCGATCTCGGTGAGCTCGCGCACCGAGCGGTCGGCGGTGAGCGCGATCGTGATGACGGCGGAGCTGTCGTTGTCGAACTTCCTGACGATGGGCGGATCGATGTCGCGCGGCAGGTTCGGCAGCGCCGCGGCGACGCGGTCGCGCACGTCCTGCGTGGCGGCGTCGATGTCGCGGTCGAGCGCGAAGGTCACCACCACGATCGCCGTCCCCTGGCCGGCGATCGTCCGCAGCTCGCTGATCCCCTGGACGGTGTTGACCGCCTCCTCGAGCGGGATCCCGACCTCGGACTCCATCTCCTCGGGCGCCGCGCCCGGCAGCGAGGCCCGCACCATCACCGTCGGCAGGTCCACCGGCGGGAAGCGGTCGACGCCGAGCTGCCCGTAGCTGGCGGCGCCGACGACCACCAGCGACAGGATGATCATCGAGGCGAAGACGGGACGGCGGATGCAGATCTCCGCTAGCTTCTGCACGGTCGTCCCTACGGAGTCGGCACGGCGGCCGGCGTCACCTCGACCGCGGCCCCGGTCGTGAGGTTGCCGGGCTTCACGACCACCGGCTCGCCCTGCTCGAGGCCCGACAGGATCTCGACGGCGTCGCCGGCGTGGCGCCCCGTCGTGACCGGGCGCTCGAGCGCCTTGCCCTCGCGCACCGTCACCACCTTCTCGATCCCGGCGAACAGCACCAGCGCGGAGGCCGGGACCACCACGGAGTCGCCGCCGCTCTCGGTCTGGATCTCGGCGCGCGCGAAGGAGCCCGGCCGCAGCAGCCCCTTCGAGTTGTCGACCTCGGCCTCGACGATCAGCGAGCGATTCGCCTCTTCGATCGCGGGCGAGATCCGGACGATGCGGCCCGGCCAGGCGTCGGTCGCGCCCTCCGTGCGGACGGCGACGGTCTGGCCCTCGCGAACGTTCAGGGCCTCGCGCTCGGGCACGTCGAGCCGCAGGCGCAGCGGCGTGAGCTTGACGAGCGTCAGCACCGGAGCGCCGGCGGCCAGGTACTCGCCGAGGTTGGCGCGGCGCTGCTGCACGGCGCCGCCGAAGGGAGCCAGCAGGCGGCTGTCGGTGAGCTGCTGCTCCGCGAGCGCCAGGTCGCTGCGGCGCTCGGCGAGGATGCCGCGGCGGTTGTTCACCTCCTCGAGCGAGTCGTTGTACTGGCTCTCCGCCACCTTGAAGGCGGCCTGGCTCGTGTCGTACTCCGCCTGCGCCAGGATGCCCTGGTCGCGCAGCTCGCGGCTGCGCTCGAGCGTCACCCGGGCCTGGTCGAGGCGGGCCTTGGCCTGGCGCACGACGCCCACCTTCTCGGGATCGAGCGAGTCGTCGTCCCCCCCCACCGGCAGGCCGAGGCGGGCGCGCGCCTGTTCGAGCGCCGCGCGAGCGCGGTCGCGCCTGAGCTCGTAGTCGCGAGCGTCCAGCTCAGCGAGGACCGCTCCGGCGGCGACCCGGCTGCCGAGGTCGACGTCCCAGCGCGCCAGCCGGCCGGGCACCTTGAAGCCCAGCTCCGCTCGCTCCTCGGCGGCGAGCGTGCCGACGGCCACGACGGTGCGCGGGATGAGCCGCTTCTCCGCCTTCACCACCTGGACGCGGCGCGGGGCGTCAGCGGCCGGGCGCGAGTCGGCTCGGCCCCCGGTACAGCCCGCGGCCGAAAGACAGAGCCCGATCCCGACCGCCCTGGCACGACGCACGTTCCGCTCCTCCTGCCTCGGATCATCTTAGCCGAGGAAGTCGGGCCCGGCCGGTGGCGGCCGCTCCCGGGACGCCGCCGCTGGCGCTCGAAGTGCCCGGTAGAATGCGCTCTCTCTCTTCCCGCAGGCGACGGCCCGCAAAGGAGGCCCGATGAGAATGGCTCGCGTGCGTGCGCTTTCCCTGGTCGCCATCTTCCTCCCCGGCCTGCTCGCGGCGGCCCCCGCGGACGTCCCGCCGGCCTCGGAGGCGCTCACCTCGTCGCTCCTGAAGACGCCGTCCGGCGGTGTGCTCCACTACGTCGTCCAGGGGGATCCGAAGGGGCCCGTCGTCGTGCTCGTTCACGGCATCGGCGACTCGTGGCACTCGTGGGAGCTCGTGCTTCCACTCCTGCCGAAGAGCTTCCGCACCTATGCGCTCAGCTTGCGCGGCCACGGACTGTCGGACCAGCCGGCCGCGGGCTACGCGATCGCCGACTTCGCGGGCGACGTCGCTGCATTCCTCACCGGCCTCGGCCTCGAGAACGTCTGCCTCGTCGGCCATTCGCTGGGCAGCTTCGCCGCGCAGGAGGTCGCGACCGGGCCGGCGGGAACCCGCGTAGGGCGGCTGGTGCTCGTGGGCTCCGGACCGTTCGGGCCCCGCGACCCGGCCGTGCTCTCCGAGCTGCGCGCGCTGTTCGGCGGCCTAAAGGATCCGATCGACGCGTCCCTGGCGCGTGACTTCCAGGTCAGCACCAGCTTCCGGCCGCTGCCTCCCGCCTTTCTCGAGACGATGATCGCGCAGATGCAGCGCGTCCCGGCCCGGGTCTGGAACGAGTTCGGGTCGAGCCTTTCGGCGCTACGGCCCGTCGAGCAGCTGCGCGACGTCAAGGCAAAGGCCCTGCTCGTGTGGGGCGACAAGGATGCGCTCTTGACGAGAGCCGACCAGGACGCGCTCGTGGCCGGCCTCCGCGGCTCCCGCCTCGTCGTCTACGCGGCGACGGGGCACACGCCGCACTGGGAAGAGCCGGAGCGGTTCGCGCGCGACCTCGTCGCCTTCCTGCGGGAATAGGAGAGGCGTCAGGAGCTGGGGCCGCTGCCCGTGTCGCGCATCGAGCGCACCTGCAGCGTCGAGACGACCTCGTAGACGCCCTCCTGCTCGAGAGCGATCTTCATCGCACGCGCGACGTCCTCGGGCGAGTGGACCTTCCCGGCGAGCGTGACGCGGCCGTCGGTGGTGTCGACGCTGATCTCGAGCGCCGACAGCGACGGGTCGAGCGCGAGCCTGGCCTTGATGGCGGCCGTCGTCCTCCCGTCCTCGGTGGCGTCCTCGATCTTCCGCGCGGCCTGGCCCGCCTTGCGGCGGATCACGCGGCCGGTCTGCTTGAGCTCTTCGGCGATCGCCTTCAGGTCGATGTCGGAGACCGCCTTCTCCATCTTCTCGGCGGCGCCCTTGAGCGCGCCCTCGGCGTTGACGCGCTCCGGTCCCAGGCCCATGTTCCGCACGAGCCAGACGGCGCCGAGTACCAGAACGACCAGCAGCATCAGTCGCAGCAGGGTCCGCATTTGGGAACCTCCACCTCCGACTGGGAGCAAGAATCACGCCCGTCTAAACTGCTCATCCGCCTGGCGGGACCGGTCGGCCGCGGGTGCTTTGTAGAAAGCTCCCGGCTCGCGAGCGCCGGCTCACATTTTTGGATCGACCTCCGCCGCAGAATGCTTCAGGATTCGGGCCAGGACGAGAAGGAGATTCCACGTGACCCACACCGGACGCACGCTCGCGCTGGCCCTCACACTGTCGGCGGCGCTTCCCTTCACTGCCGCGACCGCCGAAGCGCCCGGGATCGATCTCGCCGGCATCGACCGCTCGGTCGCCCCCGGCGACGACTTCTTCGCCTACGCGAACGGCGCCTGGTACAAGGCGACGGCGATCCCGGAGGACCGAGCCACGTACGGCGCGTCCGCGATCGTCTACGACCGCACCAGCCAGCGCACCGTCGAGCTGATCCAGGACGCGGCCAAGGCCGAGGCGGCCGCGGGCAGCGTCGAGCGCAAGGTCGGCGACTACTACACGAGCTTCATGGACGAGGCCGGGATCGAGGCCAAGGGGCTCGCCCCGGTGCGCTCGAAGCTCGACGCCATCGCCGCCATCGCCGACCGGCGCAGCCTGAGCCGCTATCTCGGCAGCGACGCTGCGCGCCGACGTCGACGCGCTCAACGCGACCAACTTCTACACCGACAACCTGCTCGGGCTGTGGGTGGCTCAGGACCTGGACGAGCCGAGCCGCTACGTCCCGTTCCTGCTGCAGGGCGGGCTCGACATGCCCGAGCGCACGTACTACGTCGATCCCTCGCCGCAGATGGCCGAGACGCGGGCCCGGTTCCAGTCGCACGTCGTGAAGATCCTCGAGCTCGGGCAGATCGCCGACGCCGCGGCCAAGGGCGCGCGCGTCGTCGATCTCGAGCGCCGGATCGCCGAGGTGCACGCGAGCCGCGAGGACTCGTCCGACGTCAAGAAGTCGAACAACCACTGGACGCGGGAAGCGCTCGACAGGTCCGCTCCCGGGCTCGACTGGGCGGAGTACCTGTCGGCCGCCGGCCTCGGGGCGCAGCCGGAGTTCGTGGTGTGGCATCCCGCGGCCGTCACGGGCATCGCAGCACTCGTCGCCAGCCAGCCGCTCGACGCCTGGAAGGACTACCTGACCTTCCACGCCCTCGAGCACCACGCGGCGGTGATGCCTGCGGCCTTCGGCCAGGAGAGCTTCGCCTTCCACGGCACGGTGCTGCAGGGAACACCGATGCGCCGCGACCGCTGGAAGCGCGCCGTGGACGCGACCGGCGGCGCGCTCGGCGAGGCCGTCGGGCAGATGTACGTGCGGAAGTACTTCCCGCCCGAGGACAAGGCGCGCATCGAGGCGATGGTCCGGAACCTGATCGCCGCGTTCGACCGCCGCATCGACCGCCTCGACTGGATGGCGCCGAAGACGAAGGCCATGGCCAAGGCGAAGCTCAAGACGCTGAAGGTCCACGTGGGCTATCCCGACCGCTTCCGGGACTACTCCTCGCTCGAGATCGTGCGCGGCGATGCCTACGGCAACGACGAGCGCGCCGAGCTGTTCGAGTACCGGCGCAATCTCGCCAAGCTCGGCAAGCCGATCGATCGCGGCGAGTGGGTGATGACGCCGCAGACCGTCAACGCGGTCAACCTGCCGGTGATGAACGCGATGAACTTCCCGGCCGCCATCCTGCAGCCGCCCTACTTCGACCCGGCGCGCCCGCTGGCCATGGACTACGGCGCGATCGGCGCGGTGATCGGCCACGAGATCAGCCACAGCTTCGACGACCAGGGAGCCCTGTTCGACGACAGCGGGCGGCTCAACAACTGGTGGAGCGAGGCCGACTTCGCGCACTTCCAGGCGTCCGCGGACCGGCTGGTGAAGCAGTACGACGCGTACGAGGCGCTGCCCGGCCTCCACGTCAAGGGCAAGCAGACGCTCAGCGAGAACGTCGCCGACGTGGCGGGCCTGTCCGCGGCCTACGACGGCTACCGGATGTCGCTCGGCGGCAAGCCGGCACCGGCGGCGCAGGGCTTGAGCGGCGACCAGCAGTTCTTCGTCAGCTTCGCGCAGAGCTGGCGCCAGAAGATGCGCGAGGCCCTGCTGCGCCAGGTGATCGTGGGCGACAGCCACGCCCCCGACGCGTTCCGCGCCGACGTGGTCCGGAACCTCGACGCCTGGTACGCCGCCTTCGACGTCAAGCCGGGCCAGAAGCTGTACCTGGCGCCGGCCGACCGCATCCGCGTCTGGTGAGGCGAGACCCGTGATCTGGAGCAAGGCCATCGCACGCAGATGGCCTGCGACCGGTGTGTGCCTGTCGATGCTCGCGTCGCTCGCCGGGATCGTTCCCGCCGGAGCCCAGGAGCCGGCCAGGCGGACGAGCGTCCGCGCCGCAAGAGTCCCGAGCCCCGCCCCGCCGCTCATCCCGGGGCCCGGCACACGCGTAGTTCCCGACGACAAGCGCCGAACCGTGCGCAGCTACGGCCACAACCTCGCTTACAACTTCCTGGCCGTGCTACAGCGAGACAACCACGAGCCTCTGCTCATCACTGCCGCGCTCACGGGCGCTTCCCTTGGGCTCGACGACACCTGCGAGCAGTACTTCACCGATCATCCGCACGAGAGCTTCGGCAAGATCGGCGCGACCCTTGGGAGCACGGCGGCCGTGGCTGGCCTGACGATCGGACTCTTCAGCGCCGGCCGCATCTCGCGGGGCGACAGGTTTCGCGCCGCCTCCTACGACTTGAGCCAGGCCTTCATCGTGACCGAGGTCTACACATGGACTCTCAAGCTGGCGGTTCAGCGCGAGCGGCCGGACGGGTCCGACAACCGGTCATTCCCCTCGGGGCACGCGTCCAACGCCTTTGCCATCGCATCCGTGATTTCGCGTCACTACAAGAAGCTCGCCATCCCCGCCTATGCGTTCGGGACTTTCGTTGCCGTCTCTCGAATGGCCGCCGAGAAACACTTCTTCAGCGACATCGTGGCCGGGAGCGGTCTGGGTCTGGCGATCGGGCGGGTGGTGGTGCGGCGCAACGGTCGCCCACCGGACCCCAAACCCGGCGAGGCGGCAGAGCCGCCAGCGGACAAGACGACCTGGGACGTCACACCCTGGGCGGGGCCGTCCGGTGACGGCCGGGGCTTGATGCTGGTCGTGAGGTCTAGGGCCTACACCTCGACCTTGCGGGTCGCCTTGTTCCAGCGCACGGGCTTGCCGGCCTTGTAGGACAGGTTGCACATGTGGCCCACGAGCGCCGCGTGGTGGCCGAAGCGCACGTCCTCGATCGGCTTGCCACCCGTGCGGATCGCCTCGATCCAGTTGCGGATGTGGGCGCGGGTCGAGTCCTCGTCGTTCGACTTGTACTCGACCGGCTCGGCGGTCGCGGGCCCGTCGAGCGGCGCGAGGTTGTCGCCGAGCGCCATCAGCTCCTTGAACTTCGCGGTCGTGGCCTTCGGCCACGAGCGTGTCGAGTAGCCGAAGTTCTCCGTGCGCGGCTCGTAGAAGTGCTTGAAGCCGCCGCCCGTGTACTCGAGCGTGCCCTCGCTGCCGTAGATGGTGAGGATCGGCCCCGGATGCCCGTTGCTCGCGGTGCTCGAGAGCCGCAGCACGAAGCCCTCCGGGTACTTCACCATCGAGGTCATCTGGTCCGGCACCTCGCGGTAGTTCTTCCAGTGGTAGATGTCGCCGAAGCTGAAGACGCTCTCGGGCTCCTGCACGCCCATCAGCTGGTGCGTCGCCGTCACCAGGTGCACGAAGAGGTCGGTCGGCAGCCCGCCGGAGTAGTCCCAGAAGAGGCGCCACTGGAAGAAGCGACGCAGGTCGAAGTCGTGCGGCTGCGCCGATCCGAGGAAGCTCTTCCAGTCGACCGTGGTCGGCGAGGCGTCGGGCGGGATCGGGTAGTACCACGCGCCGGTCGCCGTGTTGCGGTGGAAGCGGCCCTCGACGAGCGTGACCTGGCCGAGCCGGCCGCTCTTGATGAAGTCGCTCGCCTGCTTGGCGCAGCCCATGCTCATGTACTGGCTGCCCACCTGCACCACCTTGCCGCTCTTCTCCGCGGCGGCGATGAAGGCCTCGCCTTCCTCCCAGCGGTGGGTCATCGGCTTCTCGACGTAGACGTGCTTGCCGGCGGCGAGCGCGTCCTGCGTCATCTTCAGGTGCCAGTGATCCGGAGTCGCGATCACCACGGCGTCGACGTCGGCGCGGGCGAGCAGCTCCTTGTAGTCGCCGGTCACCGCCAGCGCGGACGTGAAGGCTTCCTGAGCGCGGTCGAGGTGGCCCTTGTAGCAGTCGGCGGCGGCCTTGAGCTCGACGCCCGCGATGCCGGCGGCCGCCTCCATCAGCAGCGTGCCGCGGATGCCGACGCCGATGAACCCGAGCCGCACGGGCTTGAGCGACACTGCCGCCGAGTTGTTGACCTGGCCGCTCGCGAGACGCGCGGACGCCGCGCTCGCCGCGGCCGCGATGAGGCCGGACTTCTCGAGGAACTGCCGGCGGTTGACCTTGGATTTCTCGGGCATGGGCACTCCTCCGCTTGGCTGCCGATTCGCGGGGATGCTATGCGTGGCGCGAAGAGGCTGTCAATGAAGCGTCGGGAGGACAGCCTGCAGCCCGCGGCGGACTCCTGATAGAGTCTCGCGCGGAGGCACACGCGATGCACCGACGCGACGCGCTCACCCTGATGTCGGCCGTCACGGCTCACGCGCTCTTCGCCTCGGTCGTGGCGGAAGCGGCGGAGGCGGCCGCGGCGATCGACGCGACCGGCGAGGCCTGGGTCCCGAAGTGGATCCCGAAGGAGCGCGCGCCGATGCTGGAAGCGCTCGTGGACACGATCCTGCCCGCGACCGACACGCCCGGTGCGAAGCAGGCGCGGGTGCAGGTGTTCGTGGACCTGGCGCTCCGCGACTGCTACACGCCCGACGAGCAGCGGCTCTTCACGACCGGCCTCGAGGCGCTCGCCGCGGACTGCGGCAAGACGCACGGCAAGCCCTTCGAGGCCTGCTCGCCCGAAGAGCGCCATGCGCTCCTCGCGCCGCTCGACGCCGCGAGCTACAAGCCCGACACCGGCGCGCGCGGCTCGTTCGTCCGCATCCTGAAGGACCTCACGCTCGTCGGCTTCTTCACGTCGCAGATCGGCGCGACGCAGGTGCTGGCCTACGAGAAGGTCCCCGGCGGGTATCGCGGCTGCGTGGAGCTGGGGCCGGACCAGAAGGCCTGGGCCACGGGGATCGGCAATTGAGCGCCCCGGAGCAGACCTACGACGCGATCGTCGTGGGCTCCGGCATGACCGGCGGCTGGGCGGCCAAGGAGCTGACCGAGGCGGGGCTGCGCACGCTCGTGCTCGAGCGCGGCCGACCGGTCGAGCACGTCAAGGACTACCCGACCGCAGCCCTCGATCCGTGGGACCTGCCGTACGGCAACCTGCCGACGCAGCAGGACCTCCAGGACTACCCGATCCAGAAGCAGCTCTCCTTCTTGTTCGGCCAGGACGTGAAGCACTTCCTGGTGAAGGACGTCGAGCATCCCTACGTGCAGGCGAAGCCGTTCAACTGGTTTCGCGGCTACCAGGTGGGCGGGCGCTCGCTGCTCTGGTCGCGGCACTGCTTCCGCTGGAGCGACCTCGACTTCGAGGCGAACCTGAAGGAGGGAGTCGGCATCGACTGGCCGCTGCGCTACAAGGACATCGCCCAGTGGTACGACCACGTCCAGGCCTTCATCGGCATCAGCGGCGAGAAGGCGGGCCTGCCCCAGCTCCCCGAAGGCGACCTCCTGCCGCCCTTCGAGATGAACTGCTTCGAGCAGCACCTGCGCCAGAGCATCTCGAGCTCGTTCCCCGGGCGGAACCTGATCATGAGCCACGTGGCGGTGCTGACGCGGCCGCACAACGGGCGCGGCGCCTGCCAGGGCCGCGACCTCTGCCACCGCGGCTGCCCCTACGGGGCGTACTTCTCGAGCAACTCCTCGACGCTGCCCGCGGCCGCGGCCACCGGCCGCCTCACGCTGCGCCCGCACTCGATCGCCCACAGCCTGATCACCGACCACGAGACGGGCCGTGCGACGGGCGTGCGCGTGATCGACGCGGAGACGGGAAAGGCGACCGAGTTCTTCGCGCGCCTCGTCTTCCTGAACGCGTCGACGCTCGCGACCACGGGGCTCCTGCTCCACTCGACGTCGGATCGCTTCCCGAACGGCTTCGCCAACGGCAGCGGTGTCCTCGGCCACTACCTGATGGACCACACGAACGCCGCCGGAGCCACCGGCGGCTACTCGGGCCTCGCGGACAAGTACTACGCCGGCCGGCGGCCGTCGGGTATGTACATCCCGCGCTTCCGGAACCTGAAGCCGGGCGAGGGGCGGCCCTTCGCGCGCGGCTACGCCTTCGAGGTCTACACCGGCAGGAGCGGCTGGCGCCGAGGCAACGAGGCGCCGGGGATCGGCGCCGAGCTCAAGAAATCGCTCACGCGGCCCGGCGACTGGTTCGCGTACATGGAAGGCTACTGCGAGACGCTGCCGCGCCGCGAGAACAGCGTGCGCCTGAGCCGCGACAAGAAGGACCGCTGGGGCCTGCCGCAGCTCGAGATCGACATGACGTATTCCGACAACGAGCGCGCCATGCTGAAGGACGTCAAGGAGACGGCCGTCGAGATGCTGAAGGCGGCGAAGTGCGACTGGGTTTCGGGCTTCGACCGCGAGCCGATCCCGGGCGAGGTGATCCACGAGATGGGAACGGCGCGCATGGGCCGCGACCCGAAGACGTCGTTCCTGAACGGCTTCAACCAGTGCCACGAGTCGCCGAACGTCTTCGTGACCGACGGCTCCTGCATGCCGTCGACCGCCTGCCAGAACCCGTCGTTCACCTACATGGCGCTCACCGCGCGTGCCTGCCACTACGCGGTCGAGCAGCTGAAGCGGGGCGCGATCTAGGAGGCGCTCACCACCAGGCCGGCTGGTCGCCGTTCTCCAGCGTGAAGATGCCGTTGTCGCGGTAGAACTTCGCGAGCCGCTTGCGCGCCTTGCTGCCCGGATGGTCGCGGTCGAGGCCCAGGAAGCGCAGCGCGCTCAGGCCCCGGAAGTTGGCGCGACGCGTGGCGTCGTCGTCCGGGCTCAGGGCCTTTCCGACGTCGGCCGACTGCTGGTCGATGGCCGCCGACAGCTCGTCGAAGAACTTCATGTACTCGCGCAGGTAGATGCCGGGGCTCGACTCCACGTAGATCGTGTGCCAGTCGCTCCCCAGCATGGCCTTGCGCGTCCAGTCGCGGCCCTCCTCGAGCGCGCTCACCAGCTCGTAGCTGAAGCTCGCGCGGTAGTCCTTCCCGCCCTCCCAGACGAGGGCGTGCGCCCCGACGTCGGCGTAGACGTTGGGGTGGCTCGCCAGGAGCTCGATGACGCAGTCGTGGAAGCTCGGCCGGTGGCTGTCGCCGCCGAGGTGGGACAGGTTGATCCGCAGGTTCGCGTAGCGGCCGCCGTCCATCTCCAGCAGGTTCTTCCAGTGGCGCGGGTCGGCGTTGTAGCCGCCGCGCTTCTTCGCCTCCGCGCCGTGGCTGGTGCAGTGGGCCATCACGGGGACGTCTGCCTCGACGCAGTAGTCGAACAGCTCGAGCATCGCGCGGTCGAGATCCGCGCCGGTCAGGCTCACCGGCTTGCTCTCTTCGTCGGGGGCGAGCTTGCAGGCGACGGGCTCCCCGTTGGGGCGGGACACCGGACGTCCCGGCGGATAGAGCCAGTGGTTGCGCGTCGGCCGGAAGCCCATCGGCGGATAGACCTTGACGCCGACGAAGCCCTGCTCCTCGATGGCTCGCTTCACCTGCGCGAGGTGGTCGCTTCCCTCTCCGAACACGGTTCGCGTCGCGTGCTGCCGCACGGGATCGAAGCCGACGATGGGATGGAGCCGGCCGCGGCGATCCTTGTCCTTCAGCAGGGCGAGCTGCGCGTGGTCCTGGAGCCGGTCGTCGTAGAAGCTGGCGTCGCCCAGCCAGCAATCCATGTCGACCATGGCGGGCGTGAAGAGCTGGACGCCCGGATAGGTGTTGACCATCGACTCCGCGATCGCTCTCACGGGGCGGCGCATGAGGTCCGAGTACGCGAAGAACCGCTCGAGCAGCCCGCGGTCCTCGGCTTCCTGGAAGTCCGACTGCTTGGCGCCGCCCTCGCTGACCGCGACCAGCTTGGCCCGCTCCTTGTCCGCCGGTGTCGCCGAGCTCGGATGAGTGATCAGCCAATCGACCAGGTAGGCGATCCCCCACGGGATGCCGCGGCCGTAGTGCAGGAACTCCTTGAGCGGAATGTCCCGTCCGCTGAAGACGTGGCAGTGGATGTCCACGAGCAGCGTCGACGACTCGGGAGCCAGGCTCGCGAGCTCCCTGCCCGCGGCGGCCCGCACTCCTCGCCGGGTGCCCGACGGCTTGCTCGTCGTCCGCTTCCTCGCCGGCTTGCCGCCTTTCGCCTTGCTCCTCGCCATGGATCGGCCCTCCCCCACCCTGGAGCGTACCTCCGGGACGAGATCCTGCATGTGACCTGTGACGCTTTCTCGAGTGATACATTCGGGGCGTTCGAGAGCCACCGCGACACGACAGGGGGAGCCATGAATCGAAGGGACGTCCTCAAGGGAGCCGCGATCGCGGCCGTCATGCCGCTCGCTCGAAGCGAAGCGCAAGCGCCTGCCGCGGCTGCTTCGGGTGCCGATGGCTGGCGCGGGCTCAAGCCGGGCGTCGCCTCCTACACGCTGCGCAAGCTGCCGCTCGACGCCGCGATCACCGCGATCCAGCGAGTCGGGCTGCGCTACGTCTCGATCAAGGACTTCCACCTGAAGCTCGACAGCACGGCCGAGGAGCGCCAGGCCGTAGCGGCCAAGTTCAAGCAGGCGGGCATCACGCCCCTGAGCTGCGGCAACATCACGATGCAGAACGACGAGGCCGACGTGCGGCGCGCCTTCAGCTACGCGCGCGATGCCTCTCTGCCCACGATCGTCTGCAGCCCGCATCCGGACTCCATGCCCCTGCTCGACAAGATGGTGAAGGAGTTCGACATCCGTCTGGCCATCCACAATCACGGCCCGGAGGACAAGCGCTTTCCGTCCCCCCACGACGTGTGGAAGGCCGTCGAGAAGTACGACCGCCGCATCGGGTTCTGCATCGACGTCGGCCACACCGCGCGCGCGAAGGTCGACCCGGCCGCGGCGATCCGGCAGTACAAGGAGCGGCTCTACGACCTCCACATCAAGGACATCGACAGCACGGCGCCCGATGGGCATACGATCGAGGCAGGTCGCGGAGTCCTCGACCTGCGCGCCGTGGTCCAGGCGCTGCTCGACATCCGCTATCCGCACCTCGTGAGCTTCGAGTACGAGAAGGACGAAAACGACCCCGTCCCCGGCCTGGCCGAGAGCGTGGGCTACGTGAAAGGGCTGGTCGCGGGACGAGCCTGAGGCCGCGCGCCGGACCCCGAGTCGACTGGAGGTACAGGTTGGGACACCCCGGAGTCCCCTACGTGATCGCGTTCCTGATCGGCGTTGTCGCCGGGATGCGGGCGATGACGGCGCCCGCCGCCATCAGCTGGGCGGCTCAGATGGGCCGGCTCCCGCTTTCCGGCACCGGGCTGGCGTTTCTCGGGTACGCCTGGACGCCGTGGGTCTTCACGCTCGCTGCGATCGGTGAGCTGATCAGCGACCAGCTGCCCTCGACGCCGAGCCGGACCGTGCCCGTCCAGTTCGGCACGCGGATCTTGATGGGTGGGCTCTGCGGCGCGGCGCTGACCGCGGCCGGCGGCTCGCTGCTCTCCGGGGCCGTCGTGGGCGTGGCCGGGGCGGTCGTGGGGACGCTCGGCGGGCGCGCCTTCCGCGCGCGGCTGGCGGCGGCTTTCGGCAGCGACCGCCCCGCCGCCTTCATCGAGGATGCGATCGCATCACGGGCGGCCTCGTCGCCTGGTGGGCCGCTCGATGAAGCGCTTCGACGCGATCGTCATCGGAGCCGGCCAGGCCGGCCCGACCCTCGCGGGGCGGTTGACCGGCGCGGGCATGACCGTGGCCTTCGTCGAGCGCAAGCTGTTCGGCGGCACCTGCGTCAACACCGGCTGCACGCCGACGAAGACGCTCGTCGCCAGCGCGCAGGTCGCCCAGTACGCGCGCCGTGCGGCCGAATACGGAGTCGAGCTCGAAGGTGCCGTCCGCGTGAACATGACGAAGGTGAAGACGCGCGCGGACGCCGTGGCGGCCGCCTCGCGCACCGGCCTCGAGCGCTGGCTGCGGGGCATGAAAGGATGCACGGTCATCCAGGGACACGCCCGCTTCGAGGGTCCCGATCGGGTCCGCGTGGGGGACGAGCAGCTGACGGCGGCGCGCGTCTTCGTGAACGTGGGAGGCCGCCCATTCGTCCCGGACCTTCCCGGCGTCGATCAGGTCCCGTTCCTCACGAACCGCACGATGCTCGAGCTCGACCGCGTGCCGGAGCACCTCGTCGTGGTCGGCGGCAGCTACGTCGGCCTCGAGTTCGCGCAGATGCATCGGCGCTTCGGCGCGAAGGTGACGATCGTCGAGCGCCAGCCCCGGCTGATCGGGCGCGAAGACCCGGACGTCTCGGAGGCGATCCGCGAGATCCTGGCCGGCGAGGGCGTCGCGATCCGCACGGGCGCCGAGTGCATCCGGCTGGCGCGCCACGAGGGCGGGATCTCGGTCGGAGTCGACTGCCAGGACGGCGAGCCCGTCGTGGTCGGCTCGCACGTCCTGCTCGCGGTGGGGCGCCGCCCGAACACCGACGACCTCGGGCTGGACAAGGCGGGCGTCGCGACCGACGCGCGCGGCTACATCACGGTCGACGACTCGCTCGCCACGAACGTACCCGGCATCTGGGCGCTCGGCGACTGCAACGGCCGCGGCGCGTTCACCCACACCGCCTACAACGACTTCGAGATCGTGGCCGCCAACCTGCTCGACGGCGAGCAGCGCCGCCTGTCCGACCGCGTCCCCGCCTACGCGCTCTACGTGGATCCGCCGCTCGGCCGCGTCGGCCTGACCGAGACGGAAGCGCGGGCGGCCGGCCGGCCGCTGCTCGTCGGCAAGCGGCCGATGACCAAGGTCGCCCGCGCGATCGAGAAGGGCGAGACGCGCGGCTTCATGAAGGTCGTGGTCGACGCGGAAACGCGCCGCATCCTCGGCGCCGCGATCCTCGGCACCGGCGGAGACGAGGCCGATCCACGGCGTGATCGACGTCATGAACGCCGGCGTGACCTACGACGTGCTCCAGCGCGCGGTGCCGATCCACCCCACCGTCTCGGAGCTGATTCCCACGGTGCTCGGCGAGCTGAAGCCGGCCGCCGCGACCGAGCCTTCGCGATCATGACGGGGGCGGCGCTGGCCCTGGCCTCCGCACTCGCCGCCGGGCAGGCGCCCGCACCGCAGCCCGCCGTCGCCTTGCAGCCGCTCGCGCAACAGGTCCGCCGGCTCGAGACCGCGCTCACCTATCTCGGCCAGCCGCTCGCGCCGGCCGATCACGAGGCGCTCAACGAAGCGATCGCCGACGAGGACGAGGCCGCGGCCGTGGCGCGGATCGAGGCCATCCTCGACCGCTACGCGCTCTTCCACGTCGAGATCAACCCGGAGAGCCGCGTGAAGGTCACGCAAGGCGCGGCGCGTCCGGAGCTGGTCGAGCAGGGAACGCGGCTGTTCCTGGTCAAGGTGCTGAACCAGGCCGGCGTCACCGCGCCGCTCGTCGTCGAGAGCCCCAACAGCGGGCGCGTGTCGGTGCGGTCGACGGGCGAGAGCGATCCCGAGCCGAAGCTCACGACCGAAGACGTGCGCGATCGTGGGCGGACTTCTCGCTCCTCGAGCGCCGCCGCTCGCGCCGACGGCTCTCGGGGCTCGGCATCGAGTACCGCATCCTCGAGGTCTACAGCCGCGACCGCGGCCAGCGATCCGCGCGCGTCGCTTTCAACGTCGGGCAGGGCACGCAGGACATCGGCTTCCGCAACGACGTCCTCGTCTTGTTCGAGCGCTCCCCGCGCGCCCCGTCACGCTGCGCGTGCGCGACGAGAACGGCGCGCCCGGCATCGCCGGCTTCGTGATCCGCGACCGCCAGGACCGGCTGTACTCGCAGCCCTCCAAGCGGCTGGCGCCGGACCTGCCCTTCCAGGACCAGATCTACCGCGCCGACGGCGAGACGGTGCTGCTGCCGACGGCTCCTACACGGTCGCGTGGTCCGGCGGGGCCGGAGTACCTGCCCGGCCGCGCCGAGATCGTCGTCCGCGAAAAGGGCCCGGCCGAGCTCACGGTGGCGCTGCGGCGCTGGATCGACCTGGCGAGGCTCGGCTGGTACTCCGGCGACCACCACATCCACGCGGCCGGCTGCTCGCACTACCAGGACCCGACGCGGGGCGTGCGTCCCGACGTGATGATGCGGCAGATCCTGGGCGAGTCGCTGAACGTCGCGGCGGTCCTGACCTGGGGACCCTGCTACTACTACCAGAAGCAGTTCTTCTCCGGCCGCGACGACTCGCAGTCGCGGCCCGGGCGGCTGATGCACTACGACCTCGAGGTCTCGGGCTTCCCGTCGAGCCACGCCGGCCATCTGGTGCTGCTGGGCCTCAAGGACCAGGAATACCCGGGGACGCAGCAGATCGAGGACTGGCCGTCGTGGGACCTGCCGATCCTGCGCTGGGCGCGCGCGCAGGGCGCGGTCGTCGGCTTCGCCCACTCGGGCTGGGGACTGCAGGTGAAGATCGAGCGAGCTCCCCAACTACGAGATGCCCGGCTTCGACGGCATCGGCGCGAACGAGTACGTCGTCGACGTGACGCATCCCGACGCGGTGGACTTCATCTCCGCCGTGGACACGCCGCACGTCTGGGAGCTGAACGTCTGGTATCACACGCTGAACGTCGGCTTCCGCACGCGGATCAGCGGCGAGACCGACTTCCCGTGCATCTACGACGAGCGCGTGGGCCTCGGCCGGAGCTACACGAAGCTGCCGGGCGGGCTCAGCTACGCGGCCTGGCTGGAGGCGCTGCGCGAGGGCCGCAGCTACGTCTCGGACGGCCGCAGCCACCTCGTCGACTTCACGGTCAACGGCCGGAGCGTCGGCACGGACGGGAGCGAGGTGCGGCTGGCGGCCGCGGGACCCGTGACGTCGAGGTGAAGGTCGCGGCGCTGCTCGAGCCCGCGCCCAACGAGAAGGTGCGCTCGTCGCCCTACGAGCAGCAGCCGTACTGGGATCTCGAGCGGGCGCGGATCGGCGCCAGCCGCGAGGTGCCCGTGGAGATCGTCGTCAACGGCCGTCCCGGTCGCGCGCCAGACGGTGGTGGCCGACGGCGAGCTGCGCCCGCGTCAAGTTCGACGTGCCGTCGACGAAGAGCAGCTGGCTGGCCGTGCGCATCCTGCCCTCCTCGCACACGAACCCGGTGTTCGTGAGCGTGGGCGGCAAGCCGATCCGCGCCTCGCGCGAGAGCGCGCGCTGGTGCCTGGCCGCCGTCGACCAGTGCTGGAGCCAGAAGCGCCCGCAGATCCGCGAGTCCGAGCGGGAGGAGGCGCGCCAGGCCTACGAACACGCGCGGACGGTCTACCGGCGGCTCCTGGAAGAGTCGGTCGACGAGTAGCCGGACTCCAACCCCCGGGGTTGGAAATTCTCGTCCCAGCGCACCCAATTCCGGCACGACGTATGCACAGGAAACGTACGGGGCTCCGGCATCTTGTCGGGTCTGCTGGAGGACTTATGCGTTTCCGTCATCCGTATTCTTCAATCGCCTTCTTGCTTGCTGCATACGTTCTCGTCGGCCTGCCGGTCACGAGTTGTAACGGCACGTCGTCCTCTCCGGTCGCGAGCTCATCGCCGCCGCCTCCGGAACCCACTCCCACGCCGGGCCCGGAGCCGACTCCGAGAACGTCGCCTCCGAGGCCGGGGCCTGCTCCGTCACCCGTGATACCCGGTCCGAAGCCAGGCCCAAGCCCGGCCCAAAGCGCCCGACTCCGACGCCCGCTCCGTCGCCGACCCCGTCCGCGACACCGAGTCCGTCTCCCTCGCCCACTCCAGGCCCGACACCCACGCCGTCGACGACGCCGACTCCAGCTCCGACGCCGACGCCGTTCCCGACGCCCACACCGTTTCCGACTCCGACTCCCTTCCCGACGCCCACACCCTTCCCGACGCCGACGCCCTTCCCGACTCCCACGCCGATACCCACGCCCATGGCCTCGCCTACTGCCATCGTCACGATCACGATCAACGGGATGTCAGGAGCCAGCTCGTTCTCCCCCAGCCCGGCCACTGTGAGAGTGGGGCAGCGCGTCCGTTGGCGCAACGCCGACACCGTCGTCCACACAGCGACTCAGGACGGTGGCGGCTTCGACACGGGCCCGATCGCGCCCGGAGCGACGAGCACGGCGCGCACGCTGGGCGTCGCAGGGACGCTCGGCTACCACTGCTCCATCCACCCCTCGATGGTGGGCACGCTCGTCGTCACCCGTTGAGAGCTTTCGCGGCGCGTACGTCTCTTACGAAGCGCGGCGATCGCTCACTTGGGTGAGTGCGATCCACGGCCCGGAGTGACAAGTCTTCACGCGCAGGACGTTTCTTCACCGGACCTCGTGTCGGCATGCTGCGTGCTAGTCGGAAGCTCAGGGGGATTCGGCTCATGAAGCCGCTGGAGGACTCCATGCCTGTCCGTCGTTTGAGCGTCTCGATCGCACTGGCCCTGGCCGCGTGCGTCATGATGGGTCTTGCAATCGGTAGCTGCGGTGGCGACGCGATCGCGCCGACTGCCGGATCGCCGACGCCCACGCCGACGCCTGCGCCAACTCCAACGCCAACTCCGACTCCGACGCCCACGCCGACTCCCACGCCGAGCGTGCTCACGATCGAGATCAACGGAATGCTGGGCGGCAACTCGTACTCGCCCAACCCCGCGAACGTCCAGGTCGGCCAGCAGGTCCGCTGGCACAACGCCGACAGCACGGTTCACACGGCGACGCAGAACGGCGGCGGCTTCGACACCGGCCTGATCTCGGCAGGTGCGACGAGCGCGCCGATCACGATCACGACGGCCGGCGCGCTGCAGTACCACTGCACGGTGCATCCCTCGATGACCGGGACGCTCAACGTGACGCAGTAGTCCGGCAGGGCGATCTCGAGAGCAAGAGGGGCCGTCCCCGCCTCGTGCGTGGACGGCCCTTCGGTTTTCAGAGAGCTCGCTCGGACGCGAGCTTCACTGCGCGGTCTCGCCGGGGCCCGTGCAGCTTCCGGGCTCCGCCGGCGGGATCGCCTTCAGGAACTCGTAGATCGCCCGCAGGTCGTGGTTGGTCATGTTCGCGAAGATCGGCCACGGCATCACCTGCAGGATCTCGCCCGATGCGGCTCCTCGACGCCGTCCCGACTCGGAGGCACATCAGGATGATTGCTTCGCTCCTCGTCGCGTGCCTGACCCTCGCGGAGCCTTCCCCGGCCGCGCCGCGAGCGGCGGTCGTGACCATCACCGTCGAGAACATGTACGCGGCCGCGGACGACGGCTCGGCCGTCGTGAGCCAGGCCACGCTCGGCGACGTCGTGGAGGTGCTCGAGACGAGCGGCGCGTTTGCGCGGGTGCGCACGCCGGATCGCTACGAGGGCTGGATCCCCCGCGCGGCCGTGACCGAGTACCCGGACGCCGCGGGTCAACGCTACGCGCGCGCGGGCCAGGTCGTCGAGGTCACGAGCCTGATGGCCAACGTCCACCGGAATCCGAGCGTGACGACCGCCCGGCCGAAGACGCTCGCCCCGCTCGCCGCGCGCCTCGAGGTCGCCGGCAACGGCCCGAACGAGCGCTGGCTGGAGCTGCGCCTGCCGAACGGCGAGAGCGGATTCGTACAGGCGGGCGACGTGAAGCCGGTCGATCCGGCCTCCGCGCGCCGCCGCGGATCGCGCGACGAGATCGTGGCCACCGCGCGCCGCTTCGCCGGCACTCCTTATCTGTGGGGCGGCATGACCGTCCACGGCATCGACTGCTCCGGCCTCGTGAGCCGGGTGTATCACGCGAACGGCTTCGAACTCCCGCGCGACGCCGACCAGCAGTTCGCGGACCCGAACGCCGACGCGGTCGGGCGCGAGAAGCTCGAGCCCGGCGACCTCGTCTTCTTCGGCGACGACGAGAAGAGCATCAGCCACGTCGGGCTCTACCTGGGCGACGGGCGCTTCATCAACGCCACGACGCACCAGGTGCCGAGCGTGCACGAGGATCGCCTCGACGACCCCCACTGGTCGGCGATCTACCAGGGAGCGCGCCGGCCGCGCTGAGTCCGCCGCTTCTCGGGCCCGGCCTCAGGAGTTCTTCTTTGGCTCCGGCGGCCGCTTGAACGAGCCCGAGTCGACCGTCTTGCCGCCGCGGCTCACGGCCTGGAAATAGAGCTCGTCGCCCACGATCTCCACGAGCATGAAGTGGAGGTCCTGGTCGAAGCCGCGGGCGGTCAGGTTGGACTTGCCGATGTTCCCCCGCCGCAGCTGGCCGGCCGCGCCCGTGATGAAGTAGTGGATGCCGTTCTGCGGCTCGATCCGCTCGTAGAAGTGCTCGTGCCCCTGGAGCACGAGGTCGACACCGTGCTTCACGAGCAGAGGCTCGAGCGCCGAGCGCAGCTCCTCGCTCGGGCCGTGCTTCTTGCCCGCGGAATAGAGCGGGTGGTGGAAGAAGCAGATCTTCCAGTCCGCCCCCGAAGCCTGCAGCTCCTTCGCCAGCCATTCGAGCTGCGGCTTGTCCATGTAGTTGCTGTCGAGCGCGAAGAAGCGGACTCCGCCGCCGCGGGGCCTTGAAGGTGTAGTAGCGCTCGCCTCCCATGTTGAACTTCTCGTAGAAGCGCTGCTTGGGATCGTCGTGGTTGCCGAGCGCCGCGTAGAACTTGACTCCCGCGTCGAGCAGCGCGCGGTACGGCTGCTCGAACTTCTCGCGGTAGTCGCGCGGGTCGTCGCGGCCGTAGATGTTGTCGCCCATCATCAGCACGAACTCGAACGGGAAGTCCGCCCGCCATTCGGCGAGCAGCCGCGCGACCTCGCTCTGGGCTGCCGTCCCGGTGCCGCTGTCGCCGATGACGGCGAAGCGCAGCGAGCCTTCCTTGAGCGGCAGCGCGAGGGGCGCCGTGGCAGCGGCGGCCGCGGGAGGCGAGGCCGGAGGCGCGCTCGCCGCTGCGAGCGTTCCCGCGAGGAGCAGGGCGAGCATCCTCGCCCCGCGCGCCGTCGCGGCGGTCATGCGACCACCTCGTTCAGGAAATCGACGACCAGGCTCGCCTCGGAGTCGTGAAGGATCAGGTGCCCGCCGACGAAGCGGTACTCGAGCGGCTCGGGCAGCTTCGGCAGCTTGGCGAGCAGGTCCGGCGGCACCGTCGACAGCGGCGCTCCATCGGGATAGGGAGCGTTGGGCACGAGCACGACCTGCTTCGGCTTCGGCTCGCCCGGTTGCGTGGGCGGCTTGTCCGTTCGCGGGTTGCCGTCCTTGATCGTCTCGCGCGCGTCGCGTCCTTTCGCTCCCGCCAGATCGGAGCGAAGCAGCTCCAGGAACACCGGCACCACCCCGTCGAACAGGATCTCTCCCTGAAACGCCCCCGCGCGGCCGGCCTGGATCGACTTCGCGAGCGCCTTCTGGTGTGCGGTGATCTGCTCGGGGCTTGCTTTGTCGGGCAATGCTGGAAGCGTCGCCGCCGCCTTGCGGCTGAGCTGCGAATAGATGGCCGCGCGGTCGCCGAACTCCTTCAGCAGACGCGCGCGGTCGTTCGTGGGCGCCGGCGCGGCCGATCCCGAAACCGCGGCCAGCAGCATCGCGACGGACGCGGATCGCAAGCGCATTTCACACCTCCTGATCCAACGAGCCTCGTGCGATGGAGGTGCAAGATGAATGCCGCTGCAGCGAGGACGATGGAACGATCTACAAACGCGCTGTCACGAGCACAATGCGCCCCCCGCGCGCGGCCTGGCAGGTCCCTTGCTGTGACCAGTCTGCGTGAGCCACGACAGCGACGACAACGCGCTCTGGAGAGCGCCGTCCTACCGTGGGTGGTGGATCGGGGCGAGCGCGACCGCCGTCGCGTTCTTCCTCCTCTTCGGCCTCGCCCGCGCGTGGGAGACCTGCGGCTTCCACGGCTGCCCCGACGTGCGCGCGCTCAGCCGCCGCCAGCTCGAGGGAGCCTCGCTGCTGCTCGACCGCAACGGCGAGCCTTTCGCGAACCTGCTCGCCACCGAGCCGCGCATGGTCGAGCTCACGTCGCTTCCCGCCACGGTGCGCGACGCGTTCCTCGCCGTGGAGGATCAGCGTTTCTACAAACACGCTGGCGTCGACTGGCGGCGGGTCGCGGGCGCCGCTCGCGCCAACTGGCGCGCGCGGGCCTTCGACCAGGGCTTCAGCACGATCACGATGCAGATCGCCCGCAACCTGTTCCCGGAGCGCATCCCCGGCCGCGCACGGACCCTCAAGCGAAAGCTGCTCGAGATCCGCGTCGCGCGCGAGATCGAGCAGGCCTACAGCAAGGACCAGATCCTCGAGCTCTACCTGAACCACATCGCCTTCGGCCAGGGAACGCGCGGGATCCAGGCGGCGTCGCTCGTCTACTTCGGCCGGGAGGCGGAGCAGCCTCACGCTCGCCGAGTCGGCGTTGCTCGCCGCGCTGCCCAAGGCGCCCGGCCACTACGACCCGCGCGCGCACCCCGAGGCCGCGCGGGCGCGGCGCGACCTCGTGCTGCGGCTGATGGAGAAGCAGGGACGCGTGAGCCCCGAGGTGGCGCGCGCCGCCCGCGCCGAGCCGCTCGGCGTCGCGGCTTCGGCTCCGCCGCGCGCGCAGGACCCGATCAACAGCGCGTACTTCGCGGAGGCCGTGCGCGCCGAGCTCGAGCGCGCGCTCGGCGACTCGCTCTACGCGCAGCCGGTGCGGGTCTTTACGACGCTCGACGTCGCCGTGCAGCGCGAAGCCGTCGCGGCGCTCGAGGCTCAGCTGCGGGCGATCGAGGGCGGCAAGCTCGGGGCCTTCAAGGGGCCGAGCTACGCGCCCGGGCCCGCCACCGACGGAGACTCCCTACCTGCAGGGCGCCGTCGTCGTGATGGACGCGCGCAGCCGGGGACGTGCTGGCGTGGCTCGGCGGGCGTGACTTCCGCGACAGTCGCAGCTTCGACCGTGTCGCCGGCGGCCGACGCCGGCGCGGCAGCGCCTTCAAGCCGTTCGTGTATGCCGCGGCTTTCGGTCGCGGCTACGCGCTCAGCCAGCCGCTCCTGGACGAGCCGTTCTCGCTGGCGCTCCAGGACGGAAGCGTCTGGGAGCCCAAGAACTTCGGCGGCAGCTACGAGGGCCGGGTGAGCGTGCGCCAGGCGCTGGTCGCCTCGAAGAACGTCCCCACGGTGCGCCTGGCGGAAGCCGTCGGCCGTGGACAGGTCGCGAGCCTGGCCGCACGCGCGGGCATCGACGGCGTCACGCTCGACGCCGTCGATGGCGCTCGGAACGGTGGCCGTCTCAGCCCGCTGGAGCTCACCGCCGCGTACACGCGCTTTCGCCGCGAGCGGCGGGCAGGCGGCGCGCGCCGCGGCTGGTCCTGCGCGTGGAGACGATGGGCGCACCGCGTTGCGCTGGAGCTCGCAGCCAGTGCGGGCCCCCGTCCTGGATCGCGGGCGTCGCGTTCCTGGTGACCCAGGCCCTGCGCGACGCGCTCGAGCGCGGCAGCGGCGCCGCCGTCAGGCGGGGCTTTCGCGGTGCGGCCGCGGGCAAGACGGGCACGACCAACGACGGGACGGACGCCTGGTTCGTCGGCTACACGCCGGAGCTCGCGGCAGGCGTCTGGATCGGGTTCGACGAGCCGCGTCGGATCGTGCGCGGCGCGACCGGCGGCCGGCTCGCCGCGCCCGTCTGGGGCCAGCTGATGGCAGCCGTGGTCGGCTCCCGCGCATCCACGAGCGACTGGCCGACGCCGATCGGAGTCGTGGTCCGCAACGTCGATCCGTGGAGCGGGCTCGTGCTGACCGAGGGCTGCGACGACTGGCAGGGCTCGCCCTATCGCGAGTTCTTCCTCGCGGGCTTCGAGCCGGCTGCGTACTGCCCGGGACGCGAGGAGCCGCCTCTCGCCGGCTTCTGGACGGACGGGCGCGTGAGCGATGCCGCACTCGCCGACGCGGGGCGCGCGGCTTTCGCGACCTCGCTGGCGAGCGCCTCTACGCCACGCTAGAGCCTAGAGCTCCGACTGCCGGTGGGCGAGCAGGCGCAGCAGCTTCTTGACCGCCAGGTGTGCGAGGGCATAGACGACCAGCGCCACGACGTAGGAGGTCATGAGCTGCAGCGAGCCGAGCGCCGGGTCCGGCATCAGCCCGCGGAAGGGCCGCAGCAGCGGCAGCGTCACGACGTCGAGGAACTGCTTGAAGCCGCTCGACTGCCGCGCTCCGAACAGCTCGAGGCCGATCTCGAGTCCGATCAGGCTGTACGCGAGGAAGAAGAGGTAGTCGACCACCTGGCCCACGCGAGCGAATCGCCGGCCACGCTGAAGCTCGACCTCGGTCTCGACGACCTCCGCGGCTGCCTGGTGCTTCAGGCCCTTCGCGACCGACTCCATCTCGGCCTGCTCGGCAGGCGTCGCGCTCCTCGCCTTCTCGGCGATACCGGCGCGCACGGAGTCTCCGAGCTTGTTCTTGACGCGCCCGTGCTGCTCGATCCGCCGGGCTTCCTCGACCGCGATCTCATCGCGTTCCATAGTGCCTCCGGGGCTTTGCCTGTGGCAGGAACTGCAACGGCAGTGCCAATCGGAGTCCGATCCAGCGAAAGCGCGCTGGTCTCGGGACATGCGCCCGGCGAGCGGCCGGACCCGTGTGCAGCGAGCGCGGCCGAAGTTGAAAGGTCTACAAACAGGGCAGCAAGCCGAACCACACAGCCGAACTGCTATGATCCGCGGGCATGCGACGCGCGCTCATGGCTTTCGCGACACTGGCACTCGCTGCGCCGGCATTCGGCGCCGACCTCGCGCAGATCAAGTCGCGGGGCGTCCTGCGCGTCATCGCCGCCGCCGACGACGCGCCGGAGACGTTCTCCTTCGCCGGCGGGACGCGCCCGGGCTTCGAGCGCGAGCTCGCGGAGGGATTCGCCAAGCTCCACGGCCTCCGGCTGGAGCCGGTGAAGGTCAAGCTCTACAGCGACCGCATCCCGGCGCTGAACAACGGCGACGGCGATCTGATCGTCGCGATCTTCGACACCGAGGACCGGCGCAAGCAGGTCGACTTCACGGTGGAGGTGATGCCGACCCACAACGTGGCGGTGACGCTCGCGTCCCGGCCCGCGGTGAAGTCGCTGGCCGAGCTCGCCGCGCTCAAGGTCGGAGCGATCCGCGGAGCCAGGCCCGCGGAAGAGGCCGCCGCGGCCGGAGTGGCGGCGCTCTCGCTCTTCGACACCCAGGACGAGATGAAGCAGGCACTGAAGCGGGGATCCATCGACGCCATGGTGCTCCCCATCTCGGAGCTGGTGGTCGTCTCGCGCGACTCGACCGGCCTGCTGGCGGGGGTCACGGTCGGGCCGCGCGGCAAGGTGGCCTGGGCCGTGCGCAAGCAGGACACTGCGCTGCGCGCGGCGCTCGACGAGTACCTCGGCAACGTGCGCCGCGGCCCGTCCTGGAGCCGCCTGCTCGTCCAGTACTTCGGCGACCAGGCGCTCCAGGTGCTGGGCCGCGGCCGCTAGCCGGCTACCGGGTCGGCGCTCCCGGCTCGGGCGCGAGCGCGCTCAGCAGCCGTCCGATCAGCGCGGGAACCATCACGATCAGCGGGCCGACGACGAGCGCCCCCGCCCGGGTCTGCATGGCGGTGGCCATCGGGACCACGGTGTTTTCCGGTACATTGAGCGCGTCCCAGTGCCGGAAGTACGAGGTCTCGATGCCCATGGCGTAGCTCAGCCAGGTGGCGGTGAAGATCAGGATCTGCGCCCAGAGGCCGATGCTCAAACCCACGAGCGCGGTGCCGCCCCAGCCGAATCCACCGATGCGCCGGGACAGCGCGCCGAAGTAGACGGCGCTGACGAAGCTCAGGCCGACGATCGAGAACATGGCGTTCCCGCGCGGCGCGTACGGGAAGCCGTTCGCCCCGAGCATGAAGCGGGCGATGGCGAAGATCAGGAGCAGCAGCAGGGGCAGACGAACGAAGCGCAGCACGCGTCCGATCATGCGGGCCTCCCTTGGAACGGGTGTTTGTGAGGAATCTCGGCCGGATTCTCGCACGGAACGACGCTACTTCCCCGCTGCTTCCCCCAGATCTCCTTCAGCCGGCTGTCGCGCCCGCAGCCCGAGCGGTAGGACCAGTAGCGCCTCGTGTTCCTCTGGTAGAAGTCCTGATGCTCATCCTCGGCCGGATAGAAGGCCGGAAGCGCAGCGATCTCGGTCGCGATCGGCGCGGGCAGCCGGCCCTGCGCCTCGATGCTCTCCTTGGAGGCGACGGCCGCCCGTCTCTGCTCCTCGGTCTCGTAGAAGATCGCGGTGCGATACTGCCGCCCGCGGTCGCAGAACTGCCCGCCCGCGTCGAAGGGGTCGATGTTCTTCCAGAACACCGCGAGCAGCTTCTCGTAAGACACCTTCGTGGGATCGAAGACGACCTGGACGGCTTCGGCGTGCCCGGTCGCGCCGGAGGCGACCTCGTCGTATCTGGGGTTCGGCTCCTTGCCGCCGGCGTAGCCCGAAGTCGTCGACACGACTCCGGACAGCTGGTCGAACGGCGCCTCCATGCTCCAGAAGCAGCCACCGGCGAAGGTGGCGCGCGCCCGGCTCTTCGACGACGCCGCGCGTGCCGTGTGCGGCGGGCCGGTCAGGAGGCCGAGGGCGACCAGCGCAGAGATGCCGAGCGTCCGCACGCGAGGGGTCATCCTATCGCCCGAGCTTCTGCCGGCGCTCGATGCCGGCCCCCTCGCGAACGACCACCAGATGGTCCGCCTCGACGCTCGGGAGCTTCTCCGTGGCGCCGCTCGGCCAGCGAATCACGAGCTCCGCCGAAGTCGCGGCGCCCAGCCCGAAGTGCAGGCGGCGGTCGTTTGCCGAGTAGAAGCTCGACTGCGCCTGAACCTCCTGCGCCTGGCTCTTGTCTCCGTAGCGCGCGGTCACGCGGGCGCCGATCGCGCTGCGGTTCGACGTCGTGCCGACCAGCAGCACCTTCAGCCAGTGCCCGCCGCCGCTGACGTCGTTGCGCAGCAGCGATGGCGGCTCGTTCATGTTCATCACCAGCACGTCCACGTCGCCGTCGTTGTCGAAGTCCCCGAACGCGCAGCCGCGGCTGGTGTGGGCCGCGGCGACACCGCTGCCCGCCTCCTCGATCAGCTCCTCGAAGCGGCCGTTGCCGAGGTTGCGGAAGACGAGGCGCGGCGTCCGGAAGGGATAGGCGGGCAGCTGCTTCTCCACCTCGGGGTAGACGCTGCCCGTCACCAGGAACAGGTCGGGGTGGCCGTCGTTGTCGAGGTCCACGATCCCCGCGCCCCAGCCGACGTAGCGCGTCTCGACGCCGAGCCCGGAGCGGATGGTGGCGTCCTCGAAGTAGCCCTTGCCGTCGTTGCGGTAGAGCACGTTCGTGTCGTCGGCGAAGTGGGTCTTGAGGATGTCGAGGCTGCCGTCGAGATCATAGTCGCCCGCGGCGATGCCCATGCCCGCCTGCTCGAGCCCGTCCTCCGACAGCGCCACGCCGCGCTCGAGGCCCTCCTGGCGGAAGGTGCCGTCCTTCTGGTTGCGGAACAGCCAGCTCGGCGTCGAGTCGCAGGCGACGTAGACGTCGGGCCAGCCGTCGTCGTCGTAGTCCGCGGCCACCGCGGTCATCGGGTACGACCCCGAGGCCTTCGCGATCCCCGAGCGCTCGCTGACGTCGCTGAAGGTCCCGTCGCCGTTGTTGTGGTAGAGCCTCGCGAAGCCCGTCGGCAGGCCGCGCGGGCCGCAGTTCACGGGCACGCCCTTCCAGCGGCAGTCCACGTTCTCCCCGGGCTTCGGCAGCTTCTCGAGCGTGGTGTCGAGGTAGTAGGCGACGAAGAGGTCCAGGCGCCCGTCGCGGTCGTAGTCCAGCCAGGTGCAGCCGGACGCGTAGCGCACCGCGCCCTCCAGCAGGCCCGCCTTCGCGGTCACGTCCGTGAACGTGCCGTTCCCGTTGTTGCGATACAGCACGTTGTGGCCGTAGTAGGTGATGAAGAGGTCGTCGTGGCCGTCGTTGTCGTAATCCGCCCACGGTGACCGCGGAGGCCCAGCCGGCGCGCGTCAGCCCGGCCTTCTCGGTCACGTCCGTGAAGGTGCCGTCGCGGTTGTTCTTGTAGAGCCGGTTCGAGGTGCCGGGCGGGGCGCCCTCGAGCCGGGTGCCGTTCAGCACCAGCAGGTCGAGCCAGCCGTCGTTGTCGTAGTCGAAGAAGGCGACGCCGCACCCGACCACCTCGATGATGTAGCTCTTGCTGTCGAGGCCGCCGTAGACGATCGGCTGCGTGAGGCCCGCTTTGTCGGCGACGTCCGTGAGGCGCGACTGGAAGGGCCGGCCCGAAGGCTTGCCGCGCGGCTGCGGCCGGACGCCGCGCGAAGAGACGCCTTGCCCGAAGGCGCTCGGGGCCGAGGCCGCGGCAATGAGCGCCAGCAGCTGGCGGCGCGTGATCATCGCTCGGGCTCCACCGCGTCGATGGTCTGGCCGGACCGCACGTCGCGCAGCGTCTGGACGATCCCGGAGGGCCAGCGGATCTCGACCAGGCTCGCCTCGGCCGCGGAGCCGAGGCCGACCAGCAGCCGCTTGTCGCTCGCGGAGAGGTAGCCGACCGCGGTGCTGACGTTGTAGTACCGCGCCCCGGACGCGGACACCACCTTCACCCGACAGCCGATGCCGTCGCGGTTCGACCGCTTGCCGATCGTCCGGATCCCGAGCCAGCGGCCGAGGTTGCCGCCGTCGTTGCGGAGCACGAGGGCGCGCTGGCCGACGTTGCTCACCACGACGTCGACGTCGCCGTCGTTGTCGAGGTCGCCGAACGCCGCGCCGCGGCCGGCCCAGTCTTCCCGGAAGGCCTCGCCCGGAACCACCCGCACGAAGCGGCCCGCGTCGTTGCGCAGCAGGAGCGGCGGCTGCAGGTACCTGAGGTTGGGAGCCGTCTTCTCGATCGTGTCCATCACGTGCCCCTGGGCGACGAAGATGTCCTTCCAGCCGTCGTTGTCGTAGTCGAGGAAGCCCGTGCTCCAGCCGGCGAAGGCGAGGGTGGCCGCGCCCACGCCGGAGCTGTTGGTGGCGTCCTGGAAGCTGCCGTCGCCGCCCTGGTGGAACAGGCGGTAGCGCTCGTTCGAGAGGTCGGTGACGACGACGTCGGGACGGCCGTCGTTGTCGTAGTCGGCGAAGTCCACTCCCATGCCCGCGAAGGTCTTGCCGTCCTCGTTGAAGCCCACGCCGACGAGCAGGCCGACCTCGCTGAACGTCCCGTTGCCGTTGTTGTGGAAGAGCTGCGACTGCACGGAGTCGTTCGCCACGTAGACGTCCACGTAGCCGTCGTGGTCGTAGTCGGCGAACGCGACACCCAGCGCCTTGCCGCGCGCCGCGCCGAGCCCCGCTTTCGCGGAGACGTCGGTGAAGGTACCGTCGCCGTTGTTGCGGTAGAGCAGGCTCGTCGTCGCCTCGTAGTTGTCGGGGTGGCAGTAGGCGCGGTAGCCGGGCTTCTTCTCCCCGCAGTAGCCGTTCGCCTGGAAGCTCCACTCGACGTAGCGGGTGACGAAGAGGTCGAGGCGGCCGTCGTTGTCGTAGTCGAAGAAGCCGGCGCTCGCGCTCCAGCCCGAGCCGCCCACGCCGGCCTTCGCGGTGACGTCGCTGAAGGTGCCGTCGCCGTTGTTGCGGTAGAGCGTGTTGGCGCCGTAGCTGGTCACGTACAGGTCGCGGCGGCCGTCGTTGTCGTAGTCGCCGACCGCGGCCCCCATGCCGTAGCGGTTCTGCGGCATCCCGCTGAGACCGGCCTTCTCCGTGACGTCGGTGAAGGTGCCGTCCGCGTTCTGATGGTAGAGCCGGTTCCAGAACCTGCGGTCGGACTTGTCGGGCGCCTTTCCCGCGGGCATCGGATCCTCGAGCATCGCACCGTTCGTGAAGAAGACGTCGAGCCGGCCGTCGTCGTCGTAGTCGAGGAGCGCCACGCCGCCGCCCATGGTCTCGAGCAGGTACTTGTTCGAGGTGGCGGAGTTCGCCTGCTCGAAGTCGATCCCGATCGCCCGGGTGACGTCCGTGAAGCGCACGTCGGGGACGGAAGGCGCGGCCGCGAGGAGCAGGAGCGAGCCGCAGGGCAGGATCCACGGCAACGCGAGTCGACCGCCGTTCACGATCGGCCCCGTCCCAGCGGGCGACGCTCGACGATCCCCTTCGCTTCCTGGATCACGAAGAGCTGGTTCGCGGGCAGGTCGCGGAAGCTCTCCTTGAGGCCGGACGGCCAGGCGACGTCCACGACGTCTGCCGCCGCGGTCCGGCCCAGCCCGAAATGCAGCCGAAGGTCGCTCTGCGAGTAGTAGCTCGACCCGCTCATCACCTCTTTCGTCTGCGCCTTGTCGCCGAGGGCGACCCGCACCCGGGCGCCGATCGCGGACCGGTTCGACTTCGTGCCCACGCACTTCACCAGGATCGAATTGTGGCCGCTGCCGCCGTCGTTGCGCAGCAGCGTGGGCGGGCCGTCCAGGTTGTTGACGATCACGTCGACGTCGCCGTCGTTGTCGAAGTCGCCGAAGGCGCACCCGCGGCCGAGGTTCTCGGCGAGGATCGCCGGCCCCGCTTTCGCCGACACGTCCTCGAAGCGGCCGTTTCCCAGGTTGCGGTAGAGCACTTTCGGCTCGCGGTACTTGAGGTGCAGCTTCTTGTTCGCGATCTGCGAGTAGACGTGGCCGTTCGCGAGCAGGATGTCCGCCCAGCCGTCGTTGTCGAAGTCGAAGAAGTCGACGCCGAAGCCGAGGTACTTCCGGTTCACGCCGAGGCCGGCGCGCAGGCTCGCCTCCTCGAAGGCACCGCCGTAGTTGCGGTAGAGCGTCGTCACCTGCTCGGAGAAGTTCGTCCGCACGATGTCCAGCCAGCCGTCGTTGTCGTAGTCGCCGACGCCGACTCCCATTCCCGCGAGTGCGGCGCCTTCCGCGTCGAAGGCGCAGCCGGCGGGAATCCCGACCTCGCGGAAGGTCCCGTCCTTGTTGTTGCGATAGAGGAGGCTCGGCGCGGTGTCGCAGGCCACGTAGATGTCGGGCCAGCCGTCGTTGTCGAAGTCCGCCGATGCCGCGCCCATGCCGTAGGAGCCGGTGGGCCGCCAGTTGCTGCCGACGAAGACCATGGAGGAGGGCCCGCGCGGGCGCGCGATCCCCGACGCCTCCGAGACGTCCTCGAACGTGCCGTCGCCCCTGTTGCGATAGAGCGCGTTCGTGCCGCCGGCGAATCCCAGCGGTCCGCAGGGGACCGGGATGTCGTTGTAGAGGCAGAACGCGGCCTGGCCCGGCTTCGGCGCGGCCGCGGGGTCGAAGTTCAGGTAGCTCGCGACGAAGAGGTCGAGGTGTCCGTCGCGGTCGTAGTCGAGGAAGCAGCACCCGGCGCCCCACCGCCCCGGCGAGCCCGAGACGCCGGCCTTCTCGGTCACGTCGGTGAACGTGCCGTCGCCGTTGTTGTGGTAGAGGACGCTCTTGCCCCAGTACGTGACGAAGAGGTCGTCGAAGCCGTCGTTGTCGTAGTCGCCGACGCAGCAGCCCTGGCCCCAGCCGGTGTGCGTGAGCCCCGCCTTCTCGGTGACGTCGGTGAACGTGCCGTCGCGGTTGTTGTGGAAGAGGTAGCTGCGGGGGCGGCGGTCGCGGACCGCGGGGTCGAAGCTCGTCCCGTTGACGAGAAAGATGTCGAGCCAGCCGTCGTGGTCGTAGTCGAAGAAGGCGGCGCCGCCTCCCATCTCCTCGAGGATGAGCTGCTTGTCCTCCGCGCTGCCCGAGACGTTCGTCGCGTGCGAGAGGCCGGCGGCGGCGGTGACGTCCGTGAAGACGATGCTTCCCGGCGTCGCGGCAGGCTGCAGCTGCGCGCCTCCCCGCAGCGGCAGCAGGGCCCCTCCGAGCGCCCCTCCCATCGTCTGCAGGAAGCCGCGACGGCCGTGCGGCCTGGAGAAGGCTCTCCTCACGCTCCGGCGCCCGGCGCCGCCGCGTTCCTGCGCTGCTCGCGACGCATCTTCTCGAGCTCGTTCGTCTCGCGCTCGAGGCGCTTGAAGGAGTCGAGGGCCTTCTGGCTCTCCGTCCGCCTTGCCGAGCCGGCGGTAGAGGCCGGCGAGGACGTAGTAGTAGGACGAGGAGCGTGGATTCAGGGCGATCGCCTGGTTCACCGAGTCCACCGCCTCGCGCGAGACGCCCCAGGCGCTCCTGCGCCTTCGCCTGCTGGAACCAGGCGGCGTCGGACTTGGGATCGAGCTCCAGTGCCTGGCGCGCGTAATCGAGCGCCTTGTCCGGATCGCCCGTGCGGTTGTAGAAGGCGCTCAAGCTCACGTGGGCGGAGGCGAAGCGGCCTTGCCGCTCCGCGTTGAGCGCGATCGCCTGCTCGTACTTCGCGACCGCCCCCGAGTCGTCGCCCAGGGCCTCGAGCGCGAACCCGAGCGCGTCGAGCGCTTCGAGGTAGGAGGGGTCGATGCGGACGGCCTCCGCGAGCGCCTTGCGCGCCGGCTCCCAGTTGTCCTGCACCGAGAGCAGCTTTCCGAGGTTGTAGTGCATCTCCGCCGAGTCCGGCTTGAGCCGGATCCCCTCCTCGAACTCGAGCTGGGCCGCGTCGAACCTTCCGATGATCATGAGCGTGCGGCCGAGGATCTTGTGGGCCTCGGCGTTCTTGACGTCGAGCTGGAGCGAGCGGGCCAGGGCCTGGATGGCCTCGCCGATCTTCTGCTGCGCGAAGAGGCTGTAGCCGAGCGCGTACCACCCCCAGGGCGACTGCGGCCGCTCCTCCTTCACGTAGCGGGCGAGCAGGGGCTCGACCTCGGCGTAGCGCGCCTCGCGGATGTAGCGCTCGAACTCGGCCACCTTCGCCGGATCGTCGCCCACAGCCGCCGGCTTTTCGAGCCGGGCGAGGCTCGCACGCGCGGAGGCGTCGGCCGGGCGGAGCTCCACCGCCTTCTTGTACGCGGCGGTGGCGCCGTCCAGGTCGCCCTTCTTCTCGAGGACGGCCCCGAGCGTGCTCTGGGCCTCGAAGGAGTCGGGCCGCAGCTGGATCGCGTGCCGCAGCTTCGCCGCCGCGACCTCGAGGTCGCCCTTCTCGAGCGCCGCTCGCCCCTCCAGCAGGTCCAGCGTCGCGGTCTTGTCGCGGTCGTCGGCGGTCACGAGCTCGCGGCCCTTCTGAAAGCTCGGAAGTGGCTTCCTCCTTGCGACCGGAGCGTGCGAGCGCGAGGCCGAGCTGGTAGCGCGCTTCGCCGTTCTCCGGCGCGAGCCGCGTCGCTTCCTGGAGCTGCTCCACCGCCTCCTTGACCTTGCCGTCGCGGAGATACGCCTTGCCGAGCGCCACGCGGGCCCGCGCGAACGTCGGATCGAGCTCGATCACCTTCTGGAGCTGCTCGATCTCCTTCGCCGGTCCCTGCGCGGGGCTCGCCCCGTAGGCGGCGGCGAGATTGAAGCGGGCTTTCACGGAATCGGGCGCCAGCGCGACCGCCTTCTCGAGCTCCCGCACGGCCTCCTCGGCGTCGGTCGGAACGAGCGCGGCGCCGAGATTCGCGTGCGCGTCCGCGAAGTCCTTGTCGAGCCGCACGGCCTCGCGGAACGCGGCGATGCCAGCCGCGTCGTCGCCGGACTGGACCAGCACGAGCCCGAGGTTGTTGTGGGCCGCGGCGAAATCGGGTCGCAGCCGGATGGCCTCGCGGAACGCGGCCGTCACCTCGCCGCCGCTCGCGCCCTGGCGCCCGAGCAGGAGGCCCAGCACGTTGTGCGCCTCGGCGCGGGGCGGGCTCCTGGCGAGAGCGGCGCGCAGCGCCCCGGTCGCGTACTTCCAGTCCGGCGCCGGCACCGAGGGCGCGGGAAGGTTCAGCCCGGCTTCGAGCTGGCCCAGCGCCCTCTCGAGCTCGCCCGCCCGCAGGTAGGTGATGCCCAGGTCGACGTAGACGGCGGCGGTCGGCGGCAAGAGCGCGATCGCGCGCTGCAGGCTCGCGCGGGCCCCCGCGAGATCGCCCGTCTCGCGGAGCGCCATTCCGAGGAACGCGTGGGCGTCGCCGGCGGCGGGATCGAGGGCGACGCTCCTGCGCAGCTCCGCGAGGGCCTTCTCGCGGCTTCGGCTGTACCAGAGCGCGACGCCGAGGCTGTAGTGGGCCTGGGCGGACTCGGGCCGGAGCGCGACCGCGCGCTCCAGGTGGGAAAGGGCCTCCGGGAAGTTCCCCTGCTGGCCGAGCACGAAGCCGAGGACGCGGTGCGCGTCGGCGTGGCTCGTCGTCCAGGCGGAGCGCCTCGGCGAGCGCGTCGCGCGCCGGCGGCGAGCTCGCCGCGCCCGAGGGCGGCGACTGCCGCGCTCGTAGGCTTCCTCGCCCGGGCTCTTCGCCGCGGAAGCGCCGGCCGAGGGCGGCGGCGAGCGGCGGGCGGAAGCGCTCTGCTGCCGCAGGGCGGCGCCGAGCGCGTAGTAGGCTTCGCGCTTCTCGGGGTCGAGCTCGATCGCGCCCTCGAACGCGGCGACGGCGCCCGCGAGGTCGCCGCTCTGGCGCAGCGTCTGGCCGAGCTCGTAGCGGAAGAGGGCGCTCTTCGGGTCGCCCTCGACGACCTTGCGCAGGTGCGGCAGCGCCGCCTCCAGGTCGCCTTTGCCCGCAGGGCCAGGCCCAGGTTGAAGTGGGCCCCCAGGCTGTTCGGCTCGAGCGTCAGGGCCTTCCGGAAGGCCTCGACCGCCTCGGCATAGTCGCCGCCCGTGGCGAGCGCGGAGCCGAGGTTGGTGTAGGCCCGCCCGTACTTCGGGTCGAGCTCGATGGCCTTCTTGAACGCGGCGACGGCGCCCGGGAGATCCGACTTCTCCGAGAGAGCGACGCCGAGCCAGTTGTGGGCCTCGGCGGACCGCGGCCCGACCTCCACGGCGCGCCGGAACTCCTGGAGCGCGCGCGGGTACTCGTTGCGGCCCCAGTACGCGAGCCCGAGCGCGACGTGCGCGTCGGGATTGCGCGGGTCGCGCTTGACGGCCGCCTCGAGCTGGCTCACGGAGGGGGGCGCCGCGGCCCCTTCTGCTGCTGGGCGGCCGCCGTCCACACCCAGGGCGAGAACGAGGAGGGCCGGGCCGCCGAGGATTCGAGAGCGCTTCATCCCTCGGGATCGAGCAGGCGAAGCTGCAATCGCGACGTCTCGTCGTCTTCCTCGCGAAGCGACTTCGCCATCGCGAGCTGCTTGTCCGCCTCCTCCTTCCGGCCCGTGCGCGCCAGGAGCAGGCCGAGCTGGTAGTTGGCCTTCACCGACTTCGGGTTGAGCTCGACGGCCCTGCGGAGGAGCCGTTCCGCCTCGTCGTAGCGGCGCGCGTTCATCATCAGCCCGCCCAGAGCTTCGCACGACGAGGCGTGGTCCGGATGGCGCCGGAGCAGCTCCTCGAGCCGCTCGATCGCCTCGGCATCGCGGCCCTGGTCGCGGGCGACGAGCGCCAGGTAGTAGGGGGACGCCACCTGGTCGGCGTCCAGCCGCAGGCTCTCCCGCAGCCGCGCGTCGGCTTCCGCCAGGTGCCCCTGCATGTAGAGCACCGAACCCAGCGCGTACTGGAGCTGCGCATCGCTCCGGCCGCTTCGCGACGAGCGGCTCGAGCAGGCGCCTGGGCGGCTTCGTATTGGCGCTTGCCCACCTTCGCGACGGCGAGCGTGTACTGATAGGCGGGCTCGCCGGGCTTCAGGGCCGCGGCCTGACGAGCGCGGCCTCGGCGTCCTCCAGCAGATCCATCTTGAGGCAGACGCGGCCGAACCCCAGGAGGATCTGCGGATCGTCCGCCGCGAGCTTCCTGGCGCGCATCCAGTACGAAAGGGAGCGCTCCAGCTCGCCCTGCCGCTCGGCGACCGCGGCCGCCTGCCGCAGCGCCGTGACGCGAGTCCGGCTTCAGGCCGAGGGCCGCGTCGTAGGCCTCGAGCGCCCGCGCCGGGTCGCGCTTCACGAGGTAGGCGCCGCCGAGGGCGAAGGCCAGCTCGTACGAGGAAGGGTCGGCCTTGCGGGCGCGCTCGAGGACGTCGATGCCCTCCGCGACGAGGCCGCCCTTGACGAGCAGCTCGGCGAAGCCGCCGACCAGGCCGGGGGAACGTCCGTGGAGACGCCTCGCGTCCTCCACGAGCGCCCGGGCCGAGGAAGGGTCGCCCGTCTTCAGGAAGTCCGTCGACGAGCACGAGCAGTCCGTCGGGAGACTGCTTGAACGCGGCGAGGGCGGGCTTCGCCAGCTCCAGCGACCGCTTGTAGTTTCCCTTCTCCGTCTCCGCGCGGGCGAGGGCGATGCGGGCCGATCGCGTTCGACGGGTCCAGCTCCAGGACCCGGCGGAAGACGGGAAGGGCCAGCTCGTCCCTTCCTTGAAGCGTGTAGACCTGCGCGAGGTTCAACTGGGCGCCGAGAAGGCGGGGTTCGAGCCGGATGGCTTCCTGGAGCAGCTGGGCGCCTTCCGGCAGCCGGTCCTGCTGGAGGCGGATGGCGCCCGAGCACCGAACAGGCCGCGGCTCGCGTCGCGGGATCGGAGAGCGCGAGCTGGGCCTGCTGGTCGGCTTCCTGGAGCCGCCCTTCCTGGACCAGGGCGGCCGCCCTCTGGAGGGCCTGTGGCCTGTGCGCCGATGGCGCCGCGGGCAGGACGCGGCAAAGAGGAGGACGGTGCCAAGAGGCGCGACGCCGAAGCAGCTCCCTCCGGAAACGGCGGCCTCCCGGGAGAGGACCTGCGTTCCTAGGGTCCCCACGTCGACACGACTACCACTATCAGTAGTCGAGCCGCAAGCCGAACTGGACCGATCGCGGCTGGTTGCACTGCGTGCTGACCGTGCCGAACGCGGTGGAGCTGAAGTTCGTGTTCGGGTTGCAGAAGGTCGTCCGGTTGAAGATGTTGCCGACCTGGCGCCACGAACCGCATCTTGAGATCGCCCTGTCGATGTCGAAGGTCTTGGAGAGGGTCACGTCCTCGTTGTAGACCTTGAATCCGCGGACCGTCCCGTCGCGCTCGCGGCGCGTTGCCGAACGTGAGCGGACCCGGATCCTGCCAGCCGGCCCGGTTGAAGTAGTTGTCGGTGAGTCGGGTCGAAGTCCCCGTCCGCGGCCACGCCTCGGATCCGGTGCGATTCGGGCGCTTCTGCGTGTTGAAGAGCAGGCCGCCCATGTCGTTGGCCATGGTGATCCGCAGCGGCCGGCCGCTCTCGTACCGGAAGATGCCGCTGATGTTCCAGCCGCCGAGGAGGGCCTTCTTCGCCCCGCTCCAGCTTCCGCAGCTTGCCCTGCGCGATGTCCCACGTGAAGCCCACCAGGCAACACGTGCGGCGTGTCGTCCTGGCTGAGCCCGTAGTCGGCCGTGTCCCAGTTGACGGGATTCTGAACGCCTCCGTTGATCCCTTCGTTGCCCATCCCGCTCTCCGCGCCGTTGTTCTTCAACTGGGAGAAGGTGTAGCCGATGCGGTACTGGAGCCCGCCCGTGAATTGCTGCTCGAGGACGACCTCGAGGGCATGGTACTGGCTCCGGCCCAACGGGAGGCCTCGCCAGTCGATGTTCTGGTACTGGGGGATACTTCCGCAGCGCCTGGGCCACGGTGCCGTTGAAGCCCGCGTAGGGTGACCGGATCCCGGCGTTCTGGGCGGCCGGCGAGTTGATGTTCGAGTTCAGCAGCGCGGCGCCCAGGGCCAGCACGCTCGGGTCGTTCATGTTGTAGTCGAGCCCCGCGCGCTGCGCGTGGTGGTCGAGACGGCTTCCGCGGTTCCCGATGTAGGAGACGTCGAGCATCATGTTCTTGGTCAGCCGGCGCTCGATCGTCAGCGGACCAGTTCTGGAAGCGAGGCAGCGTCAAGCCGTCCGGCGAAACCGCCGGCACGCCGCCGCCGTTGGCGAAGGTGGGGTCGATGAACGGCGGCTGTCGATCCGGTTCTGCGGGAATCCCTGGTCGAGGTGGAACGCCGGGAACAGCCCGTTGGTCGGTGTTCGGCGCCGACAGGGTTCGACGCGAATCCGAGGTTCGGATCGCCGGTGAACTGGGAGAACGCCACGCCGGCGTAGTACATCCCGTACCCGCCGCGGATCAGTCGTCTTGTCGTTGACGCGATAGGAGAACCCGGCCCGCGGTCCCCACGCGTCCCACGCCGGGCTCTCGAACGTCCGCGATCCCGTGCGGCCCGTACCGTCACCCGCGAAGATCAAGGCCCCGGGCCGGCCGCCGGCGCCAGGGTTGGGCGTGTTCGGATCGAACGTCGAGTACTCGTCGTTCTCCTCGGTGCGGGCGGCCTGGTAGTCGAGGCGCAGGCCCGCGGTCACGGTGAGCTTGCTGTTGACCTTGAACTCGGCGTTGATCCACGGCGAGAAGTAGCTCTCGTACCAGGTGGGCTGGGCGTAGATCGCCTGGTTGGCCGCGTGCACCTGCCCGAGCAGGAACGACGCGAAGGGGTCGCCGGTCTGGGCGAGGTTGTTGCCCGAGGCGTCGTAGCCGCCCGTGCCGAGCCGGTTGAAGTCGAGGTTGCCGGCGGCGCCGCCCACGGCCCAGCCCTTGTGCGGGAACTTGTGGTGCCGGTACTCGAGCCCGACCTTGATACGTGCTCTTGCCCTTGATCCAGGCCAGGTCGGTGGAGAACTGCCAGCGGTCGTTCTTCTCGAAGCCGAAGGACGGCCAGTCCTGGCCGACGGCGTTGTACGGGAGTGTTGCCGGCGAAGGCCATCCGCGGCGGTCCCGCGTCCCCGATGACGAGGCCGCTCTGCCGCTGGGAGCCCCACATCCTCTCCGGCCAGTTCGCGCCCGCCGAGAGGCTGGCGCCGCCCATGTACCAGCGGTCCCAGGCCACCACGGAGTGGCTCATCAGGTTGTTGCTGATGATCCAGTCCCACTGCGTGTGGGCATGCGTGGTGTAGATGCGCTGGGTGAAGCCCTCGCCGATGTAGTCGGTGTTCGAGGCGGAGTCGGTCAGGGGGTCGTTCGTGACGGCGCAGCCCTGGGCGCCGCCGCAGTTCCGCACCGACGGCCGGTTGTTGTAGTAGCCGCTGAACATCGCCTTGAACTTGGGCGAGAAGGTGTGGTCCAGGCGGAGGAGGATGTTGCGCGCGTCCAGCTCCCAGGTCTGGTCGCCCGCCGGGTTGCCGGCCACGTTGTTCGAGATGCCGGGGCGGTCCGGGCGCACCATCAGGGCGGCGTACCGCGACGGCGACCTGGCTCCGCAGCGGGTCGTTGGCGGGGATGATGTTGCCCGGGTAGGGGTCGCGCACCGGCACGCCGTTGACCAAGCGCGTGGTGCGCGGGATTGAAGATCTGGCCCGCGAGGATCGGGCCGCCCCAGCACGTCGACGCCGATCTGCTGGCCGGTCAGCAGCGCGCTGAAGTCGCCGTTCTTGAACGCGTCGATCGGCGTCGTGTTGCCGAAGCCTTCCAGCGTGCCCGAGCGGAATTGCGTCCAGTCGGCGTTGAGGAAGAAGAACGTCTTGTTCTTGATGATCGGTCCGCCCACCGTCGCCCCCCAGTTCTTGTTGTCGAGCGGCGTCTTGGGCAGCTTGAAGAAGCCCTGGGTGTTCAGCGAGTCCTTGGCGAGATAGCCGTAGGCGGTCCCGTGCAGCTTGTTGGTGCCCGACTTGGAGGTGTACTCGATGAAGCCGCCGCTCGTGTGGCCGTACTGGGCCGAGTAGGTCGTGGTGACGACCGTGACCTCCTCGATCGACTCGACGGGAGGAGCGCTCTCCTGGCTCTGCTGGTGCCCGGAGGCGTAGCCGAACGCGCCGCCGTCGAAGAAGTTCTCGGTGGCCCTGGTCTGGCCGCCGTTGATGCGGGAGTTGAACTGGCTGCCGCGGAACATCGGGTCGCCGTTCGGAGTCATCGGGCAGGTAGCCGGGCTGCATCAGGAGCACCGACTCCGCCAGGCGGACGTCGGCGGCGGTGACGATCGGGAGGTTCTCGTAGTACTTCTCGTCCACCTTGTGGCTGACGTCGGGCCGGGTGGAGTAGCTGTCGGCGGCCGTGACCTCGACCGACTCCGCGATGTCGCCGACCTCCAGCTTGACGTCGTGCCGGATGACGTCGCCGCTGCCGCAGCACGATCCCCGCGCTCACCGACGTCTTGAACCCGCTGACGTTGACCTTCACCGTGTAGCGGCCGAGGACGAGCGGGTTGGTCGTGTAGGCCCCGGCGCTGTTGGTCGTCAGCACGCGTCTCGACGCCGGTGTCGTCGTTCCTGACGGCGACGCTCGCGCCCGGGACGGCGGAGCCCTGGGTGTCGGTGACGACGCCGCCGATGGTCCCTCTGTCGGAGCGTTGGGCCATGCAGCGGGGTGCTCAGGAACAGGATCAAGCTGAGAGCTGCGAGCAGCGCACGAGCCGCGACGACGTGGAGCTTAGGCATGTCCACCCTCCGACCGGGGTTCACTTTCAAGTCGCTCATACATGTCTCAAGGCCCAGGCCACAGGCCAAAACCCGCAACCAAGGCATAATTTTTTGAACGACCGTGTACGTTAACCACTTGACCGTTAACGTTAACGTGAATCATGATCATCCGCGATGGGGGCTGTCAAGCATTTTTTATGAGACCCCGCCCCGTCGACACCGTTGACTTCGTACGTGCGCCAGTCACAGGCCGGAGGGATCGTTGAGGTAGGCTTTGCGCGCTAAATGGGAAGACTGAGGGGCCCCAGAGATGCCGCAGCAGGCCAGCAAGAAGGGCGCTAGACGGCAATACCCGCCGGGCATTCGCGACATCGCGGAGAGCCTCGGCGTCTCGATCGGCACCGTCGACCGTGCGCTCCACAACCGCCCCGGGATCAACCAGAAGACACGCACCCGGATCCTCGAGCAGGCCAAGGCGATGGGTTATCGACCGAACCTGGCCGCGCGCTTTCTCTCCTCGCGCAAGCAGCTCCGGGTCGGCGTCAACCTCCCGAGCGAGATCGCGTCCTTCTTCGACCTCGTGCGGGACGGCATCCTGGAAGCGGTGCGCGCGGTCGAGACGAGCGACGTGAAGCTCATCCATCGCTCTTATCCCGGACTGGGCAATGGAGAGAAGGAGGCGCTCGCCGAAGCCCTCGAGAACGATCTCGACGGGCTCATCATGGTGCCCGGACAGCCCGTGAGCCTCGTGCCCCTCCTGCGCAAGGCGGCGGAGCGGCGGCTGCCCGTGGTCTGCGTCAACACCGACGCCCCGCAGGTCGAGCACCTCGCGACCGTGTGCGTCGACTCGCTCACCACCGGCGCGCTCGTCGGCGAGCTGATGGGCCGTTTCATCGCGAGCAAGGGCCAGGTCATGGTGGTGACCGGGCAGCTCAGCACGATCGACCACGCGCAGAAGGTGGCAGGGTTCCGCCAGGCCCTGGACGAGATGTGGCCGGACCTCCGGATCGCCGCGGTGGTCGAGGCCCACGACCACGAGCCGGAGGCCTACGAGAAGTGCCGGAAGGTGCTCGCCTCGACGACCGACATCGCGGGTGTCTACGTCACCACCGCCAACTCCATCCCGGTGATGCGGGCCGTCGAGGAGGCGGGCCTGGGCGGCCGCGTCACCGTCATCACCTCGGACCTCTTCCCGGCCCTGGCGCGGCATATCGAATCGGGGCGCGTCGCCGCCACCCTGTACCAGCGGCCCGTGATGCAGGGCCAGCTGGCGTTCCGCGCGCTCTACAGCTACCTCGTCGAGGGCGTTCGGCCGAGCCCGGTGACGCGCCTGGCGCCCCACGTGGTGATGAAGAGCAACCTGAAGCTCTTCATGGACCAGCTGCCCCGCCGCGCGACCGAGGGCTCCCGCCGCCGCAAGCTCGAGGGCGGCGAGCCCATGAGCGGCGAAGACTCCGTCACCGGCGTGACTACGTGGCGATGTGCGCCACGCTGTACGAGCGCGGCGGCAGCTTGAACGTCATCTTCGAGCCCACGCGCGGCGGCTCGAGCGCGCGCGGCGCCACGAGCGTCGGCCGCTCGAACGAGTTCGCGGCCTTGAGGTCGCTGCCCGTGAGCGTCTCGCAGACGAGCACGCGCGACGGCGTGAGGTCGTGCCAGTCGATCTGCAGCTCGCGCTCGGCCGTCAGGTCGCGGTTCAGCATGAGCAGGCACACCTGGCCGCTCTGCGGGTCGTGGGTCGCGGCGACGTCGAGGAACGGCACGGAGCCGTCGCGCGCGAAGTCCGGCCGCAGGCCCTCGGCCTTGATCGGGTAGCTCTCGGACTCGACGGTCGAGCTCGAGCACGCGCCCGCGCGCGTACTTGAGCGCCCACGCGTACGGGTAGTAGATGCTCTGGCGCAGCACGGAGCGTCTCGTTCGTCACGAGCGGCGCGATCACGTTCACGATCTGGGCCAGGCACGCCGAGGCGCACGCGCTCGGCCTGGCGCAGCAGCGTGTTCAGGAAGCCGCCGACGAGGAGAGCGTCCTCGAGGTTGTACTCCTCCTCGAGCAGGCGCGGGGCGAACTTCCCCTCGCCGTTCGCGAAGCGGCCGCCGCGCGCGCGGTACCAGACGTTCCACTCGTCGAACGACAGCCAGAGCCGCTTCGGCGAGCGCTTGACGGCCTGCACGTAGTCGCAGACGGCGCCGATCTCCTGGATCTGCCGCTCCATGTCGAGGTTCATCGCGAGGTAGCGCGCGCTGTCGTTGCCGGTGAGCGCGGGCGTGTTGCCGTAGTAGTTGTGGAGCGAGATGCGCGTCCACCTGGTCGTAGCACTCCTCGAGCACCTCGCGGTCCCAGACGAGGTAGGTCGGCAGCACCGTGTTGCTCGAGCCGCACGCGATCAGCTTCAGCTCGCGGTCGATCACCCGGATCTGGCGCGCCGCGTCGCGCGCCTTCCTGCCGTACTCGCGGGCCGTCATCGTGCCCATCTGCCACGGCCCGTCCATCTCGTTGCCGAGGCACCAGTAGCGCACCGCGTGGGGCGCGTCGTAGCCGTGCGCGCGCCGCAGCTCGCTCCACTTCGTGCCCTTCGCGACGTTGCAGTACTCGACGTAGGCGACGCCCTGCTCCACCGTGCCGGTGCCGAGGTTGAAGGCCAGCAGCGGCTCCGTCGCGACCAGCTTGCACCACTCGATGAACTCGTTCGTGCCGAACTGGTTCGTCTCGAGCGAATTCCACGCCCGCTCCAGCACGGTGGGCCGCTTGTCCTTCGGGCCGACGCCGTCCTGCCAGTCGTAGCCGGAGACGAAGTTGCCGCCGGGGTAGCGCATGATCGGCACGCCGAGCGTCTTCACTTCCGACGAGCACGTCCGTGCGGAAGCCGTGGCCGTCGGCCAGCTTCGAGCCCGGCTCGTAGACGCCCGTGTAGATCGCCCTTCCCAGGTGCTCGAGGAACGCGCCGAGCAGCCGGCGGTCGAGCTCGGCCCGATAGCGCCCGCGGCTCAGGACCGCGCGGGCCGGTCCCGCCGCTGCGTAGGCGGCGCGTCCCAGAGACGTGGAGGAGGCGAGGACCGCCGCCCCCGCCTTGCCGAGACCTTCCAGGAAGAGGCGGCGGTCGAAGCCCGAGGGCATGTCGGCCTCCCCTACCACTTCAGGATCGTCAGCGAGTGAGCGGGGAACGTGTAGTCGAAGCCGTTGCCGCTCGCCTTCACGCTCGCGCTGCGCGTCTTCGGCCGCACCGCCTGGTCCTTGCCGAAGTCGTGGGTCGCCTTGAGGTCCGGGTTGTTGAGCTCCCAGACGCTCACCGGGCCCGGCGGGCGCGCCCGCGACGCTCTCGATGCGGGCCGTGATGTCGGTCTTCTCGCTCCGGTTGAGCACGTTCACGTACACCTGCTTGCTCTTCGGGTCGTAGGTCGCCGACACGTCCAGGTAACCGAGCGCGCGCCCGCGATCCGGCTTGTACTGGGGCGATTCGACGAGCACGTCGAGCGACTGGAGGCCGCGCTGCTTCGCGTACTCCGCGATCGGGAAGTAGATCGTCTGGAGGTACAGGCCCTGCGGGTTCGTGAACATCGGAGCGATCACGTTCACGAGCTGCGCCAGGTTCGCGAGCTTCACGACGTCGGCGTGGCGGAAGAACGCGTTCAGGAACACGCCCATCCCGAGCGCGTCCTCGAAGTTGTAGTGCTCCTCGAGCCCCGTGCGGGCGATCTCGTACTCGGTCGTGCCGGGGACGAGCGTGCGGTACCACACGTTCCACTCGTCGAACGCGATGTGGATCGGGCGCGCCTGCGGGTTGGTCACCCGCGCCGCCTGGATCAGGCCCTTCACGACCTCGATGCGGTCGTCGAGGTCCCGGCCGAAGGCCAGGAACTCCTCGAAGTTGTTGGTCCGGTTGCCGACGTAGGTGTGCAGCGAGATGTAGTCGATCTCGTTCTTGAGCCGCTCGAGCACGGTGCGGTTCCAGCCCACCCAGTCCGCGCCCGGGCCGAAGTTCGAGGAGCCGGAGGCGATGAGCGTGATCGAGTCGTCCACGCGGCGCATGGCCTTGGCGGCCTCGAGCGCGAACTTCGCGTAGTCCTCCGCGTTCTTGTGGCCGAGCTGCCAGGGGCCGTCGATCTCGTTGCCGAGGCCCCAGATCTTGACGTTCCACGGCTGCTCGCGGCCGTTCTTGCGCCGCTGCTGCGCCCAGTAGGTGTTCGCGGACTCGTTCGTGTAGTCGACCCAGTTGCGCGCGTCCTCGACCGAGCCGAGCCCGGCGTTGATGCAGAGGTACGGCTCGACCTTGAGCTTCTCGCAGTAGGTCAGGAAGTCGTCGGTGCCGAAGCGGTTCGTCTCGAGCGCCCCCCAGGCGTGGTCGCGGCGCACGGGCCGCTGGTCGCGCGGCCCGATCCCGTCCTTCCAGTTGTAGCCGGAGGCGAAGTTGCCTCCTGGCCAGCGCAGCAGCGTCACCCCGAGCCCGCGCGTGGCGTCCATCACGTCCTTCCGGAAGCCGAGCTCGTCCGCGAGCGGGCTGCCCTCCTCGAAGACCCCGCCGTAGACGCAGCGTCCGAGGTGCTCGACGAAGTTGCCGAATACGCGCGGGTGTACCTCGGCGATCACGCGCTCGGGATCGAGCTTGATGCGCGCGCGCGCCGGCGCCGGCTGGGCTCCGAGCGTCGGAGGCTGCAAGGCGGCGACGGCGGCGGCGAGGCAAAGCAGCCCGACGTGTCTCTGCATGGTCCCGACTCCTTTCGACGACGTGCGAAGTGGCGGTGAGCTTTATCGCAGCCGCGGAGTGACTGTCAACGCCGAATGTCGCGGCTCGCTCCAGGGCGAGTGGCGCGGCCGGCCCTCGTGGCCTACCTTGGTGGGAATGCCAGAGCGCGGGCGGAGCGAGTTGAAGCGGCGTCAGTTCCTCGGCACCGCCGCCGGAGCAGGGCTCGCGGCGCTCGCCGCACCGCGGCGAGCCTTCGCCGCGGACGCCTCGGTCGTGCTCTCCCCGCCGTGCCCGGTGCGGCCATCAGCCCGCACCTCTACGGGCACTTCATCGAGCACCTCGGCGGCGTCATGTACGACGGCATCTGGGTCGGACGCGACTCGAAGATCCCGAACGTCGAAGGGCACCGCAAGCAGTTCGTCGACGACATGAAGCGCATCGGCGCGCCGAACCTGCGCTGGCCGGGCGGCTGCTTCGCGGACGGCTACCACTGGCGCGACGGCATCGGCCCCGCCGCCCGGCGCCCGCGCACGTACAACTACTGGGAGCACCGCATGCCTGCGGGTGTTCCGGCCACGGAGACCAACCAGTTCGGCATCCACGAGTTCATGCGCCTCTGCCGTCTGGTGGGGGCCGAGCCGTACCTCGCGGCCAACGTCGGCTCGGGCAGCCCGCAGGAGTTTCACGACTGGGTGTCCTACTGCAACGCCCCCGCGGGGAGCCTCTCCCTCGCCGACGAGCGCGCCGCCAACGGCGACCGCGAGCCCTTCAACGTCAAGTACTGGGGCGTGGGCAACGAGTCGTGGGGCTGCGGCGGCAACATGTCCGGCGGCGAGTACGCCACGGAGTACCGAAAGTACATCGCGCAGGTCCCGGTCTACCTGCGCCCGTTCTTCGTGGCGACGGGGCCGCGCGGGCACTCCGCGGACTCCGACCTCGGCTGGACCGAGGGCTTCTTCGCGGGCTTGCAGAGCGTACGCGGGCTGGGCGTGAGGGTGGAGGGCTTTGCGCTGCACTACTACACCGACTTTCGGCAGACCGCCGAAGACGGGGCGAAGTTCGACGCGAAGGGCTGGTACGCGGTCCTGCACAAGGGTGCGCACATCGAAAACGTGATCGAGGACCACTGGCGCATCATGGGGCGCTACGACCCCGAGCACCGCACCCGCTTCGTGATCGACGAGTGGGGCAACTGGTACAAGGGCGGCACCGAGCTCGGGCCGGCGTACATCCTGAGCCAGGCGATCACGCTGCGCGACGCGCTGCACACGGCGATCACGTTCGACGTCTTCAACCGCCACGCCGACAAGATCGCGATGGCCAACGTGGCGCAGACGATCAACTGCCTCCACTCGCTGTTCGCCGCCGTGGGCGACAAGTACACGAGGACGCCCGTCTACTACGCGTTCGAGATGTACCGGCCGCACATGGGCGCGCGGCTCGTGCCGCTGCGGATCGAGGCACCCGAGCTGTCGGTCGAGCTCCTGTCCGGCTCCGGCCGGCTCCCCGGGCTCTCGGGCTCCGCGTCCGTCCGCGACTCGAGCCTCTGCGTGACGCTCACGAATCCGTCGCTGGCCGACGCGGTCAGGACCTCGATCCGCCTCGAAGGCGGCGGGCGTGTGGCCGAAGCGCGTGGCCGCGTGCTCACCCACGAGGACATGACGGCGACCAATACCTTCGACCGCCCGAACAACGTGACGCTGGGTCCGGTGACAGTCGAGACCAACGCCGATGGGGCTCGCGTGACGATCCCGGCGAGAGCCGTCGTCGCTCTCGAGCTCCGGATCGCGTGAGCCCGAGGGAGGAGACCCCATGAAGAACGACTCGAAGAGCCTGCTGGTCGAGCGCCGCGCTGCTGATAGCACTCGCCGCCTGCACAGCCCAGCCCACTCCGCCGCCGCCGCCGCGCCAAGGACGTCCCGAAGGCGAGCGTCCGCAAGGACGCCTTCGGCACGACGGCGGACGGCGCGGCCGTCGACCTCTACACGCTCACGAACGCGAGCGGCATGGAGGTCCGCGCGATGACCTACGGCGGGATCATCGTCTCGCTGCGCGTGCCCGACCGCACGGGCGCCCTCGGCGACGTGGTGCTCGGCTACGACACGCTCGACGGCTACCTGAAGGCCTCGCCCTACTTCGGCGCGATCATCGGCCGCTACGGCAACCGCATCGCGCGCGGAAGGTTCAAGCTCGACGGCAAGGAGTACAAGCTCGCCACCAACAACACCCCGAACGCGCTCCACGGCGGCGTCAAGGGCTTCGACAAGGTGGTCTGGAAGGCCGAGTCGTTCCAGGACCAGCGCGGCGTGGGCGTCGTCTTCTCCTACACGAGCGCGGACGGCGAGGAGGGCTATCCCGGCACGCTCGACGCCAAGGTCACCTACACGCTCGCCGACGACAGCTCGCTCGCGCTTCGAGTACCAGGCCGTCACCGACAAGCCGACGCCGGTGAACCTGACGCAGCACACGTACTTCAACCTGGCCGGGGACGGCTCGGGCGACATCCTCGCCCAGGAGCTGATGATGAAGGCGAGCCGCTTCACGCCGGTCGACAAGACGCTGATCCCCACGGGCGAGCTCAAGAGCGTCGAGGGAACGCCGTTCGACTTCCGCACGCCGACGGCGATCGGCGCCCGCATCGAGGCCAAGGACGAGCAGATCAAGTTCGGCCTCGGCTACGACCACAACTGGGTGCTCGACCGCGCCGACGGCGGCGGGATGCAGCTCGCGGCGCGCGTCCACGATCCTGCGAGCGGGCGCGTCATGGAGGTCGAGAACCACCGAGCCCGGCCTGCAGTTCTACTCGGGCAACTTCCTCGACGGAACGATCACGGGCAAGGGCGGGCACGTCTACAAGCACCGCGCGGGCATGTGCCTCGAGACGCAGCACTACCCGGACTCCCCCAACAAGCCCGACTTCCCCTCGACCATCCTCAAGCCGGGCGAGGAGTACCGCTCGCACACGGTCTACGCCTTCTCGGTGCAGAAGCCCTGACCCGCGCGGGGACGACACTCGGGCTCGCGCTCGCCGCGGGGCTGCTCGCCGGCGCGGTCCCGGGCGCGCACGCGCAGCCCGTGACCGCTCGAGTGGTCGTGGACGCCGCGAAGGTCGAGGCCCGGATCGACCCGCGGCTCTACGGCCAGTTCCTCGAGTTCATGTACGAGGGCGTCAAGGGCGGGCTCTCGGCCGAGCTCGTGCGCGACCGCGGCTTCGACGAGCCGCCGAACTCGATCGGCCTCTCGCGCCCGTGGGAGCGCTACCCGGACGACCGCATCGACGACTACGACATGAGCTTCCACTGGGACGACGCGGTCGCGTTCCCGGTCCGCCTCGACCAGCTGGATCCGAAGCCGGTCCAGCACTCGCTGCGGGTGGACGCGCGCGACGGGGTGATCGAGCGGCACGGATTCCACCAGCCGCGGATTCCGGTCCGCGCGGGCGTCGCCTACAACGGCTCGCTCCAGCTCAAGACCGACGGCTTCGAGGGACGCATCCGCGTCTCGCTCGAGGAAGACCGGACCGGCGGAGCCGTGCTCGCGGAAGCCGCCGTGACGGACATTCGGGGCGACTGGAAGCGCTACGCCTTCGTCCTGCGGCCCGAGCGGGCCGACCCTTCGGCGCGGCTCGCCTTCGTCTTCGAAGGGAAGGGACGCGTCTGGGTGGACCAGGTGTCGCTCATGCCTGGGGATGCGGTGGGCGGCATCCGCGCCGACGTCGAGGAGCGCGTCGCGGCGCTCCGTCCCGCGTTCCTGCGCTGGCCCGGCGGCAACGTCGCGCAGGACTACCGCTGGGCCTGGGGCATCGGTCCGCGCGACGAGCGCCCGGTGTGGGTGAACCTGTCGTGGAAGAACGAGCCCGAGCCGGGCGACGTCGGCACGGACGAGTTCATAGCGCTCTGCCGGCGCGTGGGAGCCGAGCCGTCGATCACGGTCAACGTCGAGGGCCGCGGCGCGACGGTCGAGGAAGCCGCCGCCTGGGTCGAGTACTGCAACGGACCCGCGAGCTCGAAGTACGGCGCGATGCGCGCCGCGAACGGGCACCCCGAGCCCTACGGCGTGCGCCTCTGGGAGATCGGCAACGAGATCTGGGGCGACTGGGTGCGCGGGCACTCGGACGCTCCGACCTACGCCGCCAACTACCTCCGCTACGCCCGCGCCATGAAGGCGAAGGACCCGAAGATCGAGCTCATCGCCGTGGGCGACAACGACATGGCCTGGAACCGCACGCTGCTGCGGGCGGCGGGCCGCGAGATCGACCACCTGGCCATCCACCACTACTACGGCGCCAAGGAGATGGCGGGCGACGCGAGCAACCTGATGGCGCGGCCGCTCTTCTACGAGCGCTTCTACGCGGAGGTCGCGAAGCTCGTCCGCGCGGAGGCGGGGGGCAGGGAGATCCGGCTGAGCATCAACGAGTGGGGCCTGACGCTGTCCGAGGCGCGCTACTACTCGATGGAGGGCGCGCTCTACGGCGCGCGGCTCATGAACGTCTTCGAGCGCTCGAGCCCGACGGTCGCGATGTCCGCCGAGTCCGACCTCGTGAACGGCTGGCCGGGCGGGATCATCCAGGCGAGCCGCCACGGCCTCTTCGTCTCGCCGCTCTACTACGTCAACCTGCTCTACAACCAGAACCTGGGCCGCGAGCGCCTGCGGACCGTCGTCCTTGGGCCGACCTTCGACACCAGCAACGAAGGCCGCGGCGTCCAGGCGCTCGACGCCGTGGCGAGCCGCTCCGCGGACGGCTCGCGCCTCGTCGTCAAGCTCGTGAACACGAGCGCGGCGAACGTGAGCGCGCGGATCGAGCTGCGCGGAGCCTCCGTCGCGCCGGAGGCGGAGTGGCACGTGCTCGCGGCCGACAGCCTGCAGGTGCGGAACGGCTTCGCCACGCCCGACGCGATCCGCCCGCGCCGCGAGGTCGTGCGGGCAGGGCCTTCGTTCGAGCTGTCGTTGCCGCGGCAGTCCGTGTCCGTCCTCGTCGTGACGGTCGCCGCCGCCAGGCTCGGAAGCTAGCCTCTTCGAGCTTCGCGCTTGGCTCCGGACGCCGGCAGTGGTTTCATGTTCGAAGGTGGACCGTGAGGCCTTCGACCTGCTGTCGGGGCGCGAGCGCGACGCGCTCGACCGCTACACCCGCGACCTGACGACGGCCGCGCTGCGGGACGAGCTCGAGCCCGTGCGCTGTCGCGACGCCGAGACGGACCAGGTGGTGGCGATCCTGCTCCGCCAGTCGAAGAACAACCCGGTCCTGGTCGGAGAGGCCGGCGTCGGCAAGACCGCGATCGTCGAGGGACTGGCACAGCGGATCGTCCGCGGCCAGATCCCGGGCGCGCTCGGGCGCTCGCGCATCCTGATGCTCTCGCACCTCGACCTCATCGCCGGCTCCAGCTTCCGCGGGCAGTTCGAGAAGCGCCTGCGCGGCGTGATCGAAGAGGCCGCCGCCGATCCTGCCGTCATCCTGTTCGTCGACGAGCTTCACAACCTGGTGGGAGCCGGCAGCGCCTGGGCCAGCCGGTCGACGCCGCCAACCTGCTGAAGCCGGCGCTCTCGCGCGGCGTGCTGCGCGTCATCGGCGCGACCACGCGCGACGAGTACGACCGCTACATCCTCCCGGACGCGGCGCTCGAGCGACGCTTCCACCCGCTGGAGGTCGCGGCGCTGGGGCGCGAGCAGACGCTCGAGGTCCTGCGCGCGCGCCGGCCGCGGCTGGAGATCCACCACGCGCTGGCGATCACGGACGCGGCGCTCGAGCAGGCGATCGCGTCTTCGGAAGCGGCCGGGAAAGCACTTCACGACCGCAAGCAGCCGGACAAGGCGATCGACCTGCTCGACCAGGCGTGCGCCCTCGAGCGGCTGCGGCACCCGCAGCCGCTGCCGGACGAGATCGCCGCGCTCGTCTCCGAGCGGGCGCGCCTGCTCGCGGCGGAACGCGCATCGATGGACGCGCTGCTGGCGCTCGCCACGGCTCGCGGGACTCCGCTCGAGCGCTTCTCGTTCGGCACCTACAGGGCGCTCGAGGCGATGGGCCTCGGTCTCGAACGGCTGGTGACCGGTCGGGTCACGCCGCGTCCGGTCCTCGCCAGGCCGGACAGCGTCCGCCGCCAGGAAGAGTCCGATCCCGCCGGCCGGCTGACCGCGGCTCACCGCGACCGGCTGCTCGTCGAGGATCGCCTGCGCGCGGCGCTGCTGGCGGCCGGCTTCGTGATCGAGGCCGAGCACGTGAAGACGGCGGTCACCGGGCTCGTCGCCGCGTCGCCCCGTCGCTGACGGGCCCCCGGGCCGTGTCAGGGCACGACGAGGACTTTCAGCCCCTCCCGGCGCGCGGCCGTCGCGAACGCCTCGGCCCCGCGCTCGAGCGGGAACTGGTGGGTCACCGCAGAGCGGACGTCGACCTTCCCTTCCGCCACGAGCCCGATCGCCCGCGGGTAGGTGTGCTTCATCCGCCGCGAGAGGACGAGCGTGAGACCCTTTCGCCGTGCGGTCGCGGCCCGGAACGAGGTGCGCTCCTCGGCGGGGATCCCCGCGAGCACCACGCGCGCGCCCGGGCGCACCGCGTCGAGCGCTGCGTCGACCGCGGCGTTCTCCCCCGCGAGCTCGATCGCGACGTCGAGCCCGCCGCCGAGCGCGTCCCGGATCGCGCGAGCCTCGCGTCCTGCTTCGGCGGCGAACACCTCCGCGCCGAGACGCCGCGCCGCGTCCAGCCGGTGCGGGCGGTCCGGACGATCGGTGGCGAAGAGCCGGCCCGCGCCGGCGAGGCGCGCGGCCTGCAGCGCGAGCAGCCCGATCGGGCCGCAGCCGAAGACGCCGACGGACGCGCCGGCTCGCACGTGCGCCAGATCCACGGCGTGAAGCGCCACGCCGAGCGGCTCGAGCATCGCGCCGTCCGCGTCGCCGAGCGCGTCAGGCAGCGCGAAGAGCGCGCGCTCGGGCCACGCCATCCACTCGCGCAGGCCGCCGTCGTCGGCGCCGTGCCCCGCGAAGCGCACCGCCTCGCAGAGGTTGGGATGGCCGTCGCGGCAGAGCGCGCAGGACTCGCACGGGACGGCCGGGTCGATCGCCACCCGCCGTCCGTCCTCGGTGATCCCCGCGAGCTCGTGGCCGAGCACGAGCGGTCGCGTGAGCCGCGTCTCGCCGATCCCGCCCTCGCCGAACCAGTGCAGGTCGGAGCCGCAGAGGCCGACCGCGGTGACGCGCACGAGCGTCTCGCCCTCGCGCGGCTCCGGGCGCTCCTCCTCGTGCAGGCGCAGGTCGCCCGTCGCGTGCAGGCGCAGCGCGCGCACTAGCGCTGGCCGTAGTAGGCGGCGCGGCCGTGCTTGCGCAGGAAGTGCCGGTCCACCAGGAACGCCGCGGGCCGCGCCGCGTCGGGCGCGAGCAGGCGGACGCTCGCCTCCATGCGCGCCACGTACTCGAGGACGCGCGCGTGCTCCACCGCCTCGAAGGCGTCCTTGCCCCAGGTGAACGGGCCGTGGTTGGCGACGAGCACCGCGGGCACCTCTTAGGGCGAGATCCCGCCGTCGCGGAAGCGCTCGACGATCACGAGCCCCGTGTTGCGCTCGTACTCGCCCTCCACCTCCTCGCGCGTCAGGTCGCGCGTCACCGGCACGTCGCCGCGGAAGTGGTCGGCGTGCGTCGTGCCCATGCAGCGGATCGGCAGCCGCGCCTGCGCGAAGGCGGACGCCGTCTCGGAATGCGTGTGCACGATCCCGCCGCAGCCGAAGGCGCGGTAGAGCTCGAGGTGGGTCGGCGTGTCCGAGGAGGGGCGATACGGGCTGTCCACCACCTTCCCGGTCTCGAGCGAGACCGGAACCATGTGGGCCGGCGTCAGCTCGGCGTAGGGGACGCCGCTCGGCTTGATCAGGAAGACAGCCGGCGGCGCGATCGACGCCGGAGACGTTGCCGAACGTCCCGTGCACGAGTCCGCTGCCGGCCAGCTCGGCGTTCGCGCGGAAAACCGCGTCGCGCAGCCCGGCGGGGACCTCTGCCATCGCCACTTCCCGCCTCAGCGCGCCTGCCGCTCCCGGATCGCCAGGAGCTTCTTCATGAGCGACCCGAGGTCGGCCTTCGCCCCGGACACGCCGCCGAAGGTGTCGTGCAGCTCGCGGTAGAGGCCGTAGAGCTCGTCGTAGACCGCGTGTGCGGCCGGATCGGGCTTGAACTGCTTGTCCTTCAGCGACGTCATGCGCGACTGGGCCGCCTCGAAGCTCGCGTGGCGACCGGCAGCGACGGCCGCCGAGATCGCGGACCCGAGCGCGGGAGTCTGCGGCGAGCCGGCGACGAGCATCGGGTGTCCGAGCACGTCGGCGTAGATCTGCATGAAGAGGTCGTTCTTCTCGGCGATCCCTCCGCAGCACACCACGCGCTCGACGGGCACGCCGTACTCCTGCAGGCGCTCCACGATGACGCGCGCTCCGAACGCCGTCGCCTCGATGAGCGCGCGGTAGATCTCGGCGCGCGTGGTGTGGAGCGTCTGTCCGAGCAGGAGACCGCTCAGGCGCGGGTCCACCAGGATCGTCCGGTTGCCGTTGTTCCAGTCGAGCGCGAGCAGGCCCGACGCGCCGGGCTCGAGACGCTGCGCTTCGGCCGAGAGCTCGGCGTGAAGCGCGTCCTTGCCGAGGCACACCTCGTCCACCCACCAGCGCAGGATGTCCCCCACCGCCGACTGCCCGGCTTCGATCCCGTAGTAGCCGGGCATGATCGAGCCGTTCACGATCCCGCAGATGCCGGGCACGTCGGCGACCTTCGTGCTCGCCGAGGCGATCGCGCAGTCGCAGGTCGACGTGCCGATGATCTTCACGAGCGTGCCGGTCTTAACACCCGCACCGACCGCGCCGTAGTGGGCGTCGAAGCCGCCCATCGCCACGACGATTCCTTCGGCGAGGCCGAGCTCCTGCGCCCACGCCTTGGCGAGCTTTCCCGCCGGGCGGTCCGGCGCGTAGGCCTTGTCGAAGAGACGGTCGCGCAGCGCGGCCAGCTTCGGATCGAGCCGCTTCAGGAACTCCTCGTCGGGCAGCCCTCCCCACGCGTCGGAGTAGAGCGCCTTGTGGCCGGCGGCGCAGATGCAGCGCATCGCGTCGCGCGGACGGCTCACGCCCGCGAGCACCGCGGGCACGAAGTCCGCGAGCTCGATCCAGCTCTCCGCGGCGTCGAAGACGTCGGGCGCGACCTTGAGACAGCGCCAGACCTTCGACCAGAACCACTCCGAGGAGTAGACGCCCCCGATCGGCGCGAGGTACTGCGGCGCGTGCCGGCGCGCGGTTTCGGTGATCGCCGCCGCTTCCTCGGCGCCGGTGTGATCCTTCCAGAGCCAGGCGTGGGCGGCGAGCTTGTCCTTCCACTTCGCGTCGACCGCGAGCGGCCGGTTCGCGGCGTCGACCGGCAGCGGCGTCGAGCCGGTGGTGTCGACGCCGATCCCGACGACGTGCCGCCGCTCGAAGCCCGCAGCCCGCTCGGCCTCCGCGAGCGCGCCCTTCACCGAGGCGCTTATCCCCTCCACGTAGTCGGCCGGGTTCTGGCGCGCGAGGTGCGGGTCCCTGCGCGTCGAGCAGGATCCCCTGCGCGCCCGAGGGATAGTCGAACACGTGCGTGCCCAGGGCTCGACCGTCGGCGCAGTCCACCACCACGGCGCGCACCGAGTTGGTCCCGTAGTCGAGGCCGATCGTGTACGCGGGATCCATGCTAGCCCTGGATTCCCTTCGCCATCGTGTAGTACGCCTCGTTCCAGCGCAGCTCCTTCTGGATCTCCACGAGGCGCGTGTGCTCGTCGATCAGCACGAACTCGACGCCGGCCATGTCCGCGAAGTCCCGCAGGTGCTCGGGGCCGATCGCCAGGCTGAACGCGGTGTGATGCGAGCTGCCGGCGTGGATCCACGCCGCCGCCGCGACCTTGAGGTCGGGGCGCGGGACCCACAGCGCCCGCGCCACGGGCAGCTTCGGCAGCGGCGCGTCGGGGTCGACCACGTCGACGGCGTTCGCGACCAGCCGGAAGCGGTTGCCGAGGTCGATGACGGCCGCGCACACGGCCGGCCCGGGCGCCGCGGTGAAGACGAGGCGGGCCGGGTCGGCCTTGCCGCCGATGCTCAGCGGATGGACCTCGAGCGTCGGCTTGCCGCGCGCGATCGTCGGGCAGACCTCGAGCATGTGCGCGCCCAGCACCTTCGCGCCCTTCGGGTCGAGGTGGTAGGTGTAGTCCTCCATGAACGAGGTGCCGCCGGCGAGGCCCGTCCCCATCACCTTCAGCGCGCGCACGAGGGCCGCCGTCTTCCAGTCGCCCTCCGCCCCGAAGCCGTAGCCCTCGGCCATCAAGCGCTGCGCCGCGAGGCCCGGCAGCTGCTCGAGCCCGTGCAGGTCCTCGAACGTGTCCGTGAACGCGGAGCTGCCGGCTTCCTCGAGGAACGCGCGCAGGCCGACCTCGATCCTGGCCTGGACGCGCACGGCGGCCATCTGCTCCTTCGAGACCTTGAGCTCGTAGAGCTCGGCGTACTCCTTCATGCGGCGGTCGACGTCGGCGTCGCCCGCCTTCGCGATCTTCGCCACGAGGTCGCCGACGCCGTAGCCGTTCACCGCGTAGCCGAACTGGCGCTGGGCGGCGACCTTGTCGCCCTCGGTGACCGCGACTTGTCGCATGTTGTCGCCGAAGCGCGCCAGCCGGAGCCTGCGGCTGTCCGCCCACGCGCACGCCGCGCGCATCCAGACGTCGAGCCGCGCGTGGACGTCCGCGTCCTCGAAGTGCCCCACGACGACCTTGCGGTTGAGGCGCAGGCGGCTGCAGATGAACCCGAACTCCCGGTCGCCGTGGGCGGCCTGGTTCAGGTTCATGAAGTCCATGTCGATCGTTCCCCACGGCAGGTCCCGGTTGAACTGCGTGTGGAGGTGCGCGAACGGCTTCTGGAGCGCCGCGAGCCCGGCGATCCACATCCTCGCGGGCGAGAAGGTGTGCATCCACAGGATGAGGCCCACGCACGCGGGCGACGCGCTCGCCTCGCCGAGCAGCGCGGCGACCTCCTCCGGCGTCTTCACGACGGGCTTGAACACGACCCGACACGGAATTCGCGGAGAGCGATCGAGCGCCTCGGCGATCGTGCGGGAGTTGTCGGCCACCTGCTTGAGCGTCTCGGGGCCGTAGAGGTGCTGGCTACCGGTGACCAACCAGACTTCGGACTGCTTGAGCGGAGTGAGCAAAGTGGCCCTCCTTCGCCGGCCCGGCGCGCCTCGGGATGGTCGACGACCCTCCGGTCGTCGGTCCGATAGCTTACGCGACTATGGGGTGAGGCGGGGGATCCGTCGAGAAAGGCCTGACAACCCAACGCGCGCCCGCGCCGGCGACGATCCGGCGCGAGCGCGCGTTGGGCCTGTCGACCGCTGGGTCGGCAGCTGCCGCTCTTACCTCCGCTTCACGTACTCGAAGCTCCACATGTAGTTCTGGTTGAACTGCTTCGGGTTCTCGAGAAACGCGCCGACGACGCCGCCGGCGAAGATCGCGTCGGCCTTGGTGCGGTACGACGTGTCGCCGGTGGCCTTCGAGTAGAGGAGGATAGCCGGGTGCGATGAGCTGGTTGAGATCCGGCGCGCCGGGCCGCGGCGGGAACGGATTCGGAGGGACTCGCGACGAAGTTCTCGTACCAGAAGCGCCTGATCCGACGCGACCCACGCGCGGGACCCAGATGCCGTCGAGCGCGGCCTTCACCAGCGGCAGGATTCGCGCGTCGTGCGAGCGCTCCCACTCGCGCATCAGCGCGTGAGTCGGTGAGGCCCACCATGAAGGGCTGGATGTAGTAGTGTCCCCACCCCTCCGGGACATCCGTCGTACCCCTCGGCCGGAGCGCGGTAGCGTCTTCGAAACCCACCACTGGTCGAGGTGCCGGAGCGCCGTGGTCACCATGAGGTCGTAGTAGGCCGTCTTCGGGACGCCGAGCGCCATCGCGTCGAGTCGCGCCTCGATGCAGTAGGCGACCTCGCGGCTGTAGCTGGCGCTCGCGGTCCAATCGGCTGGCGTGCCGTCCGAGCAGAAGGCCGCGTATTGCGCGAGCAGCGCGACCGCGCGTCCTCGAGACCGTGTCGCCCGTACTGCTGGAAGTGCAGCCGAAGCCCGCCCGTGAAATTCCAGTAGCCGGGCACGCCGCCGCCGTTCGCGATCACCCACCCGCGGTCATCGGTGCTGAGCGAGGCCGCGATGCACTGATTCCACTTCGGGTCTCTCGTGTAGAGCAGGATTTGAGGTAGACCCGCAGCGAGTCGTAGTAGGTGGCCCCGAGCCGTTCGTCTGGCGTCCCTCTCGACGCCGCGAGGCAGTGCTGGCTCCCGAACGTCAGCATGTCGCTCTGCCACCGCGCGAACTGCGGCGGCGGAGTCGTGGGCGGCGCTGGCGTGGGAGTCGGGCTCGGCCTCGGAGTGGGAGTCGGGCTTGGTCTCGGAGTAGGAGTCGGGCTCGGTCTCGGAGTAGGAGTAGGGCTCGGCCTCGGAGTAGGAGTCGGGCTCGGTCTCGGAGTGGGAGTCGGGCTCGGCCTCGGAGTGGGAGTGGGTCGGTAGGGCATCGGCCCCGTGTTTTGCGCGAGAGCGTTCGAGCTCAGCAGGACGACGAGCAGCAGAGGGAGGGAACGCATCTGCTACACCTCGTCCTTCGGGGTACGGAATCGCAGACCTACGGCTAGGTACTTTTGCAGCCTCATTGAGAGCCTCCTCGTGGGCAGGTTTTGCCCACATGTGGGCTGCTCTTAAGGCAAGTCCGATACCATTCAGGCAACTGCCTGATCTCTCGAAGCTTGTAAGAGCTACATCAGACGGAAACTGTAAGGCTCCGCGACGTCAATGGAATAATTTGCACCAATATCCGACTACCTAAAGTCGACAGTGGATATGAATCGAACCTCCTGATGTGGCGGCGCCAAACAGTCGTCACGCAGGCGAGGTGCGAGGCATAATCGCTCTACTCGAACCAAGGAGGTTCCACCATGCGGCCTGCAGCCGGACGGCTGGGAATGACCGTGCTGGGCATCTACCTGATCGCGGTGGGCAGTCGTGCCGTACCTGCCCACCATCGGGCTTGGTCCGTTGCTGTCAGTCGCCGCGATCGTCGCAGGCGTGCTGATCCTCTCCGGCCGCTAGTCGCGATGAGGCCCATGGACAGGCGCGAGGCGCTGCGAGCGCTCGGAGCGCCCGCGGTCGTCCCGCTGCTCTCGCACTTCCATCCGTCGGTACCGCAGCAGGACGGCGGCTGGAAGCCCCTGCTGCTCGCCGAGGGCGAGATCGAGACGGTCGCGCAGCTCGCGGAGCGCATCATTCCCGCGACCGACACCCCGGGAGCGCGGCAGGCCCTCGTCCACCAGTACGTCGACTTCGTGCTCTCGAAGGCCGAACCCGAACGCCGCGATCGCTTCCGCGAAGGCCTCGCGTGGCTCGACAGGCGCTCGCAGGCGCTCTTCGGCTCGCCGTTCGCCGCGCTCGACGCCGCGCGCCAGGACGAGCTGCTCGGGCGCCTCGCGGCGAGCCCTTCGAGCGAGGAGCCGGCGGGAGTGGCGTTCTTCGCGGCCGCGAAGCAGCTCACGGTCGACGGCTACTACCGCTCCGAGGCGGCGATGACCCAGGAGCTCGGCTTCGAGGGACGGACCTTCCTCGCCGAGTTCAAGGGCTGCACGCACCCGGAGCACCACGCCTTCGAGGTCGAGGACTGAGCATGGCCGACGTCGTGGTGATCGGCAGCGGCGCCTCGGGCGGGATGGCCGCGTACAACCTCACGCAGAAGGGCGTGAAGGTGCTGCTGCTCGACGCGGGCGAGGAGTTCGACCGCCGCTACTTCTGGACCCACACGCTGCCGTACCAGGCCGACGCGCGACTGCGCAAGGGCGACGAGCCGCCGCGCTTCTTCCTCGACAAGAAGGAGCAGCCCTACCTGACGCCGGAGGGCAAGCCCTTCGACCTCATGCGCGTGTGGGGCCGGGGCGGCAAGACGAACGTCTGGGGCCGCGTCAGCCTTCGCATGTCGGATCTCGACTTCGCGGCCGCCGAGCGCGACGGCTGGGGGATCCCGTGGCCGATCCGCTACGCGGACATCGCACCCTACTACGACAAGGCGGAGCAGCTCATGGGGGTGTGCGGCGGCACGCGACGACTCCGACGTGCTGCCGGGCAGCAAGGTGCTGATGCCCGCTCCCGCTCCGCGCTGCGGAGAGGTCTTCCTCCGGAAGGCCTGCGACAAGCTGCGGATCCCGATCGTCGCAGGCCGCCGCGCCAACTTCACGCGGCCGCACCGCGGCTTCGCGCCGTGCCACTACTGCGGAGCCTGCGGCCAGGGCTGCGACACCGCGTCCTTCTTCAGCTCGGCCGACCACCTGATCCCGCAGGCGCTCGAGACCGGCAACCTCGAGATCCAGCCGAACGCCGTGGTCGCGCGCATCCTGGTGGACGCGAACGGCCGCGCGAGCGGCGTCCAGTACTTCGACCGCAAGACGGGCGCCGAGCGGCAGGTGAAGGCGCGCGTCGTGGTGCTCGGGGCCTCGGCGATGGACTCGACGCGAATCCTGCTCAACTCGAAGTCGGAGCCGCTTCCCGAACGGCCTCGGCAACGGATCCGACCAGCTCGGCCGCAACTTCTGCGAGCAGATGATGGTCCACGTGCGCGGCTTCCTGCCGCAGCTCTACGGCCGCGGCTACACGAACGACGACGGCATCGGCGGCGAGCACGTCTACATGCCGCGCTTCAACCATCGGCCCGACCGCCCCAAGCCCGACTACCTGCGCGGCTTCGGGATGCAATTCTGGAACACGGGATCACAGACGACCGGCGCCGACGTCGCGCAGTACCTTCCCGGCTTCGGCGCGTCGTTCAAGGCGGAGGTCAAGAAGCGCTACCCGGCGCTCGTCTCGCTGCATCCCTTCGGCGAGGTGCTGCCGCGGCCGGAGAACCGCGTCACCGTGGACGAGAGCCGGCGCGACCGCTACGGCGTGCCGCTCATGAAGATCGACGTCGCGTTCGGCGACAACGAGCGCAAGATGCGCAAGCACATGTACGACACCTGCCAGGAGATCCTCGAGACGCTGAAGGCCGAGATCGTCCCGATCGACCGCGAGGCCAACGACCCGCCCGGCTCGTCCATCCACGAGCACGGCACCTGCCGGATGGGAAAGGACCCGAAGACGTCGGTGCTCAACTCCTTCAACCAGATGCACGAGGTCGGCAACGTCTTCGTGGTGGACGGCTCGGCGTTCCCGAACGCGTCGGAAAAGAACCCGACCCTCAGCATCGTGGCGCTCTCGTGGCGCGCCACGGACTACCTCGCCGAGGAGCTGCGCGCCGGCCGGCTCTAATGGCCCTCGAGGACTACAAGAAGAAGCGCGACTTCACCAGGACCTCGGAGCCGCCGGGCGAAGCGCGGGCGCCTGGCGGGACCAGCTACTGCATCCAGAAGCACGCGGCGTCGCGCCTGCACTACGACTTCCGCCTGGAGCACGACGGGGTCCTGCTGAGCTGGGCGGTGCCCAAGGGGCCGTCCTACGACCCGCGCGACAAGCGCCTGGCGGCGCGCGTCGAGGACCACCCGGTCGAGTACGCGTCCTTCGAAGGCGTGATCCCGCAGGGCGAGTACGGGGCGGGCGCCGTCGTGCTCTGGGACCGCGGGACCTGGACCCCCCTCGTCGATCCCGCCCTCGCGCTCAAGAAGGGCGAGCTGAAGTTCGAGCTGCACGGCGAGAAGCTCGCGGGCAAGTGGGCGCTCGTGAAGATCAAGGGCGACGATCCGAAGGCGTGGCTGCTCGTCAAGGACAAGGACGACCACGCGCGCTCGGCGACCGAGCTCGACATCGTGAGCGCGCGGCCGGAGAGCGTCGTGACGGGCCGCGGTCTCGCCGAGGTGGCGGCCGAGCGCGACCGTCTCTGGCACTCGAGGGTGGTCCGCCCGGGCGGCGAGGTGGATCCCGGCGGGCCGGCCGCGGGGGACGGCGGCGCGCGGCTCCGGCTCGCGGACCTCGCGGGGAGCCGTCGCGCGCCGATACAGAAGACCCAGCCGCTCGCGCTCGCGATGGTCGTCGAGGCGCCGCCGGCCGGCGACGAGTGGCTCCACGAGATCAAGCACGACGGCTACCGCATCGTGGCCCGCATCGAGGAGGGCGAGGTGCGGCTCATCTCGCGCAACGGGAAGGACTGGACCAAGGAGTTTCCGCAGGTCGCGCGCGCCGTGGGCCGGCTGCCGGCCGGGACGGCGCTCGTCGACGGCGAGGTCGCCGCCGTGCTGCCGAACGGCGCCACCAGCTTCCAGGCGCTCCAGCGCCGCGGCGACGCGGGCGTGCCGCTCGTCTACTTCGCCTTCGACCTGCTGCACCTCGACGGCTGGGACCTCCGCGGCGTGGGGCTCGAGGAGCGCAAGGAGGTGCTGCGGCGCTTCCTCGAGGCGGCGCCCGACGCGCTGCGCTTCAGCGATCACGTGCGCGGGCACGGCCCCGAGTTCTTCGAGAAGGCGCGCGAAGCCGGGCTCGAGGGCGTGGTGAGCAAGCGCGCGGACGCGCCCTATCGCGAGGGGCGCGGAGGAGACTGGCGCAAGGCGAAGTGCCGGCTCACCCAGGAGGTGGTGATCGGCGGCTTCACGCTGTCGTCGGACGGGGGAGGCACGATCGGGGCGCTGCTCGTCGGATTCTTCGAGGACGACGAGCTCGTCTACGCCGGCAAGGTCGGCTCCGGCTTCGACGGCCGCCTGCTCGCCGACCTGCTGCAGCGCCTCGAGGCGCGGCGGCGCAAGGCCTCGCCGTTCGTCTCCGTCCCCGCCGAGCTGCGGCGCGGCGTGCAGTGGGTGGAGCCGGACCTCGTGGCCCAGGTCGAGCTCACGGAGTGGACGAACGAAGGCCGCATGCGCCAGCCGGTCTTCCTCGGACTGCGCGACGACCGCGACGCGCGCCACGTGGTGCGCGAGCGGCCGGGCACCGTCGAGGGCGGCGGCGTCGACACCGTGGCGGCGGGCCGGCCGTGGGAGGCGCTCCGGCAGCACGCGACGCGCACGCGCGCGACGAGCGGCGAGGAGGTCGTCGATCTCCTGGGCGTGCGGCTCACCCATCCGGACCGCGTCTACTATCCCGACCTCGGCTTCACCAAGCTGGACCTGGCGCTCTACTACGTGTCGATCGCCGACAAGGTGCTGCCCCATCTCGACGGCCGGCCGCTCACGCTCGTGCGGTGCCCGGACGGGATCTCTGGCGAGACCTTCTACCAGAAGCACCCGGGCTTCTGGACGCCGCCCCAGGTGCGGCGCTTCGCGGACCCGGGCGGCGGCGAGGAGCACCTCTTCGTGGACTCGGTCCCCGGCCTGGTGGCGCTCGCGCAGGCCGGCATCCTCGAGATCCATCCCTGGAACTCGCGGGTGGCGCGGCTCGAGCAGCCCGACCAGGTGATCTTCGATCTCGACCCCGACGAAGCGCTCCCCTTCTCGCGCGTGGCGTCCGCGGCGCGCCGCGTGCGGGCCCTGCTGAGCCAGCTCGGCCTCGAGAGCTTCGTCAAGACGACGGGAGGCAAGGGCCTGCACGTGTGCGTGCCGCTGCTGCCGGAGCGCGGCTGGGAGGAGCTCGAGGAGTTCACGCGTGCGGTGGCGCAGCGGCTCGCGCGCGACGAGCCCGCGGCGTTCACGGCGAACATGGCCAAGGCCCAGCGCAAGGGCAAGGTGTTCGTGGACTACCTGCGCAACGTCCGCGGCGCGAACGCGGTCGGCGCCTACTCGACGCGCGCGCGCGAGGGCGCGCCGGTCTCGGTGCCGGTGGACTGGGACGAGCTCGACCGCCTCTCGGGCCCGAAGGACTTCACGGTCGCCGAAGCGCCGCTGCGCGTCCTCGGCTTCGGCTCGGGCCGCGCCGAGGACCCGTGGGCGCGCTACCTCTCGCTCGAGCAGCGCGTCCCGGCGTCGCTCGCGCGGGAGCTCGCGGACTGACCTCGCCGACGCGCCCTTCGGCGGTTTCTTCCGAGTCTCAGATCCCGGCGTACCAGGAGTAGCCGGCCGCGGGCGCGCTCGAGCCCAGTCCGTCGCCGATTCCCTTGGCGGAGTCGGTCACGGTCATCCGGCTGAGGTACTTGAGGTTCTTGTAGCCGAGCTGGCGCGGCACCTTGAGGCGCAGCGGCGCACCGTGGTCGAGCGGCATCTGCGGGCCGTTCATCGCGTACGCGAGCAGCGTCTGGGGATGGCGGGCGTCGTCCATGTCGATGCTGTCCCACCACTCGTCGATCGTGAAGAAGAAGACGAAGCGGGCCTTCGGGTCGATGCCCACGTGCTCGAGCACGCGCCAGAGCGGCACCCCGGTCCATTCCGCGATGAAGGACCATCCCTCCTCGCAGGCCTGATGCGTGATCTGCGTGCTCGCGGGGAAAGCCTTGAGCTCGGCGAGCGACAAGGCGCCCGGGCGGGCCACCATGCCGTCGATCGTCAGCCGCCAGTCCGTGAAGCCGGAATCGCGCAGTCGCTTGTAATCGTCCGTCTGCGGCGCCTTCCCGTTGACGGGAATCACCGTCGAGATCTGGCTGCGGTCGAACTCGCGCGCCATCGAAGGCAGCTTGGTCAGGAGCCTCTGCCCCGCATACGTGAGCGTCTCGCTGAGCCCGTAGACACCGCGGCAGTTCGCGGGGATCAGGCCGTGGCGATCCGCGAGGCGCACGGCCGCGGCCACTCCCGAGGCGCCGGCGAGCGCGCCGAGGCCGGCCTTGATCAGCGTGCGCCGGGAGTGACGGCTGCTCATGACGCATCCTTTCGCTCGGAGCCGGCCCGCCCCGTGATCATCGCCCGCATGCGGCTCCTGAAGCCCGTCTGCCAGACGAGCGCGACGTGGACGAGCAGGAAGAGCACGAGCGCGCACGCCACGAAGAAGTGGATCGTCCGCGCCGACTGCTGCCCTCCGAACGTCGTCACCACGAAGGGGAAGACCGAGGTGACGGCCGGCGACATCGCGAGCCCCGTCCAGATCATCAGCGGAAACAGGACGAAGACGACCGTCGTGTAGCTGATCCTCTGCAGGACGTTGTAGGCGGCGAGATCCTCGGCGGTCGCCCGCCGGAAGTGCAGGTGGTTGCCGACGACGCTCTTGATCGCCGCCAGCTTCAGCTGAGCGCGCGCCGGCCACAGGTTCCGGCTGAAGTGACGCGAGGCGAGGCCCAGCACGACGTACACCGTTCCGGTGAAGACGCTCACCCACGCGGCGAGGAAGTGAAGATAGCGGCCGGGCCCCCGGATCGGAACGTCGAGCACGAAGGGCAGCGGCAGGTCGATGAGCGAAGGCCCGCCCAGCCCTCCCGTCTCTCCCCAGTAGAGCCGCGGGTGCGCGAGCAGGATGGCGATCCCGCTGAGCACGAGGACCAGGAAGCTCAACGAGCTGATCCAGTGTGTGACCCGCACCAGGGCGGTGTGCCGTTGCGCCTCGCGCTCGACGGCTCTCCGCATCACGACGCCCGGCGCGGCGACAGCCTCTGCCATGGGGAGCGCTCGGACGTTAGCACGCTCTCCAAGGCCGGACAACGAAAATGCGGCGGTCGCTAGCTGAGCTTGGCGTACTCGGCCTGGGCCTGCTTGAGGAGGGGCCAGCTCGGGATCGGCGTCCTTCCAGGCCGCGAGCAGGTCCTGGTAGGCGCGCCGGCTGTCGTCGCGGCGGCCCGACGCGGCGAGCGCCGCGCCAGCTCGAGCCGGCAGAGCGACTCGAGCGCGCTGAGCTTGCGGCACCGCGCGGCGCTGCAGGAACGGCTCGAGCTCCGGAACGGCGTCCTTCGCGCGGCCCGCGCCGAGATACGCGCGAGCGCGGAGCAGGAGCGACGTGCGGAAGGGAGCCCGCTCGAGCGGCTCGCACGGCCTCGAGCAGCTCGATGGCGCGAGCGTGTTGTCCGCGCTCGAGCGCGACGGCGGCCCGCACCTCGGGCAGGTAGGCCTGCTGCATCAGGGTGTCGACCGGCGACTTCCTCGACAGCGCCTCGGCCATCGACTCCGCCTCGGTCGTCTGCCCCGAGAGCGCGAGCCCCATCGCGAGCTCCGGGAGTATCGCCCCGCGCGGAAGCGCGGCTCGCGCCTGCACGACCGTCTCGCGCGCCTCGCGCTTCATGCCGCTGATGCCCTGCTCCCAGGCGAGCGAGAGCAGCATGGCAGCGGCGCGCTCGGGCAGCCCCTGCTGCCGGGCCTGGGATGCCGCCGCGCGCAGGTGCTGGGCCGATTCCGTCATGCGGCCGGCCAGGAAGGCGATCGTTGAAAGGATGGACTGGGCGTCCGGCTCCCACGGCTTGCCGTGCGAGAGCTCGGTGAGCCGTGCGAGCTCGGCGGCGTCGCTGCTCGACGTATGCCACCCAGAGCGGGCCGCCCCCCATCTCGCCGAGGAAATCGCGCGCTTCGGCGTCGCGGAACACGCTCTTCGCCTCGTCGAGCCGGTCGTGCGCGAGGTAGCCGAAGCCCACGTTGACGAAGGCGAGCGGGTCGTCGGGGGCGATCCGCTTGGCCTCGATCGCCTCGGCCAGGGCCTTGTCCGGCGACGCCGGTGAGCCCGTAGAGCACCGAAAGGTTGTTGTAGGGCGTGAAGTCCCGGGGGTAGGTCCGCTTCCACAGCTCGTAGATCTCGCGCGCCTTGTCGGTCTCGCCGGTGATCGACGAGTAGTAGTGCGCGCTGATGTAGAGCTTCTCGTGCTCGGTCACGCGGTCGCGCAGCTCGAACGCGCGCGTGCGATGGGTTCGGCTCAGCTCGAGCTCGCCGACGTTGCTGTACACCGTCGCGAGCCGCGCGTGCGCCAGCGCGAAGTTCGGATCGAGCTCGATCCCGCGCTTGTAGAGCGGGATCGAGCCCAACCCGTTGCCTTTCGCGCGCTCGAGCTCGGCAAGGCTGTAGGCGCGCAGCGCCTCGAGCGAGGAGGTGGTCGCGCGCTCCGATCGGCGCGTCGAGCCTCGCGACGCTGGCGAGCGACTCGCCGAGCCGGCCGCGCAGGCTCGAGGCCGCCTTGCCCAGGGCGCCGAGCGTCTCAGCCTGGCTCGCGGCCTCAACCTGCTCGGTCGCGAGCGACTCGCCGCTCTCGCAGGCCAGCGCGTCGAGGGTGATCACGTAGCGGCCGCCGAGCGGCGCGATCGAGCCCGCGATCATCGCCTTCGCCCCTTCGCGCTGGCAGACCTCCCTGGCCGACCGAGCGCGTAAGCCGCTCCTCGGCGGAGCGGCCCATCATCTTGAGGGTCTCGCGGACGCGCGGCTCGGGCACCTGCTTGAGGTAAGGCGACTGGCCGAGGTTCACGGCGAGCGCCCGGGTCAGGGTGTCGTCGAAAATCGCCTCGCCCGTCGTGTTCGCGAGGTCGGCGATCAGGATCGTGTCCTTCTCGGTGAGCGCCGGCGCCTTCTGCGGCCGCAGCAGGATCGCGAGGCCGGCGACGAGCGCCAGCACGACCGCCCCGGCGCCGATCGCGAGGCCTCGTCGCGACCGCAAACCGCTCGAGCCGGCGGCTGTCACCGTCGTTGCGGAAGGCGCCGAGGCGAGAGACGGAGCGCTCGACGTCCCCACGCTCGCCGCCGGCGCGGCGACGCCGACGCTCGCGGAGCGGCCGGAGTCGCTGTCGCGCCGCAGCCGCCGGAGATCGGCGAGCACGTCGGCCGCCGTCTGGTACCGCAGCGCCGGATCCTTCTCGAGCGCCTTGTTCAGGATGTGCTCCATCTCCTGCGGCAGCGCGGGATTGAGGCGCACCGGGGCGACCGGGGGCATGGTTGAGGATCTGGTCGAAGATCACGGCCGAGGTCTGCCCCGGGAACGCCTGGTGGCCCGTGACCATCTCGTAGAGCACGACCCCGAACGAGAACAGGTCCGTGCGCGCGTCGAGCGCCTTGCCGCGGGCCTGCTCCGGGGACATGTAGGCGATCGTCCCGACGGTGGCGCCCGGGCTCGTGAGGTGCTCTTCGGCGGCGTCGTAGGTGGGCTGCGCGGAGTCGTCCGCTTCCAGGCGCGGCTCGTGGAGCAGCTTGGCGAGGCCGAAGTCCAGCACCTTGGCCTGGCCGCGGCGCGTGACGAAGATGTTGGCGGGCTTGATGTCGCGGTGGACGATGCCCTTGGCGTGGGCCGACTCGAGCGCGTCGGCGATCTGAGTGCCGAGCTCGAGCGCCGTGCCCAGCTCGAGCGGCCGGCCGCCGATCTTGTGCTTGAGCGTCTCGCCCTCGAGCAGCTCCATCACGATGAAGTGGCGGCCCGCGTGCTCGCCGATGTCGTGGATCGTGCAGATGTGGGGGTTGTTGAGCGCGGAGGCCGCGCGCGCCTCGCGCTGGAAGCGCTCGACGGCGCCGGCGTCCCCCGAGAGCTCGGGCGGCAGGAACTTGAGCGCCACGCTGCGCCCGAGCCGCGTGTCCTCGGCGCTGGTAGACGATCCCCATCCCGCCGCCGCCGAGCTTCTCGACGACGCGATAGTGGCCGACGGTCTCGCCGATCATGTGCTCATGCGTGGAACCGCGGGCGAGAGTATGCGGTGCCCTACCGGGGGTCAAGAGCGGCCTTTGCCGAGCACCCTGTCGCTCCGTCTACTCGAACCGCAGGCCGATCCGCTCCCCGCTCGCGATCACCTGCGCACGAGCGGCGTCGTACTCCGCCTCGTTCGGCAGGTGCTCGAGCATCAGCGGGACGTCGGGGGCGTGCTTCGCGTGCTCGGCGAGGAAGACGCCGTAGTCGATCGTGCCGAGGCCGATCCGCACCTCGCGGAAGTGGACGGCGTACTCGACGTCCCAGGCGAGGTCCTTGGCGTGGACGCTCGCGATCCGAGGCCCGAGCTTCGCGTAGCACTCGCGGATCACGTCGCTCGAGCGGTAGTTCCGCTCGGGAGAGTTGATCAGGTTGCACGGGTCGAGGTGCACGGCGAAGGCCTTGCGGTCGACCGCCTCGATCATGCGCAGGCAGGCATCCGGGCTGTCCGGCAGCGACCAGGCCATCATCTCGTACGTGAACACCGTCCGCGTGGGCTTGACCGCGTCGATGATCTTGCGCGCGTTCTCGACCGCCGCGTCGAAGAAGCGCGGCGTGAGGTTGTCCGGGTGCGGACCGAACCAGCTCGTCGTGCTGAAGGAGCCGGCGATGTCGACGCAGCAGCGCGCGCCGATGGCGTCGGCGAGCGCGAGCCCGTCCGTGACGGTCGCGAGGTTCTGCCGGCGCTTGTCCGGGATCGGCGTCGAGCAGGTTCACCCAGCGGCCCACCTCCGCGATCGCCACGTCGTTGCGCGCGAAGGCCCGCTCCGTCTCCCTGATCCTGTCCGCGTCGGCCACGGAGAGCTTCGGGCAGTACGCGGCCCGGTAGCCCTTCGCGCGGTGAGCGCGCGCGAGGGCCTCGGGGTCGTCGCTCTTCTCGAAGATCGGGCCGCCGAGGCGGACCGGGCGTGCCGTAGCCTGGCTCGCATCGGCGGCTCGCGCTCGCGTCGGCACGCCGCGGCAGCCGCTCCGGCCGCCGCGGCGAGAAAGGTCCGGCGACCCACGCGCATCGCGCTCATGCGTCTCCTCCCGGCGTCGCGTACGCGTCATTCTACAGGCGCGGGAGCGCCCGACCGGCTAGTGGCCCAGGAACTCTCCGATCGGGCCGAGGCCCTCGATGTGGTCGCACATGATCTTGATGGCGGCCATGATCGGAACGGCGAGCAGAAATCCCGGGATCCCCCACAGCCAGCCCCAGAGCAGGACGCTGACGAAGATCACCACGGGATTGAGGCTGAGCTGCCGGCCCACGATCAGGGGCGTGATGAGATTGCCTTCAAGCGTGTTGAGGGCGAAGAACACGCCCGACACCGTCAAGCGCCTGTCCGATGCTGTCGAACTGGATCAGCGCCACGACACCGAGGATCAGCAGGCAGACGATCCCGCCCAGGTAGGGGATGAAGTTGGTGAGACCGGCCACGACGCCCCAGAGCGCCGGGATTGGGCATGCCCGAGCCACCACATGGCCCGGCCACCACAGCTCCGAAGGCCGTGTTGATGATCGCCGTCGTCGCCAGGTAGGCGGAGATCTGGTCCTCGGTTTCGCGGGCGATCTGGACGGCCCGCTTCTTGTCCTGCAGCCGCGGTACGACCTTGATGACCTTGGTCAGGAACAGGTCTCCCGATGCCAGCAGGAAGTAGAAGAGGATGGCGACCACGAGCGAGCTCGCCAGGAAGGCCTGGGTCCCGCCGAACAGCGCCGAGCTCAGCGTCTGACCCTGGATCTCGACCTTGACGGCATCCGAGCTTGCTCCGCCCGCCGCCTTCTCCACCTGCTCGGCGGCCCTGGACACCTGCTCCACCGGCCGCCGAAGCTTGCGGAGCTTCGACTCGACCCGCTGGACGCTTTCGGGCGCCCTCGCGATCCACTCGCTCGCGGGACCGGACAGCCGGTAGGCCGAGTAGCCGACGGTGCCGACGAGCGCCACCAGGACGACGGCCGCGCTGACGCTCTCCGGAATCCGGGCCCGCTTCAGCCGCCGGACGAGCGGGCTGAAGAGAAACGACAGCAGCAGGGCGAGCACGAGCGGAACGAAGAACGAGCGCCCGAGATAGAGCGTGTAGAAGACCGCGAGGATGAAGAGCCCCGTGAGCGCGACGGAGCGCACGTCCACGCGAACGGGAAACGGGACTGGAAGCGGACGCTCTTCGTCACCGCTCCTGGCCAGCGACAGCGGCAGTGGGCTCTCGGTCACCGGTTCCCCTTCGTGAAAAGGGGGGCGTCCGGCTCGCGCCGGCGCCCCCCGGGTCTCCCGCTGCAGTCAGCGGAAGGACGCCACCCTTCCGAAGACTCCGAGCGATCTCAGGATCGCGATGAGCAGTGCTGCGCCGAGGACGGCGACGATCCACGCCCCCGGAGCCGTGTGGGCCCGCACTCCCAGCTCTCGCGCAATCGTCACGCCCAGAAACGATCCCGCCACGCCGATGATGACGTTGGCCAGGATCCCCATCTGGGCGTTCGTCTTCATCATGATGCTCGCCAGCCAGCCGACGAGGCCACCGATGATGAAGGTCACCAGGAAGCCCTGCGATGCCAAGTCCATGTGTCTCCTCCGCGCGATCGCGCCATCGGTGCGTCGAGCGGCGACACACCCGCGACCGCTGAGGCTCGAAGAGCAAGACGCGGGCCAGGCGCCCGAAATGGGCCGCTTCCGAGGCGCAATCGCGCTTGAAACGCCGTGGCTCGCCGCGTTGGGACACTTACCGCGTCGGAAACCCGGCGAGGAGCCGTGGAGAATCTACAAAGCGCCGGGTCTGTGCGGCGCGCCGCGGAGCGACGCGCGCGACTCGCGAAGCTACTGCTTGAGCTCGATGCGCAGGACGTGTCCTTCCGTCCGGCCGACGTTCTCGATCGTGTGGACGATGGCGTCGCTCCACGCGAAGGTGCCGGCCTTGCGCTGACGCGTCTCGGGCTTGGCCCCGTCGATCGTCACCTTCACGTCCCAGTCCGTGAAGTAGACGCTGAGGCCGTGCGGGTGCCGGTGGCGCGGCTCCGTCTTGCCGGGAGGCACGTGAACGTCGAGCACGCGCACGAACGCGTTCTCGAAGGCCAGCTTGTGCGTGTCCGGCGCGACTTTCAGCGGATCGAGCGGGTCCGGCGCCTGCGACCGCACGGCGCGCGCGCCGAGAAGCGCGAGTGCGGCAGATACAGCGGCGATCGCCAGCGTCTTCTTCATGTGTCTTCCCTCTCTCTGACCGACGGGGCTAGAGCTGGCAGGCCGTCGCTTCGGCGCTCGAGACCTTGAACTCCCCCGGGGCCTCGACGTTCAGCTGCTTCACGACACCGTCCTGCAGGATCATCGAGAAGCGGCGCGCGCGCTGGCCCATCCCGTACTTCGAGAAGTCCGACTCGAGTCCGATCTGGCGCGTGACGTCGCCGTTGCCGTCGGCCAGCATCAGGACCTTGCCCGACGCGCCGTGGGCCTGGCCCCACGCGTCCATCACGAACGCGTCGTTCACGGACATGCAGGCGATGAGGTCGACGCCTTTCGCCTTGAGAGCTTCGGCCTCTTCGACGTAGCCGGGCAGGTGCTTCTTCGAGCAGGTCGGCGTGAAGGCTCCCGGCACGCCGAAGAGGACGACCTTCTTTCCCGCGAAGAGCTCCGCGCTGGAGACCGGCGCGGGCCCGCTCTCCGTCATCCGCGTGAAGCTGGCCTCGGGAAACCTGTCGCCCGGCTGGATCGGCATGACGATTCCTCCTGAAATCTTCGAGACTATCCCCGCCCGTAGACGTTCTGGTCGAGGAACTCGTTGCGGAACTTGCCCTGCGGATCGTACTTCCGAGCCAGCGCGAGGAAGTCGGGCAGCCGCTCGTAGCGGGACCGCAGCACCGAAGGCGCCATCGTGAAGAGCTTGCCCCAGTGCGGCCGGGCCCCGAAGGGGCCGAGCTCCTTCTCGATCACCGGCAGCAGGCGGCTCACGGCGGGCCAGTCCTGCTTCCAGGTGAAGTGGATCGCGATCGAGTCCTGCCGGTAGCAGGGGCTCATCCAGAGCGAATCGGCGGCGATCGCCCGGATCTCCGTGATCATGAGGTGTGGCGTGATCTGGTCGCGCAGCTTCTCCAGCGCGAGGATCGCGTCGACCGCGTGCGCGCGCGGAACGAAGTACTCCGACTGCAGCTCCTTGCCCGCGCTCGGCGTGAAGCCCATCCGGAAGTGCGGCAGCCGCTCGTACCAGGGGCCGGGCACGCCCAGCTGCTCGGTGCAGTTCTCGGCGCCGAGCTCGGCGATCGGGTGGAGGTTCCGGCTCGCGCGCTTCGCCCCGAAGAACTCCTCGGGCGCCGCGAAGGCCTGGTCGTTCTCCGTGCGGCTCTTGATCCAGACCTCGCGGATCTTCTGGCCCTGCCAGTCGGTGAACAGGCTGACGCTGTAGGCGCTCGCCTCGATCGCGTCGAAGTGCTCCTTCATCTGTGCGAGCGGCAGGTTCTCGTAGACCCACTGGCGCATCGCGAAGGCGGGCTCGATCGCGAGCGTGACCTTGGTGACGGCGCCCAACGCCCCCAGCCCGACGACCGCTCCGCGGAAAGCCTCGTCGTTCTGGTCCGCCGAGAGTCGCACCAGGTCCCCGGCCGCGGTGACGAGCTCGAGCGCGCGGACCGCGCTCGCGAGGTTGCCGTTCTTCTCGCCCGACCCGTGCGTGGCCGTGCTGCAGGCCCCCGCAATCGAGATGTGCGGCAGCGACGCGAGGTTGTGGAGCGCGAATCCCTTCTCGTGCAGGTACGGACAGAGCTGGCCGTAGCGCATGCCCGCGCCGACCGTCACGGTGCGAGCCGCGGCGTCGAGCGCCACGACCTCGCCCAGCTCGCCGAGCGACAGGAAGCCGTGCGCGCTGTCGGCGATCGTGTTGAAGCAGTGGCGCGTTCCCAGCACCTTGAGCTTCGACTGCTTCCGCACGAACTCCCGCACGTCGTCGAGCGAGCGAGCGGCGTGGAGCTTGGCGGTTCCGTACTCGAGGTTGCCCGCCCAGTTCGTGAGCCTTTCGCCTTGCGCCCAGGCCGCGAGCGGCGCGAGGGCCGGCCAGCCGACGAGACCGGAGACGAGCTCGAGGAACGCGCGCTTGGTCATGGGAAACGCTGGCGGGGCGGGACGCGCCGATTCTACCAGCCCGGTGGCCGAGGGCAGGGACGATTCGTGTTTTCGTCCGAACAACTGCGCCGCCGCCGCCGTAGGATGAAGCGAGAGGGGCAGCGAGGAGGGCGGCCATGCCCAACGTGGAGTCGCACGCGCCGGGCAACTTCTGCTGGGTGGAGCTGGCGACGAGCGACCAAGGAGCGGCGAAGAAGTTCTACCAGGCGCTCTTCGGCTGGGGAGTCGACGACCAGCCCATGGGCCCCGGCGAGACCTACACGCTCTTCAAGAAGAACGGCCGGGACGTGGCCGCAGGCTACAGCCTGAGGCCCGAGCAGAAGGGCGTGCCGCCGAACTGGCAGGTCTACGTGCGGACGGCGAGCGCCGACGACGCCGCGGCCAGGGCGAAGGAGCTCGGCGGCAAGGTCGCGCTTCCTCCGTTCGACGTCTTCGACGCCGGCCGCATGGCCGTCCTGCAGGATCCGACCGGCGCGGTCTTCGCCGTGTGGGAAGCGCGGCGGAACATCGGGCTCGGCGTGATCGACGAGCCGGGCGCCTTCTGCTGGGCCGAGCTCATGGCCAAGGACCTCCCCCGCTGCGCGACCTTCTACAAGTCGCTCTTCGGCTGGGGCACGAAGGACGACCCTCGCTACACCGAGTGGACGCTCGGCGAGCGCTCGATCGGCGGCATGATCGAGATCCAGAAGGATTGGGGCAACGTGCCGCCGCACTGGCTCGTCTACTTCCAGGTCGACGACTGCGACGCGTCCGCCGAGAAGGCGAAGAGCCTGGGTGCGAAGGTCACGATGGGCCCGCAGGACTTCCCCGGCGTCGGACGGATCGCTCTCCTCAGCGACCCGCAGGGCGCGTCCTTCTACGTCATCAAGCTGACGGGCCTCGGCCACTGAGCGCCCGACGGCGTCGGCTCAAGCGGGCGTCGCTTCGACGAGGCGCTCGTGCAGGCGTCTCACCGCGGCATCCAGCGAGCGCTCCTCGACGAGCACGCTGATCCGGAAGCTCGAGGTCGACAGGCCGAGGACGGCCACGTTCTGCTCGGCGAGCGCCGCGAGCGCCTGGCGCACGTTGCCGAACGTGGCGTTGATCCCCGTGCCGATGGCCGAGACGGCGCCGATTCCCCGCGTGAAGCGAAAGCCGCGGGCGGCGAGAGGCTGCTCGTGCGCCCTGAAGTCGTGGAGGTTCTCGAGCGGCACGACGAGCGTGGCCCGGTGGCCGTCGCCGCCCGAGGAGGTCTGCAGCTGCTTGCCGGCGATGCCTCGCTCGTCGAGCAGCGTCAGCGCATCGGCCAGCGCCTCGCGCGTGAAGGGTCCGGCCTCCAGGAGCATCAACCCGGTCTCGCTCGCGACACCCGCCACGCGCCCGGGAGCCTTGGGCGGAAAGCGGCGGACGACCGTCTCGGCCTCGCTGCCGCTCGAGGCGCGCGCATAGATGGCGATGCCGGCCTCCTTCGCGAACTCGACCGCCTGCGCGTTCAGGACCTTCGCGCCGGCCTCGGCCAGCTCCTGCATCTCCTCGTACGAGATCTCGGAGAGCCGCCTCGCCCCCGGCACCACCCGCGGGTCGGCCGAGTAGATGCCGTCCACGTCGCTGTAGATCTCGCAGGCCTCGGCGCCCAGCGCCGCGGCGAGCGCCACGGCCGTGGTGTCGGAGCCGCCGCGGCCCAGCGTCGTGACTTCCTTCTTGTACGAGACGCCCTGGTAGCCGGCCACGATCACGACCTTGCCGCGGGCGAGCTCGTCCTGGACGCGGAACGGCCGCACCTCCACGATGCGCGCGCTCGTGTGGGCGTCGTTCGTGATGATGCCCGACTGCGAGCCGGTGAAGCTGACCGCGGGCACGCCGCGCGCGTTCAGCGCCACTCCCAGGAGCGCCATCGAGATGCGCTCGCCCGCGGAGAGCAGCATGTCGAGCTCGCGCCGCGCCGGACGATCGGTGATGCGACGCGGCGAGGGCCAGCAGCTCGTCGGTGGTGTCGCCCATCGCCGAGACCACCACGACCACGTCGAGCCCGCGGGCCCGCGTCGCGGCGACGCGATCCGCCACCTTCTCGATCCGGGCCACGTCGGCCACCGACGATCCGCCGTACTTCTGGACGACGACGCCCACTGCGGACCTCCGCGAAGCGCTAGTGTATGTCCCGAGGCGGTGCGCCAGCAGATCGACCGCTCGTCACATCACGCTAGTCATGTGCTCGGAAGGCCCGTGATCGCGTTCCGCCTGCTCGGGCCCTCAGGATTTCCGCTTCCTCGCCGCGTTAGCAGCGCACCACTCCCTCCTGGTGGCGCAGAGAGCCGGCGCGTATCGAACCGAGGCGGGAGGGAATCGAGCGTGATCCGCTCGATTCCGTGAGAACGCCCGAGGCCACCGCCACCCGCGAGCCCGACTCCGTGCCGGTCGCGGGGACGGCCGGCGAGCCGTTCCTGCTCATCGACGAAAGAGACGGCCGCACCGTCGTCTCGGGCGCCCCGTCCTGCACGCTCGGCCGCGAGACGCCGCTGCGGGAGGGACGGCCGGACGGGATCTTCGCGCGCTGGGCCTGGGACGGCAGCCAGCTCCAGCTCGAGAACGACCGCTATGGCCTGCAGCCCTTGTACTACTTCAGCGACAAGGGACGCTGCGCCCTCTCGCCCTCGGTATCGAAGCTGATCGAGCTCGGCGCGCCGAGCGATCTCGACTTCGAGGCGCTCGCCGTGTTCATGCACCTCGGGTACTTCCTCGGCGACGAGACTCCCTTCCGCGCCATCCGGGCCGTGCCGCCGAACGCGAGCTGCCGGTGGTCGCAGGGAGCCCTGACAGTCGAGGGCCGGGGGCCGCGGGTGGCAGCCGGTCCGCCTCGGCCGCGACGAGGCTCTCGCCGCGTACGTGGCCAGCTTCCGGGAAGCGATCCGGCGGCGGCCGCCCGAGAGCGACGACATCGTGCACCTGCTCAGCGGCGGGCGCGACTCGCGGCACATCCTGTTCGAGCTCCAGCTCAACGGGCATGCGCCGAGGACGTGCCTGACCGTCGCGTACGGGGGCGGGGACGCCGCGGTGGCGCGCGCCGTGGCGCAGGCGCTCGGCATCGAGCACGTCGCGGTTCCCGCCGGAGGGATGACGCTCGCCGCGGAGCGTCGCAAGAACGCGCTCACGAACTTCTGCGCCGACGAGCACACCTGGGTGCTCCCGGCCGCGGACTACCTCGCGCGACGGCCCACGACGCTCTACGACGGGCTCGGCGGGGACGTGCTGTCCGCGGGCCTTTTCCTGTCGCCCAAGCGCCTGCGGCTCTACGAGGAAGGCCGCTTCCTGGATCTCGCTCGCGACCTCTCGGTCGGCAGCGTGGTCGTTCCGATGTTCCGCCGGGACATGCGCGAGAGGCTCGCGAACGCTGCGCCCCTTCGAGGATCGCGCAGGCGCTCGAGAGCATGGCCGGCGAGCCCAATCCCGTGAGCGCGTTCTGCTTCTGGAACCGGACGCGGCGCGAGATCGCTCTCGGGCCCTACCGGATGCTGTGCAACAACGCGGTGGTGCACAGCCCCTATATCGACGCCGGCGTCTACGATCTCCTGATGGGGATGCCCGCCGCCACCTTCGTCGACCACACCTTCCACACCGACGCGATCAACCTCGCCTTCCCGCAGCATCGGCACCTTCCCTACGCCGGCAAGACCCCGGACGGGATCGTGAGCTGGCGGCAAGGCGCCCGGATGGTGCTCGACCTGCTCGGGAGCTCCTTCGCGCCCGGGAATCACATCGTCGACAAGGGCTTCCTCGTTCCCCGGCTGACGCGGGCGCTCGTCGATCCCACGTACCGGCCGGCGCTGCACTGGCTCGCGCAGCTCACGATCTATCTCGAGCAGCTCGGCGAGCTTCAGGCCCCGACGGCCGGCGCCCAGCGCGTCTCGCGGTCGAACAGCTCGCGCTCGAACTGACAGGTCTCGCACTCCCGGCCGGATTCGAGCGGCGCACCGCACGGGCAGCGGGCGACACCGCCCGCCAGGAACTCCGCAGCACGGGCGGCCACTCCGGCATCGCGCAGCACGCCGTTGTGGCCGAGTCCTCTCGTCTCCACGAGCGTCGCGTGCGGCCAGGCCGCGACGATCGCGGAGGCGTCGGCGATCGCGACCTCGAGGTCGTCGCGGTCGTGGATCGAGGAGCAGCGGCGCCTCGAAGCCCTTCGCCAGCACGGGCACGTTCAGCTCCCGCCAGGACATCCCGATGCGGCGCTCGCTTCGACGCCGCAGCTCGTCGACGACGTGGGGCGGCAGCCCGAAGCGGGCGGCGAAGCGCTCCACCCAGCGCGGCGGCTCGGCGGCGGCGGCGAGCAGGACGACGCGAGCGACGCGCAGACCGTCGCGGAGCGCGAGCGCGACGGCCGCGGCCCCGAGCGAGTGGGCGACGACGCCGTGCAGACCGCCGACCGACTCGGCCAGGGCTTGCAGCGCCTGTGCGAACTGCGGAGCGGACGAGCGGCCGCGGCCCGAGCTTCCGTGGCCCGGCGCGTCGAGCGCCACGACCGAGAAGCCGCGCGCCACGAGCGGCTCCACGAACGACGTGAGCTGAGCCGCGCGCCCGCCCCAGCCGTGAAGCAGGGCGACGGCCGGGCCGCGACCCCAGCGCCACGCCGCCACCCGACGCCCGGCCACGACCACCCCGATCGGCTCGGCGTCCCGCAGCACGGCGAGACCGCTCGAGCGCCGTGGCGGCGGCGGCGTGAAGAACATCCACTCGGCCACGATCGCGGCCAGCGAAGGCGCTATGCGCACCAGAAAGCGCAGGGTCGAGCGCAGCGCCGCCAGCCGAACGTTCGTGCTGAAATCGGGGCTCCTGCGCCTGGGGCTTCGCTGTCGTGTCATGGCCTGGCTCCCCGGACTACGAGGCGCGCGCCCTCGCGGCTCGCGAGGGCCGCGGCGACCGCGCCGCCTCGACGAGGGCGTCGAAGGCGTCGCGTGCGCGCTGCGGCGCGCGGGGATCCCGGAGCAGGCGCCGCGCGTGGTGGTAGGCGAGCATCACGCCGTACAGCTCGAACGCGACCTGCTCGCCGTCCAGCCCGGGCCTGAAGTCGCCCTCGGCGATCCCGGTGCGCGCGACGTTGGCGATCAGCTCGAGCCAGTCGCGCTGCTGGCGCACGAGCTCGTCCCGCACCGGCCCGTCGAGATCGTCGAGCTCCGTGGCGGCCGCGACGAAGAGGCAGCCGCCCTTGAGGACGTCGGCCTCCGCCCAGGCCAGCCAGCGCTCGAAGAGCGCGCGCAGCCGCCGCTCGCCCCGCGGAGCCTTGAGCGCCGGGCGCACGACGCGGTCCACGAACAGCTCGGCCGCATGGCGCAGCGTCTGGACCTGGAGCGCCTCCTTCGACTGGAAGTGCGCGAAGAGCCCGCTCTTGGAGAGGCCGAGGTCGGAGGCCAGCTGGCCGATCGTCAGGCCTTCGAGGCCCAGCCGGCTCGCCGTCTGGGCGGCACGCTCGAGGATGAGCTGCCGGCGCTCGTCGCCCTTTCCCATACCCTCAATTTAGCACGATCGTTCGTTCTGTCAAGTCGACCCGGCCGCGTCAGTCGAAAACGACCGTCCGGTTGCCATAGACGAGCACGCGCCGCCGCACGTGCAGGCGCACGGCCCGCGCCAGGACGACGCGTTCGAGGTCGCGCCCCTTGCGGACCATGTCCTCGACCGAATCGCGGTGGCTCACGCGCACCACGTCCTGCTCGACGATCGGCCCCTCGTCGAGCTGCTCGGTGACGTAGTGCGCGGTCGCCCCGATCACCTTGACGCCGCGGGCGTAGGCCTGGTGGTAGGGCCGTCCGCCTGCGAACGCGGGCAGGAAGGAGTGGTGGATGTTGATCATGCGGCCGCGACACGCCTGGACGACTTCGCTGCCGAGCACCTGCATGTAGCGCGCGAGCACGACGAGGTCGATCCGCTCGTCGACGAGCCGCGCCAGGATCCTCCGGCCTTCCTCTTCCCGGTTCTGCGGCGTCAGCGGGTGGACGTGGAACGGCAGCCCGAACGAGTCGGCCACCGGACGCAGGTCCTCGTGGTTGCTGAGGACGAACGGGATCTCGACCGGCAGCTCGCCCGCCCGGCTGCCGCCAGAGCAGGTCGTTCAGGCAGTGGTCGAGCTTCGAGACGAAGATCGCCATGCGCGGGACGTCGCTCGTGAAATGCAGCACCCAGGACATGGAGAAGCGCTCCGCCAGCGGCCGAAACGCCTCGGCTACGGCCTCGCGCGGCAGCCGAAAGCCGTCCATCTCCCACTCGATCCGCTGCAGGAACAGGTTGCTCTCGAAGTCGGTGTGCTGGTCGGCGTCGACGATGTTGCCGTCGTTGCGGTAGAGGAAGTCCGACACGGCCGCCACGATCCCCTTCTGCTCCGGGCACGACAGCAAGAGGATCGCCCGCTGTGGACTCGTCGCCATGGCGGAGAGGGTATCAGGGCTCGACGGGAGGCGCTGTCTCGGGGCGCCTGAAAGCGAGCGTCTCGGCGAGCGCGGACGTGTACTCGTCCTCGGACAGCGCGTCCACCGATCGGAGCTTGGCGAGCAGCTTGACGACGAGCGGCTCGAGGCCCGCGCTCAGCGCCCCCTCGTTGAAGGAGCGCTGGTACTTGACGGGACCCGGAATCATCACCACGAGGAACGCCATCTCCTTGGGGCTGAGCGCGCCCGGGTCCTTTCCGAAGTAGTGGCGAGCCGCCGGCCGCAGGCCGTAGAGGCCGGGGCCCCATTCGATCACGTTCAGGTAGATCTCCAGGATGCGGTCCTTGCCGAGCGCCGCCTCGAGGAGGAACGCGAGCGCGAGCTCCTGGAGCTTGCGCTTCAGGCTCTTCTCGCGGCTCAGGAACAGGTTCTTGGCGAGCTGCTGCGTGAGTGTCGACGCACCGCGCACCGCTCCGCCTTGCGCCCAGTTGGCGGCCAGCGCCTTCGGCAGCTCGCCGAGGTCGAGGCCGCGATGGGTGAAGAAGGCCGAGTCTTCGGCGAGCAGCAGGGTCTTCACGAAGAGAGGCGGGACGTCGGCCCTCGCCACGAAGTCCGGAGAGCCCGGTGAGACGTCGATCCGGATCTGCGAGCCATCGGGTGCCGTCGCCTCGTGGACGAAATCGCCTTGCAGCCTCAGCAGCGCCGGCGGCAGCTTCGGGGGCGGCTTGAAGTCGAGCTGCTGCGTCACCGTGATCGACGCGGGATCGTCGAGCGGACCCGACGCCCCCACGTCGGCGTGCAGCGAGCCGAGCGCGGCTGCGCCGAGCGGAAGCTCGAGGCCCAGCGACGAGAAGAGCCGCGCGAAGTCGAGCTGGTCCACCTCGAAGCCGAGCTGCAGCCGAGCGGGCGACGCCGAGCGCAGCAGCTCCGCCTTGCCGGAGCACTCGCCGAAGCTGGCGCGGACGCGCCAGCGCGCGTCGATGCTCTGATCGGCCCGGCGCTCCCCGCTGAGCTCGCCGTCGACCCGGCCTGGCTGGAGGACGGCCTGCTCCAGACGAAGTCCGGCGAGCCGTCCGATGTCCAGCTCCGTCGCCGTGAGCGCGAACCGCTGGACATCGCGCTCGGAAACGGCATGCAGCCTCAAGCCCTCCGTGGGCTCGGCGAGCTCCACCGTCGACCTTCCGTCCCAGTCCCACTCCGTGGCGTTCAGCCGGACCTCCAGATCGCCGGGCAGCGCGACGACCGTGGGCCCGACGGCGATGCGGACGAAGGGCCCGAGTCCCGAGCGCCCGCGGAGCCGGGGCCGCACGGAAAGGTCCTCGACGCGTCCCTGCCAGCGTCCCGGCTTCTCGACCACGAGCCCGGTGACGACGAGCGGAGGCCACAGCGCCACGCGGACGCGCTCGACGCGAGCGACCGCCCCGATCCTCGCCGCTTCCGCGACGATCCTGGCCTCGATCCTCCGTTCGAGCCCTGCGGCCTGCCACCTCAGGACGAGAAACGCCGCGAGCGCGAGCAGTTGCGGCGCCTGCAAGGATGATCCGGAAGCGTCGCATGACTCTCGATCACTCTAAGCGAGAAGCGCGAGCCGCGGTGGTATGGTGAATCCCATGCATCTGGCCCAGGTCAACATCGGACGGGTCAAGGGGCCGCCCGACAGTCCCGTCATGGCTGGATTCATGGCCCGCCTCGACGAGATCAACGCTCTCGCGGAGCGCAGCCCCGGCTTCGTATGGCGGCTCCAGACTCCCGCCGGCAACGCCACCGACCTGCGGCCGTACGACGACGACACCATCCTCATCAACATGTCGGTCTGGGAGAGCCTCGAAAAGCTCCGGGCCTACGTGTTCGAGAGCAGCCACCGCGAGCTCTTGCGGCAGCGTCGCGAGTGGTTCGAGAAGTTCGAGGGCGTCTACGCCGCGCTCTGGTGGGTCCCGGCCGGCCACCGACCCTCGATCGAGGAGGCGAAGCAGCGGCTCGCGCACCTGGCCGCGAACGGACCGACGCCGTTCGCGTTCACGTTCAAGGATCCCTTCCCGGCGAGCGCCGCTCAGGCGGCGGACAACGCCGAGAGCGAGCCGAGGATCCGGCCGAGCTCGAGGCTCGACGGCCCCGAGGTGTGAACCGTGTGCAGGGCGGGAGCGCCCTGCGCACCGCCCGCCGCGGCCGCCTGGGCGAGCGTGGCGCGCCGCTCGTCGCCTACGTGCGGTCGCTGGCTCCAGCAGCGAAAACACCGTGACCGTGCGCCACCCGCGCGGTATCCAGGATTCAGTCCTGACTGATCCATAGATTGGCAGTGAACGCAATGTGCCCGAAGTATGTCCTGTCACATCCGTTCATGGCGATCGAGGTTCACACTACCGATGGATGAGTGAGCAGTCGATCAGCCATTCGTTCCGCGTGCTGGACTGACGCGCCCTCCCGAATGAGACAACGAGGAGCAACATGATCAGGTGGGGTTGGCGACGCGAACGGCTCCGTGTTCTCGCGCTGGCCGCGGCCGTCACGGTGCTGGCCGCCCTCGCGGCCTACCAGGCGTCCTGGGAGATCTCTAGACACGCGCCGCTCGAGGGTCTCGCCGTCCAAAACCTGACCGCGGTCTCGCTGGTCGCCGCGATGCCTCGTGGCGCTCGTCTCGCTGGGACTGCTGAAGCGCGAGCATTCCCGCAGGCGCCGCAGCGAGATCCGGATGGCTCGCCTCGCGCAAGGCGTCGACCAGGGGGACGTGCTCGTCACGATCGTGAACCGCAAGGGCCGGATCGAGTACGTCAACCGGGCGGTCGAGTCGACCACGGGCTTCAGCAGCGAAGAGCTGCTGGCCCCGCGCAGCGGGCGCTGGTTCCCCTGGTACGCCGAGGATCGGACCTTCGAGGAGGTGCGCGACGCCCTGCTCGCCGGACGCGCCTATCGAGGGACGGTGAGCTGCCAGCGAAAGGACGGCACGCCGTTCCTGCTCGAGGAACACGTCACCCCGATGCAGGAAGGCAAGGAGCGCACGGCCCGATTCGTCTCCACGTCGCGGGACGTGACGCGCCAGAAACAGGTCGAGGAGCGCCTCTTCCAGCTCGACCGCTTCGATCCGCTGACCGGAGTGCCCCACCGGCGCCACTTCCTGGCGCTGCTCCAGGACGAGCTGGCGCAGCGGGGCGGCGAAGAGCTCGCGGTGCTCGTGATGGACGTCGAGCGCTTCAAGTACATCAACGACATCTTCTCGCCGGAGGTCGGAGACGAGATGCTGCGGCACGTCGCCGGCGTGTTGCGCGAGCTCGTCGGGGCGCACGGCACCGTGGGCCGCCTGGGCAGCGACGAGTTCGGCGTCTTCTACCGCAGCAGCGCCGCCGAGGCACGCACGCTCGCCGAGCGCATTCTCGGCGCGCTCGCGCGAGAGACGCACATCGCCGGCCACGACATCGCCGTCACGGTGAGCATCGGGGTCGCGCTGGCGGCCCAGGACTTCTCCGACGCGGGAACGCTGTTGAAGAACGCCGACACCGCGCTCACGTTCGCCAAGACCTTCGGCCGCAACTCGGTCCGTTTCTTCACCCGCGAGCTGAGCGAGCGGGCGTTTCACGACTACGCAGATCCAGCGCCGCGTCGCGGACGGCTTCCGCAACGGCGAGTACCGCGTCCACTACCAGCCGTACTGCGACCTCGCCAGCGGCCGCATCTCGGGCGCCGAGGCGCTCATCCGCTGGGAGAGCGGCGAGCTGGGAGCCGTGTCCCCTGCGAGCTTCATCCCCGTGCTGGAGGAGTCGGGACTGATCCTCTCGGTCGGCGAGTGGGTGCTGCGCACCGCGTGCCGGCAGATCCGCGAGTGGGGGCGCTCGAACTCGCGGCTTCCGATCGCCGTGAACCTGTCCCCCATCCAGTTCGGCCACCGCGACCTGGTGGGCCTCGTCGCGGACGCGGTGAGAGAGCACGAGATCGACCCTCACCAGCTGACACTGGAGCTGACGGAAGAGTATTTGCACTCACGACGTCGGCTTCGCGGCCGACCTGCTCAAGAAGCTGAAGGGCGTGGGCGTCGCGATCTCGATCGACGACTTCGGGACGGGGTACTCGTCGCTCAGCTACGTGAAGAAGCTGCCCGTCGACAATCTCAAGATCGACATGTCCTTCGTGAGGGACGTGACCCACGATCCGGACGCCGCTTCGATCATCACCGCCATCACGAGCATGTCGCGCGGCCTCGGCCTGAAGACGATCGCGGAGGGAGTGGAGAGCGAAGAGCAGCGCAAGATCCTCCACCTGCTGCGCTGCGATCTGGGGCAGGGCTTCCACTTCGGTCCCGCCGTCGCCGCCGACGTGCTGGAGAAGAGACTCGGAGAAGGCGCGCCCTCCTGACGTCTGCGCGAGCGGCTCAGCAGCGCTCGCGTCGGCCCCGTCAAAATTCGTGGCGAAGGTAAAAATGCTCGGCTCCGCCGCGATGCACGCGACGGGCATCGACCTTGCACCTCTAGAGGGTGTCATGCGGGGCAGTCCAAGGTGGGCCGCCCCAAATCCAAGGAGGCCCTCCATGAAGAAGTTCGCAATGCTCGGCGCACTCGTTCTCTCGGCGAGCGTGGCCCTGGCCCAGCAGCCAGCGGCTCCGCCGCCCTCGGAAGCGGCACAGGCGCCGCAGCCCGGAAGCGACAAGCCCGCGGATGCCAAGCAGTTCACGGGTCAGGTCATTTCCGTCGACGTCCCCGGTAAGACGATCACCGTGAAGAAGGACGCAGCCGACACCACGGGCAAGACGCTCGCAGTGGATGCGTCGGCGCTGACCGCGCTCAAGGCCGTGTACCCGGGCGACAAGGTCAAGCTGACCTGGAAGACGGACGCCACCGGCAAGGAGATGGTCCAGTCGATCGAGAAGGACAAGTCCTCCGGGCCGCCTCAGTAGATCGTCGTCGTGTCTGCGAAGGCCCGGCGCCGCCATCGGCGGACGCCGGGCCTTCCCTTTTTCGACGCGGCGCAATGTAGAAAGCGCCGTGCAGAATGGCCTACGACTCGCGGCGCTCCGCGAGCCTCTTCAGGTAGGCCTCGAGAGCCGCCCGGTCGGACGCGGCCATGTCGACGAAGCGGATGCCCGACCCCGGAACGATCCGGCTCGTTCCCTTCGCGATGTCGTAGTTCCAGACCACGCGCCCCATCGCACGAATGCAGAGATCGGCCTCGGGCAGCCGGAGGACCAGGGACACCTCCGACTCCAGCGGCAGCGGTTTGTCGGACCGGATGAAGAGGCCGCCTCGGCTGATGTTGCAGACGTGGTTCGAAACGAAGAGCTGCTGCGTCGTACAGTCGACCGGGATCGTGACCTCGTAGCGCTCGTGTACACGTCTCTGGCCCTCGATGGGCCCGACGAGCGTCGGCTCCGACATTCGCACCCTCCCCTCATACGTGCGGCGTGCAATCCCCCACTGCGCGGGCTCAATGGACGCTGAGTGTATATCAATTGGGGCACGAGAGTGCGACAAATGCGTGACGCGCGGTGGTCGGATTTCGAATCAGGAGGGAACGCTCTGCGCGAGTCAGCCCTGCAGTACACCGACTTTTGGAGAGGGGCGAGCGCCGGTTGCGCGGGGTGAGTGAGGGGCTCCGCTTGCGCGGAGCCCCTCCTTATTACGTCAGGGGTTGCAGACCGCCGGCTCGGCGACCAGAGCCGCGAACGGCGTGCCCGTGATGCCGTTCAGGTTGATGTTGTCGATGTCCCAGCCCGGGGCGCCCGTGGACTCGTCGGCGCCGATGCGGAAGCGGATCCGGACGTCCTGGTTCGCGAACGCCGTGCCGAGGTTCAGCACGACGGGCACGAAGTTCGGCCAGGTGGCGCTGCGGCTCACGAATGCCGGGCGGCTGGTGCCGATGGGAGCGCTCGTGACGGCGTTCGTGGAACCGTTGTACGCGCCCACGCCGATGTCCGTCCAGGACCCCCGCCGTTGGTGGTGATCTCGACAACGCCGCCGTCCCAGTTCCCGGCCTCGAAGGCGAACCGGTGCTGGAAGGACAGCGTCAGCGGACCGGAACCGACGTGCAGGGTCGGAGAGACCAGGGACTGCTCGTCGGGAAGGTCGGCCTTCTCCCCGTCGGTCTGGCCGTTGTTGTCCGGCCCCCACCAGACGTGGCTCGTCGCCGAGAGCGCGCGGCGCTGCCAGGCGTCGATGTTGGGGGACGTCGTCGGGTCGCCCACGAACGACCAGTTCGTGGCGTTCGCTTCGACCGACTCCGTGGCCGAGGCGGCCGCCTGCTCGTCGTAGTTCAGGCGGTGGGTCGAGACCACGCCGAGGCCGCTGGGCAACCCCAGCTCGGAGGCGGCGATCGAGATGTGGAAGTCGGTGGAATCCACGCCGGCGGCGCCGTTCAGCGCGACGCGGATCGAGTCCGTGCTCTCCCCGAACTTCTGGACGGGCCGGAAGTTCAGCACGTTGCCGTCCGGGAACGTCACGTTGGGGTTGCTGGAGGTGAGCGTGAGGGTCACGTGATTGACGTTGTTGGGTCCCTGGTTCTTGAGCGTGATGGTGAGGCGGCCGGTCTCGCCGTTGTCCAGCACGCCGTCACTGTCGCAAGAGCGCCTGTCGTCCGAGAGCTCGGCGCTCACCAGCTCGAGCTGGGGCAGCTCCCAGATGCCGCGGCCGTAGGTCGCGATGCGCACGAAGCCGCCGTCGGGCGGCATGTAGATGTCGTTCACGCGAACCGTCGGCAGCCCCTTCCCGTACGGCGCCCAGTTGGCTCCGCCGTCGGTCGTGGCGTAGATCCCGACGTGAGTGGCGGCGAAGATCGAGTTGCCGCTGGCATCGCGGGGGTCGAAGTAGACGCGGGTGACCGGCAGGTCCGGCAGGCCGTTCTGCAGGACGGTGAAGGTCGCCGCCGCCCAGGGGGTGGCCGGCGTGGCGATCGACGCCTTGATCACCCTGGCGGAGCCGGGAGCCTGCGCGACGAGAGGTGATCCAGAGGTTCTGGTTGTCCTGCCAGGTGACGTTCGTGACGAAGCCCTGATACCCGGGCACCAGCGCGATCAGGTTGAGATCCGTCCAGCTGGCGCCGCCGTTGGTGGTGATGTCGAGGAACCCGCCTCCGGCGCCCACGGCGATGCGGTTCACGTCCGTCGGGCTCACGCCGAGGTTGTAGGGGCTCGAGCGGAAGCGGCGGGCGGCCGGGAGGCCGGGAGAAGTCGGCGCCGTGGCGGAGCCGATCAGGATCCAGTTCAAGCCGCCGTCGTTCGTCCGCCAGACCCGCGAGTTCGTGAAGTGGAAGAAGACCCGTCCGGTCGAGTCCATGGCTGGCCGGCGCGGGGATGACCGCCGTGAAGAACCCCGCCCCCGCGGAGTCGGCCAACGCTCCGCGAGCGACCCAGTTCTGGAAGACCTCCGGCGGCGTGTTGCTGAGGTTGGTCCGAATGCCGGAGCCCTGCGAGCTGCCCATCACGGTGTTGGTGTTGGCCTGGCTGTAGGCAGCGCCCATGCCGTCGCCGCCGATGACCTGGTTGTAGGTGGTCCCGTTGTCGGTGCGGAGCCGCGTGCCGTCGTCCTGCGTGCCGCCGATGACGAGGTTCGGGAACAGCGGGTTGCCCGCCACCGTGTAGAACAGGTTCGTCACGATGCCGTTGTTCTTGTCGCTGCTGAAGCTGGCGCCGTTGTCCTCGCTGATGTTCAGGCCGCCGTCGTTGCCCAGGATGAGCGTCGGCGTTCCCGTGGTCTTGAAGGCGGCGGCGTGGTGGTCGGCGTGCGCATAGGGGAGCGTCGGGTCCTGGTTGTAGAGCCACCAGGTCTTGATGGTCCAGCTGCTGCCGCCGTCGGTCGTGCGCGCGGTCGCGAGGTCGCCGCCGATCCAGACGGTGTTGCGCGTCGCGTCCTGCGGGTCCACCAGCACCATCTGGTTGTACCAGCACTGGCCGTGGCAGATGTTCATGTCGGCCATGACCGAAGCGCCCGTGACCGGATTGGTGGGCACCTTGGTCGAGTTGACGCCGTTGGCGACCCAGGTCTGGCCGCCGTCTGCCGAGCGATAGACGTCTCTCATCTGCGCCGTCGGTCTGGGTGCTCGAGTAGGCGTAGACCACGCTGTCGCCGGGCACGGCCACGCCTAGGGTGGTCCGGCCGTTGAGGGCGAACACGTTGCCCGCGTTCGTGATCGGCGCCCAGGTCGCGCCGAGATCGGTGGACAGATAAAGCGTCGTCGCCTGCCCGCACTGCAGGCCGACGTTGGCCGCGGGACAGGGCTGCGCCGATGCGAGCCAGCCCGCGCTCGTCCGCGCGATGCTCCAGACCGAGAGGCCGGCGAAGGTGGGAACGGCGCCGTACGTTTGCCCGTCGTCCGCCGAGCGGTAGAGGCCGCTGTTGGTGGCCACGAGGACGATGTCGCTGTTGGTGCTGGTGTCGACCTTCACGTCGCGCACGGAGACCGCGTCGCCGAGCTCGATCATCGGGTCCCAGCCGACGCCGCCGTTCTTCGACTTCACCATCGAGCCGCCCACCAGGATCTGGTCGTAGGGATCGCCGAGCCCCAGGTAGAGCGTGTTCGGGTTGCGACCGAAGGCCACCGCGCCGCCGCCCGTCGTAGGCAGGTCGTCGGTCAGCACATCCCACGTCGTCTGGCTCGACTGCCAGTTGTTGGTCCGCCACAGGCCGCCGCCGGACGTCAGCAGGTAGACGACGTCGGGATTCGTGGGGTGCGGCAGCACCGTGCGCGCGCGACCGCTGTCGCGCACGTGACCGGTGAAGCTGCCGTTCTGCTCGTAGTCGGCGCCCGCGGGACCGATGCTGACCCACTTGGGGCCCTTCGCGTTCTTCTTGTTCCCGTGCTTCTTGCCTTCCTTGACGGCGCTCTGGCGGAACGTGGACGAGACGGCGCCCCACGCCTTGCGCTGCCACAGGAGGCGGGCGGTGGGATCGTCCTGCTCGGCTTCGCCGTTCTTCTCCTCGCTCTCTTCGCGGATCGTGGGGACCGACGCCGTGTCGTCGTCGGGCGGCTCTTGTGGCCGGGCCCAGCCGTTCGCCGCGAAGCCGGACAGGACTACTACGAGTGATAGTACCGAATGCGCGCCAGCCGGTCGTCCTCATCAAATCACCTCTCCGAAGAAGCGCAGTTGCGCGGAGCTCAGCGAGAGCTGCGATGCCGCACTGGAGCGTCTCACCGTCATCGCACGTTCTCGGGCGACACCGCCGGTAGGTGGGGTTCTCGGAAGAGATACCGGTGTGTCGCGCACCGTTGGACCGGGATGCTATTCCCGCCGCTTCGACAGCGTCAAGCCGAAAACGCGTCCGTACGCTGCTCTGCCGCGTTGGCGGCGCTTCGTAGGTCGGCGGCGCGCGTGCAAATGCTGACCACTATCTGATAAACGCGGCACTGGGTCCGTGAATCAGCGGATCGGCGAACTCGTCACGTCAGCGAGCGTCGGCCCCGGTCCGGACCGTCAGGTTGCGGAAGTGCGCGACGGTTCCCGGTCCGAGCCACAGAGCCACAGCGCCCTTGGCGCTGCGCGCCCGTCTTGACGTCGTTCACGATCAGCGTCGGCTGCTCGTTGCCGTGGACGTAGAGACGCGCGCGATCGCCGCGCACCTCGATCCTGACCCTCGTCCAGCTCCCCGGCACCACGTCGACGTAGGCCTCGTACCGGCTCGGCGTCTCCTTGCGCAGCCGGTCCCAGGTCCACTCGGGATGCGAGATGTATTGCGTCGCATGGTTGCGCCGCTCCTGATCCTCGGCGCGGCCGTTCGTCGGGCGCAGGTAGAAGGCGTCGTACGTCTTGTCGTCGGGCTGCAGCCGGAACGCGATTCCGACGAAGCCGCGAGCGCCCTCGGCCGCGCCGGGCGCCGGCGCTCCGGCGATCTCCGCTTCGATCACTCCGCTCGAGAACTCGAGCTTCTCGATCACGGCGAGCTGCTCGCCGGCCGGCGAGGCGCCGGGAGCGAGCGTCAGCCGCAGCCCCTTCTTGCCGTCGAGCGTCGCCGGCTCGGCCGTCACGTTGTGCAGCCGCAGCCCCGTCGCGGACTCGAGCGGATAGCTCTGGGGCGTCTGGGCCGAAGAGCTCCCGCGTGCGAGCAGGACGAGCACGAGGCTAAGAGCGGAGGAGACTCGGTTTCCCATCCGCGGCACTCTAGGTCTGTCTCCGCGGGGCGTCAATCCGATCGGATAGCGCCGCCACACATTCCGATGACGAAGCAGGGCGGAGCCTCGTCACAGGTCTCGCCGGCAGACCTTTGCTATGCTTCGCCGCTGCCTTCATCGGGCGGAACCCGAGGTACATGCGCGACTTCATCGGCAAACGGCAGCTCAAGGCATTGATCACGTCCGCGCGGCGGGCGGTGGACAGCAATCGCCTGGGTCGCTGTGTCGACCGGTTGCGGTCCGGCGCGCCGATCGATCGCGAGCTGCTTCGCACGGCACGGCGTGCCTGGGGCAACGAAGCGTGGTCGGCGGACCTACGCTATCTCGAGGAAGGGACCACGCGCGCCAGCCGCAGCACGGCGCCGATCCTCGAGTGCGGAACCGGGCTGACGACGCTCCTCGCTTGCGCGGTCGCGGAGCGCAATGGAGTCCCCGTCCATTGCCTCGAGCAGGACGCGAACTGGGTCGACGTCGTGCGGGGCGCTCTCGCGCGCTACGGCCTGAAGGCGCGCGTGAGCTACGCGCCGCTCGTTCCCCACGACGACTTCGTCTGGTACGACCTGCGCGGCATCGAGCTGCCGAAGCGGTTCGGGCTCGTGCTGTGCGACGGCCCAGCCGTCCTCGAGCCGTGGGGCCCCGAGATCCGGGCGGCGTGGCGAGTGGGCGTCTTGCCGGTGTTGCGCGAGCAGGGCATCACGCTGGACGAAGTGCTGCTGGACGATGCCGACGAGCCTCGCGCTCCGCGCCTTCTGGAGCGCTGGCGCCGCGACTTCGGCTGCGAGCAAGAGGTGATCGGCACGGCGGAAGGCGGAATGGCCGTGATGCGCCCGCGGCCGACGCCCCCCGCGAACTAGCAGGCTGTTCGCCGACCGCTCGAGGACGAGAGCCTACTTCTTCACGGGCATGAGCATCTCGACCTCGCTCATGTCTCCCTTGAAGCGCTGCATCGCAGGGACGAGCGGCTGGTACCCGTTGCTGATCACCCATTCAGCCAGGCTCCCCCACGCCGTGCCGAGCTCCTCGAGCGGTCCCCGGTGGACGTGAGTGGCGCAGAGCGCCGCAGGCAGGTCCTTGATCTCGTACGGCGCTTCCACGGTGGCGCCAGCCGGGACCGGAAAGCCGACCTCCCACACCAGGTTCGCTTCACCGACGGAGGGATCACTGAAGTAGCGTCCGAACGCCGGCCCCGCCGGCGTGATCCCCTTCCCCGAGAGGTAGCCGCCGAGTCGGCCGAACGCGTCGGGGTGCTGCATGTACGAGCCCTTCATCGGCAGTACGGCGACGTGCACCGGCTCCGTGGTCTTGATCTGCACCTCGAATGCCGGCTTCGCCGGCGGTGCTGCGGGTGCAGACGGCTGTTGGGCTGCGGCGCTCGCGGAAAGCGTCGCGAGCGCGACGAGGGTGGTCGAACGGGCGAGTGACATAGGTCCTCCTGTCGCGGCCCTGCGACGCGAGGGCCGTTGCCCGTAGCTACGTCGCCGGCCCATCGCCGGTTCCCGCGCGAGCCGCCAGTCACCGGTGCACGCCGGTCGCTCGCCGAATGCTCTGTCACTTCAAGGCGAGGACGACCACCGACTTGGCGGGAACCCTCACCTCCAGCGTGTCGCCCTTGACCGCGGCTCCAGTGAACGCCGTCGGCTGGACGGCGTTCGGCGCCTCGAAGGTGTTGTGCGCGTCGATCGCGGGCGCCGTCAGCACACGTCCCGCGACCGACTTCGGCGCGAGCCCGGCGAGCTTCACGCTCAGCGTGACCGCCTGCCCGGGGCTGGCATTGGCGAGCGAGAGGTGCACGGCCGAGCCGTCGGCCGCGCGCGTGGCCGATGCGCTCAGCATCGGGATCTTCTCCTGCCCCATGGCGTAGTCGGGCGACTGCAGCTCGACAGGCAGAAAGGTGCCGCCCTGGTGCACCTTGAACATCTCGAACACCCAGTAGGTGGGCGTCCGCAGCATCTTCTCCTTGTCGGTCAGGATCATCGCCTGCAGCACGTTCACCGTCTGGGCGATGTTCGCCATCACGACGCGGCCGGCGTGCCGGTGGAAGACGTGGAAGTTCAGCGCCGCGACGAGGGCGTCGCGCAGGCTGTTCTGCTGATAGAGGAAGCCGGGCTTCGAGCCGGGCTCCTGGTCGTACCAGGTGCCCCATTCGTCGACCACGAGCCCCACCTTCTTGTCGGCGCCGGGCCGGCTCGCGGCTCCGGACCTCGTCTCGGCCTCGGCCTTGTCCATGATCTCGGCGTGCTTCGTGATCAGCTCGTCCATGCGCAGCGTCTTGTGTAGCGTCGAGAACCACTGATCCTCGCCGAAGCCGGTCGCCGGGCCCTTGGCGGCCCAGTTGCCCGTCGGCAGCGTGTAGTAGTGCAGCGACAAGCCGTCCATCCGCCGGCCGGCGACGCTCATCAGCACCTCGGTCCACTTGAAGTCCTGCGAGTTCGCGCCGGCCGCGATGCGGTAGATGGGCTTCGCGCGGTCGTAGTTCTTGACGAAGGTGTTGTACTTCCGGTACTCGTCGGCGTAGTACTCGGGGCGCATGTTGCCGCCGCAGCCCCAGGGCTCGTTGGCGACTCCGAAGTACGGCAGGCGCCACGGCTGCTCGCGGCCGTTCTGGCGCCTGAGGTTGGCCATCGGCGAGATGGCGTCGGAGGTCATGTACTCGACCCACTCCATCATTTCCTGCGGCGTGCCGCTGCCGACGTTCCCCGTGACGTACGCGTCGGTGCCGAGCTGGTCGACGAGGTCCATGAACTCGTGGGTGCCGAAGCTGTTGTCCTCGACGACTCCGCCCCAGTGGGTGTTGATCATCGACGGCCGCTTCTCGCGGGGCCCGATGCCGTCCTTCCAGTGGTACTCGTCGGCGAAGCAGCCGCCGGGCCAGCGCAGCACGGGGATGTGGAGCTCCTTCAGCGCGGCGACGACGTCGTTGCGGATCCCGCGCGTGTTCGGGATCGGCGAGCTCGGGCCCACCCAGATGCCTTCGTAGATGCCCCGGCCGAGGTGCTCGGCGAAGTGGCCGTAGATGTTCTTGTTGACGACCGGGCCCGGCTGGTCGGCGCGGAGGACGGCGGCGGCCGTAGCACCGGCCGCTGCGGCCTGCGCCTGGGCACGCCCCTCCGGAGGCGAAAGGAGCAGAGCGCCGAGGATCGTGAACGCGGAGAGATGTCGTGGTCTGCATGATGGCCAAGTCTAAGCGCCTTCGCGGCCTCGTGGGCCACTCCATGCGCGGTTTTGGTGTAGCCTCCGCGCGCGGAGGTTGGCCGATGTCAAGAAGGGGTTTCCTCGGCGGTCTCGGCGCGTTCGGCGGCGTGATGAGCCTGCCGGGCCTGGCCCGTGCGATCCAGGAGACGAGCTCGCCCTACCGTCGTCCGAAGCTGAAGATCACCGACGTGCGCACCGCCCAGGTGCTGGCGCACGGCTATCAGGTCCACATCCGCGTCTACACGGACCAGGGCCTGATCGGACAGGGCGAGGCCACCGACTCCGCCGTCGGCTCGCCGCCGCTCATCAACGGCCCTTCAAGCGCATGCTCGTCGGCCAGGACCCGCTCAACGTCGACAACCTCTTCGAGCGCATCCGCACCAGCGGCATCTTCGCCGGCGCGCAGGCCGGGCAATACGTCACGGCCCTGACCGGCATCGAGATCGCACTCTGGGATCTGGCCGGCAAGGCGCTCGGGCTGCCGGTCTACCAGCTGCTCGGCGGCAAGATGCGGGACAAGATCCGCCTCTACTGCGACTCGCAGACGGAGGACCCGAACGACCCGAAGGCGAAGGAGAAGTCGGCGGCATCCGCGACATCGGCTTCGCCGCGGTCAAGATCGACATCGACGACCGCGACGACCCGAACCGCTGGGACGCGGTCAACTGGACGGCGAGCAACGCCGAGATCGACACGATGATGGGCAAGATCCGGTTCGTCCGCGAGTCTTCCCGAAGCGCGTCGACCTCGCGGTCGACATGCACGGCCGCTACGACATGACGACCGGCAAGCGCGTGGCCAAGGAGGCCGAGCCCTTCAAGCTGCTGTTCCTCGAGGAGCCGGTGCCGCCCGAGAACGTGGACGCGATGCGCGACATCCGCGAGTCCACCTCGACGCCGATCTGCTGCGGCGAGAACCTGTTCCTGCGCTACGGCTTCCGCGAGCTGCTCGAGCAGCGGGCGGTGGACAACATCATGCCCGACATCCCGAAGTGCGGCGGCCTGCTCGAGTCCCGCAAGATCGCCGACATGGCGCAGGTCTACTACGTGCCGTTCGCCCCGCACTGCGTCGTGTCTCCGCTCGGCACGATGGCCTCGGCCCACGTCTGCGCCTCCGTGCCCAACTTCCTGGTGCTCGAGTGGCACTGGATCCAGCGCCTGGAGCTCTGGAAGAGCTTCGTCAAGGAGGGCGAGATCATCGAGAAGGGCTGGATCACCCTGCCCGATCGTCCGGGAATCGGCGTCGAGATGAACGAGGAGGCGGCGCGCAAGGCACAGATCAAGGGCACGCCCTGGTTCGAGCCTACCGCGTGAGTCGAGCCTACCGCTTCGCCTTGATCTCCGCGAGCCGCTTCGCCAGGTAGTCCTCGTACTCCTTCTTGAGGGCCGGATCGGTCGGGGATCCGTAGATCTCTTGCGACTTGTACTTGCCTTCGTCGAACTTCTTCTTCGTCCACTCGTCGTGGATGTGCGTGACGTCGGCCTGGTCGAGGATCGTTTCGACCAGGGATGGCGGGACGAAGTAGACGCCCTCCCGGTCGCCGAAGACGAGGTCGCCGGGATTGACCGTGGCATCGCCGATGCGGATCGGGTACGTTGATGCCCGTGAGCATCACGTCGCGGATCGGCGTCGGGTGCGCGTGGCGGAAGTAGGCCGGCATCTTGAACTGCGACGAGGCCTTCGAGGTCGCGCACCGAGCCGTCGACGACCAGGCCGGCGGAACGCGTCGCCTTCATGATGTAGTAGAAGAGGTTGTCGCCCACGATCGGGCCGTCCTCCTTCTTCCCGAACATGTCGGCCACGAAGACGTCGCCGGGCTGGAGCAGGTCGATCGCGTACTGGTGGTTGTAGCGCGCGATGCCGGCCTTGGTGGCGTTCGCGGTGAGGGCGCTCATGACGTCGGGGCGCGTGGGCATGAACTGGACGGTGAACGCACGGCCCACGAGCTTCAGGCCGGGATGCAGGATCTGGAAGCCGTCCGCCCACTGGTACTTGTAGCCCTTGCCGGGGAGCACCGCCCACACCTCCTCGGCGGAGAGACCCTTGGCGCGCTCCAGCAGGTTGTCGGGGATCTTCGGACGCCCGTCGGGAAACCGCTCGAACGGGTTGTCGGCCGTGACCTCGACGAGCTGCTCGCGCGTGAGCTTGAAGAGCTGCGCGTGGCAAGGGGCGGCGAGAAGAGCCAGGAGAGCAGCGGCCGGAATGCGACGGAACATTGGGATCATCGTCGGCTCCTTCGGGGTCGGCTGTTCGGCAGACGCGCCGGAGCTTAGCACTGGCTGGCGTCGCTTCCGCGCGGTCCCGTCGATTGCTCGACCGCAGCCAAGCTGACAGACTAGCCGTCAGCAGCCAATGTCGCGCGGTGGGGCGTTCGGGGGGCCTGGAGTGGTGACGATGAGACACATGGTGAGCGTCGTTGCGATGGTCGCGCTGTCCGTCACCTGCGCTTCCGCTGCGGACTGGCCGTGGGCCTATGGACCGAGGCGTGACAACACTTCCGACGAGAAGGGGCTGCTGCGCAGCTGGCCGCAAGCAGGACCCGGAGGTGCTCTGGACCGTGCCGGTGGGCGCCGGCTTCGGCGGCCCGGCCGTCAGCGACGGCAAGGTCTACCTGCTCGACCGGGACGAAAAAGTCGGCGACAAGCTTCGCGTCTTCGACCTCGCGAGCGGCAAGGAGCTCTGGAGCTTCGCGTACGAGGCGCCCGGCGGCTTCATGTTCGCCGGCTCCCGCACGACACCCACCGTCGACGGTGACCGCGTCTACACGTCGGGCCCCTGGGCGACCTCTATTGCATCAGCACGAAGACGCAGAAGCCGGTCTGGCACAAGAACATCTGGAAGGACTTCGGCGGCGGCGAGCTGCCCCGGTGGGCCATCGTCCAGCATCCGCTGATCTACGGCGACCTCCTGATCGTGGCGCCGCAGACCTCGGAGACCGGCGTCGTCGCCTACGACAAGCTCACGGGCGAGCTCGAGTGGAAGTCGGCGCTACTCTCCGGCAATCCGGGGTACGTGAGCCCCTCCGTGGTCAAGATCGGCGGAGAAGACCATCTGGTGATGGTCATGGCCAGCGTCGGGCGCGGACGCACGGCCAAGGACGGCAGCGTCAACGGCCTCGATCCCCGCAGCGGCAAGATCCTGTGGACCTACACGAACTGGCAGTGTCCGATCCCGGTTCCCCAGCCGGTCGACGCCGGGCAGGGGCGTCTGCTGGTCTCAGGTGGCTACAGCGCCGGCAGCGCGATGTTCAAGGTCGAGAAGAAGGCCGACGGCAGCTACGCCGTCACGGAGCTCTTCAAGAACCCCGACTTCGGCTCTCACACGCAGCCGCCGATCCTCTACAAGGACCACTTCTACTCCCACTACACGATCAACGAGCGCAGCGACGGGCTCGTCGCCATGAGCATGGACGGCCAGGTCCGCTGGAAGACCGACCAGCAGCCGGCGTTCGTGCGGGGAGGCTCGATCCTGGTCGACGGCCTGCTGTTGACCACCGACGGCAGCACGAAGCTCTATCTCGTCCAGCCCGATCCCGCAGGCTTCAAGCCGCTGGCGAGCGCCGTGGTGCTGGAGGCGGGCGACAACTGGGCTCCGCTCGCGCTCGTCGACGGCAAGCTGCTCATCCGGGGCCAGAAGGAGCTCAAGAGCCTGCGCGTCGCGCAGTGATCTCGGCGCGCGACCTTCCAACATGCGCCATCGAAAGTTCGGCCGGCTGGGCTGGCCCGTGCGCGAGGTCGGCTACGGCATGTGGGGCATGGGAGGCTGGACAGGCTCCGACGACGCGGAGTCGCTCGCCGCCCTCGACCGGGCGGTCGCGCTCGGCTGCAACTTCTTCGACACCGCCTTCGCCTACGGCGACGGCCACAGCGAGCGCTGCTCGGGCAGGCGCTGCGCGCGCCATCCCGGGCAGCGGCTCTACGTCGCCACCAAGGTCCCGCCGAAGGACCGCCACTGGCCCGGGCGCGCCGAGACGCCGCCCGCGGACGTGTTCCCCTACGACCACGTGGTCGCGATGACGCGAGAGAGCCTCGAGAACCTGGGCGTCGAGCGCATCGACCTGCAGCAGCTCCACGTCTGGAGCGACGCGTGGGTCGAGGACGACGGCTGGCGGCGCGCGGCCGAGGACCTGAAGCGACGACGGCCTGGTCGAGGGCTTCGGCATCAGCGTCAACCGCTGGGAGCCGACGAACGTGCTGAAGGCGCTCGAGACGGGCCTCGTCGACAGCGTCCAGGTCGTCTACAACGTCTTCGACCAGGCTCCGGAGGACGAGCTCTTCCCCGCCTGCCAGCAGGCGGGCATGGCCGTGATCGCGCGCGTGCCCTTCGACGAAGGGAGCCTGACCGGCACGCTGACGCCCGGACTCGACGTGGCCCGAGGGCGACTGGCGGAACCTCTACTTCACTCCGGAGCGCCTGCGCGAGACGCTCGGCGCGCGTCGAGCGGCTGCGACCGCTCGTGCCCGCCCGGCAGCACCCTTCCCGATCTGGCCCTGCGCTTCATCCTCCACCACCCGGCCGTCTCGACCACGATCCCGGGGATGCGCCGAGCCGCGCACGTGGAGGCCAACCTCGCCGCCGGCGACGCGCCGCCGCTTCCGCGGCAGCTGGTCGACGCGCTGCGGGGCCACCGCTGGGAGCGCGAGTGGCGCGTGCCGTAGACGTGCTCACGCGGCCGTTGCTGGGGCAAAGTCTTCGAGACGCGGCTCCGCGGCCCGCCCCCGGCGCGCGATCAGGTAGTACACGACCGGCACCGCGAGCCGGGAGAGAAAGGTGGCCGCCACCTCGCCCATCATCAGACTGATGGCGAGGCCCTGGAAGATGGGGTCGAACAGCATGACGAACGAGCCCACCACGACCGCGGCCGCCGTCAACAACATCGGACGGAAGCGCACGACGCCGGCCTCGACGACCGCCTCCTCGAGCGCCATCCCCTGGCGCAGCTTCAGCTCGATGAAGTCCACGAGGAGGATCGAGTTGCGCACGATGATTCCCGCCCCCGCGATGAAGCCGATCATCGAGGTGGCGGTGAAGAACGCCCCGAACAGAAAGTCCCGGGTAGGATCCCAATGAGCGAGAGCGGGATGGGCAGGAGGATCGCGACGGGCACGGTGAAGGACTGGAACCAGCCCACTACCAGCACGGTGATGAGGACCAGCACCACCGCGAACGCGATCCCGAGGTCTCGGAAGACCTCGTAGGTGATCTGCCACTCGCCGTCCCACTTGATGGCCGCGCGATCGGAGGTCTCGGGAGCCTCGGTCGAGTAGCGCTCGAGCTTCGCCCCGCCCGGCAGCTTGAGCGCGTCGAGCTTCTCGTTGAGGGCGAGGATCGCGTAGACAGGGCTCTCCTTCTCCCCGGCGAGGTCGCCCATCACATAGACCACGGGCTTGAGGTCCTTGCGCACGAGGGGCTGCGGCTCCGGCACGCGCTCGACGCTGGCGAGCTCGCCGATCGAGACCTGTCCGCCCGCGGGCGAGTCGACCCGGAAGGCGAGGCGGCGCTCGCGGCTCGCCCGTTCGGCGGCGGAGAGGCGAACCCTGACCGGGACCGGCTCGCGCGAGGCGGGAGCGTCGATGCGGCCGACGTCGCGGCCGGCGCCCGGCGCGGCCAGCGTCTCCACCGCCGCCGCCGCCGGGATGCCCTTCAGTCCCGCCTTCTCGCGGTCGATGCTCAGGAGCATGCGCTCGCGCTCCGTCTCCATCGAGTCATGGACGTCGACGACGTCGGCCGTCGTCTCGAAGAAGCCGCGCACGCGCCTCGGCGACCTCCTGCCGGATCTGCGGAGTCGGACCGTAGACCTCCGCCACCATCGTGTCGATGACCGGCGGCCCGGGCGGGATCTCCACCACCTTCACGCTGGCCCCGCGCCCCCTCGCGATCTCCACGAGGGCGGGGCGCACGCGCTTCGCAATGTCGTGGCTCTGGGCATGGCGGTCGTGCTTGGAGGACAGGTTCACCTGCAGATCGGCGCCCCGGGGACGCCGCAGGAAGTAGTGGCGGACGAGGCCATTGAAGTTCAAGGGGGCGGCGTTGCCGGCGTAGAGCTGGACGTGCGCACCTCGGGGACGTGGCCGAGCGTCCTTCATCTCGCCGCGCCGTCTCGAGGGTCAGCTCGAGGGCGTCCCCGCGTCATGGTCGATCATCACCTGGAACTCGCTCTTGTTGTCGAAGGGCAGCAGCTTCACCTTCACGAGGCCGGCGGCCACGAGCGCAACCGCGCCAGCGAGGATAGCGAACCAGGCGAGGAACGCCCAGCGAGCGGAAGGCCGCCGACGAGAGAGGTCATGACACGGCGATACAGCCGGGTCTGAGAGCCCTCGCGCGGCCTGTCGCGTGCCTCGCGCCCGGCGGCGGAAGATCCGTGCAGCCGCCCACGGCGTCACCATGAAGGCGACGGCCAGCGAGAAGAGCATGGCCGCCGAAGCTCCGGTCGGGATGGGCTCATGTAGGGACCTATCAAGCCCGGCACGAACGCCATGGGCAGGATGGCCGCGATCACCGTGAAGGTGGCGAGGATCGTGGGGTTGCCGACCTCGTCCACGGCTTCCGCGGCGATGGTCGTCAGCGGCGGCCCGGCCGCTCACGGTGGTGGCGCTCGATGTTCTCGACCACGACGATCGCGTCGTCGACGAGGATGCCGATCGAGAAGATCAGGGCGAACAGCGTCACGCGGTTCAGCGTGTAGCCGGCGAGGAAGTAGATGAAAGGGTGAGGGCCAGCGTGACCGGCACGGCGATGCCGACCACGAGCCCCCACCGCCAGCCCATCGCCAGAGAGATGAGCGCGACCACGGAGAGGGTCGCGATCAGCAGGTGCTCACCAGCTCGTCCGACTTCTCCTCGGCCGTCGCCCGTAGTTGCGGGTGACGTCCACGTGGACCGCCGCCGGCAGCAGGCGCGGCGCAGATGGTCGAGCTTGGCGCAGGACCCGCTCCGCCAGCTCGGTCGCGTTCGCGCCCGGCCGCTTGGCGAGCGCGATGGTCACGGCGGGGTGCTCGCGGCCGGCGGGCGGGCTCTCGGTCGCGCCGGCGGGGCCGGCGGCGAAGAAGACGGCGTCGCCGCCTCGTCGGGGCCGTCGACGACGCGCGCGACGTCGCGAACGTAGACCGGCCGGCCGCCGCGCATCGCGACCACGACGCTCGCCACCTCTCCGGCGTCGCGGAAGAGCGGGCCCACCTCGACGCGCATCTCGCGGTTGTCGCGCACGGCGGCGCCCGCGCCCTGGCGGGCGGCCGCCGAGCGGAGCGACTCCTGGAGCGCCAGCCAGGTGACGCCGGCGGCGGCCAGCCGGTCGGGATCGGGCTCCACGCGCACCGCGCGCGGCTGTCCGCCGATGAGCTGGGCCTTGCTCGTCTCCGGGATCTCGGAGAGCTCCTGCGCCAGCTCCGCTGCCAGCGGCGCAGGTCGTCGCTGGAGGCGTCGGGCTCCACAGCGTGAGGCTCAGGAAGGGCACGTCGTCGATCGAGTGGAGCTCCACGGCTGGAGGAGTCGCGCCCGGGGGCAGGTTCCGCCCAGGGCCGACTGCCGCTCGTAGACCTTGACCAGGCTCGCCTCGTTCGACTCGTTCACGCGGAAGCGGACGTGACCAGCGCGAACCCGGAGCGGGACATCGAGTAGACGTGCTCGACGCCGTGAGAGCCCCACAGGACCCGCTCGATCGGGTCGACGACCCGGCGCTCGACCTCGGCCGGCTCGGCGCCGGGCCAGGCACGACACGTCGACCATCGGGACCCGGATCTGCGGCTCCTCCTCGCGCGGCGTCGCGAGCAGCGCGAGCGCTCCCAGGCCCAGCGACGCCGCGATCAGCAGGGGCGTGAGCCGGCTGTCGAGGAACGCGTGGGCGACCGTCCGGCGAACCCGACGCGCATCAGCGGCCGTCCCGCCGGAGGCGTGACGGCGCGCCGTCCTCGAGCGGCACGGTCGATCACGACCTGTTCGCCGGCCTCGACACCGGCCCGGATCTCGGGAGTCCCCCTCGCGGGCGCCCGCGGCTACCCAGCGGAGGCTCGCCTCGCCGTCGGCACGACGAAGAGGCCGGTGAGACCGCCCCGCCGCAAAAGCGCGGTCGCGGAGACGGAGAGGCGAGGCTCGCCGAGACGCGGGGACCAGCACTCGAGTGAACAGCCCCGCGCGCAGGCCGGAACGGCGGGCAGCGTGGCACTCAGCTCGAAGCGGTGAGTCGTCGGTCGCCCGAAGGGGACACGGTCAGCACGGCGGCGGGGGGGCGGGCTGGCCGTCCACCACGCCTTCAATTCGTGCCGGGGCGCAACGTCGCGGCGATCTCCGGCTCGACCGTGGCGCGGAGCTCCAGCCCGCCCTCGCCCTCGATCTCGATGAACGGCGGCCGGGCACACTACGTCGCCGAGGTCCACGTGGCGCGCAGCGACTCGCCCGGCGAAGGGAGCCCGCAGGGCCGTGTAGGAAAGGCTGTCCCTCGCCGCGGTGAGCTGGGCCCGGGCCCCGCTCGCGGCAGCGCTGACGTGCTCGAGCTCGCGGGTGGCGACGATACCGTTCTCGACCAGCACCTTCGTTCGCTCGAGGTCGGACTCGGCCGCCCGGAGCCCCGCCTCGGCGGCAGCGACTGCCGCACGGACCGCCGCGTCGTCGAGGCGCACCACGACCGTGCCCGCCGCGACCCACGCCCCTCCTGATACGGCAGCACGGTGACGGACGCCGTCATGCGGGCGCCGAGCGCGGCCCGCTTTCGGGCCTGCACCGCGCCCGGCACCGCGACCTCGCCCGGCGCCGCCGAGCGGACGACCCCGGCGGTCTTGACGTCCCTCGCATGGGCCGCCGCGGTCTCGACCGGCCTCGACGCCATCTGGCCGCCGCAGGCAGCGAGGCCAAGGCCCAGGATGGCTAGGATCCCACCCCCACCAGCAGCTTTCATCCTCAAGATCTCCCCACATGCAATAGACGACCGGGCCGTGTGAGGGAGCGTGGGAGAACCCGTGGCATCAGCGCTGCTCGCGACGGCCGGGGGGGCCGCCCGGCTGGAGCCGGCCGCGCGCGACCTCGGCCGCGAGGTGCTGGGCGCGACCGACGGCTGGGCCGCCTTCGCCTGGAACGACCGGTGGTGCCGCGGCCACCGACGCCAACGTCTTCGTCGCGAGGAACCGCCGCGAGCTGATCGCCGCCCTCAACAACGGCGTCTTCCCCCTCCATCCAGCACGCCGTCGTCTCCACGCCCAAGATCATCTACGTGGTCGGCACGATCGACGCCAACGTGGACGACGACAACCGACCGCTGAGCTGCAACGACTACAACCGGAACGGCTACACCCTGGAGGCGTATCTGCAGACCTACGACCCGGCAGTGTGGGGATTGTGCCGCCGTCGGGCCCGCTCGAGCAGGCACGGATGGCTTCCCAGCAGGCGCAGCAGGCACGGGTGCGGATCCGCGTCGGCTCCAACACCACGATCGTCGGCACCTCCAAGAAGGCGACGATCCGTGGCGGATGGCTCGACATCCGCGCAACCGGCGGCGTGAACCCGACAAACATCATCATCCGCAACATCACCTTCGAGGACACGTTCGATTGCTTCCCGCCTGGGATCCCGACCGACGGCAGCCAGGGCAACTGGAACTCGCAGTACGACAGCATCTCGCTCCGCAACAGCGACCACGTCTGGATCGATCACAACGAGTTCGCGGACGTGACCACCGGGACGAGACGCTGCCTACGTACTTCGGCCGTTGTACCAGGTGCACGACGGCCAGCTCGACATCACCAACGCCTCCAACTTCGTGACCGTCACCTGGAACCGGTTCATCGACCACGACAAGGTCATGTTGATCGGCTCCTCGGACGGCGCCAGCGCCGACCGCGGCAAGCTGAAGGTGACCCTGCACCACAACTTCTTCGAGAGTGTCGGCCAGCGCGTCCCGCGCGTGCGCTTCGGCCAGGTCCACGTCTACGACAACCTACTACCGGCTCAGAAGACGGACACCTACGGGTACAGCTGGGGCGTCGGGATCGAGTCCGGCATCTACGCGGAGAAGAACTTCTTCTTCACCGACCACGAGATCACGCCCGACCGGTTCGTCTCACGGCTCAACGGAACCGCCATCGTCACGCTCGAGACGCAGGTGAACGGCGCCTCCGCCGAACCAGGAGGTCGACGTGCGGGCGGAGTACAACGCCGTCAACGACCCCGATCTCACCGACGCAGTGGGCTGGGTGCCGACGCTGTACGGCGAGGTGCACGACACCTTCCTCGTACCCGGCGCGGTGGCGAGCGGCGCCGGTCCGTTCAACTGGTAGGAGCACTCCCCCGAGCGCCGGACGCCTCAGGCCGCGCTCAGCACCAGGACCGCGTTCGTCCCGCCGAAGCCGAACGAGTTGGAAAGCGCTAGCTGGAGCGGGCGCGACTCCGGGCGCACCACTGGCGGGTAGTCGTCGAGCTCCGGGTCGAGCGGCTCGGCGTGGACGCAGGGGCGATCCAGCCCCCGCGCAGCATGGCCAGGGTGAAGATCGCCTCGATCGCTCCCGCCGCGGTGACGGGGTGACCGGTGTAGCCCTTGGTCGAAGAATAGGGCGGGCGGCGGGCCCCGAAGACTTCCCGCAGCGCCCGGACCTCCGAGAGGTCGCCGGCGGGAGTCGAAGTCGCGTGCGTGTTGACGTAGTCGACCTCGTCGGGCGAGACGCCCGCGTGCTCGAGCGCGCGCCGCATGGCCAGGGCCGCCCCCTCGACCGAGGGCAGGACCATCTGGCCCGTCCCGTCCGAGGACATCCCGTAGCCGCGGATGACGCCGAGGACCGCAGCGCCGCGCCGCTCGGCCGCCTCACGCGCCTCCAGCACGAGGACGCCAGCGCCCTCGGAGAAGACGAACCCCGCCCGATCGGCGGCGTAGGGCCGCGAGGCTCGTTCCGGCCGCTCGTTGTCGACGCTGGTGTAGGCGCGCATGGAGTCGAAGCCGGCGTGGAAGTGGATGTCGGCGACCTCGACACCTCCCGCGATGGCCGCCTCCATGTGGCCGTGGGCGATCAGCTCCGCGGCCAGCAGCACGTTGTAGGCGCCGCCCGCGCAAGCGGCCGTGGCGTTGAAGGAAGGCCCGGTGGCGCCGAGCACGGTGGCGAGGTTCGCCGAAACGGTGGAGGCCATGATGCGCGGGATCACCGTCGGCGAGACGCGGCGCACGCCCCGCGGCTGCGACAGACGGTCATGGATCTCGCGGTGGGTCGCGACGTCGCCGGTGCCGCTGCCCACGACCACGCCCAGGTCCGCCGTGGGCCGGCGCGCCTGCTCCAGCGCCAGGCGGGCCGCGCGCAGGCCGAGCAGCGCCGCCCGGCCCATGAAGCGCACCTGTCTCTTGTCCACGGCGAGCGTCTCGGGGGTCAGCTCGTTGGGGTAGAGCCCGATCACCTCGCAGGCCGCCCCGTGCTCCGTCGCCTGCGGCCAGCGTGTGAAGGGGCGCGACTCGCCGCTGCGCAGGCAGGATTCGATCAGGCCCCAGTCGTCGCCCATGTGGCAGCACACGCCGGCGCCCGTGACGACGACCTGCCGTGGGATGTTTCAACCGGTCATGCCTCGGATGGCACTTTTCTATCACGGTTCTCCGCCACTACTGTGGCGCCGGTCACTCCCTTCGGGCGCCGAATCAGGGCAAGCTCAGCCTCGTGGCGCCCGTTCCGGGCGAGCCATGTAGCAGTTGGCGCGTGGCGGCTCGCAAAGCGGAGGTGGCCATGACCCGGGTTCCGCTCGTTCTCCTCTTTTGTGTCTCCGCCGCACCG